>JBQCZP010000001.1:0-14242 GCA_052089225.1 Nesterenkonia sp.
CGCGTCGCTTCTGTGGAGCCTCTGCGTCGTGAGGCGCACTTGATTGATATCTCGACCGAGACTGAAGATTTCATAGCGAACGGGGTGATCAGTCATAACTGCTTTGCGAGAAAGACGCATGAATATCTTGATTTAGATTCAGGGAAGGATTTTGATACACAAATTGTGGTGAAGACCAATGTGGCAGAGGTGCTGCGCGCGGAGGTGTCCAAACCCAGCTGGAAGCGCGAGCACGTCGCCTTGGGGACCAACACCGACCCTTATCAGCGCAGCGAAGGCCGCTATGCGCTCATGCCAGGGATTATCCGGGCCCTGGCGGATTCAGGCACCCCATTCTCGATCCTGACCAAGGGACCGCTGCTCAAGCGTGACCTGCCGCTCCTGGTCGAGGCGGCTCAGAAGGTGCCGGTCTCCGTGGCGGTGTCGCTGGCGATCATGGACACTGAGCTGCAGCAGAAGGTGGAGCCCGGCACACCCGACTCTCGAGCCCGGCTGAATCTTATCCGGGCCATCACCGACGCTGGACTCGAATGCAACGTGATGGCCATGCCGATCCTGCCGTGGCTGACCGACTCGCAGGACCAGCTTGACCGACTCCACGCGGCATTGGCTGATGCCGGCGCAGGGTGGGTGACCACCGGAGCTCTGCACCTGAGGCCCGGGGCTCGGGAATGGTTCATGCAGTGGCTGCAGGCCGAGTATCCCAAACTGGTGCCGAAGTATCGGCGGCTCTACCGCAGTTCCAGGGGAGACTTCGGCAGCTATGCGGACAAGGACTATAATCAGTGGTTGGGTCAGCAGGCCGCCGCAGCACGGCGCCGCCACGGTTTCCTCCAGCGGTCAGGGCCGGCCTGGCGCGGCCGCGATTCACCTGAGAAACCTTCCCAGACGGCACTCAGCGATCGGGCCGAAGAGCTGCCGGGGCTGGAGCTCTCCGGGCAGGGCGGTCAGCCGACACTGTTCTAGCGACACCGTTATAGGCCGCTCTGAGTAGACTGGAGCAATGAGCACCAGTGTCATCAAGATCAACGCCATCACAGTGCCCGAGGACTCCGGCGACCAGTTGGGCCAACGATTTGCGGCTCATCAGGACTCCATGGCCGGTACGGCCGGCTTCCAGGGATTCGAGCTGCTGCAGCCCACCGACGGGCGGAACCAGTGGCTGGTGGTGACACGCTGGGACTCCGAAGAGGACTACCAGAACTGGCGAGATTCTCAGGATTTCAAGAAGTCTCACGGTGAGCACGAGGGCGAACCGAAGCGCAAGCCGGTGGGTATGTCCAGTGAACTGTGGAGCTACCAGGTCGCCGTCACCGGCTGACCCGAATGATCAGACGGAAGGTTACTGTGCCTCGTTTTCGGCTGCTGGGGCGGCCAACTGCCAGGAGACCCCGAAGCGGTCTTCGACCCAGCCGAATGGGCCGAAGCCGTAGTCGTCCAGCGGCATATAGATTCGCCCGCCCTGAGCCAGGGCATCGAACAGGCGCTGCTGCTCGTGGGCAGAGTCGCAGTCGACCATCACCGAGACCGCCGGGGTGATATCCCACTCGTGGTCGATGAAGCTGTCGCTGCAGCGGAAGTGCTGCCCGGCTATGACGAACTCCGCCAATATGACCGTCCCCTCTGCACCGGGGCCCTCAGCGCCGTAGCGTTGGTCGGTCAGGACGCGGCCGTCATCGAACAGGCTGAGGTAGGTGTCCATGGCCTCGGCGGCGCTTTGGCCACGGCCAGGCTGGAAGGTGAGGAACGGGGTTGCTTGTGGCATCGCCTAGTCGTCCTTTCGGAATCTTTACGCTCTCAGCTCTTCGGAGGTCGTTCTGCTGAGTCTTTCACGGTCGCCAGCCGTGGACCCCACCTGGCCGCCAAGGCGTGCATCTGACGTTCAATGTGATCAAGCAGCTCATCCGCAGACATGCAAGAAAATATGGCACTTGAGCCTGATCTGCAACAGGCCGGCTGCACACATTCTGAAGTCGCCGTCTCCGGCTGGGCCTGGTAGCCTGGATCGGTCGCATCCAGCGATCCCGCCTCCGTAGCTCAGGGGATAGAGCGTCGGTTTCCGGTACCGAAGGTCAGGGGTTCGAATCCCTTCGGGGGCACCAACGGACAACCCCCGCGATCGCCTCAAGAGAGACTGATCGCGGGGGTTTCTAATGTCTGAATCACTCGGTGGCTAAGAAGGTGCCCGCGTGGTCGGTCACGACCAGACGCACTCGGATGCGACTGTCGGGGTCCTCCTCCTCGCCGGCCTCATCTCCCGCGGCAGCGGACTCTTGAGCGGTTTCCTCAGTGGAGTCGCAAGCGGTCAGCAGCAGGACCAGCCACGGACACGGTCGCTGTCACTGGAGGCGAGGACGGTGGCTCGCAGTGCCGCCGCTGTCAGCCACGCATGCCGAGGGCGAAGGGCAGCACCGCATCAGCCCCTGCCGAGCGAAGCTCACCGGCGGTGACCGTAAGTGTCCAGCGTGAGACCACCTCATCATCGATCAGCAGCACTGAGGCCCCACTGATCCGCGATGCCATGTGCTCCGGCACGGCGAAGCGGCCCAGCAGACCGGCAAGGCGGAAAGCGCTGTTGGCCTCGGGATCGCCGCTGGGCCCGCCGGACTGCCACTGCAGTGCGCCTGCATAGGGGAGCCTTCCGATGCGCGACAGCCCCTCAGCCAGGCTGCTGATCAGCTGTGGATGACGTGCTGAGGGAACTGAGACGACGACGTCGGGCCGTTGCTCCCAATCCCACTGGGCCAGCACGCGCACCGCAGCCTGCAGCAGTTGGTCCGGCACTGCTGCGTCCTCGCCCTGGAGGGCTTCCCGCACGGCCGGCCCCCATCCCAGATCGCTGAGCCGGGTCAGCGCACGCCCCTCCTGCGCGGTCTCATCCGACGACAACCGTCCCTTCAGTGAGATTCTCAGTGCATCCAGTCCAGTGGGCCACTGCTTCCGCGGGGCGATTGTGACCCCCACCCGGTCCAAGCTGGTGCGGGCCTCAGCTACTGCGCTGTGGTCGATGTGCTGGGGATACCACGGCTCTGCGCAGGTGTCGCAGCGCCCGCACGGTGAGGCCTCATTGTCGTCGAGGGCGGTGGCCAGAAATACCATGCGGCACTGGCCGGGGCCCAGTCGCTGGTAGTCGAGCATGGCCTGCTGTTCGTCCCGGCGCAGCTGCAGGATGTTGGCGTAGCGTTCGGCGTCGTAGTGCCACGGGGCCCCGGTGGCCAACCACCCGCCGCGGACGCGCTGCACCGCGCCATCGACCTCCAGGACCTTCAGCAGCAGCTCCAGCGGGGACCGGCGGATGTCCACGGCTGCCTCCAGCTTGGCCGAAGAGAGCGGCTGCTGGGTGCTCAGCTGGTGCAGCACGGCATCTGCCCGCTGCTGAGTCGGCATGGAAGCTTGAGCGAAGTGCTCCCAAATGCGCACGTCCTCCTTGCCGGGAAGCAGCAGCACATCCGCGTTCTGCACTGCGCGCCCGGCCCGGCCGATCTGCTGATAGTAGGAGACCGGGGACGACGGGGCGCCCAGATGCACCACGAACCCCAAGTCCGGTTTGTCGAAGCCCATCCCCAGCGCGCTGGTGGCCACCAACGCTTTGATCCGGTTCTCCTTCAGCGACCGCTCCAACTGGGCGCGCTCGTCCGGGTCGGTCCTGCCGGTGTAGGAAGCGACTTCATGCCCGTGTGAGTTCAGGTGGTGGGCGATGTCCTCCGCCTGGGAGACGGTGAGGGTGTAGATGATGCCGCTGCCGGACAACTTGCCAAGGTGCTCGGTCAGCCACGCGATCCGCTGCTCAGAATCGTCAAGCCTCAGCACACCCAACCGTAGGGATTCTCGGCTGAGGCCCCCACGCAGGATCATGACCTTCTGCTCGCCGGAGTGGTCGGCACTGTCGACGCTGTCGGCAGTCTCTGGACTCAGCTGGGCGGCGACGTCGTCTACTACCCGAGAATTGGCGGTGGCCGTGGTAGCCAGCACCGGGACCTCGGCAGACAGGTCGGCTACGATTTCGCCGATCCGACGGTAGTCCGGCCGGAAGTCGTGTCCCCAGTCGGAGATGCAGTGGGCCTCATCGATGACCAGCATTCCAAGCCGCTGAAGCAGCCCGGGCAGCACCTCGTGGCGGAAGGTGGGATTGGACAGGCGCTCCGGGGAGATCAGCAGTACGTCCAGCTCATCAGCCTGCAGGGCGGCCAAGACGGAGTCCCATTCATGGGCATTGGCAGAGTTGACCGCTTCAGCCCGTACGCCGGCGCGTTCTGCTGCGGCAATCTGGTCCCGCATCAGTGCGATCAGCGGCGAAACGATCAGACTCACCCCGCGGCCGCGGCGGCGCAGCAGATTCGCCGCGAGGAAGTAGACCGCGGACTTTCCCCAGCCGGTCTTCTGGACTACCAGGACCCTGCGCCTCTGCTCGACCAGCGCCGAGACGGCCTCGAACTGACCTGGGCGGAAGTCCCCGCTGTGGCCGGTCAGGGCGGTCAGGCGCTCGTGGGCCTCTTGATAGAGATCGGGGCCAGCCGTGGTCTCTGGTGCCGGGGCGCGAAGGTCTTGAGGGCGCATAGGGCTAGCCTGTCATAACAGTGAACGTGGAGTGCAGGGGTGCCCCGTCCGAGACTGAACGGGGCACCTCTGTGAACAATCAAATCGATCACTCGGTGGTGAAGAAGGCGTCTTCCTGGTTGAGCATGCCCAGCTGGACACGGATGACGCCGTCATCATCTTCTGGCACCGCGAGGGCGATGTTTCCTGATTCGCTGCCGCCTTCAAACAGTTCGGCGCTGCTGTCCAACGCGTCTGGGGCGACGGCCATCGAGTCGAAGGCTCCGACTGTCTCACCGCTGGAGGTCACGTAGTCGATGCTTACGCCCATCATGACCATCTCTGATTCGCTGCCGCTGTATGTGGCGTCGGCATTGATCAGAGCATAGGCGCTTCCTTCAGGTGCGGGCTCGTTGAACTGGTTCTCCGCTGCGACCTCGTCTGCCGCGTTCGGGGTGAACGAGTTGATGGTCACAGCCCAGTCACCGGCTTCGAAGGTCTCGCCAAGCTGCAGAGGGTTGTCCCTGCTGCCCGCGTCCCCGGAGGCTTCCGTGTCTTCCTCGGCATCCTCGGTACTGGATTCATCTTCGGAACTGGCCTCGTCGGCGGTATCAGCAGCCTCATCCTCTGGTGCCTGCTCATTCTCTTCGGAGTTGTTGGTGGTGTCCTCCGAGTTCTGCACCTCCTCGTCGACAGCGGCGAAAAACGCGCCGGTAAGAGCGAAACCGATTAGCGCTACTATTGCGCCGATTGCTCCGGTGATTACGCCGGCAATGCCCTGGCCACGGCCCCGTCGCTTGATGAATGCGATGATTCCCAGCACTACGGCGAGCGGGCCCAGAAAGAAGCTGAGCGCAGCAATGAACGGAATGAAGCCGAACACCAGTGCAATGATGCCCAAGACCATCGCTGCAATGCCCAACCCCTTCTTTGGCTGCTCCGGTGGTGCTCCAGGGGCGCCGGCAGGCGGGTACATGTCTTGCTGTGTCATAAAAAGTTCCTCTCAGAACGCGAGTGATGGGAAGTAGTCCAGTCGGTCGATACCGACACGGGCCACAGTAGGCATGGCCTCGGACACGACCGCTGTCACAGCCCTCAGATCAACCTTGACATGCCCTGTTTGCAGACTTCTTTAAACCTGTGAAACGGGCCTTTCGATTGACGAGAGCCGGGTGGGCCCCGCTGTAGGTAGCAGGACTAGGGCCGGATGCTGGTCAGTGTTCGGCGCGTTGCCAAGATTCTCTCGGGAGCCTGGACTCTGCGGTCCTTGTGTCGCGTTCGGGCTCGGTCTGTCACGGAGCCGTACTCCGAGCTTCGGTGATTTGAGCGTTCGGGCTCTGCGCACTATAGTGATCAGTGTCACATGTTGTGCGGTCTGGTGACCGCGTTGCGCCAGAGCATCGGAGCCTGGCAGGGCGCCTGGAGCCAGACGTGGCGTCACCCCACCGGAACTGCTGGTGGGGTGACTCTTTCTGACGCGCTTTCTGCGATGATGATCCCGTGACATTGGGCACATACCTGGCATTCGTCGGCGTCGCGGTGATCCTGGCCGTGACTCCGGGCCCAGACACCCTGCTCTCTCTGCGCTACGCTCTGGTGTCCAGGCGCGCCGGAATATTCGCAGCCCTGGGCACCACATTCGGTCTGTTCATCTGGGCGGTGCTGGCCGCATTGGGACTGGCCGCCCTCTTCGAAGCCTCAGACAGCGCCTACTACATCGTCAGCCTGCTGGGCGGCAGCTATCTGATCTGGCTCGGCGCCCGCACATCACTGACAGCACGGGGCAGATTCCGCGACGCCTCGGTCATCACCGCCTCCGGCGTCCAGGAGACCCGGCCGGCATCCACCAAGTCAGTCACGGGGAAATCAGCCTTCGGCGCCGGCATCGTGACCTGCATGACCAACCCGAAGACCGGGCTGTTCTTCCTCGCGCTCTTCCCGCAGTTCACGCCCCGGGAGTCCGGACCGATCTTCGTCATCGCCGTATTGGGCGGCACCGTGGCCGCGGCGATCCTGCTCTACCTGCTGGGGCTGGTGCTCATCGTCGACGCCGCCAACCGGTGGCTGTCCAACCCTCGGGTGACCGGTTGGATCGAGCTGGTCAGTGGGCTCACCCTGCTGGGCCTGGGGATCTATATGATCGCCACCGGGCTCTACGGCGTGATCCCGCTGGTTCTGTAGACGTGCGGGAACGTGGAGGCTCCTCGCGGCACCCCAGATGGCCGCGCTGAAACTGGCAGTCGCCGCCGAAGGTGAGTCGCTGCTGACAGTTGCGGCGCGGCCGAACGGACCGACGGTGGGGACCGAGCCGAACACGTAGACTGCTGGGGTGACTCCAGAGGAACTCTCCGCCATCGTGAAATCTGTGCTCGCCGAGGCTGCGGCCGCCGGCGACGTCGCCCTCGAGACCCTCCCTGACGAGGTGCGGGTGGAACGGCCCAAGAGCCGCGCACACGGAGACTGGGCCACCAACATCGCCCTGCAGCTGGCCAAACCGGCCGGGATGAAGCCCCGTCAGCTGGCCGACATCCTGGCCACCCGGCTCAGTGAGCAGCAGGGCATCAGCGCCGTGGAGATCGCCGGGCCCGGCTTCATCAACATCACCCTCGACGCCGCCTCCGCAGGGCAGCTGGCCCAGGCCATCGTCGAAGCCGGTGACACCTACGGTCACAACCAGACACTGACCGGACACAGCATCAACTTGGAGTTCGTCTCCGCCAACCCCACCGGGCCCCTGCACATCGGCCACACCCGCTGGGCCGCCCTGGGAGACGCCGTCAGCCGGCTGCTGCAAGCCTCCGGGGCCAGCGTGACCAACGAGTACTACATCAACGACGCCGGCAACCAGATGAACACCTTCGCCGAGTCGGTGCTGGCCCGGCTGCACGGTGAAGAGGTGCCCGCCGGCGGCTACCCGGGGGAGTACGTGGCGGAGCTGGCCGAGACAGTCCGCGACCAGCACCCCGACATCACAAACCAGGATCGGGCCCACGCGCTGCCGATCGCTCGGGAGGTCGCCTACGAAGAGCAGATGCGCCGCATCCACACCACCCTGGAGAACTTCGGGGTGCACTTCGACGTCTACTTCGCCGAACGCTCGCTGCACGAATCCGGAAAACTCGACGACGCCGTCGCGACCCTGCGCGAACAGGGTCACGTGGAGGACCGCGAGGGCGCGGTCTGGCTGCGCACCACTGACTCCGGCGACGATAAGGACCGGGTGCTGATCAAAGCAGACGGCGAGCCGACCTACTTCGCGGCCGACGCCGCCTACTACCTGGACAAGCGGGCGCGCGGCTTCACCGAGAAGATCTACCTGCTCGGCGCCGATCATCACGGCTACGTGGGCCGGCTGAAGGCACTGGCAGCCTGCGCCGGAGACGATCCCGAATACAACATCGAGATCCTCATCGGTCAGCTGATGAGCATTAAAGGCGCCAAACTCTCCAAACGAGCCGGCAACATCATCGCCTTGGACGACCTCATCGAATGGTTGGGCACCGACGCCCTGCGCTACACGCTGGGCCGCTACCCGGCAGACTCGCCGATCGATGTGGACCCGGAGCTGCTGCGCTCCAAGACCAACGACAACCCGGTCTTCTACGTCCAGTACGCCCACGCCCGGGCGTGCAACGCCGCACGCAACGCCCATGCCCAGGGGGTGGAACGCACCGGCCCCAATGGGGCAGGGTTCGACGCCGGGCTGCTCAGCCACGTGCGCGAGGAGGAGCTGCTGGCCCACCTGGCGAAGTTCCCCACCCTCATCGCCCGCGCCGCCCAACTTCGTGAGCCCCACCGGGTGGCCCGCTACCTGGAGGATCTGGCTGCGGCCTATCACGCCTGGTACGCGAAGTGCCGGATCGCCCCCAGCGTCGCTGAGAACGGCGAGAAGCAGCCGGTCACCGACCTGAACCGCAGCCGGCTCTGGCTCAACGACGCCACCGTCCAGGTGCTGCGCAACGGGCTGGCCCTGCTCGGCGTGACCGCACCGGAGAAGATGTGAGCCCGGAAGGTTTGAGCCCAGAAGGTTTGAGCACACACCAGATGCCGGCCGCCCACCCGTTGGCACCGGACTGGCTGAAGCTTCGGCGCGACACCCAGGATCTGGAGGACGCGCTGTTTCCCGCCGACACCTCCCGCACTGCAGCCGGTGAGCTGAGCATCGGCGGCATCGCGGCCTCCGAACTGGCCGAGACCTACGGCACGCCCCTCTACGTGCTCAGCGAACGCGACTTCCGTGCCCGCGCCCGGGCCTTCCGCGAAGCCTTCAGCGCAGCCTTCGCCGCCGAGGGGGAGGGGCCCGGCACCGGCGTCGACGTCTTCTACGCCGGCAAGGCCTTCCTCTCCACCCACGCGGCGCGGTGGGCCGCCGAGGAGGGGCTGAACATCGACACCGCCAGCGGCGGAGAGCTGGCGATCGCACTGGCCGCCGGCATCGATCCGGCGCGCATCGGGCTGCACGGCAACAATAAATCCGACGCCGAAATCCGCCGCGCGGTGGAACTGGGCCTCGGCCGCATCATCGCCGACTCCGTCGAAGAGGTGGAGCGCATCTCAGCCGCTGCCGCAGAACAGGGGCGCACCGCCAAGGTGTTGCTGCGGCTGACCCCTGGGGTCCATGCCTCCACCCATGAGTACATCGCCACCGCCCACGAGGACCAGAAGTTCGGTCTCTCACTGAGCCCGCGCGGCCCGGCACCCACCCCCGCTCCCGCCCCAGTGCCGCAGACTCAGGGTCAGGCCGGTAACCCCTACCTCGGCTCTCCGGCCTGGAGCGGGGTGGAGCGTGCACTGGCGGCTGAGGGCGTGGAGCTGATCGGACTGCACTGCCACATCGGGTCCCAGATCTTTGAGCCGGAGGGCTTCGAGCTGGCCGCCGAGAAGCTCATCGCCTTCCTGGCGCGCATCGAGTCGGTCCACGGCGTCGCGCTGGCCGAACTGGACTTGGGCGGCGGCCACGGCATCGCCTACACCGAGGCCGATGCGCCGCGGCACCCCGCAGAGATCGCCACCGCACTGGCTGCCGCGGTGAAGGCCTCCTGCGCCGAGCACGGCATCAGCCTGCCGAAGATCAGCATCGAACCCGGCCGCAGCATCGTGGGGCCGGCCGGGGTCACCCTCTACACCACCGGCAGCACAAAGGACGTCGTCGTCGAAGATGGCATCACCCGCCGCTACATCGCGGTGGACGGCGGAATGGGGGACAACCCCCGCCCGGTGCTCTACGACGCCGACTACTCCGCGGTCCTGGCCTCGCGCAGTCTCACCGGAGAGCACATCCTGTCTCGCATTGTGGGCAAACACTGCGAATCCGGCGATATAGTGGTGCGAAACGTATACTTGCCACCGGCTGTCTCCCGCGGAGACGTCCTCGCAGTGCCGGCCACCGGCGCCTACTGCCACTCGTTGTCCAGCAACTACAACTACCTCACCCGTCCGGCGGTGATCGCTGTCAGCGGCGGTGAGGCCCAGGTGCTCATCCACGGCGAGACGATGGATCAGATGCTGGCCCGCGACACCGGATACACCGGCTCAGGCGCCGCAGCACAGGCATGACGACGCCGCAGAATGTTTGACCACATGCGTATATGTAGAGGTGATGATGGCCCGCTCTGAAGAAACGATCACCATCGGCCTGCTCGGGGCCGGCAACGTCGGCTCCCTGGTGGCCCGCACCCTGGTGGAGGAACGCGACCTCATCTCCTCCCGCGTCGGCGCCCCGGTGCGCCTGGCCGGCGTGGCTGTGCGCGACCCGGAGGCCCCCCGGGACTGGAAGATTCCCGGCGAGCTGCTGACCACCGACGCCGAGGCGCTGGTCGACCAGGTGGACCTGGTGGTGGAGCTGATCGGCGGTGACGAGCCGGCCGCAGAGCTGATCGAACGCGCCCTGCGCCGCGGCGCGGCCGTGGTCACCGGCAATAAGGCGCTGCTGGCCAGTCGCGGCGCGGAGCTGAGCGCCGTGGCCGCCGAATCCGGGGCAGAGCTGCGGTTCGAGGCCTCGGTCGGCGGAGCCATCCCCATTCTTCGCCCGATTCAGGAGTCGCTCTCCGGGGACCGCATCACCAAAGTGATGGGCATCGTCAACGGCACCACGAACTACATCTTGGATCAGATGGACACCACAGGGGCGGCCTTCGCCGATTCGCTGGCGGAGGCGCAGAAGCTCGGCTACGCCGAAGCGGACCCGACCGCAGACATTGAGGGCTACGACGCCGCTGCCAAGGCGGCGATCCTGGGGACCCTGGCGTTCCACGCTCCGTTCAGCATCGACGACGTCTACTGCCAGGGCATCACCGGGGTGTCCCAGGAGGACATCGAGGCCGCGGCCGCCTCCGGCTACGTGATCAAGCTGCTGGCCATCGCTGAGAAGGAGTCGGAAGCCACCGGGGCAGTCCTGCGGGTCCATCCGACCCTGCTGCCGCGCACCCACCCGCTGGCCAGTGTCCGAGGGGCCTTCAACGCCGTGTTCGTCGTCGCGGAGAACGCCGGCGAGCTCATGTTCTACGGACAGGGGGCCGGCGGTCAGCCCACCTCCAGCGCAATCATGGGAGATCTGGTCTCCGCGGCGCGTCGGATGCACGCGCCGACCCCGACGGCGGCCACCGTCCCCAGTGCCGCAGACCTTCCGCCGCTGCCGATCGAACGGGCGTCGACCCAGTACTACATCGATATGGAGGTGGCCGACCGGGAGGGCGTCATCGCCGAGATCGCCCAGGTGCTGGCGACGAACCATGTCTCCATCGAGTCGATGCGCCAGCCCGGCGTCGTCACAGTGGAGGGTGAGATCGAGGACGACCCCGAAAACGGGGCCAAGATTCAGATCGTCACCCACCTTGCCAGCGAGCGGAATCTGCAGGCCACAGTCGAGCAGCTGCGCGGCCTGGACGTGGTCAAGGCCGTCAACTCGGTGCTGCGCGTCGAAGTCGAGAAGTAGGAAGGGCAGGCAACTATGGCTCACCAGTGGCGCGGCGTCATCCGTGAGTACGCCGACCGGCTCCCCGTTGATGAGAGCACCCGCATCATCACCCTCGGCGAGGGGGGCACACCCCTGGTGCCGGCCCCGGCGCTGTCGGCGCTGGTCGAGGGCGAGGTCCACCTCAAGGTCGAAGGCATGAACCCCACCGGCTCGTTCAAGGACCGGGGGATGACCATGGCCATCACCGCAGCCGTGGCTGAGGGAGCCAAGGCCGTGGTCTGCGCATCGACCGGCAACACCTCGGCCTCGGCCGCCGCCTACGCGACCCAGGCCGGACTCACCTGCGCGGTGCTGGTGCCGGCGGGCAAGATCTCCGTGGGCAAGATGTCACAGGCCATCGCCCACGGCGCGGAGCTGATCCAGATCGACGGCAACTTCGACGGATGCCTGGACGTGGCGCGCAAACTGGCTGAGAACTACCCGGTCTTTCTGGTCAACTCCGTCAACCCCTCCCGCATCGAAGGGCAGAAGACCGCGGCCTTCGAAGTCGTCGACGCCCTGGGAGAGGCGCCGGACTACCACCTGCTTCCAGTGGGCAACGCCGGAAACATCACCGCCTACTGGAAGGGCTACCAGGAGTACTACGACGACGCCGTGACCACCTCGCTGCCCACGATGTGGGGCTTCCAGGCGGCCGGCTCGGCCCCGATCGTCGCCGGGCACCCGATCACCGAACCGGAGACGGTGGCCACCGCCATCCGCATCGGAAACCCGGCCTCCTGGGAGTACGCCGAGGCTGCCCGCGATGAGTCCGGAGGCCTCATCAGCTCCGTCACCGACGAGGAGATCCTCGCCGCACACCGATGGCTGTCGGCCAAAGAGGGCGTCTTCGTGGAACCGGCCTCGGCCTCCGCAGCCGCCGGCCTGATCAAAGAGCACGCAGCCGGCCGCGTCCCGGCCGGAAAGCAGTGGGTCATCACCGTCACCGGCCATGGGCTCAAGGACCCCGACTGGGGGGTGGACAACCCCGCACTCACCGGTGCCCAGAGTCCAGCGGCTCAGGGCTCAGCGGCAGCGCCGACCCAACTGCCCCAGGACGTCGAGACCATAGCCCACGCGCTCGGGCTGTGACGAAAGGGACTCAACGCACATGACTGCAGCACAGCTGGGCGAGGGCGTCGCTCCTGAGCGCGCCGCGGGGAAGCCTGCACCACAGCTTCGCGCGCCGCTGTCGGCACCGCACCGCTTCACTCTGCGGGTGCCGGCCACCAGCGCCAACCTGGGCCCGGGATACGACACCCTGGGGCTGGCCCTGGAGCTGCGCGATGAAGTCGAAGTCACCGCCTCTCCGAGACAGGACCCTGCGGCGCCGCGGGTGGAGGTCGGCGTCGTCGGTGAAGGCGCAGAGACCCTGCCCACCGACGCCTCACACCTGCTGGTGGCCGTGACCGAGTCGATCCTGGCCGCCAAGGGATACCAGCTGCCTGATCTTCAGGTGCGGGCCACCAACGTGATTCCGCACTCCCGCGGACTGGGATCTTCGGCCGCCGCCGTCGCCGCTGCGGTGACCACCGCCGAGCAGCTGGTTCCCGAAGGACTCAGCGACGACGAGAAGCTGCAGATCGGCTCCCGGATCGAAGGCCACCCGGACAACTACGCGCCCGCGCTGCGCGGTTCCGCGGCAGTCTCCTGGTGCACCGGCGGGCCGGACGATCCGGTCTATCGCACCGCGCCGCTGACCCCGCACCCGCAGATCAGCACAGTGGTGGCCGTCCCAGACTTCGTGCAGTCCACCCAGGCCGCGCGTGAGGTGCTGCCGACGAACCTGCCGCACGCCCAGGCTGCCAAAAACTCATCCCGGGCGGCCCTGCTGGTCCACGCGCTGACCACTGAGCCGGCGCTGCTGCTGGAGGCCACCGAGGACTTTCTGCACCAGGAGTACCGGCGAGCGGCGTTCCCGGCCTCCATGGCACTGGTTGATTCGCTGCGGGCCGCCGGGCATCCAGCAGTGATCTCCGGTGCGGGACCTGCCGTCCTGGTTCTCAGCGACTCCTCCCGCACCGACTCGGTGATCGCCCACATCGCTGAGTTCGCTCCTGAGCATCCGGCGGGGGACACGTTCG
The DNA here is from genome assembly GCA_052089225.1 of Nesterenkonia sp. GTDB lineage: Bacteria > Actinomycetota > Actinomycetes > Actinomycetales > Micrococcaceae > Nesterenkonia. The sequence continues at coordinate 13,576 of JBQCZP010000001.1, forward strand.
TCCCCTGGAACCTGCCGATCACGGCCTCAGGTGTTACAGTGGAGACACCGCGGTGACCAATTCGTCGCCGTATAGCTTTCGCGCACATCGCGCTTTCCCGACTATGGGCTGCTTCTTCTGATCCGTGCATCGAATATGCACCGCCCACTGTGCAGTGATGGGAAACTCTCGCACTACAGATTGCCGCGAAAGACTGCCATGGAAATCGTTGGTCGCACACTGAGTCGACCTTCCCGACGAGGGAGAAGGAAACCTTCGTGACAGATACCACCACTGATGCCCCAGAGGCTCAGACTGCCGAAGAGGCACCCCAGAACAACAGCAGCGGACTCGCCGGACTGAAACTTGCTCAGCTGAAGGCACTGGCCTCACAGCTGGGCATTGCCGGCTCCTCCCGCATGCGCAAGTCCGACCTGGTGGATGCGATCTCCGCCCACCAGCGCGGCGGCGCCGTCGCAGACCGCGACGCCCAGAAGAAGAAGGACCAGACAACGTCCGAACCCGGCAAGGCTGAGTCCGACAAACCTGAGTCCGACAAAGCCGATCGCAACGGTCACCGGGACTCTGCGGGCAAAGACTCCGCGAAACAGGACGCCGAGAAGCAGGACGCCAAGAACGACGACGGCGAATCCGCAGACACGTCGCAGCGCGAGCAGTCCAATGGTCC
>JBQCZP010000001.1:14342-94239 GCA_052089225.1 Nesterenkonia sp.
AGAACGACGACGGCGAATCCGCAGACACGTCGCAGCGCGAGCAGTCCAATGGTCCGGACGGCAAGGGCAATAACCGCCACCGTCGTCAGCGTGACCGTCAGCGCGGTGGGGACGGCAACCAGGACAAGGCTCAGCAGGACAAGGGCCAGGAGAATAGGGGCTCCGAGTCATCGCGCCAGAACGGCGGCAGCGATGACCGGCAGTCTTCCCACGGCGGGCACAACCAGCAGAACGACTCGCAGTCCCGTGACGACAATCAGCAGGGTGGCGGCCAGCAGAAGGGGCAGCAGAATCAGCAGCCCCAGCAGCACGGCGGCGACAACGACGACGACCGCGGCGGCCGCAACGACCGGCGCAATCGTCGTCGTAACCGCAATGACCGCAACCGGCGCGGACGCGACCGTCAGCGTGGACCTGACCACGATGACACCGAGGTGACCGACGAGGACCAGCTGATCCCGATCGCCGGCATCGTCGATGTGCTCGACAACTACGCCTTCGTACGCACCTCGGGTTACCTGCCCGGCCAGAACGACGTCTACGTCTCCCTGCAGCAGGTGAAGAAGAACCGGCTGCGCAAAGGTGACGTGGTGACCGGGTTCATCAAGGCGCCCGGCGAGAACCAGCAGAACCAGCCGAACCAGCAGAATCAGCAGCGCAGCAACAAGCGCCAGAAGTTCGCCGCCCTGGTCAAGGTGGAGAAGGTCAACGGCCGGCCCGTGGACGACAACACCGAGCGAGTGGACTTCGGCAAACTGACCCCGCTCTACCCGCAGGAGCGGCTGCGCCTGGAGTCCGGTGACGCCGGTGCAGTCGGCCCGCGCGTCATCGACCTGATCTCGCCGATCGGCAAGGGCCAGCGCGGACTCATCGTTTCCCCGCCCAAGGCAGGCAAGACCATGATTCTGCAGTCGGTGGCCCACGCCATCAAGCAGAACAACCCCGAGGTGCACCTGATGATGGTGCTGGTCGATGAGCGCCCCGAGGAAGTCACCGACATGCAGCGCAGTGTTGACGGTGAGGTCATCGCCTCCACCTTCGACCGACCTGCCGATGACCACACCACAGTGGCTGAGCTGGCCATCGAGCGGGCCAAGCGCCTGGTGGAGCTGGGTAAGGACGTGGTGATCCTGCTGGACTCCATGACCCGGCTGGGCCGTGCCTACAACCAGTCTGCCCCGGCCTCCGGCCGGATCCTCTCCGGAGGCGTCGACGCCGCCGCTCTCTACCCGCCCAAGCGGTTCTTCGGTGCCGCCCGCAACATTGAGAACGGCGGCTCGCTCACGATTCTGGCCACCGCCCTGGTGGAGACCGGCTCCAAGATGGACGAGGTCATCTTCGAAGAGTTCAAGGGCACCGGCAATATGGAGCTGCGGCTGAGCCGGCAGCTCTCTGACCGGCGCATCTTCCCGGCGGTGGACGTCAACGCCTCCTCCACCCGCCGTGAGGAGGCACTGCTCTCGCCCGAGGAGATCAAGATCATGTGGCGGCTGCGCCGGGTCCTCTCCGGACTCGACCAGCAGCAGGGCCTGGAGCTGCTGATCAACAAGCTCAAGGAGACCAAGTCCAATGCGGAGTTCCTCATGCTGATCTCGAAGACGACCCTGGGCGGCAAGAACGAGAAATAGCTGAGCTGCCCCGGATCCGTCGTCGTGCTCCGCACGATCTTCGGGTCCGGGGCTTTCTCTGTCTCAGCGCAGCGGCGGTGCTTCAGTGGCCGAATCTGCCGCCGCAGCTGGGCAGATGAGCATCTTAGGCAGACAGTATCGGCCACTGAAGCGTGAAGGGGAGTAGGGAACGAAGCGATGACCACTGAGATCGACCCTCGCATGTTCGACTCGGTCGGGGCACTGCTGGCCGAGCACAAGGACCTGCAGGTGCAGCTGGCCGAGCCGGAGACCCACGCCGACCAGTCCCTGGCGCGCAGGCTGGGCCGGCGCTACGCTCAGCTCAACGGTGTCGTCGAGGCGTATACGCAGTGGACGCAGCTGAAGGAGGACCTTGAGGCCGCCGAAGAGCTGGCGGACGACGACGCCGACTTCGCCGCCGAGGTGCCGCAGCTGAAGGGGGATCTGCACGTCGCCTCCGAACGGCTGCTGCGCATGCTCATTCCCCGTGATGAGCACGATGTGCGCAACGTTATCCTGGAGATCAAAGGGGGTGCCGGCGGCGACGAGGCCGCACTCTTCGCCGCAGACCTGGTGCGCATGTATGTCCGCTATGCCGAATCGAAGGGATGGAAGACCGAGATCCTCTCCTCCACACTGTCCGATCTGGGCGGCTTCAAGGACGTGCAGCTGGCGGTGAAGTCCAGTACCAATGACCCCGCGGAGGGGGTGTACGCCTACCTGAAGTTCGAAGGCGGGGTGCACCGGGTCCAGCGCGTGCCGGAGACCGAGTCCCAGGGCCGGATCCACACCTCGGCCGCCGCCGTGCTGGTGCTACCGGAGGTCGATGAGCCTGAAGAGATCGAGCTGGCCCAGAACGACCTGAAGATCGATGTCTACCGCTCCTCCGGCCCAGGCGGGCAGAGTGTGAACACCACTGACTCCGCCGTGCGCATCACCCACCTGCCTACCGGCATCGTGGTCGCGATGCAGAACGAGAAGTCCCAGATCCAGAACCGTGAGGCCGCCATGCGGGTGCTGCGCTCGCGCCTGCTGGCCCACCAGCAGGAACAGATCGACGCCGACAACGCTGCCACGCGGGCATCGCAGGTGCGCACCATGGACCGTTCCGAGCGCATCCGCACCTACAATTTCCCGGAGAACCGCATCGCAGATCACCGCACCGGCTATAAGGCATACAACCTGGACACGGTGATCAACGGCGACCTGGGCGCAGTCATCCACTCCTGCGTCCAGCTGGACGAGCAGGAGCGTCTGGCCGCGATCGCGGACGAGTCGTGAGAAGCGCCCGAATCATGAGCACCGGCCTTGGACAGTGAGACGCTGAACACTGAGACGCTCGGCAGCGACCCAGCCGGCAGGGATCTGGGTGACCTGATCCGGCGCAGCGCCCATGACCTGGTCGGCGCCGAGGTGCCCAGCCCTCAGGTGGACGCTGAGCTGCTGGCGGGACACGTATTGGGCCTGAGCAGGTCAGAGCTGCAGACCGCAGCCCTGCTGGGACGAAGGATCAGCGACGCCCACACCGCGGCCGTACAGTCCCTGGTTCAGGAGCGGGCACGCCGCATCCCCCTGCAGCACCTCACCGGCCGCGCGCCGTTCCGCACCGTGGAGCTGCGCGTGGGCCCCGGAGTATTCATCCCGCGTCCGGAGACGGAGCAGGTCGTCGACGTGGTGCTCGACCGCCTCGCCCACCAGGGGCGGCGACGGCCGAGAGTGCTGGATCTGGGGACCGGATCCGGGGCCATCGCTGCGGCCGTTGCCGCCGAGTTCCCCGCCGCTGAGGTCCACGCCGTTGAAGTCTCCGCCGAAGCCGCCGCCTGGGCAGAGCTCAACCTCGCCCCGTACGGGGTCACACTGCATCGCCGTGACCTGCGTGAGCTGCCGGAGGAATGGCAGGAAGGATTCGACGTCGTCGTCTCCAACCCGCCCTACATTCCCACTGAAGCGGTGCCCACTGAGGTCGAAGTCCGTGAGCACGACCCGCAGGTCGCACTCTACGGCGGGGGAGCAGACGGGCTGCAGCTGCCCCGGGCAGTGATCGCCGCCGCTGGTCGAGTCCTGAAGCCCGGCGGCTGGTTCATCATCGAACACGCTGAAGCACAGGCAGAAGCGCTGCGGCAGATCTGCGCAGCCGACGCTCAGCTGATGGAGATCGCCACCCACCCGGATCTCACCGGGCGGCCCCGGGCCACCTCAGCTCGTGTGCGGAGCGGATCTCGACCAGCCCCGAGAGAGGCGGATTGACCCAGCATCCAGCCCACGCCGTGGCTCATTCCAGGCAAATGTGTGATGTATGTTTCAATTGACGCCGGACACGGACGACCTGCCGGGTCTGCGGCTGCGGCAGAACGAATGCTGCTGGCCGCCCTCTATCGTCAAGGATGTGAATCATGGCACCAGCCGGACCACGGCGCCGCGCCGTCAGCGCGGTTGGCCTCACCGCAGCTCTCACGCTCGTGCTTGCGGCATGCGCAGAAACCGAAAACGCCGACGGCGGAGGCGAGGGTGAGGAGTCCGGTGGCAGTGTCGCCGTCGGAACCACAGACGTCGTCACCGCTCTGGATCCTGCCGCCTCGTACGACAACGGCTCGTTCGCAGTGCAGAACCAGGTGTACCCGTTCCTGATGAACACCCCCTACGGCAGCCCGGACGTGGAGCCGGACATTGCTGAGTCGGCGGAGTTCACCGCGCCCAGTGAGTACACCGTCACTCTCAAGGAGGGGCTGACCTTCGCCAACGGCAATGAGCTGACCTCCTCGGACGTGAAGTTCTCCTTCGACCGTCAGGTGGAGATCGCCGATCCCAACGGCCCCTCGACGCTGCTGTCTAACTTGGACAGCGTGGAGGCCCCCGATGAGCAAACCGTAGTCTTCCACCTCAACAGTGAGGACGATCAGACCTTCCCGCAGGTCCTGTCCTCCCCGGCGGGCCCGATCGTTGATGAGGACGTCTTCTCCGCCACGGAGGCGACCCCCTCGGATGAGATCGTGGAGGGCAACGCCTTCGCCGGCCAGTACATGATCACCGACTACACGGAGAACGAGCTGGTCCGCTACGAGCCCTTCGAGGACTACCAGGGTCTGCTCGGCGCGGCCGAGAACGATGAGGTCACCGCCCAGTACTTCACTGAGGAGACTCAGCTGAAGCTCGCGGTGCAGGAGGGCGACATCGACCTGGCGTTCCGCACTCTGAGCCCCACCGACCTGGGGGACCTGCGCGAGGACGAGAGCGTCACCGTCCACGACGGCCCGGGCGGCGAGATCCGCTACATCGTCTTCGACTTCGGCACCCAGCCCTACGGCACCGAGACCGGGCAGGCTGATGAGGAGCAGGCACTGTCGGTGCGGCAGGCCGCTGCCCACCTGCTGGACCGTGAGGCACTCAGCGAGGAGATCTACCAGGGCACCTACACCCCGCTGTACTCCTACGTCCCAGAGGGACTGACCGGCGCCATCGATCCGCTGCGCGAGATGTACGGCGACGGCGAGGGCGGACCCGACGCTGAGGCCGCAGCCGCTGTGCTGGAGGAGGCTGGGGTCGAGACTCCGGTGGAGCTCAACCTGCAGTACAGCCCCGATCACTACGGCAACTCCTCCGACGAGGAGTACGCCATGATCCAGAGCCAGCTGGAGACCGACGGCCTCTTCGACGTCAGTCTGCAGTCCACCCTGTGGGACACCTACAACAGCGAGCGCGTTGAGGGCGTCTACCCCGCGTACCAGCTCGGCTGGTTCCCCGACTACTCCGATGCGGGCAACTTCCTCTCTCCGTTCTTCGGTGAGGACAACTTCCTGGCCAACGGCTACTCCGACGAAGAGGTGCAGGAGACGGTCCAGGCTCAGGCGACCACCCCGGACGAGGACGAGCGTGCCGCGCTGATCGAGGAGACCCAGAGGCTGGTGGCCGAGGACCTCTCCACGCTTCCCTACCTTCAGGGCGCACAGGTGGCAGTGGCGGCCAACGACATCAGCGGCGTGACGCTGGACGCGTCCTTCAAGTTCCGCTACGCCCCGCTGAGCCGCTGAACAGTGAACGAAGCCTCAGTGCTGGAAGAGGAGCAGCGTGAGCGTCGCTGACGAACAGGCCGCGCCGACCGCCGCCGCCGGAAAGAAGGAATCCGACGGCGGCGGTCTGGGGCGCTACATATTAGTACGTTTTCTGCTGATCATCCCCACCGTCTTCATCCTGGTGACGATGGTCTTCTTCCTGATGCGAGTGGTGGGAGACCCCATCTCGGCATCAGTGGGCGGACGGCTGACTCCCGAGCAGCTGGCCGAGCGTCTGGCAGAGGCTGGCTATGATCGCCCGATCATGGTGCAGTACTTCGAGTACATCGGGCAGATCTTCACCGGGGACTTCGGCCGCACCATTACCGACAACCGAGAGATCAGCGACATCCTGATCACCTACGGCACCGGCACCCTGGAGCTGGTCTTCTTCTCCCTGGTGGTGGCGCTGGTGGTGGGCGTGCCGCTGGGCCGCCTCGCCGCCTTCCACCGTGACAGGCTCCCGGACGCAGTGCTGCGCATCTTCGCCATCCTGTGCTACGCCACCCCGGTGTTCTTCGCAGCGCTGCTGCTCCAGCTGGTCTTCTCGGTCTGGCTGGGATGGTTCCCCCTATCAGGCCGGGCCAGCCCGTCGACCCAGCTGATCCTGGACCGGATCTCCGGCTCCTCGGGCATCAACATCATCGATGCGCTGCGCACCGGGCGCTGGGACCTCATCTCAGATGTCTTGGCCCACGCGGTGCTTCCCGCGGTGGCGCTGGGTCTGCTCACCGCCGGGGTGTTCCTGCGGCTGGTGCGAACCAACATGATCGGCACGCTGTCCATGGGCTTCGTCGACGCCGCCCGGTCCCGCGGCGTGCGGGAGTCGCGGCTGCTGCGCAAGCATGCCTTTAAGCCTGCGCTGATCCCGATCATCACCGTTATGGGCATGCAGATCGCCCTGATGCTCGGCGGTGCGATCCTCACCGAGACGGCGTTCGGGTGGCGCGGGCTGGGCTTCCAGCTTGCCCAGTACCTCGGTGCGCGGGACTTTGTGGCCGTCCAGGGGATTGTGGCGCTGTTGGCTGTGATCGTCGCGGTGACCAACTTCATCGTCGACGTCGTCGCCGCGCTCATCGACCCGAGAGTGAGGTACTGATGACATCCGCGAGCACCGAAGAGACCCCCACAGACCCGGTGGCCCACGGCGAGGCCGCCGGCCGCGAGCCGTGGTGGAAGCGGCTGCCCCTGGTGTGGCACCTGCGCCGAAGCGTGGGGCTGCAGCGGGGCATGCTGGTCGCCGGACTGGTGCTGAGCGCAATGTTCGTGCTGATGGCCCTGTTGGCCCCGCTCATCGCTCCCTACAGCTTCAACCAGCTCTCCGGCCCGGACGGGTCCTTTCCCCGGCAGGCGCCGCCCTCAGCCGAGTTCTGGTGGGGGACCACCGTGGGCGGCTACGATGTGTTCTCCCGGGTGATCTGGGGCGCCCAGACCGCGGTGCTGACGGTGATCCTCGCCGTCATCCTGTCCATATTCCTGGGTATCGCCCTGGGGCTGATCTCCGGCTACCTGGGCGGCTGGCTGGACCGGGTGCTGGTCACGCTGGCCGACGCCATCTACGCATTCCCCTCGCTGCTGCTGGCCATTGTGGTCTCCATCGTCATCTCGGGCGGGGAATCCGGGTTCCTCAGCGGCATCCTCGCCGCGGCGATCTCGATCACCGTGGTCTTCGTGCCGCAGTACTTCCGGGTGATCCGCGCAGAGACGGTGCGTCTGAAGGCCGAGCCCTTCGTGGAGTCCGCCCGAGTGCTGGGCGCCTCCACACCCAGAATCCTCTCCCGTCACGTGCTGCGCAATGCGACACGCTCGCTGCCGCTGATCATCACTCTCAACGCCTCTGAGGCGATTCTGACGCTGGCCGGACTGGGCTTTCTGGGCTTCGGCATCAACCCCACAGCTGCCGCCGAGTGGGGCTACGATCTCAATCGCGCCATCGCAGACGTATCCAGCGGAATCTGGTGGACCGGCATCTTCCCCGGAGCCGCCATCGTGCTGCTGGTGCTGGGGATCACGCTGGTCGGCGAATCGGTCAACGACCTCTCCGACCCACGCCTGCGAATACGTCGCCGGCCCAGGCGGCAACCTCGGCGCACGGCAACAGCCATGAAGGGAGCCGCGTAATGGCAGCTGCTCAGAACCGCAGGACCACCGAGGAAGCCCCCGACGTCGCCGTTGACATCCGGGACCTGCGCATCAGTTTCGCCACCGATGGTGAGCCCGTGCACGCTGTGGAGGGGGTCTCGCTTCATGTGCGTCCCAACGAAGTGCTGGCTGTGGTCGGTGAGTCCGGCTCGGGCAAGACGGTGACCGCCAAGAGCATCTTGGGGCTGCTGCCGGAGAGCGCCAGCGCATCCGGCGCCGTGGTGCTGGCGGGCAACGACGTCGTCCAGCTCTCCCCGGACCAGCTGCGCCAGGTGCGCGGCCGCGACGTGGCTATGGTCTTCCAGGAGCCCGCCACTGCGCTGAACCCGGTGTACACCGTGGGCTGGCAGATCGCCGAGGGGCTGCGCGCCCACGGCCAGCACTCCCGCAAGCAGGCTCGAGCACGGGCGGTGGAGATCCTCGGCACGGTCGGCATTCCCGATCCGCAGGAGCGGGTGGATCACTATCCGCACCAGTTCTCCGGCGGCCAGAAGCAGCGCATCGTCATTGCCATGGCGCTGGCCCTGGGGCCGAAGGTGATCGTGGCCGACGAACCCACTACCGCCCTGGACGTCACTGTGCAGGCGGAGATCCTGGACCTGCTGCGTCGCGTGCGGGACGACTTCGGAGGAGCCATCGTGCTCATCACCCACAACATGGGAGTGGTGGCCGACCTCGCTGACCGGGTGGCAGTGATGTACCAGGGTGAAGTGGTGGAGGAGGCCGGCGTCCGGGAGCTCTTCGCCGATCCGCGCCACGAGTACACCCAGCACCTGCTGAGTGCAGTGCCTCGGCTCACCACCGCGGCGTCGGACTCGGAGCCAGCACACTCGGCGCAGCAGCAGGACGACGCCGCAGCTCCGCTGGTGGAGGCGCGGGACTTGGAGATCGTCTACCCCGGCCGGCTGGGCCGCCCCGGGTTCCGGGCGGTCGATGGGGTCAACTTCACCCTCGGCCCGGGGGAGGTGCTTGGGCTGGTCGGCGAGTCCGGCTCCGGCAAGACCACCATCGGCCGGGCGATCGTCGGACTGACCCGCGCCACAGGAGGCTCACTGAGCGTGCTCGGCCACGAGATGGTCGGCTTCAGGGAGCGTTCCTTCCGACCGCTGCGCTCCCGGGTGGGGTTCGTGTTCCAGGACCCGGCGACCTCCTTCAACCCCCTGTTGTCAGTGGGTGAAGCCGTTGCCGAGCCCCTGCTGATCCACGGTCGGGCGGCAGACGCTCGCGAGGCCGCCGCCTCGGTGCGCCAGCTTCTGGACGCAGTCCATCTGCCGACCCACTACGCCCAGCGCTACCCGCACGAGCTCTCCGGCGGACAGCGGCAGCGTGTCAGTCTCGCCCGTGCGCTTGCCCTGGAGCCGGAGCTGCTGGTCGCCGATGAGCCGACCTCCGCCTTGGACGTGTCCGTGCAGGCACGGGTGCTGGAAGTCTTCAGCGAGCTGCAGCAGCGCCTGGGCTTCGCGACCCTGTTCATCAGCCACGACCTGGCGGTTGTGGGCATGCTCGCTGATCGGATCGGGGTGCTGTACCGCGGAGAGCTGGTCGAGTACGGCGACGGCCAGCAGGTGCTCACCGACCCCCAGCACCCCTACACCCAGCGGCTGCTGGCCTCGGTCCCGGTGCCGGATCCTGTGGAGCAGCAGAGCCGCAGAGAAGCCCTTGCGGCCCACCGTGCCGCCGAAGACTGACCCTGCGGCCCAGGAGGGCGCGGGTTTCGCGGTGGGCAGCTGCCGAGGCCGAGCTGGGCATGTGAAAGAATACAGCGCGTGAGTACGACCTTTGATGTGGCCGATCCGGATACGCGCCCTGAGAGCATAGCGGCCGCTGTGCAGGCTGCCCAGCGTGGGGAGCCGGTGGTGCTGCCGACCGACACGGTCTACGGGATCGGAGTCGATGCGTTCAGCGCCGGGGCAGTGGCGGTCCTGCTGGCCGCCAAGGGGCGCAGCCGGGCCATGCCGCCGCCGGTGCTCATCGCCCGGCAGGAGGTGATGGACGCACTGGCCACCGAGATTCCTGATGCCGCTCGTCAGCTGGCCGAGACGTTCTGGCCCGGCGGCCTGACGCTGATCCTGCAGGCTCAGCCCTCACTCGCCTGGGACCTGGGCCAGACCCGCGGCACCGTCGCCCTGCGGATGCCCGCCGACGAAATCGCCCTGGAGCTGCTGGGCACAGTCGGCCCGATGGCGGTCTCCTCGGCGAACCGCACCGGACAGTCGGCGGCCACCACGGCGCAGGCGGCCCGTACGATGCTCGCCGATTCGGTCAGTGTCTACCTCGATGCCGGTGCGCGGGAATCGGCTGCACCGTCGACCATCGTCGACTGCACCCGCCAGCCGCCGCAGGTGGTGCGCGAAGGCGCCGTCCCGCTGCATGAGCTGCAGGCGGCTGTGCCGCAGGTGCAGCTGATGCGGCCGGACCACTCACCCGAGGAGACAGACGGCTCAGAGGCTCAGACCTAGGGCACGCATGGTCTATTTCCTCATGGTGCTCAGCGTCTCCGCGGTGGTCACCTATGTGCTGACTCCGCCGGTGCGTCGTCTCGGCCTTCGGCTGGGCATCTACACACCGATCCGTTCCCGCGACATTCACACCGTGGTCAAACCTCGGTGGGGCGGGATCGCCATATACCTGGGCATGATCGTCGGACTGGCCGTCGCCGCCGCAATCCCATACCTATCGGGCCTCTTCAGCGACCTCACCCCGGTGTTCGGAGTGCTGGCAGCGATGACGCTGGTGCTGATCACCGGCATGGCGGACGACGCGTGGGACATTCACTGGACTCTGAAGTTGGTGTCCCAAGCAGCCTGCGGACTGATCCTGGTGCTGCACGACATACGCCTGGAGGTCATGCCGGTGGGCTGGCTGGGGGTCGGGGGGCCGCTGCTGCAGGGGGCGCTCACCATCTTCCTGGTGGTGATGACCATCAATGCCTTCAATTTCATCGATGGTCTGGACGGATTGGTCGCCGGCGTGGCAGCCATCGGCGGATCCGCCTTCTTCCTCTACAGCTATCTGCTGACGCTGTCCATCAACGAGTTCGACGCCTCGAATCTGGTCACCCTGCTCATGGCTGTGCTGATCGGATCCTGTCTGGGGTTTCTGCCGCACAACTTCCATCCCTCCAAGGTGTTCATGGGAGATACCGGAGCCATGCTTCTCGGTCTCGTCATGGTTACGGGGGCGCTGATTCTGACCGAATCCCTGGACCTGTATGAGGAAACCTTCCGTTTCCGAAACATCCCTGCCTATATGCCGATACTCCTCCCACTGGCGGTGATGATTCTTCCGCTGATGGACTTGATTTTGGCCGTTGTGCGGCGCACGGCACGGCGAACTTCACCTTTCAGCCCAGACCGCGGGCATCTGCACCATAAACTCATCGACTCCGGCTACACCCACCCGCAGGCGGTGCTGCTGCTCTACCTGTGGGCCGGACTCTTCGCGTTCGGCTCAGTCTCCTTCGACTTCCTTCCCTGGCCACTGGTGCTGACAGGCATGGTGGTCACCCTGAGCGCCGCCACTATGCTCTCCAAAGGTTCTTGGCTGCCCAGGGTGCTGCAGCAGAGCAGCTCCACTGACATAAAAGACCCCCTCGGCAGCCCTGATGCTGCAGAGCAGACGCCGACTGCTGGGCAGAATCAGGAGGCCAAGAGATGGCCGCGCTGAAGCTCTTCCCGCGGGCCACCGGCTGGCGCCGGGTGCTGCTGGTGACCACCGCCGCCGGTGCGGCCGCAGCATTGGCAGCACTGGCGGTAAGCACCCTGGTCAGCGGCTCACCGGCTGCCGCCTCAGCAGCAGTCGGCGGCGGCGGAGCCCTCGCGTTCTCCTTCCTCTCGCTGGCCCTCATCGACTGGTCTGACCGACATGCTCCGCACCTGGCGATTCCCCTGTTCATGATCGGGTTCGGCGTCAAAGTGGCTGTTCTGGCAGTGGTGGTGCTCCTGGTGCGCCCCGGTGACTGGTTGGATCCGGGATGGGCCGTCGGCTCATGCGTCGTGGTGGTTCTCGTCTGGCAGGCCGCTGAGATCCTCAGCTTTTCCAAGATGCGAATCTCGGTACAGCCTGAGGATTAGATGCAAGACTTTTCTACCGTTTGTAGTAGTGTTGTCGCAGCAGGTAAACATGCCGATCGGAGCTTCAGAGCTTTGGTAGGGTTGCCCAGGATTGTGGTCGTGTTACTTCTGCGCCGACTTCCTTCGCCCGAAGCTGAGATATCTATGTCTCGCTCGTTCGACGACCGATGAGAGGACCAGCGTTGTCATCGCTTGCCCCGAGAGCCGCCGAAGAGGGTGGCTTCCAGTCCCCCACCATCAGTGAGACCCATCTTCCGGAGATTCTCCCGTGGATGGCCGAGTGGGGCTCCGGGTTCGGCAAGAACATGCTCCTGGCGATGCTGTCGGTGGTGCTGATCTATCTGCTGTTCACCTGGAGCATCCGCAAGAACGCGTTGGTCCCATCGCGCATTCAGTACTTGGCCGAATCCGGCTACGGCTTCGTGCGCAATACGCTGGGTCGCGACATTCTGGGCGAGAAGCACTTCAAGCCCTGGATTCCGCTGCTGTTCACCGTCTTCTTCTTCGTACTGTTCAACAACCTCTTCGGCGCGATTCCGGGTCTGCAGCTGCCGACCTTCTCCCACGCCGGCCCGGCCTACGCACTCGCCGGTGTGGTCTGGTTCGTCTGGGTCGTGCTCGGATTCAAGCTGCACGGCGGCAGGTTCATGAAGCTGATGACCGTCCCCGCAGGGGTGCCGAAGCCGCTGCTGCTGATCCTGACCCCGCTGGAGTTCCTCTCCAACTTCCTGATTCGGCCGCTGACCCACTCGCTGCGACTGATGGCTGTGATGCTCTCCGGACACATCATCGTGATGCTTGCAGGCTCCGGAGCCGATTTCCTCATGACGCAGCAGGAGGGCCTGGGCAGCACCGCCATGGGCGTGATCGTGCTGCTGGGATCGGTGCCGCTGTACTTCCTGGAGCTGATCATGATGGTCCTTCAGGCCTTCGTCTTTGCGCTGCTGACCGCTATCTACATCCAAAGCTCCATCGAAGCAGACGCACACTGACGCCCTAGATTCCCCGCAACAACTTCCCGGTGAAAGTCACCGGGAGCGAGACAGAAAGAGAGAAAACCATGGAAGGCACTCTGAACATGATCGGCATGGGCCTCGCCGGCACCGGTGCGGCCATTGGGATCGGTCTGATCTTTGCCGCATACGTCAACGGTGTGGCCCGCCAGCCCGAAGCGCAGCGTGTGCTGCAGCCGATCGCTCTGCTGGGCTTCGCCCTGGCCGAGGCAGTGTTCATCCTGGCCATCGTCTTCGCCTTCGTGCTCTGAGACTTTCGACAGAGACACTCAGCCGGGTCCGCCAGTTGCTGGTGACCCACGCAGAACGTCAGACTAGTAAAGATGGGTGAACACATGATCAGTGCATCCCTGATCCAGGCAGCGGAATCCGAGGACGCGAACCCGCTCGTTCCCAATATGTGGGAGCTGCTCGTGGTCCTCATCGGCTTCGCGGTGCTGCTTATCCTGGTGATCAAGGTGATCGTGCCCAGGTTCGAGGCGGCCTACCAGAACCGCATCGAGGCCATTGAGGGGGGCATCAACCAGGCTGAGGAGGCGCAGGAGGAAGCTGCTGCGCTGAAGGCTCAGTACCAGCAGCAGCTGGCCGAGTCTCGGGCCGAGGCTTCAAGCATCCGCGATGAAGCACGGGCTGAGGCGGGTCAGATCGTGGCTGAGGCGCAGGAGAAGGCCGCCGCGGAAGCCTCTCGCATCCGCGAGCAGGCCAATGCCCAGATTGCGGCTGAGCGGACCAGTGCGGCTGCTTCGCTGAAGGCCGACGTCGGCACGCTGGCGACTGACCTGGCATCAAAGATCGTCGGAGAGGCGCTTGAGGACGATGCCCGCTCCCAGCGTGTGGTGGACCGTTTCCTAGCAGACCTTGAGACGGAACAGGCACAGGGAGCAGCACAGTAATGGCCGCGGTCACCAGCGATTCACTCGCCGCACTGCAGAGCGAGCTCTCCGAGGTCATCTCAGCCTCCGATCTGGAGGTTGCTGATGAGCTGTTCGCCGCCCTTGATGTGATTGACGAGTCGGCAGCACTGCGCCGGGCGCTCAACGATCCGGCACGTGAGCCGGATGAGCGGGCTGCGGTCGTGCGCTCTCTGCTCGGCTCGAAGACCCAGCAGAAGACGGTCACGGTGCTTGAGGCGGTCGTCTCTCGCCGCTGGAGCGCTGACCGTGATCTTGGCGAAGCCCTCGAAGAACTCGCGGTGTCCGTGGTGGCGGCCCAGGCCGAACGCAGCGGCCTCCAAGGACTGGAAGAGCTGGAGGGCGCACTGCTGGGCTTTCGGCAGACTGTGGCCGACTCACACGAGGTCCAGCACGCACTGAGCGACCATCAGGCACCGGCGACGGCCAAGCAGAAGCTGGCAGCCAGACTGAGCCCAACGGCCTCAGCCGAAGCCAGGCTGCTGATCGACCGAGCCGTGACCGCTCCGCGGGGGATGCGTCGGACTGCACTGATCGGCAAGTTTGCCGGCACTGTCGCCGCTCGCCAGCAGCGCTGGATCGCTGAGGTGACCGTAGCCAAGAGCTTGGGCAGCAGCTACCTGGAGAAGCTGTCCGCCAGCCTGGATCGCTACTTCGGCCGGGAGCTGAGGCTCGACGTCGTCGTCGATCCCACTGTGGTCGGCGGAATCCGCGCACAGGTCGGAGACGAAGTGGTCGACAGCACGATGGCCGCCCGCCTGAACAGCCTGCAGCGGAACATTTCCCGCTAGCGCAGCGCTAGCCCATATACCTGAACGTTGAACCAAACAGGCCGCATCAGCATCCGCGGCCGCTGACAGAGGAGAGCAGGGACAGCAGATGGCCGACTTGACCATCAACGCCGACGACGTCCGTAGTGCCTTGAACGAGTTCGCCGCGTCATATGACCCCGGCAGCGCTGAGCGCACCGAGGTCGGCCGCGTGATCTCCGCAGGTGACGGCATCGCACGTGTCGAGGGACTTCCCTCGGCCATGGCGAACGAGCTTCTTCGCTTCGAGGACGGCACCCTGGGCCTGGCCCAGAACCTCGACACCCGAGAGATCGGTGTTGTGGTGCTCGGTGAGTTCTCCGGGATCGAGGAGGGCCAGGAAGTCACCCGCACCGGAGAGGTCCTCTCCGTACCTGTGGGCGACAATTTCCTGGGTCGTGTGGTGGACCCGCTGGGTGCACCGATCGACGACCTGGGCGAGATCGAGGACGAGGGCCGCCGTGCCCTGGAGCTGCAGGCACCGTCGGTGGTGCAGCGCAAATCCGTCGATGAGCCGCTGCAGACCGGCATCAAGGCCATCGACGCGATGATTCCGATCGGACGCGGGCAGCGCCAGCTGGTCATCGGTGACCGGCAGACCGGAAAGACCGCCCTGGGCATCGATGCCATCCTGAACCAGAAGGCCAACTGGGAGTCCGGCGACGAGGACAAGCAGGTTCGCTGCATCTACGTCGCTGTGGGCCAGAAGGCTTCCACCATCGCCTCAGTTCGCCAGACCCTGGCAGACAACGGGGCGCTGGACTACACCACGATCGTGGCCTCACCCGCCTCTGACCCGGCAGGCTTCAAGTACTTGGCGCCCTTCGCCGGCTCGGCCATCGGACAGCACTGGATGTACGGCGGCAAGCACGTGCTGATCATCTTTGATGACCTGTCCAAGCAGGCTGAGGCCTACCGCGCCGTCTCCCTGCTGCTGCGCCGCCCGCCGGGCCGCGAAGCATTCCCCGGTGACGTCTTCTACCTGCACTCCCGTCTGCTGGAGCGCTGCGCGAAGCTCTCAGACGAAATGGGCGGCGGCTCGATGACCGGACTGCCGCTGGTGGAGACCAAGGCCAATGACGTATCGGCCTATATCCCGACCAACGTCATCTCCATCACTGACGGTCAGATCTTCCTGCAGTCGGATCTGTTCAACGCGAACCAGCGCCCGGCGGTCGACGTCGGCATCTCGGTCTCCCGCGTCGGCGGTGCCGCGCAGACCAAGGCGCTGAAGAAGGTCTCCGGCACGCTGAAGCTGGACCTGGCGCAGTACCGGGACATGCAGTCGTTCGCAATGTTCGCCTCCGACCTGGACGCCGCCTCCCAGCAGCAGCTGATCCGTGGTGCGCGGCAGATGGAGCTGCTGAAGCAGCCGCAGTACACCCCGTACGCCTTCGAGGAGCAGGTGGTCTCCATCTGGGCCGGATCACAGGGACACCTGGACGAAATCGAGCTCAGCGACGTCAGCCGCTTCGAGGTCGAGTGGATCGACCATCTCAGGCGCAACACAGATGTGCTTGGGTCACTGGTCTCCAGCGGCAAGTTGGAGGATGACACCGTCAACACACTGAACGAACAGATCACGGAGTTCAAGAAGGGCTTCCAGTCTGAGGCGTCAGGGCAGAAGGCCGGGCAGGAGCCCGCCGAAGCGCTCTCCGACAATGACATCGAACAGGAAGAGATCCGCACCAATAAGTGAGCCTCGGCTCGCGGCGGATGAATCTTTCGACGGACTAGGGAAGGACAAGCATGGGTGCCCAGATTCGGGTCTATCGCCAGAAGATCGCATCGACCAGCTCGATGAAGAAGATCTTCAAGGCGATGGAACTGATCGCGACGTCACGTGTCGGCAAGGCGCGGGTCCGTGCCCAGGGGGCTACGCCCTACGCTGAGGCCATCACCCGTGCGGTCTCGGCAGTGGCTTCGCATCATGAGGTCGAACACGTCCTGACTGAGCAGATCACAGAGCCCAAGCGGGCCGCGGTGCTGATCATGACCAGCGACCGCGGCCTGGCCGGGGCCTACTCGGTCAATGCGCTGAAGCACGCCGAGTCCCTGGTGGCCCGGCTGCAGGAGCAGGGAATGGAAGTTCGGCCCTACCTCTACGGCCGAAAGGCCCAGGCCTTCTACGACTTCCGTGACCGTGAGTACGACGGGTTATGGACGGGCAGCACCGAAGCCCCAGACAGTGATCAGGCGCGCGATATGGCCCAGAAGCTGGTGGACCGCTTCGTACAGCCGACTGACGAGGGCGGCGTCGACGAGCTGTACCTGGTCTACACACAGTTCAAGTCCATGATGACCCAGGAGCCGTCGGCGCGTCGGCTGCTTCCACTGTCTGTGGTTGAGGATGAGGGCTCCGAGACGGCGGGGCTTCCGCTCTACGACTTTGAGCCCTCTGCCGAGGAAGTGCTGGACGCACTGCTGCCGCGGTACATCGAATCCCGGATCTTCACCGCCACATTGGAGGCCTCAGCTTCTGAGCTCGCCTCCCGCCAGAAGGCCATGAAGGCCGCCGCGGACAACGCTGACGAGCTGATTCGCGAGTACACGCTGCTGCGGAACAACGCACGCCAGGCCGAGATTACCCAGGAGCTCACCGAGCTCATCGCCGGCGCCGACGCACTGGCGTCCTAGAACCCTTTGACATCATCGAAGAATCAAGTGAAGTGAGAGAGATGACTGCCACTACTGCAGAACAGCCCAGCGGGGCCGTGCAGCCGGGTGCCACCGGCCGAATCTCCCGGGTGATCGGCCCGGTCGTGGACATCGAGTTCCCCGCCGACGCCATCCCGGGGATCCACAACGCCCTGACCGCCGAGCTGACCCTCGGCGGCGAGACGAGCACCATCACCTTCGAGACGGCACAGCACCTGGGCAACAACCTGGTGCGCGCGATCGCCCTGAAGGGTGCCGACGGCCTGGTCCGCGGCGCACCTGTGCAGGACAGCGGGGCTCCGATCAGCGTGCCGGTCGGCGAGAACGTCAAGGGCCACATCTTCAACGTCCTGGGCGAGACCCTGGACATGCCCACCGAGCAGCTGGAGGTCACAGAGCGCTGGCCCATCCACCGCGAACCGCCGAACTTCGCCTCCCTGGAGGGCTCCACCGAGATGCTGGAGACCGGCATCAAGGTGATCGACCTGCTGACCCCCTACATTCAGGGCGGCAAGATCGGTCTCTTCGGCGGTGCCGGTGTGGGCAAAACCGTGCTCATCCAGGAGATGATCACCCGTGTCGCCCGCAACTTCGGCGGCACCTCCGTCTTCGCCGGCGTCGGTGAGCGCACCCGTGAGGGCAACGACCTCTGGGTGGAGATGGAAGAGGCCGGAGTGCTCAAGGACACTGCACTGGTGTTCGGCCAGATGGATGAGCCGCCAGGCACCCGTCTGCGGGTGGCACTGTCGGGTCTGACGATGGCGGAGTACTTCCGTGACGTCGCAGACCAGGATGTCCTGCTCTTCATCGACAACATCTTCCGCTTCTCGCAGGCGGGTATGGAGGTCTCCACGCTGTTGGGCCGCATGCCCTCGGCGGTGGGCTACCAGCCCAACCTCGCCGACGAGATGGGCGTGCTGCAGGAACGGATCACCTCCACCCGGGGCCGGTCCATCACCTCCATGCAGGCCGTCTACGTCCCCGCCGATGACTACACCGACCCTGCGCCGGCCAATGTCTTCGCGCACTTGGATGCCACTACCGAGCTCTCCCGTGCGATCGCCTCGCGCGGTCTGTACCCGGCAGTGGACCCGCTGGCCTCCACCAGCCGCATCCTGGACCCGCAGTACGTCGGCCAGGAGCACTACGACGCCGCCACCCGGGTGACCCAGATCCTGCAGAAGAACAAGGAGCTGCAGGACATCATCGCCATTCTGGGCATCGACGAGCTGGGCGAGGAGGACAAGGTCACGGTCAACCGTGCCCGGCGCATCGAGCAGTTCCTGTCCCAGAACACCTACACTGCTATCCAGTTCACCGGTGTCGAGGGCTCGACCGTGCCGATCAAGGACACGATCGAGGGCTTCAACGCCATCGCCAACGGCGACCTCGACCACATCCCGGAGCAGGCCTTCTACAACGTCGGCGGTCTCGAGGACGTCGAGCAGAAGTACTCCGAGATGCAGAAGAAGGGCTGATCCTCATGGCAGTGCTGGACGTTCAGGTCGTCGCCACCGACCACGCAGTCTGGTCGGGGGAGGCGAAGTCCGTCCGCGGACGCACCAGGGACGGCGATATGGGTATTCTGCCCGGACACACGCCGGTGCTCGCGGCGCTGGCCCAGGGTGAGCTGGTCATCGAGCCCGTCGATGGCCCGCCGCTGAAGGCGACTGTCTCCGGCGGGTTCTTCTCCGTGGATTCGGACCAGGTCACCATCGTCGCCGACGATGCGGACCTCATCAACGGGGACTGACCAGCCCCGCTTCTCCTCTCACGTGCTCTGAGGCCCCGTTCTCCCGGTGGGGGAGCGGGGCCTCAGGCGCGTCTCTGTTCGGTTAGGATTGTCCACTGTGCGTTTAGTGATTGCCGAC
The DNA here is from genome assembly GCA_052089225.1 of Nesterenkonia sp. Lineage (GTDB taxonomy): Bacteria > Actinomycetota > Actinomycetes > Actinomycetales > Micrococcaceae > Nesterenkonia. Next base: position 33,497 of record JBQCZP010000001.1, read on the forward strand.
TGCTCAGTGACCTATTCCGGGCGGCTCAACGCCCACCTGGCCCTGGCCACCCGACTGCTGATGGTCAAGGCCGACGGTGCGGTGCTGATCCACTCCGACGGCGGCTCCTACAAGCCGCTGAACTGGATGTCTCCACCGGCAGCGATGCGCGTCACCGATCCCGAGACCCAGCAGGCTGAGGCTGGTATTGAACAGGTCTGGACCGTGGCGGCGGAGAAGACTGACGACGTCCTGACGATTCTGATCTCCGAGATCCACCACGACTCCTCCCACGAGCTGGGGCGTGATCCCGGGCTGGTGAAGGACGGCGTCGAGTCGGACCTGCAGCGTCTGCTGGCGGAACAGATCGACCGGTTGGGCGCCGGTCACAGTCTGATCCGACGTGAGCACCCCACACCCATCGGCCCGGTGGATCTGTTGGCGAAGGGGCCGGGCGGAACGGTAGCTGTGGAGCTGAAGCGCCGCGGCGACATTGATGGGGTTGAGCAGCTCTCCCGATACTTGGAGCTGCTCAACCGAGACCCGCTGCTGGCACCGGTGGCCGGCGTCTTCGCAGCCCAGCAGATCAAGCCGCAGGCGCGCACGCTTGCTGAGGACCGGGGCATCCGCTGCGTGGTGCTGGACTATCAGGAGATGAAGGGCGAGGACGACAAGGCCCCCCGCCTCTTCTGAGGAGCAGCTCAGCCGCTGATCCTCCAGCAGTGCTGATGCCAATGCCTGCGCTGCGAGGCGCCGAACTCGTCACCGAGGATTGCGTCGGCCGGCCACGCCACTACATGAGCAGTGCCGGGCGAAATCTCCAGTCCGCAGCCTGGGCAGGTGTAGGGCTTATGGGCCGCGGCGGCGGAGATGTGGCGCAGGTGGTACTCACCATCGCGGCGGCTGACCCGCCCAGCAGCGATTCCGCTCGGGGCGAGGAACGAGGTGGACAGCGGCCTGTGCCCGCGCTGCCACTTGGACGTCCTGCCGCCCCGACGCTTCCCTTTTGCCACCTGAGCATTATCACACCCGGGGCCAGCCGCGGCCCAAACCGCCGGGCGGTCGAATCCGGACTGACCCGTGCCGGCGGCAGTGCAGCCTGGACAGAACCTGAATTGTAATCATATCGTTATATTCGATATGCTGACTCGCTGAACAACGTCCTGTCGCCATCCTCCGAAGGATTCTCCTACGTGCGCTATCTCTATCCTGCTCTCGCTCTTCTGCTCGGACTCATCCTGCTGGGATTCGGCATCGGTCAGCTCAACGCTGACCCGGAGACCCACACCGTCGAGACTCAGGGTGCTGAGGATGCCCCATTCACCGTGGTCTCCGACGATCTGATCGACTCTGAGGAGGGCTTTGAGGAGTTCACCATCGAGGCCGAGGGGGAGTTTTCCCTGGCCGTGGGCCGAACCTATGACGTCGAAGCGTGGACGGGTGAGGCGGCGCACAACCGAGTGACCGGCTTCGTCGAGGCCGACGGCGAGGAGGCGGCGCACATCGAAGCTGAGCACGTTGAGGGTGAGATGCAGGCGCCCAACCCCACAGGCTCCGACCTCTGGGTGGCCACTGAGACGGCTGAGGATGACCTTCTCTACCGGTGGAGCACCCCGGACGATTCGGGGGACTGGTCACTGCTGATCTTCCGCGACGGGGAGCAGCCGGCTCCCGCCTCGATCACCACAGAGCAGGTGGAGCCGCAGTCCCAGGTCCCAGGGACCATTCTGGTCATCGCAGGCGCCCTGGCGCTGCTGCTGTCTGTGGGTCTGTTCTACCGGGCGGCGAACGCACGGCGCAGGTCGAGCGACTCCGACGACGACACGCCTGAGGGCAGCAGCCCGGATGGGGCAGGGGCGGATTCCGCAGACTCGAAGGAGCAGGATATTGCTGACGCCGAGGCGGACCCTGAAAAAGCTGCAGAGCGGCCGGAGCGCACAGACTTCTCCGGTGCTTCTCGGTCTGTGGTCTCAGCGCTGACGACGATCGTCGTCGCCGCGGGCTCTGCCGTCGGTCTGGCCGGACCGGCTCACGCCGAGGAGACGGCCACTGAGCAGCCGGATGAGAGCGCGCAGGAGTCTGAGCCCGCTGACGCTGAGGTGTCCGACGAGCCGGACGCCGAGGACATCGAGACGCAGACGGAGGAGGACGCCGAGGTCGATGAAGAGATGTCCGCTGAAGGCTACTCGGTTCTGCTGAACTCGCAGCTGGATCGGATCCTGACTGATGTGGCCGAAGTGGTCGAAGCCGGCGATGCCGAGCGGGACACTGAGCTTCTGGAGGAACGCGTGGCCGGCCCGGCGCTCTCTGCACGCGAGACGGCATACCGCAACCAGGAGATCTCCGAGGACGATGCGCCGGAGCCGGTGGGCACTGAGGTGCTCTCCGCTGCCGTATCCGGCGGCGAGGGGTTCCCGCGGCAGGCCATGGTGATCACTGACCACCCCGATACCGACGTCCCGCAGGTTCTGGTTCTTCAGCAGCAGTCGGCCCGGGAGAACTATCGGCTGGTGCATACCGCGATGATGGCACCGGGCACCGAGTTCCCCTCGCTCTCCACCGAGCAGGGCGGAACGCAGGTGGTGGACCCCGAGGCTGAGGTTGCCGGAACCACCCCGGTGGAGGCAGTCTCAGGAATGGCTGACTACTACACAGATGCCGATCACGAATTCGGCGACCGTGTGGCGGACAGCGCCTACATCGACAGTCTGCACCAGTATTACCAAGACTTGGCCGACGCCGCTGACGACACAGAGGTCAACTTCCCCGCCCCGCAGGGCCGCGACGGCACCACTGCCCTGCAGCTTCCGGACGGCTCCACAGTGGTGGCCGGCTCCTTCGAGATGAGCATGCAGATGGCACCGCTGCAGGACGGTGACACCATCTTCTTGGAGCATGACCTGGTGGTGGACATGCTGGGCACCGACTGGACCACCTTCCCCACTGAAATCACCACCCTGGAGTCCGTCGTCGTTCATCTGCCGGCTCCGGACTCCGAGGATGAGGCGGTGCTGCTGGGGGTCAACGATATGGTGCTTGACGCAACGATCGAGTCCCCGGATTGGTTCGATGGGTACGATGATCAGTGATGACTCAACAGCCTTCTGACAACAGCCCATCCGTCAACACCCAGGGAGCGGTGGACCTCTCCGCCCTCGCCGACCAAGGCGGCGGCCAGCAGGGCGCCCCCCAGGCCGGACGCACCGGCGGCGGCCGGGACTCGTGGGTCGTGGCGATCCAGCCGCAGCAGATCCAGCAGATCGTCCAGCTCTCCGCGCAGGCCCCCGCGCTGGTGCTCATGCACGGAGCCGATGAGACCTCCCAGCGGTTCCAGAGCGTGCTGGCCGAGGCCGTGGACGCTCAGGGCGGCCGGATCGTGCTGGCCACCCTGGATGTCACCGGCTCCCCGGAGCTGGCCCAGCAGGCCGGCCAGCTTCCGGTGGTCACCGCCTTCCTCTCGGGCAAGCCGATCGGCGAGTTCGACTCGCAGGCGCCGGCTGAGCAGCTGCCGCAGCTGGTGACCCAGATCCTGCAGCTGGGCACCCAGCAGGGAGTCACCGGCACTGTGCCGGCCCAGTCCACCCGGCAGGACCCTCAGGCAGAGCAGGAGGAGGAGCAGCTGCCACCGCTGCACCAGAAAGCCCAGGACTGCTTGGAGGAGGGTGACTACGACGGCGCAGCGGCCGCCTATCGTCAGGCGCTGAAGGAGAACCCCGCCGACGAGGAGGCGAAGCTGGGCATCGCCCAGGTGCAGCTGATCATCCGTACCCAGGATGCCGACGTCGCCGCAGTCCGGACACGCGCAGCAGACGCCCCTGACGATGTCTCAGCTCAGACGGCGGTCGCCGATGTCGACGTCTTGGGTGGTCATGTCGAAGACGCCTTCGCCCGACTCGTCCGATTCATCCAGGCGCACCCCGGAGACGATCGCGAGACCGCCCGTAAGCACCTGGTGGAGCTCTACAGCATCGTCGGTGACCATGACCCACGGGTAAGCGTCTCGCGCCGCAAACTGGCCAACGCACTGTTCTGAGCCGGAAGCGCTGCTCTGGGCCGAGTCTGACCCACGCAGCTCAGCCTTCTGCGGGGGGCTGCTCCCCAGCACCCTCCTCGGCGTCCAACATGTCGGTGCACTCTCGGGTCTGCTCGATCCCGCTGACCGGTTCGGACAGCGCGAACTGGGCGTTCATGGTCGTGTTCTCTGAGAGATGCTCACCGTCCAGCAGCACTTCCACACTGGGCTCACGGCCGAAGCTGATCAGCTGCACGTGGTCTTCGTGATCGATCCATACCCAATCCACTCCAGCAGGGGCGACACACGGATGCTCAGTGGGACCGATGGGCTCCACGCCGCAGCGCAGCACCACAGCCGAGGGGTCGCCCCACACTGAAGTGGCCTGCGAGGTCGTCGGACGCTGCGAATAGTCGCCGATCTCCTCCGGCAGCGTGAGCATCACGTCAGCGCAGGCCGGGTCCTGGGCATGGGGCGCCGCCTCCACACTGGCGGCAGTGGCGCAGCCGGTGAGCGCCAACAGGGCCCCGGCAGCGCTCAGCGCACCCAGTAGGTGAGGGGCGGAGCGAGAGCGGAAAGGAATATGAGCCACATGACATATTGTGGAGTAAACTTCATCCGCGCGCTATCAGCGCCGCAGGCACGTTTCTAAGGAGCCGGCCCATGACTGCTGTCGACCCCCCATACGGAGGTGAGTTTCCCCACCGCGTCTACGATCCGGAGGAGGAGGACCGCCGCAGCCGTAGGCGCCGCGGACGCTGGGTGCTCGGCTCAGCAGCCGTCCTGGTGCTGATTGCCCTGGTCCTCGCCGGCGCCTACCTTCTGGTGCTGCAGCGGTCCTACAGTTCCAATGTCACACACTTCCCGCAGGCCGAGTCTGATGCTCCCACGTTCGGGGTGGAGCGGCCGGAGGCCACTGACGCGACGAACATTCTTCTGCTGGGCTCTGACTCCAACGGCGGATCCGGCGCCGACGAGAACCTGCCGCGGGTGCCCGGCGGTGGCCGCAGCGACACGATGATGTTCATCCATATTCCCGCCAGTCAGGATTCCGTCCAGGTGCTCTCAATTCCGCGGGACCTGTGGGTGGAGATCCCCGGAGGCTACGGCTGGCACAAGGTCAACGCGGGCCTGAGCCTCGGCGGCGAGGACGGCTCCTGGCTGACTCGGGCCACCGTCGAGCAGCTGCTGGATGTGCGGATCGACCACATCGCAGCAGTGGATCTGCTGGGCTTCGTGGGGCTGGTGGAGGCCATGGGCGGGGTCACCGTGGAATCCAGCTATCCCGAATCCTTTACCACCGGCGACGGATACACATTCGACCCCGGGCCCCAGGAGATGGACGCCGAGGAGGCGCTGAGCTTCGTGCGCCACCGCAGCAGCTTCCCCGACGGCGACCTGCAGCGCATCCGCAACCAGCAGGCCCTCATCCGGGCCGTCGTGGATGAGGCTGCCTCGCCCGGCACACTGGCCAACCCCCTGCGGGTCAACGATATGGTCGCCACGTTCTCCGAACACCTGGTCACCGACGCTGAACTCAGCGCCACCCGGGCTGCGTCCCTGGCGTGGGACGCTCGTGGAGCCGCTGACAATATGCAGTTCTCCACTCTGCCCAACGCCGGAAGCGGCTACAGTGACGACGGACAGTGGATCTTCTACCAGGACGAGCAGGCGATGGAGGAGATCTCCCAAGCGATGAAGGATGACACGTTGGAGGAGCACCTCAGCGACTGAGCGGCCCTCGTGGGCGAGAATAAGAGCACCAGCAGACATGGCAAGAGCAAGGACGTGAGGGGTGACGTCTGTGAAGGGCAAGGTGAAGGGCACCGCCGCTGTCCGCCGGTGGTTCGCCCTGGCGGAGGAAGCGCTGCAGACCCACTCTGGGCGCCTCAACCGGCTCAATGTGTTTCCGGTGGCCGACTCTGACACCGGGGCGAACATGCTGACCACCGTGCGAGCCTGCCGCCGCGCCGCCGATGCGGCCACCAGTGAGGACCTCGGAGAGCTGCTCTCCGTCGCCGGGGCGGAGGCCATGGGCCAGGCCTGCGGCAACTCGGGCACCCTGTTGGCGGTGCTCATCTCCGGCTTCGCAGAGCCCCTGCACGGCCGGCAGCGACTCACCGTAGACGGCCTGAGCCAAGGACTGCAGCGGGCCAGCCTGCGTGCCTGGTCGGCCCTGTCCCAACCGGTGGAGGGCACGATGCTGTCTGTGCTGGACGCCATCCGGGACCAGGCCAGGCACGGTGCCGCCCAAGCCAGCGAACCCAACTCGCGCGCGGCGCTGGAGGAGTCGATGGGGCCCCTTCTGGCCACTGCCAGGGACGCCCTGGAGCAGACGGAGAAGCAGCTGGCACCGCTGACCGAAGCCAAAGTCGTCGACGCCGGAGGGCTCGGGCTGCTGCTGATCTTCGACGCCCTGCGGGCCACAGTCAGTGGCTCCACGCTGGACCTCAGCCTCCCCGACGGACTCTCCGGCTGGGACGCCCCCGAGGGGGCCGGCACCAGCGCACCGGCGGCGGATTCGGTGGCGATGGAACTGATGTGCACAGTGCGTCTGGACCCGCTCGGCGCCGCCTCGCTGCGGCATCAGCTCGATGAGCTGGGCGAATCGGTCATCATCACGCCCATCGGCCCGGCCGCCGAAGCAGCGGCGGACGGCACCTACCGGTGGCGAATCCACGTGCACACCACGGAGTCGGAGGCCACGCTGCGCGCAGTGCGCGAGGCTGGTCCGCTGGAGTCCAGCACGCTGACCCCGCTCGGCAGCACCGGGGCCACCAGCTGAGGGCCGCCGCCGATGATTCAGCCGGTGCGCCCCGAGAGTCCGTTGAATCGGCTGCTTGAGCCGAAGACCGCACAGAAGCTGCACAGGGGCTTCGGATACACCACCGCCGCAGAGCTGCTGGAGCATTTCCCCCGGCAGTACATGCCGCACAACGAACTCTCGAAGTTCTCCCAGCTGCGCGAAGGGGAGTACACCACCTTCGTCGCCCGAGTGGTCGGCTGGGCCGAGCGTACGCTGCAGAGCACACGACGCAGGGTCGTCGACGTCGTGGTGGAGGGGGAAGAAGACGACACGCTGACGATCGGGTTCTTCGGCGGCCACGACGCCAAGCGCCAGCTCAGCGCCGGAACTGTGGCGATGTTCCAGGGCAAAGTGCGCACCTTCCGCAACGAACCGACCCTGACCAACCCCAGCTTCGACGTATTGGACAGATTTGTGCTTCCCCGGCCACAGAAGCAGCAGGGTCAGGCAGGTCAGCCCGGCCGCACCGAGATCGGCGAGGTGCTGCCCCTCTACCCGGCCACCTCCGGGATCTCCAGTCTGGCGATCATGCGCGCAATCCGCCTGGTGCTGGATCAGATCGACTTCTCACTGTGGCTGGACCCGGTCCCCGAACACATCCGTGACGCCCAGCAGCTGCCCGGGCTCAGAGACGCCTATGAGATGGTCCACCGGCCCAGCACCCCCGAGGCCCCGAAACTGGGATGGCGCCGGTTCCGGTTCACCGAAGCTCTGCTTCTGCAGGGACTGATGGATCGCCGCCGTCGGCTCGCCGGTCACCAGGAAGCGGTGCCGGCGACGGTCACCGCCGGCGAGCGGCTGACCGCATTCGACGCACAGCTTGGCTTTGAGCTCACCGAAGGCCAACGCGAATGCGGTGAGCTGATCAGCGATGACCTTACACGCAGCAGCCCGATGAACCGGCTGCTGCAGGGTGAGGTCGGTTCCGGCAAGACGCTGGTGGCGCTGCGGGCCATGCTGCAGGTCGTTGACAGCGGTGCCCAGGCAGCGTTGGTGGCCCCCACGGAGGTGCTTGCCGGACAGCATCTGCGCTCGCTGCGCCGGATGCTCGCCGCCCTCGCGGACCAGAGGCGCACCGGACTGCTGGCCGACGACGGCCCGCCGGTGGTCAGGATCGTGATGCTCACCGGCTCACAGAGCACCGCCGAGCGCAGACAGGCCCTGCTGGACATCGCCTCCGGCGCGGCAGACATTGTCATCGGCACCCATGCGGTGCTGGGGGAGAAGGTGCAGTTCGCCCAGTTGGGTCTGGCGGTGGTTGACGAGCAGCACCGCTTCGGCGTCGCCCAGCGCAATGCGCTGCGTGAACGCTATACCCCCACGCCCCACATGCTGGTGATGTCAGCGACCCCGATCCCACGCTCAGTAGCCATGACCGCCTTCGGCGACCTGCAGCTCACGGTACTGACGGGACTGCCATCCGGACGCAGCCCCATCGAGACACACGTGGTGCCGACCCTGCTGGGCCCGCGCTGGCAGGAGCGCGTCTGGGAACGCATCGGTGAAGAGGTCGAGGCCGGCCATCAAGTGTATGTGGTCTGCCCCAAGATCAGCGCCCTGGAGCGAACCCAGGAGCAGATAGACCGCCAGCTGCAGCACCGATTCAGTATGGAGAAGGATGACAAGCACGTCAGCTTCCCCTCCACCAGACCCGACGGCACAGTGATCCGGGTCGACTTCTCACGCAGGCAGGCCATCGAGCACGTCAACAATGACGCCTCAGTCGACGTCATCGAGCAGCGGTTCGTCTCGCATCCGAATCTGCGCAGCCTGCGCAGCGGCACTCTGCACGGGCAGCTGCCCGCCGGCGAGTCGGCGCAGGTGATGGGGCAGTTCGAATCCGGTCAGCTGCGCGTGCTCATCGCCACCACAGTCATCGAAGTCGGCGTCGATGTGCCGGAGGCCACCCTGATGGTCATTCTCGACGCCGATGCGTTCGGCGTCTCCACGCTGCACCAGCTGCGCGGCCGGATCGGCCGGGGGCCGACGACGAACAACCAATGCCTGCTGGTGACCCGCATGCCCACCGAACATCCCTCGGTCCAGCGTCTGCAGGAGGTGGCCGAACACACCGACGGGATGCAGCTGGCGATGCTGGACCTGCACCGGCGTCGTGAAGGTGATGTGCTGGGGGCTGCTCAATCAGGCGGCGTCTCCACCTTGAAGCGGCTGCGCATCGTCACCGACGCCGAGCTGATCGAAGCGGCCGCACAGCAGATCCAGCAGCTCACAGCTGAGGACCCGGAATGGCGAACGTCGCCGTCGTTGTGGAGAGCCGTGGAAGACTGGCGGTTGGCCCATGAGGGCGCGGAGAACTACGTTCACCAGAGCTAGCATGGAACCGGCCGCTGATCGATCCCAGCGTCTGCCTGAACCCGGTTTGCCTCAGTCCAAGGAACGGAGCTCACGATGGCACGCATCATTGCCGGCACACACAAAGGCCGTCGTCTCGCCTCCGTGGCCTCCAACGGAACCAGACCCACCAGTGACCGGGTGAAGGAGTCGCTGTTCTCTCGGCTGGAGGGGTACAACGCACTGGCCGACGCCGTCGTCGTCGACCTCTTTGCCGGATCCGGGGCCTTGGGGCTTGAAGCGCTGAGCCGCGGGGCTCGCAGCGTGGAGGCGGTGGACCGCGCGGAGGCCGCCTACAGGACTCTGACCAAGAATGCCGCAGCCTTCGGCTCCGCGGCCACGGTGAGCAAGAGCGCAGCTCTGAAGTATGTCAATGCGCGCAGCGCTGAGCCCATCGAACTGCTGTTCCTCGACCCTCCCTACGACTTCTCCGAGGCGGAGCTCAGCACAATCCTCACCGCTGCGGCCGACCAGCTGCACGAAACGGCCACCGTGGTGGTCGAGCGTGACGCCCGGGCGCCGCAGCCGCAGTGGCCCCAGAGCCTGAGATGCTTTCACCACAAGACCTATGGTTCCACCCAGATCTGGTTGGCCGAACCTGACAGCGACGGCCCCGGCGACGCATAGGGCGCACTGACCGCGCAGCCGACCCGGGCTCATATTCACCCGTGGAGGAGCGCGTCATCGTAGACTGTGACGCGTGCATATCGTCTACATCCATCAGCACTTCAACTTCCCCTGGGAGTCCGGCTGGCAGCGTCCCTGGCAGTTCGCGCGCCGGTTGGCACGCGCTGGCCACGAGGTGACCGTCATCTGCGGCGGCCGGGAGAAGATGCTGGAAGAGATGGAGGGCGTCACTATCCGTCGGCTGGCTGCACCCTATGAAAACTCAATGGTGTTCCACCAGCGGGTGCGCTCCTTCATCTCCTTCATGACGCAGGCCTGCTACCACGCCACCCGAATGCGGGCCGACGTCGTATTCGCCTCCTCGACCCCGCTGACCACCGCGGTGCCGGGAATGATCGCCTCCAGGCTGCACCGGGCGCCGTTCGTCTTCGAAGTCCGGGACCTGTGGCCCGAGGCTCCGGTGGCGCTGGGCTTCCTGAAGAACCCGGTGACCATCCGTGCTGCCGAACGGCTGGAGAAGCTCACCTACCGCAGCGCAGCACACATCATCGCCCTCTCACCCGGAATGGAGGCTGGCATCAAAAGGGTCTGGCCGCAGGCGCAGACCACTGTGGTGCCCAACGCCTCGGACGTGGAGAACTTTGCCCCGGGTCTGCAGCAGCGCGGTGAGACCCGTGCTGAACTGGGGTGGGCCGAAGACGAAACTGTGCTGTTCTACGCCGGCAGCTTCGGCGTCACCTATGACCTCCCGTGGCTCATCCACGTGGCCGGGCAGCTGAAGAGCCGCGGTCACAAGGTACGCGTGGTCGCCTTCGGAGAGGGCACCGACTCCAAGAACTGCCGCAGCATCGCCAGGCACTACGGCTTGGACCCGAAGCAGGTGCTTCCCGGAAAGATTCCGCGCACTGAGATCGAGCGGATGCTCCCCGCTGCAGACTTCGCCGTATCAACGCTGGTGGACAGCCCTGCTCTGGAGATCAATTCGCTCAACAAGGTCTTTGACGCATTGGCGGCGGCTCGCCCCGTGCTGTTCAACCACGGCGGATGGCTGCCGGAGATGCTCGCCGAGCACGGCGCCGGTTGGCAGCTGTCCCGCAGCCCGGCGGACGCGGCTGAGCAGCTGGTCTCCAAAATCGACTCCGGAGAGATCAACTGGCCGCAGGCCTCAGCGGCGGCCCTGGGCCTTGCCGAGACAGAGTTCGACCGTGACCTGCTCTTCCGGCGTTTTCTGGGGGTGCTGGAGTCTGTGGCACCGTCCTCGGACACTTCGCTGCTGTCGGACTCTGAGCCTGTAGGCTGACCCCTATGCAGCTTGCAGTGTGCCCCGGATCCTACGACCCCCTGCACAACGGCCATGTGGAGGTCATCGCACGAGCGGCCAACCTGTTCGACGAGGTGGTTGTCGCTGTCTCGGCCAATATGCATAAGACCCCGCTGTTCACGCTGGAGAAGCGCATGGCGATGGCGCAGGAGACGTTCTCATATTTGCGCGGGGTGAGCGTCAAGCCCCTGGACACCGGTCGGCTGCTGACCGACTTCTGCAAGGAAGTCGGCGCCTCAGCGGTGCTGAAGGGGCTGCGTGGCCCCCACGATCTGCCCTACGAGGTCTCCATGTCCACGATGAACCGCCACCTCGCCGGGGTGGAGACAGTATTCCTCACCGCCGATGGCCGCCACTCCCATCTTTCCTCGACACTGGTCAAAGAGGTCCACGCGCTGGGCGGGGACGTCAGCGAGTTCGTTCCGCACTCGGTCCACCGCCGCCTGACTGCCGTCTGACATCCACAACAACCACGAGAAGGGGGAGCTCATGTACCACGGGGCGCCGATCCGCAAAGCTGTGATTCCCGCTGCCGGCATGGGGACCCGTTTCCTGCCTGCCACCAAAGCGATGCCGAAAGAGATGCTTCCGGTGGTGGACATGCCGGCCATCCAGTACGTGGTGGCCGAAGCATCAAAGTCCGGGCTCGATGACATTCTCATGGTCACCGGCAAGAACAAGCGCTCCATGGAGGACCACTTCGATCGGGCCCCCTATCTTGAGGCCACTCTGGAGGCCAAGGGCGACACTGAGAAGCTCGCCAAAATTCGCGGCGCCACCCGGGTGGAGGGGACCCACTACGTGCGCCAGGGAGAGGCGAAGGGTCTGGGGCACGCGGTGCTCTGCGGAAAGTACCACGTGGGCCACGAGCCCTTCGCCGTGCTGCTCGGCGATGACCTGATCGACCCCCGGGACGAGCTGCTGAGCGTCATGATGGAGGCCCAGCAGGAATTGGGCGGGTCCGTCATCGCCGTCATGGAGGTGCCCCAGGACGAAGTCTCCGCGTACGGCGTCGTCGACGCTCAGGGCAAGCACCTGCAGACCGATGAGAACGGCGAACCGGTCAGCGTGGTTCCGGTCTCCGGGCTGGTGGAGAAGCCGCCGGCGCAGGAGGCGCCCAGCAACTTGGCGATCATCGGCCGCTACATCCTGCACCCGGCCATCTTCGAGCAGCTGGAGCAGACCCCTCCGGGCCGCGGGGGCGAGATCCAGCTGACGGACGCGCTGCAGGCCATGTCCGCCAAGCCCGCCGCGCAGGGCGGCGGAGTCCACGCGGTGATCTTCCGTGGTCGCCGCTACGACACCGGCGATAAGCTCAGCTATATCAAGGCCGTGGTGACCCTGGCCGCTGACCGCGAGGATCTGGGTCCCGGCCTGCGCAGCTGGCTGAAGGAGTTCACCGCTGACCTGTGAGGCTCTGCTCTGCACATGAGAATCTGCAGAGCACAGTTAGGCCAAACGTGCGATGATCTGTAGACTGTTCCGCTGTGATACATCCACAGCAGAAGACTCTGCTGCAGTTGGACGTCAAGGAGCTCAAGGGCAGGCCCGGAGCTCAGGACACACTTTCGCGGACGGTCCCGGCTCCGCCGGAATTCGCCACTGTACTGGTCGGCATTCCAGAATCCAGCAACCTGGACCTGGAGCTGAGCCTGGAGTCCGTGCATGAAGGTGTGCTGCTCTCCGGCACCGCCTCTGCGGAGGTCGTCGGAGAGTGTGGGCGCTGCCTCGATCCGCTCAGCTACCCGCTGACAGTGGACGTGATGCAGCTGTTCACCTGGGCCGACAGTGCCGGTGAGGACGAGGACGATGACACCAGCGTCGTCTCCGAGGACCTCACCGTTGATGTTGAACCGGTGCTCCGGGACCTGATGGTATCGGCGCTGCCGTTCCAACCGGTCTGCCGGGAGAACTGCCCCGGGCTGTGCTCCCACTGCGGATTCCGTATGGAGGACGACCCAGAGCATGCTCATGAGCAGCTTGACCCCCGCTGGGCGGCCCTGTCCGGCCTGGCAGCAGAGCTGAACGACGCCGAAGACGACGGTGAGAAGCCCCACGAGGGCAGAAAATCGCCGTCCCCGTGAGAGACTTACCCTAGACACTGACCGTCAACAAGAGAGAAGAGAGACACCGTGGCTGTTCCAAAGCGGAAAAAGTCCCGTGCAAACACACGTCACCGCCGCTCCCAGTGGAAGGCTGAGGCGCCCACGCTGGTCAAGAGCGTGGAGAACGGCCGTGTCGTCTACAGTCGTCCGCACCAGGCGAAGCTGGTCACTGACTCTGCCGACACGCCGCTGTTCTACGAGTACAAGGGCCGCAAAGTCGCAGACGCCTGAGCCGACACGTCCCGCAGGATAAGGGAGTGGCGAACTCAGAAGAGCTGTTGAAGAGTCTCGGGGTGCAGATTGGCCCCGAGACTCTTCGTCTTGCCCTGACGCACCGTTCCTACGCCTATGAGAATCACGGGATCCCCACCAACGAACGCCTGGAGTTCCTGGGTGATTCGGTGCTGGGCTTCGCGGTCACGGACTACCTCTACCGCACCTTCACCGACCTTCCCGAGGGCGATCTTGCCAAGCTGCGTGCCGCGCTGGTCTCCACCCGAGCACTGGCACGCATCGCACGCGCCCTGGGGCTGGGACCCCACATCAGGCTCGGCGAGGGCGAGCTGCAAACCAAGGGAGCCGATAAGGACTCCATCCTGGCCGACACGATGGAGGCACTCATCGGCGCCGCCTACCTCACCACGAGCATCGAGGTGGCCCGCCAGCTGGTGCTGCGCCTGGTGACCCCGCTGCTCCGCGACAAAGAGGCGATGACGATCGGCAAGGACTGGAAGACCACCGTTCAGGAGATTGCCGCCGCGCGTCGCCTCGGTGACATCAGTTATGTCATCACCGAATCGGGCCCCGATCATGGCAAGACGTTCAGCGCGGTGCTCACCATCGCTGACACCTCCTACGGCTCCGGATCCGGCTCGTCCAAGAAGGACGCCGAACGTGAGGCGGCCAGAGTCACCGTGGAGGACCTGACCGCTGGTCAGGGTGAGTCAGATATTCTGACCCTCGTTCTGGATCACTACGAACTCGGGCCCAGCTCAGAGGAGGACAGTGCAGCCGACTGAACCGCACCGTCCTCGCCGGGCCAAAGGCGGCTTCGCAGGTGCCGGCCCCTCCGCTGAGGACCAGCCGGAGGCAGCGGAGGAGCCGACGAGCCGCCGCAAGCGCATCACAGCGATCGTCCTCTCCGTCCTCGCCCTCCTGCTGATCGCCGCGGTCGTCGTCGCCCTCCTCTATGTCGACCGGCTGCAGAGCGCCTTCGAAGACAACCGCAATGTGATCGAGGGTCTCGATGACCTCGACGACGATAGCGCATACCGCACCTCAGAAGGCACGATCAATATCCTGCTGATGGGCTCGGACAGCCGCGGCGAATCCGAGGAGGAGTACCGCAGCAGCACCGGTGAGGGCGGAGAGCGTTCGGATGTGCTGATGCTGCTGCACATCCCCGAGGACCGCTCCGGAGCCTATGTCATGTCGATCATGCGTGACCTCTGGGTTGAGGTGCCCGGTCAGGGGATGGGCCGGGTCAACTCCGCGCTTGCCGCCGGCGGCCGGTCGCTTGTGGTCGACACCGTCGAAGAGATGCTCTACACCCACATCGATCACGTGGCCAGCATTGATTTCGAGGGCTTCTCAGACCTCACCACGGCCCTGGACGGGGTCTACGTAGACAACCCGCGGGCCTTCTCCGCGGGTCAGCGCAACCCCGCGTTCTACCCGGAGGGCGATATCAGGCTGGATGGCTCCGATGCGCTGCGCTTCGTGCGCGAACGAAAAGCGTTCGACCGAGGTGACCATGTGCGGGTGGAGAATCAGCAGCTGATGCTGCGTGGGATCGTTCAGCGCTTCCTCTCCGGCGACACGCTGGGCAACCCCGAGCGAGTGATCGACGTGCTGGAAGCGATCCTGCCCTACATGGAGATGGACGCAGGGGTCGATACGGACACTCTGGTGGGATACGCCATGGATCTGCGGAACCTGCGCGCCGACGACATCCACATGTTCACCATGCCCACCGGTGAGAACACGGTCACCACAGGTGGGGCCCAGGTGATTCTTCCCAACGAAGACATGATGCAGGTGCTTCAGCTCTCCCTGCAGAACGAAAACATGGATGGGTTCATGGACTACATGGAAACGGCTGAGGATGCCGAGGATGGCGCCGACCTCGCCGACCCAGAGGCCAACCCAGGGCCTGGGGCAGGGACTGCGGGAGCCACTGATGAGCCCTGAGCTGCTGCAGCTGAGCGCGCAGAACACCTGGGTGCTGATCTGCACCTATGATCGCAACGACCTGCTGGCGGACCTGCTTGCCTCCCTGCGTGCCGCGCAGATGCCGGCAGGCTCAGCTGTGCCGCGTCCCCAGGTGGTCGTGGTGGACAACTCTGAGCAGGCCGCAGCCGAGGCACTGGTCAGGCAGCAGTACCCGGAGGCGGTATACGTCCACGAACCGGCACCGGGGATCGCCACGGCACGCAATACCTCCCTGCGCGCCGTTCCGGACAGCGCTGCAGCGGTGATCTTCATTGACGACGACGAACAGGTCGACCCGCATTGGTTCACCGCCCTGCTCGGCTGTGCCAACGCCTCAGGAGCAGACGCCGTATCAGGTCCGGTGCTTCCAATCTTTGCCTCAGGTGAGCCGGCGTGGCTGCGCAGCTATGGATTCGTCCGCCGCACCGATTTTCCCACCGGCCCGCACCAGCGCAGGCTGGCCACCAACAACACCCTCGTTCGTGCCGACTGGTTCGGCGCGCGCGGATACCGCTTCGATGAGGGGTTCAACTTCACCGGCGGTTCCGACTCAGACCTCTTCGAGCGGATGCTGGATGCCGGCGCACAGTTCTGGTGGTGCGCTGAAGCAGTGGTGACCGAAGAGGTGCCGGCGGCCCGCACCAGCCGAGAATGGCTGCGCCGCAGAGCGCTGCGCGGCGGCCAGGTGCGTGCGATGAAGCGTCGTCGTCGGGCTCAGGCCGGCCACCCTGCGGTGACCGCTCAGATTGCCGCCGAGGGCCTGGCGCGTGCCGGGTACGGCTCTCTGCGGAGGGCCGGGAAGCGGCTGGGGAGGCGGCCGGTCACCTATACCGATGACTACTACCTGTGTGAGGGACTGGGCATGCTGCTCAGTCTGACGGGTCGCTCCCGCCGCGAGTACGCACGTTCTGCCTGAGGCGCTGGGTTGCCTGAGCCGCCCGGCCGACGGCGCTCGCTGCAGTCTTCTGCGCGCCGCGCTTGAGGTTTCCCGCCCAGGGGCGCAGCCCTTGGACGGAGGGGATGGCCCACCGGCCGAAGAACTGCATCGTCTGCGGATATCGCCAGCGGTGGGTTGAGGGGTCGCCGACGTAGAGTGCCGCGATCTCGGTGAGCAGCGACGCCGATTCTTCGCGCTGGGGCCACGGCACCGACTCGAACTTCGCCAAGTACCAGGTGACGAAGAAGTGCTCAAAGCGCTGCTGACGGAAGACCTCCAGAAGTCCTATCTGCTGAAGCCAGTCCCGCTGGGCACGTTCGCGCAGCAGCGCCTTGTGGAAGTAGTCGGTGGTGATGGTGTTGACCATCGATCCGGCCACCTCCATGTGATACCGGTAGGTCGGCTGCTCCACAGCGGCGAAGCGTGAGGCGGCGGCGAAGACCTGCAGGAAGAACAGCGAATCCTGCCCAGCCGCGCCGGCAACCTGTTCCAGCCCCGTGGACTTCAGCCACTGCGTGCGTGCCGCCCAGGAGCTGAGATTGGTGGTGCGGAACTGAGCCTCCGCCAGAACCTTAGGGCCTGCGGCGCCGACCCCCGGCCGTACCCGGTGGTGGAGGTAGTGGCGCAGGTTGTCGACATCGTGGGCTTGGTTGCCGAAGACCCGGACCTGGTTTCCGACGGCAAGTTCGGCGTCCTGATGCTCATCCAGGGCCTGCACCAGGGCCCAGTGCCCCTCCAACAGTTCGTCGTCGGGGTCCAGATAGCCGACATAGTCGGTGAAGGCCAGCGCCAGGCCGGTATTGCGCGCCAGTGACGCCGATCCGGTGCCGCCGGTGGGGCGGAAGAACGCGGTGACGTTGGGGTGGCCGGCAGCCAACTCAGCCACGGCGTCGAGAGTGGGCTGATAGGTTGACCCGTCGTCGACGAGCAGCACGTGCATCCTGCGGAAGTGCTTCGATGCCGCCAGTGAGGGGAAGGCAGCAGTGCGCAGATGCTCACCGTTGTTGAACACCGGAACGATGATGGCCAGCTTCAGGTTCTGCTCGGCGGCGGTCCGCTGCGCGTCGGCCTGTGCAGTGGCCAGATCATTGTTGAGGTCGGCAGAAGTTCCCACGCCCCGACTCTACCGCTGTGCGGTCATCCCGCCGCGCCGCGCTGCCCACTGCGCACCTGAGATCCCGATCGATGTTGCGCGGCGTGGCCGCACACGGTCCCCAGAGCAACACAGCCGGGGATTTCCGCACCTGCCCTCAGGATCACCCGGTCGATGTTGCGTGCGGCCGCGTGTTCCAAGGTCGGTGTGCCCCGGATCCCGTAGTGGTTTTGCCCTGACCCTGGCGCTTGGTAAGGTAGCTGAGCGCTCCTCAGCGAGCGGGGATGTAGCTTAATGGTAAAGCTCCAGCCTTCCAAGCTGGCCACGCGGGTTCGATTCCCGTCATCCCCTCCAGATTCTCCGCACCGCCCGTCAAGCCACTGGCCTGGCGGGTTTTTCCATCCCGAGAAACTAAGCTGAGGGGATGAGCGTCCCCCGCATCCGGCTTCAGATCCAACCCACGGTCTCGCACTACCGCGAACCGCTGGTGCGTCGGCTGCGGCAGACCTCGTCGTTCGCCCTGGATCTGGTGGGACGCTTCAAGAATTCCGAGTCCACCGACGCTGAGCGCATCCGATCCGCCTCCGAGGAGACCCTGTGGGCAGTTCAGCCCCTGCAGACGCTCTCCGCCGGTGTGCTGTGGTGGGAGAAGGGCCAGGTGGCCGCCGTCTGGCGCGGTGGCTTCGACGCCTTTGTGCTGGAGGGCCGGATCTACACGGTCTCCACCTGGGTGGCAGCGGCTGTGGGAAGAGTCCGCGGTCGTCGGGTGCTGCTGTGGGGCCACGGGTGGAAGCGCGCTGAGGACGGCCTGAAACGTCGTCTGCGCCTGCCCTTCTACCACCTGGTGGCCGGGGTGATGGTCTACGGCGAGAGGGCCAAGGAGCTGGGTGTCTCCTACGGCGTCGATGCGGCGAAGATCCAGGTGGTCTACAACAGTCTCTACTCCGCGCAGCAGCTGCCTGAGCGGCCGCTGCAGGCCCAGGACGCTGATGAGCGGCCCACCCTCATCTACTCCTCACGGTTGACCACCCGGCACCGGCTCGACACCCTCGCCGAGGCGCTGCGGGACTGGCCCCAGCAGCAGATGCGCCCACGGGTGATGATCGTCGGCGACGGCGCGGAGCGGGCCCGGTTGGAACGCGTATTCGCCGAGGCCGGTGTGGAGGCGGAGTTTCTGGGCGCTGTCTACGACTTCGACACGCTGAAGGGGCTATACGCCGCGGCCGATCTGGCACTGTCTATCGGCGGCGCCGGGCTCAACGTGATCCAGGCGCTGGGCTTCGGCGTGCCGATTGTGGCCGAGGCGGGGCATCGTGACTCCAGCCCCGAGGTCGAGGCGGTCGTCGAGGGGGAGACCGGGCGCTTCTATCAGGCCGGCAGTGCGGAGTCGCTGCGGGCGGTGCTGCTGGAGATGCTGGAGGCCCCGCAGCAGATCGAGCAGATGGGCCGCGCGGGGCTGGAGGTGGTCCGGCAGCGATACACGGCTGAACGCCACGCCGCCGCCATCGAAGCCGCCCTGCACCACTTCCTCAGCCGCTGAAATAGTTGAGTGTGTGATGGGTTGAGTGTGTCGGAACTTCGTGAATAGCCGGCGAACCGGCCGTATTCTGCACGTTCCGACACACTCAACGGGGGAAGGGAGTGCCGGAGCGGTCAGTCCCTGGGCGGCAGGATCATGTTGGTCATGCGGGCGGTGGAGAGCCGGCGGCCGTCGTCGTCGTGCATCACGATCTCGTGGACTGCCAGCTGCCTGCCCAAGTTGATCGGCGTGCAGGTCGCCCACACCTGCCCCTGGGTGGCTGATCGGTGGTGGGTGGCGCCCAGCTCAGTGCCCACCACCATGCGTTCCACCCCCAGGTTGACCCGGGTGTGAAGGATCGAGGCGAAGGAGCCCAGGGTCTCGGCCAGCACCATATGCGCGCCGCCGTGGAAGAGGCCCACGTTCTGCTCGTTGCCGCCCACCGGCATCGTCGCGACCAGCTTCTGCGGGCTCATCTGCTGGAACCTGATGCCCAGTCGTACCCCCATGGGCGGCACCCCGTGCGGGCCCATCCAGTCCCAGTACTCTTCGGGGACGCCCATGGCAGCCATGCGATCCCGCCGCTGGTGCTCATCGGGGAGCGGGCTGGGGACCCCCACGGGGCCCAGGGGAGCGGCGAGCTCATCGGTTGGGTCAGAGTCGTGGGTGGAAGCAGTGTCTCTGGTGGCGGCAAGGGCGGCGTCGTTGCTCATGTCCCACAGCCTATCCATGGCGGACCCTCTGTAGGCGATAAGGTGTGTGGGTGACTACTGAGGGCAATAAGCTGCTGGTGATCGACGGCCACTCCATGGCGTTCCGCGCCTTCTACGCGCTGCCGACGGAGAGCTTCCAAACGACCTCCGGGCAGTACACCAACGCCGTGCACGGCTTCACCAACATGCTGCTCAAGCTCATCCGCGAAGAGCAGCCCACCCACATTGCGCTGGCCTTCGACCTGGATACCCCCACTTTCCGGCATCAGGCCTACGAGGAGTACAAGGGCGGACGCGATAAGACGCCGCCGGAGTTCTCCGGTCAGATCGACCTCATCAAGGAGGTCGCTGCTGCCATGAACATCCCCGCGGTGACGATGGAGGGCTACGAGGCTGATGACATCGTGGCCACCTATGTCACCCGCGCCGCTGCGGCCGGCTGGCAGACGCTGATCGTCTCCGGCGACCGCGACGCCCTGCAGCTGGTCAGCGAGAACACCCACCTGGACTACCCCACCACCGGCATCACCAAGACCGTCCGCCTCGATCCGGCCGGCGTGGAGGAGAAGTACCTGGTGCCACCGGAGAAGTACCGGGACCTGGCGGCACTGGTGGGCGAATCCGCAGACAACCTGCCCGGGGTCTCGAAGGTGGGGCCCAAGACGGCGGCGAAGTGGATCGGACAGTACGGCTCCGCCCGCGGCATCATCGAGCACGCCGATCAGATCACGGGCAAGGTCGGAGAGAACCTGCGGGCCGCGCTGGAGAACGTGGAGCGCAACCTGGAGCTCAACTGGCTGGTCACAGACCTCGACCTGCCCATACAGATCAACGACTGCGCGCTCACCGCGCCTGACCGCCAGGCCGTGGAGCCGCTGTTCGACGCGCTGCAGTTCAACCAGATCCGCGACCGACTCTTCGAAACCTTCGCCGCACGCTTCCCCGACGCGGACCTGGCAGCAGAGCCCACCGAGACTCTTCCCCAGGTGCGCCTGGTCGCTGAGGCGCAGCAGCTCACCGAGTTCCTCGCCGCCCACAGGCACGCGCCGATCAGCGTGACCCTGTGCCTGGACCGCGCGCACGAATCGCTGTCGACCAAAGCCAAGCGCGACGACGCCGCCCGGGTGGCCGAAGCGCTCGCCGTCGTCCTGACCCCGCCGCGCAGTGACGAAAGCGACGACGAGCCGGCCACCGCCTGGGCCGTCGCTCTGGCCGACGCCGATGCGCAGGTGGAGGCCGCACTGGCGCAGTGGTTGGACGATCCGGACGCTGCCAAGCTGGTCCACGACTATAAGGATGCCGGCAAGCGGCTCACCTGGCGGGGCCTGAGCCTGCGCGGAGCGACGGAGGACACACTCATCTCCGGCTACCTGGTGCAGCCCGACCGTAGGAACTTCGCCTTCGCAGACCTGGCGACGCAGTACCTGGGCCATTCCACGGACCCCGGCGACTACATCGGCGGCGAGAAGTTCCGCGAGGGCAACGACGTCGACGGCGGCCAGCTGGACCTCTTCAACAGCGACGACGTCACCCCCGGTGTCACCGACGAGGACCTGGCCCGCGCCGCACTGCAGGGCACGCTGCTGCACAGCCTCTCAGCCGCGCTCCACGCTGAGCTGGTCGACCGCAGGGCTGACCATCTGCTGCACGATTTGGAGGTCCCGCTGGCGGAGATTCTGCTGCAGATGGAGCTGACCGGCATCGCAGTCAGCCCACAGCGCCTGGAAGCGCTGGACGCCGAGTTCGAAGCATCCATCACCGAATCCGCTGAGGCCGCCTACGCCGCCGCCGGCCGTGAGGTGAACCTTGGCTCACCCAAGCAGCTGCAGGCGGTGCTCTTCGACGAGCTGCAGCTTCCGACCCAGGGGGTGAAGAAGAACAAGACCGGCTACTCCACCGATGTGGAGACGCTGCAGGACCTGCTGGCCAAAACCCAGAACGAGTTCCTGGTGCACCTGATGAACCACCGGGACGCCTCCAAGCTGCGCCAGACGGTGACCGGGCTGAGGGAGGCCATCGGCGACGACGGCCGCATCCACACCACCTACGCGCAGACGGTGGCCGCCACCGGGCGGCTGAGTTCCCTGCACCCCAACCTGCAGAACATCCCGGTGCGCACCGCCGCCGGTCGCAAGATCCGCGACGCCTTCGTCGTCGACCAGGGCTTCGAGACCCTGCTGACTGCGGACTACTCACAGATCGAGATGCGCATCATGGCTCACCTCTCCGGGGACCAGGAGCTGATCAACGCGTTCCTGGAGGGCGAGGACCTGCACAGCTTCGTGGGCGCGCGGGTGTTCGGTGTGAGCACCGATGAGGTCTCGGCCGAGCAGCGGTCCAAAGTGAAAGCCATGAGCTACGGGCTGGTCTACGGGCTCTCCAGCTTCGGGCTCTCCAAGCAGCTGGGCATCGGTGTGGACGAGGCCCGTGAGCTGATGAATGAGTATTTCGAACGCTTCGGCGCCGTGCGCGACTACCTGCGCGACATCGTCGCCCAGGCCAAACAGGACGGCTACACCTCCACCATCTATGGTCGGCGGCGCTACCTTCCGGACCTGGTCAGCGATAACCGGCAGCTGCGTCAGATGGCTGAGCGGGCCGCCCTGAACGCGCCGATCCAAGGCTCGGCGGCCGACATCATCAAACGTGCGATGATCGACGTCGACGCCGGCCTGAGGCAAGCCGGGCTGGGTTCGCGCATGCTGCTGCAGGTCCACGATGAACTGGTGCTGGAAGTTGCTGCGGGGGAGCAGGAGCAGGTCGAGGCCATGCTGGTCGAGAAGATGGGTGCGGCCGCAGACCTCACCGTCCCCCTGGATGTGCACGTGGGCATCGGCGAATCCTGGCACGATGCTGCCCATTGAGGCCGCGGTCGCCGCCGTCCACTGAGGTTTGCCGGCTTCCCGTTGCGGTTCCCCACCTGTCACGAAGTTGTTGACTCACCATGAAGAAACTTCTTCATGCCGGAGCAACAACTTCATGCCCAGCGAGCAGCACAGCCCCCAAGCGGGCCTACACCGTAGGAAAACAGCGCCACACGTTACGATTTACAGGTGCACTCCGACTACGCGCCCCAATCGCCCGACGTCGCCCCGCTGACCGAGGGGCTGGCCAGCCGCAGCTTCCCCCCAGGCATGGACGGCGAGCAGGCTGATGCTGCCACTGCGGCCTTCACCCGCACCGTGGAGTTCAACTTCTACGAAAAGTGGCTGACTGACCAGCAGACTGCCCGTGAGGCACAGCTGTTCATGGAGGATCAGCAGCGTATGTATGGCGTCTACCTCGACCCCGGCTTCGCCGCCCTGGAACCGTGGGGTGACGCGTTGGAGCAGGTCGGCTTCAGCATCGAGCATCCGGTGGGCACCTTCGTCGACTACGACAAGACGCTCAACGCAGGTGGAGCCGAGCCGTTGCCGGCCCGGCTGATCACCGGGGTCACCGTGACCCCCAGCTTCCGACGCCGCGGGATCCTGAAGCACATGATGACTGATTCGCTGAACCGGGCGGTGGCCGAAGGCCTTGCCGTCACGGTGCTCACCGCCAGCGAGGGCAGCATCTACGGTCGCTTCGGGTTCGGCGTCGCCACCCGCGACGCCAAAGTCCAGGTCGATCTCGGCCAGAGCTTCGCAGACCGGCTGCAGCTGCGCGCCGGCGCCGAAGGTCAGGTGCTCATGGTGGACCCCACCAAACTTGAGTCCACGATCAAAGAGGTGTTCGCAGACTTTCACACCTCAACCCGCGGCTCCCTGGGACGCCACGCCTGGTACTGGAAGTCCCGGTCCGCTCGGTGGGACCCGCAGGAGCACGGCGGCTGGAACCGCAGCCTGCGAGCGGCCGTGCACGTGCTGGACGACGGCAGCATCGGCGGCTACGTCACCTACTCCCATCGGGGCTGGGACACCGAACCCAGCACCATCGCGGTGGGCGACCTGATCGTGCGCAGCGAGGTCAGCCGCCGGGAGCTGTGGCGCTATCTGGGCGGGCTGGACACGGTGGAGCGGGCCACGCTGCGCGCACCGGTGCAGGATCCGACCCCGCACGCGCTGACCAATGCTCGGGCTTGGAGCATCACCGGTGTGGAGGACATGCTCTGGGTGCGCGTCCTCAACCCGGTCGCAGCCCTGGAGGCCCGGGCGTGGAGCTCCGACGGCGAATTCAGCCTCAGCCTCACCGATCCGCAGGGCATCGCCGCAGGCACCTTTACGGTCTCGGTCTCTGGAGGCATCGCCCAGGTCACCAGCACGCAGAGCCGCACGACGCCGCAGCACTTCAGCCTCGACGTCGAAACCCTGGGTTCGCTCTACCTGGGCGACGTCTCCGTGCTGACGATGCGCGACGCCGGCCGGATCACCGCCGACGACGACGCCGACTGGGGTGCCTTCGCCGCCACATTCGACCTGGCGACTGCACCGTTCTGCGCCACCCACTTCTGATGATTCGCCGCAATCCTTCGCCTCTGGCTGCGGGGATCGGTAGGCTGAAGCCGCACCGATAATCTTCCGAGGGGACGGCAGCAGTGGGGAGTGGAAGTCACCGGTGCGGTGACCGGCTTCGCCGCCGCGGGCCGCCGGGCGGTGCTGACCCTTGACGCCTGTGGCGGAAGGCACGGCTGCGGGTATGACCATCGCTTGATTCAGAGTCTCCGGCAGACCGCCACACCTGCCCGCCTGTTCATCAACCAGCGCTGGGCGGAGGCAAACCCCGGTGTCACCCAGGAATTGGTGGACGATCCGCTGTTCGAGATCGCCAATCACGGAACCGAGCACCGACCTCTGTCAGTCTCCGGGTGGTCCGCGCACGGGCTTCCCGGGACACTCAGCCTGCAGGAGGCCTACGAGGAGGTGGTCGGCAACTGCGACTTCTTCCAGGCCACCTACGGATCGACGATGAAATATTTTCGCTCCGGGACCGCCCACACCGATGAAGTCGCAGCAGAGATGGTCACCATGCTGGGGCATCAGGTGGTCAACTACTCGATCAACGCCGACGGCGGGGCCACCTTCAGTGCTGAGCAGGTGCGGCGGGCCATGGCCGCCACGTCGCCGGGGGACATCGTGATCGGCCACTTCAACCGGCCCGGTTCAGGGTCGGCCGCCGGCATGGAAGCCGCTCTGGCAGATGCCGCCCGGCGCGGCATCGAATGGACCACATTGGGAGAGGTCCTCGGGTGAGACGGCTTCAGTTGAACCTCGTTGGCCCGGCAGTATAGACTGACACCGCGCGTTCTGCGCACAGAGCCGGTTTTGGTGCCCACGGGCGCTGAACCTGACGTCTGCTACAGATCCCGCTCGAATGTACGCGAACACCTCGTGTGCGCTCAAGCCCTGTACATGTGTCCACCGCTCAGTGCTCAACCAATCGTGCACTGACCCAATGAAAACTATCCCTATCGGAGCCCCTACTACATGACCACCACCGCAACAGCACCCGGTGCACCCCAGGTTGCCGTCAACGACATCGGAACCGCAGAAGAGTTCATGGCAGCCGTCGATGCGACCATGAAGTACTTCGAAGACGGCGACATGGTTGAAGGCAGCATCGTCAAGGTCGATCGTGACGAGGTCCTCCTGGACATCGGGTACAAGACCGAAGGCGTCATCCCGTCCCGCGAACTGTCCATCAAGCACGATGTGGACCCGGACGAAGTCGTCGCCGTCGGCGATCAGGTCGAGGCCCTGGTCCTCCAGAAGGAGGACAAGGAAGGCCGGCTGATTCTGTCCAAGAAGCGCGCCCAGTACGAGCGCGCCTGGGGCGACATCGAGCGCGTCAAGGACGAGGAGGGTGTGGTCACCGGCACCGTCATCGAGGTCGTCAAGGGTGGTCTTATCCTGGACATCGGCCTGCGCGGCTTCCTGCCCGCCTCCCTGGTGGAGATGCGCCGCGTCCGCGACCTGGCGCCCTACATCGGCCAGGAGCTCGAAGCTAAGATCATCGAACTGGATAAGAACCGCAACAACGTGGTCCTCTCCCGCCGCGCATGGTTGGAGCAGACTCAGTCCGAGGTCCGCTCCAGCTTCCTCAACAAGCTCGAGCGCGGTCAGGTGCGCACCGGTGTGGTCTCCTCCATCGTCAACTTCGGCGCCTTCGTGGACCTCGGCGGCGTCGACGGCCTGGTGCACGTCTCCGAGCTGTCCTGGAAGCACATCGACCACCCGAACGAGGTCGTCGACGTCGGCCAGGAGGTCACCGTCGAGGTGCTTGAGGTGGACATGGACCGTGAGCGCGTCTCGCTGTCCCTGAAGGCCACTCAGGAAGACCCGTGGCAGACCTTCGCCCGCACCCACGCGCTGGGCCAGATCGTGCCCGGCAAGGTCACCAAGCTGGTGCCCTTCGGTGCATTCGTGCGCGTCGAGGACGGCATCGAGGGCCTGGTGCACATCTCCGAGCTGGCAGTGCGCCACGTGGACCTGGCCGAACAGGTCGTCTCGGTCAACGACGGCGTCTTCGTCAAGGTCATCGACATCGACCTGGAGCGCCGCCGAATCAGCCTGTCGCTGAAGCAGGCCAACGAGGGTGTCGACCCCGACGCAGAGGACTTCGACCCCGCCCTCTACGGAATGGACGCCGAGTACGACGACGAGGGCAATTACAAGTACCCCGAAGGCTTCGACCCGGAGACCAACGAGTGGATGGAGGGCTACGAGGACCAGCGCGCTGCGTGGGAGGCTCAGTACGCCGCTGCTCAGGAGCGTTGGGAGGCGCACAAGGATCAGGTCCGCAAGGCTGTCGAGGCGGACGCAGAGGCCGCAGCCGAGGCGACCGTCTCCGGCGGCTCATCCTCTTCCACCTCCAGCAGCAGCTCGGCCCGCAAGCCGGCCGAGGCTGCTCCGTCCAACTACTCCTCCACACCCGCTGCGGAGGAGGACGGCGGAACGCTGGCCTCCGACGAGGCGCTGGCCGCTCTGCGTGAGAAGCTCACCGGCGGCAAGTAGAAATCGGACCCCCGGGGGGGCGAAATGCCCCCGCGTCGGATGATGAATAACTGAAAAAATGCAGCAGAAACCGCCTGATCCTAACCTGATCGGCGGTTTCTGTTGCATTTGGGGTGTGATCGTGCTTACCGTAAAGCACCGTTGAGGGTCGGATTCCGACCCGCTCCGACACCGAGAGGAACCTCATGCTCCACAAGGTCCACGACCTGTTCCGGCTGCGGACGAGTCCCGTCGTATTCTTTGTCTCAGCGGCCATCATCGCCGTCTTCATCATCGTCACGCTCATCATCCCGACCCAGATGGGCAACTTCTGGGGCGCAGGCTCGGGCTGGCTCTATGACAATATGGGCTGGTTCTACACCTCCGGCGTCACCATCTTTCTGCTCTTCCTCATTTGGATGGCGGTGGGGCGTTTCGGCCGAATGAAGCTCGGAGATGACGAGGAGAAGCCCGAGCACAGCGATATCACCTGGTTCGGGATGCTCTTCGCCGCCGGCATCGGCACGATTCTGATGTTCTGGGCCGTTGCTGAACCGGCCAACCACTTTGAGAACCCACCTCGCGGTGCGCAGGAAGGGATCGAGGGCGGCACCCCGGAGGCGGCCAGTGAGGCCATGGGTTTCACGCTCTTCCACTTCGGGCTGCACACCTGGACCATCTTCGCCCTGCCCGGACTGGCCTTCGCCTACTTCATCTATAAGCGCAAGCTTCCCCCGCGCGTCTCCTCGATATTCCAGCCGCTGCTCGGCGACCGAATCCACGGGCCCATTGGCAAAGGCATCGACGTCTTCGCCATCGTCGGCACCATCTTCGGCGTGGCAGTGTCCATCGGCCTGGGTACGCTGCAGATCCACGCTGGCCTGGCACAGCTCTTCGGCGTGCCCGACACTGCGTGGTCCTTCATCATGATCATTGCCGTAGTCACTATCGTGGCCACCATCTCCTCGGTGCTTGGTGTGGAGAAGGGCATTAAGCGACTGTCCAACTTCAACATCTGGACGGCAGTGGCCCTGCTGCTCTTCATCCTGGTCACCGGGCCGACGGTGTACCTGCTGCGCGGCATGTTCGAGTGGGCCGGCGTCTACCTGACCATGCTTCCGGAGCTCAGCTTCTGGAACGACACCTTGGAATCCACCGGCTGGCAGGAAAGCTGGACTATCTTCTACTGGGCGTGGACCATCGCCTGGGCACCCTTCGTCGGCATCTTCATCGCCCGGATCTCCCGTGGCCGCACGGTGCGCCAGTTCGTCACCGGCGTCCTGGGACTTCCGACGCTGTTCACCATCGTCTGGTTCGGCGTCTGGGGAACCGGCGTATTCGACATCGAACTCAATGGCGACGGAGGCCTGTCCGAGACGGTGGTGGAGGACGGTGTGGAGACCGCACTGTTCGCCTTCCTGGGGGAGTTCCCACTGGCCAGCGTGACCTCCGCTATTGCCATCATGCTGGTCGGCATCTTCTTCGTCACCTCCATGGACTCCTGTTCACTGGTCCTGGATGACATGTGCAACGGCTTTGAAGGCTACGCGCCCTTGCACCAGCGAGGGTTCTGGGCGGTCTCTATCGGCTTCATCGCGGCGCTGCTGCTGACCGCCACAGGTGAAGGCGGGCTGGCGGCCCTGCAGAACGTCGCCCTGGTCTTCGGCCTTCCGTTCTTCGTCCTTGGGTACTTCATCATGTACAACCTCTCCCGAGCGATGCGCGAGGATGCCGGCGAATTGGGTGCCCTGCCCTCCCGACGGTGGTTGCAGACCTTGCCGCCGGAGGAGTATGAGCGGCGCATGTACGAGAATGACGACACGCTCGCTAATGCAGTGGTGGCCCCTGACTACGCTGAGGGCTCACAGCCGGAGAACGCCCCGGAGGTGGAGCACGCGGAACAGCCGGAAGTGGTCACTGAGTACCGCATCCGCACCGGTGAGATTCCCGTGGTGGATCAGTCGAACCCCCACCGGGACGATCCGCCGCGCACCTGATTGAGGAAACGCTCCGCGGATGCCCGCGCCGCAACTGCCAACAGGAGTAGGAAACGCACTCCACCAGCAGGTTTCGGCGCGGGCATCTTCGTCGCATAACATCGAGGGATGAGCGGAATTCTCAGTGTCGGGCTGACCGGCGGCATCGCCTCAGGGAAATCTGCCGTCTCGCAGCGTATGGCTGAGCACGGCGCGGTCGTGATCGACGCGGACGAACTGTCCCGTGAGGTCGTGGCACCCGGTACCGAGGGACTGGCCGAAATCCACACCGAGTTCGGTCAGGAGGTCATCACTGAGGCGGGCGCGTTGGACCGCCCGGCACTGGGGGAGCGGGTGTTCAATGACGACGACGCCCGCACTCAGCTGAACGCGATCGTCCACCCCCGGGTACGGGCGGCGGCGACACAGCTGCGTGAAGCCGCCGGTGAGGGACGCATCGTGGTCGAAGACATTCCGCTGCTGGTCGAGACCGGTCAGCAGGAGAGGTTCGACGTCGTCGTCGTGGTTCAGGCGCCCCACGAGGAGCGGGTGCGGCGCATGGCCGAGGACCGCGGGATGAGCCGGGCCGATGCCGAATCCCGCATCAGCGCGCAGGCCAGCGACGAACAGCGGGCTGAAGCGGCCGACGTGGTGCTGGACAACTCGGGCACCCTGGAGGACCTGCACGAGCAGGTGGATCGGCTGTGGAGCACACTGTCGAACAGAGCTTCGAAGGCGAGCGCGTAGACTGGCAGGTGAGTGAGCCGGGGATCGGCCCCACACAAGCACACGGGAAGTGAGCCAACGATGAGTCTTGCGCCGAAGATTTCGCGGACGGTCGCACCCTTCAGGGTCGAGAGCCCGTTCAGCCCCTCCGGCGACCAGCCCCAAGCCATCGACGAGCTTGCCGAGCGGATCGAGGGCGGGGAGAAGGACGTGGTGCTCATGGGCGCCACCGGCACCGGCAAATCCGCGACGGCGACCTGGCTGATCGAACGCATTCAGCGACCCACCCTGGTGATGGTCCAGAACAAGACGCTTGCCGCGCAGCTGGCCAACGAGTTCCGCGAACTGCTGCCCAACAACGCTGTGGAATACTTCGTCTCCTACTATGACTACTACCAGCCGGAGGCCTACGTTCCGCAGACGGACACCTTCATCGAGAAGGACTCCTCGGTCAACGACGAGGTGGAACGGCTGCGGCACTCGGCCACCAACGCGCTGCTGACTCGGCGCGACGTGGTGGTGGTGGCCACGGTCTCTTGCATCTACGGTCTGGGCACCCCGGAGGAGTACATCGCCCAGATGGTGCCGGTCAAGCGCGGAGAGACGATTGACCGCGACGAGCTGCTGCGCCGGTTCGTGGCCATGCAGTACGTGCGCAACGACACTGATTTTCACCGCGGCACCTTCCGGGTGCGCGGGGACACCGTGGAGATCATCCCCATGTATGAGGAGCTCGCGGTGCGCATCGAGCTCTTCGGCGACGAGATCGAGTCGATCCAAACTCTGCACCCGCTCACCGGAACGGTGGTGCGTGAGGAGGACGAGATGTACATCTTCCCCGCCAGCCACTATGTGGCCGGCGACGAGCGCATGGCCAAGGCGATCACCACCATCGAGGACGAGCTGCGCGAGCGGCTGCAGGAGCTGGAGTCCCAGGACAAGCTGTTGGAGGCTCAGCGCCTGCGCATGCGCACCACCTATGATTTGGAGATGATGCAGCAGATGGGCTTCTGCAACGGCATCGAGAACTACTCCCGGCACATCGACGGCCGCGAGGCCGGCTCCGCCCCGCACTGCCTGCTGGACTACTTCCCGGACGACTTTCTGCTGATCGTGGACGAATCGCATGTGTCCATCCCGCAGATCGGCGGCATGTATGAGGGCGATATGTCGCGCAAACGCACGCTGGTGGACCACGGGTTCCGGCTGCCCTCGGCCATGGACAACCGCCCGCTGAAGTGGGATGAGTTCCTAGACCGCATCGGCCAGACCGTCTACATGTCCGCCACGCCCGGCCGCTACGAGCTGGGGCAGGCCGACGGTGCGGTGGAGCAGATCATTCGGCCGACCGGCCTGGTGGATCCCGAAGTGGTGGTCAAGCCCACCAAGGGCCAGATCGACGACCTGCTGGAGGAGATCCGCGCCCGCAGTGAGCGTGGGGAGCGGGTGCTGGTCACCACGCTGACCAAACGCATGGCGGAGGACCTTACGGAATACCTGCTGGAGCACCGGGTGAAGGTGGAGTACCTGCACTCTGATGTGGACACGCTGCGGCGGATCGAGATTCTGCGGGAGCTGCGCCAGGGAACCTTCGACGTGGTGGTCGGCATCAACCTGCTGCGCGAGGGCCTGGATCTTCCCGAGGTCTCGCTGGTGGCGATCCTCGACGCCGATAAAGAAGGCTTCCTGCGCTCGACCACCTCACTCATCCAGACCATCGGCCGTGCGGCACGAAACCTGTACGGCCAAGTGCATATGTACGCTGATAAGGTCACCGACTCCATGCGGCGTGCTCTTGATGAGACCAACCGCCGCCGGGAGAAGCAGATCGCCTACAACGAGGAGCACGGCATCGATCCTGCCCCGCTGGTGAAACGCATCGCCGACATCACCGATCAGCTGGCACGCGAAGACGCCGACACCGCTGACCTGCTGCAGGGCATGGGCGGTCTTGCTACCGGGTTCCAATACGGCAAGGGCCACCGCGGTCTCACCGCGCTGCAGAAGGACGACGACGCCGAGGCCACGGACCCGGACGCCGGCCAGGAGAGCCTGGCGGCGCAGACCCCTGCGGCCAGCACTGAGGATCTGATCGCCCAGCTCACCGAGCAGATGCACCGGGCTGCGGAGGAGCTGAACTTTGAGCTGGCGGCCCGGCTGCGTGACGAGCTCGGCGACCTCAAACGCGAGCTGCGCGCCATCAAGGCCGCGCAGTAGGCGACAGATTCCAGACCTGCGCGAATGCTAATATGTGTTTATGCGCACCACCGTGGATATACCAGATGAGCTGATGCGAAAGGCCAAGGTTCGCTCTGCGGAGCAGGGTGAAACCCTGAAGGAGCTTTTCGTGCGAGTTCTGGAGCGAGAAGTGAGTACGAGTGTGGCCAGTCGAGGCTTCGGAGAAGTCCAACTGCCGCTGGTCGGGCAGAAAGGCGATTCGCCGGCTGTACGCAGTCTCACCAATGCGCAGATTGAGGATTTGCTGACCCACAGTGATGCTCAGGGAGTCCTGGGGTGAGGTTTTTGCCCGATGTGAATGTGTGGCTGGCTCTGTCCTGGTCAGGGCATCCCCATCATCACACGGCAGCTGAATGGTTTGAATCGGCTGAGGGCAATCGGGCGTTTTGCCGCGTGACGCAGATGGGGTTGTTGAGGCTGCTCACACTGCGGGCTTTGATGGGGGAGCAGTTGCTTACCCGAGTTGAAGCCTGGCGAGTCTATACAGCCTTAGAGGCGGACCACCGGGTGAGCCGCGTAGAGGAGCCCGGAAATGTCGAAGCCGTATGGCGTACGATGTCGGCCCGGCCTGACAACAGCCACAGGCTCTGGACCGACGACTATTTGGCAGCCTTTGCGCAGTGCGCCGCCATGACATTGGTGACTTTTGACCAGGGTCTGATCGCTCGACACGGTTCGGTGTCTGCGCTGAATCCCGCTGCCTGATCGAACGCTGCCGTGGTGGACTTCCGGCCGCCTGGCGCGCCAGCCGGCCGGCGGATCAGAGCTCCGTGCGGCTGAGCAGTTCGCGAAGGATCGCGGGGCCGTCGTCGCTGATGCCGTCGTGGTGAAACTGATCGGTCTCATAGACGCTGAGTCCGCGCACCCGCTCAGCGGTCTCCAGGGAGAGCTCGCGGGCGACGAAGACGTCGTCGGTGTAGACCGCAGCGGCTGCAGGGACCGTGTTCTGCGCCAGCTGGTCCAAGTCATAGAGCGCTGTCCAGTCATCGACCGCGGCAGCAGCGTCAGCGGTCCCCATCAGCGGTGCCAGCACCGGATCCAGCTGCACGTGCTCACGCAGGATCATCTCGCCCAGCAGCAGCGGAGACTCGGCCTCGGGGGAGAACTCCGGGAACTCATCACGCACCCGCTGGGCGGCCCAACCGGTGTCCCCGCGCTTGTCGGTGAGGTGGGCAGGCTGGCCGTAGATGGACTCGTGCATCACCGCATACAGCGGATTAGAGGCGAACGAGATGTGCTGCCCCACAGCGGCGAGGAACGTATCCGACAGTTGAGTCCTCTCCGGACCCGTGAAGGCCTCCTCCAGCAGGTAGTGCAGCGTGTCGACCTTCGCGTTTCCGCCCAGCAACAGACCCAGCAGCTGCAGCCTGGCCACGGTCAGCGCAGAGCCGTCCGGCAGGCGCACATCATTCTCCCGCAGATGCGCGGCCACGGCGTCCAGCTGCCCGCGGTCCTCGGGAAAGCGGGTGAAGTACTCTGCGTTGCGGGCCGCCATCTTCGGGTACGTGTGCTGATAGACGCGGTCTGCGTGCCCGGTGAGCTGCGTCAGGCCACCGGTGATCAGTGCGCGGTCCATCCCCTCCGGGTGGAAGGAGAGGTAGGTCAGCGTGCAGAAGCCGCCGAAGCTCTGTCCGAACACGGTCCAGGACGCGATGCCCAGCTGCCGACGCAGCGCCTCGGCATCTTTGACGATGGAGTCGGCGCGGAAGTGCCGCAGGTAGGCGGCCTGCTCAGCAGCTGAGCCGTGCCCGGCGAGAGTCTGCCGGTTGAGCGGAGTAGACAGCCCGGTGCCGCGCTGGTCGAGCATGATGATCCGAAAGTCTTTGCCCAGCTCGGCCATCCAGCCCGACAGCTTCGGCGGACGGTTGCCCTTGCCGCCGGGCCCACCCTGCAGAAACAGCAGATAGGGAAGCGCTACAACGTGGGCCTCGCCGTGAGCAAGCGCCTCCGCGGCGACGAACTCCCGCGCGTACACCGTGATCTGTTCGCCCTCCGAACCTGACCCCCCGGGCTCTGCCCAGTTCAGCGGGACCCTGACGTGGTGATCGGTGATGCGGGTGCCGTCGATCAGCTGACGAGAGGCGGTCGCGCTCATACGGTCTTCAGCTCTCCTACATGGTGGACGGTGACGACGGCGGCCTCGGCCTCATCGGAGGCGTTCAGGTCGATCCAGGCGTGGATTGCCCAGTCGTGGTTTCCCTGGTCGTCGTCGAGCACCTGGACTGCGTGCCAGAAGCCGGGCCGGTCAGCGGGCTGCTTGTCCAACCGGAAATGGGCCGCGCTGCGTGCCTTCTCGTCGGTGTAGACGTCGTCGTACTCGTCGAAGAACGCATCCAGGGCCTGGGCCCAGCGGTCCGGAGAGGCGAACTCCGAGGTGGGGGAGTGCTCCCGCTCCAACGCCGCCAGAGCCTCTTCCCGCTCATTGGCGAAGAGCTCGGCCCGGCGGAACATCGCATTGCGGATCAGCACCGCAAAGGCCCGCTCATTGCCGCTGATGCCGGTGGGCGGTGCCGGCGGCGCGGCCTCATCGTGGCTGCGCTGCAGCTCGGCGAGCTTGTCCGGATCATCAGCAGTGGCCAGGCGCTCCCACTCCTCCAGCAGGGAGGAGTCGGTCTGCCGGATCACCTCGCCCAGCCATTCGGTCAGGTCCTCCAGCTCCTCGTTTACCTGTGTGGCGGGCACGGTCTGGCGCAGCGTGCGGTAGGCGTCGGAGAGGTAGCGCAGCAGCACACCTTCGCTGCGGGCCAGGCCGTAGAAGTTCACCGCGTCCACGAAGGTGAAGGCGCGCTCGATCATGTCGCGCACCACTGACTTGGGCGCCAGCTCATAGTCGCCGGCCCAGGGCGCCGCGGCCCGGTAGACCTCAAACTGCTGCTCCAGCAGTTCGGCCAACGGCTGCGGGTGGGTCATCTCGTCGAGGATCCGCATCCGCTCGGTGTAGTCGACCCCCTCGGCCTTCAGCTCGGCGATCCGCTCACCCTTGAGCTTCTTCACCTGCGCACCGGTCACCTGGTGCGGGGTCTCCAGGATCGACTCGATGACGCTGATCACATCCAACGCATAGGTCTCCGACTCCGGGTCCAGCAGCTCCAGGGCGGCCACAGCGAAGGGCGCCAGCGGCTGGTTCAGGGCGAAGTCGTCCTGCAGCTCGACCTGCAGATCCACGGTGCGGCCGTCGGCGTCGGGCTCATCCAGCCTCTCCAGCACACCGGCGGCCAGCAGCTCACGCAGAATCTGCAGGGCCCGGCGCTGCAGCTGCGCCTGCCGGGCCGGAGTCTCATCGGAGCTGGTGATCAGCCGGCGGGCCGCCAGAATGGTGTTCTCCGGGCGGTTGAGCAGGTGCAGCACCATGGCGTAGGTGACCTGCATCCGGGAGACCAGCGGCTCGGGGGAGGCCTCGATGATCCGCTGGTAGGTCTTCTCACTCCAGGAGACGAACCCCTCCGGCGGCTTCTTCTTCGGCTTGGTCTTCATCGCCTGCGCCAGCTTGGTCTCATCGCCGGCGTGCTTGGCGGCCAACTTCCGGGCTGCGGACTCGTTCTCAATGACGTGCTCCGGCGCCTGGACCACCACAGTGCCCTCGGTGTCGAAGCCGGCCCGGCCGGCGCGGCCAGCGATCTGGTGGAACTCCCGAGCGTTGAGCTGGCGCACCCGGACCCCGTCATATTTGGACAGCCCGGTCAGCAGCACCGTGCGGATGGGTACGTTGATGCCCACCCCGAGCGTGTCGGTTCCGGAGATGACTTTCAGCAGCCCCTGCTGGGACAGCTGCTCCACCAGCCTGCGGTACTTGGGCAGCATGCCGGCGTGGTGGACCCCGACGCCGGACTTCAGCAGCCGTGACAGCGTCTGACCGTAGCCCTTGGCGAAGCGGAAGGTCTTCAGCTGCTCACCCAGCAGTTCGCGCTCGTCCTTGGACAGCAGCTTCAGGCTCATCAGCCCCGCGGCGCTCTCTGCCGCCGCCCGCTGGGAGAAGTGGACCACATAGACCGGGGCCCGCCTGGTCTCAGCCAGCTCCTCGAGCTTATCCACCAGGGGGGTGGTGGAGTACTCATAGCTCAGCGGCACCGGACGCACAGCTGAGGAGACGACGACGACGTCGCGGCCGGTCCGGTCGGCGATGCGGCGCTGGAACGTGCTGGTGTCGCCCAGGGTGGCTGACATCAGCAGGAACTGGGCTCTGCTCTGAGCCCCCGAACCCGCCCCGAGCTCGATCAGCGGCACCTGCCAGGCCCAACCGCGGTGCGGATCGGCGTAGAAGTGGAACTCGTCCATCACCACCGGGCCCACGTCGGCCTCTTCGCCGTCGCGCAGCGACTCGTTGGCCAGAATCTCGGCGGTGCAGCAGATGATGGGGGCCTGCGCGTTGACCGCCGAATCCCCGGTGACCATCCCCACGTTGGCTGGACCGAAGACCTCGACCAGCGAGAAGAACTTCTCGGAGACCAGCGCCTTGATGGGAGCGGTGTAGACGCTTCGCTCACCGCGGGTCAGGGCGAAGAAGTGCGCGGCCAACGCCACCATGGACTTGCCGGATCCGGTGGGGGTGGACATGATCACGTGATGGCCGTCGGCCAGCTCGGCGACCGCGTCCTCCTGGGCCGGGTAGAGCTGCAGCCCGCGGGCCTGGACCCAGGTGTTGAAAGTGTCGAACAGCTCTTCGGGGCTCAGCGCGCGCCACGCCGCGGCCTCGGGGACCTCCAGCTTGGGCGCCGCCGCCGTTGCGGGGCTCACCAGCCGCGCTCGCGCCACTGGCTCAGCTGTGGCCGTTCCTCACCCAGAGTGGTTGGAGCCCCGTGGCCGGGGTGGATGATGGTGTCGTCGTCGTACTCGGCAAAGAGCCGCGCCTCGACGTCGTCGATCAACGAGGAGAAGTCCGCCTCGTTCCACGTTTTGCCGACTCCGCCGGGGAAGAGCGCATCCCCGGTGAAGATGTGGGCGGGCCCGTCCTCCACCGAGTACACGAAGGCGACTGAGCCGGGGGTGTGGCCGCGCAGGTGGATCACATCCAGGGAGATCCCGTCGTACTGGACGCTCTCGCCGTGCTGCAGTCGGCGGTGGATGCTCACGTCCTGGGCCGATTCGATGGCGTCAGCGTCCTCGGCGCCGGCGGCCAGCTCCACCCCCTGTGTGTCCATCCCCTGTGTGCGGGCCAGCTGCGGCAGCGCACGAATATGGTCCCAGTGCTGGTGGGTGGTGAGCACGGCGCGCAGGCCGGGGGAGCAGGGGGTGTCTTCGGTGGCGGCGGTCAGCATCGCCTCCACGGTGTCAGGCTGATCCGCGGCGTCGATGAGCACCTGCACCCCTGACTTCTTGGCGGTGAGCAGGTAGACGTTGTTGCTCATCTCGCTCACTGCGATGCGCCGAACTGTGACTGCGGGCAGGTCGTAGATCAAGGAGCTTTCCGAGGGCATAGGGTCCAGTGTATGCCGAGGCGGTGACTCACTCATAGGCCGTGAAGTGGTGCACTTTCTCCTCGAGGTCTGTTCCATGGTGACCTCGAACACTTGTTCGAACGCGAGATCAGTCGTAGAATGATGCGCGTGCCTGAGACGTCTGCCCCAGTGATCGAATCCGTCGACGACTACTACCGCGCCGGGTCTGCGCCACAGGCCGATAAGAACGGTGCCGCGGGGCTGGTCGAGGGCGCCGGCCTGGCCGAGGCGGACCGCATCGTCGTCCAGGGCGCACGCGAGCACAACCTGAAGAACGTCGGCGTCGAGCTGCCGCGCAACGCGTTCATCGTCTTCACCGGCCTCTCCGGATCGGGGAAGTCCTCGCTGGCCTTCGACACCATCTTCGCTGAGGGCCAGCGCCGCTACGTGGAGTCGCTCTCCGCCTACGCCCGCCAATTCTTGGGCCGGGTCGACAAGCCGGACATCGACTTCATCGAAGGCCTCTCCCCGGCGGTATCCATCGACCAGAAGTCCACCAGCCGCAACCCGCGCTCCACAGTGGGCACCGTCACCGAGATTCACGACTACCTGCGGCTGCTCTGGGCGCGCATCGGGGTGCCGCACTGTCCGCAGTGCGGCGAGGTGATCGAGCGGCAGACCCCGCAGCAGATCGTCGACCAGGTGCTCGCGTTCCCGGAGAAGACACGGTTCCAGGTGCTGGCCCCGGTGGTCCGTGACCGCAAGGGCGAGTTCAAGGACCTCTTCCGGGAGCTGGCCGGCGCCGGCTTCTCCCGCGCGCTGGTCGACGGCGAGCTCGTCCAGCTCAACGATCCGCCCACACTGGAGAAGACGTATAAGCACTCCATCGAAGTGGTCATCGACCGGCTGGTCATCCGCGAGGGCATCCAGCAGCGGCTCACCGATTCGGTGGAGACGGCGCTGAAGCAGGCCGACGGCCGCGTGGTGATCGACATGGTGGACCTCGACGACGACGGCGAGCCTGCGAATCCCGATCGCGTGCCGGAGGGGCTGACCGGCCCCAAGCACCGCAGCTTCTCCGAGAACCTCGCCTGCCCCAATGAGCACCCGCTGCCCATTGACGAGATCGAACCGCGCACCTTCAGCTTCAACTCACCCTTCGGCGCCTGCGAGGTCTGCTCCGGGATCGGTTCGCGGCTGGAAGTCGATCCGGACCTGGTGGTCCCCGACGACACGCTCTCCCTCAACCAGGGCGCCATCGCCCCCTGGGCCATGGGGGTGGAGACCAAGAAGTACTGGCTGCGGCTGATGAGCGGGCTCACCGAGGAGCTCGACTTCTCCATGACGACCCCGTGGAAAGACCTTCCGACCAAGGCCAAGAAGGCGCTGCTGCACGGTCGCAACTTCAAGGTCAAAGTCTCCTACCGCAACCGGTGGGGCCGCGAGCGCCGCTACACTAGCGGGTTCGAAGGGGTGCTCGCCCACATCGAGCACAAGCACTCCGAGGTCGAGTCGGACAACGCCCGCGACCGCTACGCGCAGTACATGCGTCAGATCCCATGCCCGGGGTGCGACGGTCAGCGGCTGAACCCGGCGGTGCTCTCCGTGCTGGTCAACGGCCGGTCCATCGCCGATGTGGCGCGGCTGTCCCTGGAAGAGTGCGCGGACTTCTTCGCCGCCATCGAGCTCACGTCCCGCGACGCGAAGATCGCCGACCAGGTGCTGAAGGAGATCGACGCCCGGCTGCAGTTCCTGCTCGACGTCGGCCTCACCTACCTCACCCTGGAGCGGGCCGCCGGAACGCTCTCCGGCGGGGAGGCTCAGCGCATCCGGCTGGCCACCCAGATCGGCTCCGGGCTGGTCGGAGTGCTCTACGTGCTCGATGAGCCCTCCATCGGGCTGCACCAGCGGGACAACGCTCGACTCATCCAGACCCTGACCCGGCTGCGGGATCTGGGCAACACACTCATCGTCGTTGAGCACGATGAGGAGACCATCGCCAAGGCTGACTGGATCGTAGACATCGGCCCCGGGGCGGGGGAGCGCGGCGGCCACATCGTCCACTCCGGCTCCGTCGCAGGTCTGTACGAGAACGAAAGCTCGATCACCGGCGACTACCTGGCCCACCGCAGGGTTATCGCATTGCCCCAGCAGCGCCGCCCCGTGGACGCCGAGCGCATGCTGCACATCGTGGAGGCCGAGG
The DNA here is from genome assembly GCA_052089225.1 of Nesterenkonia sp. Taxonomy (GTDB): domain Bacteria; phylum Actinomycetota; class Actinomycetes; order Actinomycetales; family Micrococcaceae; genus Nesterenkonia. Next base: position 72,601 of record JBQCZP010000001.1, read on the forward strand.
AGAACAACCTCGACAACGTCAGCGTCGATGTTCCGCTGGGGGTCTTCCTCACCGTCACCGGGGTCTCCGGTTCGGGCAAATCCACGCTGATCAACGAGATCATGGCCAAAGCCCTGGCGAATAAGCTCAACAACGCCCGTCAGGTGCCCGGTCGCCACCGCCGGATCGACGGCGTGGAAGACCATCTGGACAAGATCATCCAAGTCGACCAGAGCCCCATCGGCCGCACCCCACGGTCCAACCCGGCCACCTACACCGGGGTGTTCGACCACATTCGCAAGCTCTTCGCCTCCACCAACGAGTCCAAGGCCCGCGGCTACCAGCCCGGACGCTTCAGCTTCAACATCAAGGGCGGACGCTGCGAGGCCTGCGCCGGCGACGGCACCCTGAAGATTGAAATGAACTTCCTGCCCGATGTCTACGTGCCCTGCGAAGTCTGCCAGGGGGACCGCTACAACCGCGAGACCCTGGAGATCCTCTACAAGGGCAAGAACATCGCCGAAGTGCTCAACATGCCCATCGAGGACGCCGCCGACTTCTTCGCCGCCTTTGCGCCCATCGCCCGGCACCTGAACACCCTGGTCGAGGTCGGACTGGGCTACGTGCGGCTCGGCCAGGCCGCCACCACGCTCTCCGGCGGTGAGGCGCAGCGGGTCAAACTCGCCTCCGAGCTGCAGAAGCGATCCAACGGCCGCTCCATCTACGTGTTGGACGAGCCGACCACCGGGCTGCACTTCGAAGATATCCGCAAACTCCTGGCCGTCCTGCAGGGCCTGGTGGACAAGGGCAACACCGTGGTCACCATCGAGCACAACCTAGACGTCATCAAATCCTCCGACTGGCTGCTGGACTTGGGGCCCGAGGGCGGATCCGGCGGGGGACTGGTCGTCGCCGAAGGCACCCCGGAGCAGGTCGCAGCAGAGCACCAGAAGACCGGTTCACACACCGGCCGATTCCTGGCGCCGGTGCTCAGCCAGATCCCCCTCGGCTGAGTTTCGTCCCCCAATTGTTAGACTCCACCAAGTGAGCACTGCACCGGGGACACCTGAGACCACCGCCGTCCTGGAAGGGCGCACCAAGGGCCAAGAACGCATCCGCAACGCTGGCGGCGGGCTGACCCGTCTGCTCTGCCGACCAGTGGTCACCGGACTCGACAACGTGCCCGACGACGGCGGTTTCATCGTCGCCAGCAACCACCTAAGCTTCCTGGACTCCGTGCTGATCCAGGGAATCTTCCCACGGCCGGTGAGCTTCATCGCCAAAGCAGAGTACTTCACCCAGGCGGGACTCAGCGGCCGGGCCAAGAAGCTGTTCTTCGAATCCTTCGGGTCAGTGCCGGTGGACCGCACCAGACAGTCCGGCGCCGTAGAAGCGCTCTTCGGCCTCACCACGCTCATCAACGCCGGCTACGGGATCGGGATCTACCCGGAGGGGACCCGCAGCCGCGACGGTCGGCTGTACCGGGGCAAGAACGGAGTCGGCTGGTTGGCCCTGGCCACCGGCGTTCCCGTGGTCCCCGTAGGACTCATCGGCACCCAGAAGCTGCAGCCGCCGGACAGGACCATGATTCGGCCGGCGAAGTTTCAGATGCACATCGGTGAGTCGCTGAGGTTCGAGCACCTGGGGGAGAAGCACCCGCTGCCGGTGCGCCGTCAGGCCACATCGCAGATCATGGATGCCATCGCCGAACTCTCCGGCCAGCAGCGAGTGGAGTCCTACAACACGCCCCCGTCCGACTCAAGCAGTGGAGCCGATGGCTGACCCAGCCGACTACCGGCCCCAACCCGGGGAGATCCCCACCCGGCCCGGCGTCTACCGCTTCCTGGACCCGCACGGCCGGGTCGTCTATGTGGGTAAGGCCAAGAACCTCAGGTCGCGGCTGAACTCCTACTTCACCTCAGTGCGGCAGCTGCCGCCGAAGACCTATGCGATGGTGCACGCCGCCTCATCAGTGGGGTGGACCGTGGTGGGTTCTGAGCTGGAGGCCATCCAGCTGGAGTACACCTGGATCAAGCAGCACACGCCGCGGTTCAACATCATGTACCGCGACGATAAGTCCTACCCCTACCTCGCGGTGACCATGAACGAGAAGGTCCCCAGGGTCCAAGTCATGCGCGGCGATAAGAAGCCCGGGGTCAGGTACTTCGGCCCCTTCCACCCGGCCAAGGCGATCCGCGAAACGGTCGACACGATGCTGCGGGTGTTCCCGGTCCGCTCCTGCTCCGCCGGGGTGTATAAGCGCGCCGAAGCCTCGGGGCGGCCCTGCCTGCTGGGCTACATCGACAAATGCGCAGCCCCCTGCGTGGGCAACATCTCGGTGGAGGACCATCGCGAGCTCGCCGAGGAGTTCGTCGACGTCATGGCCGGCCGGCCCGAACCGCATATGCGTCGCATCGAGACGCAGATGAAGCAGGCGGTCACCGAGCTGCGCTACGAGGACGCCGCCCGCCACCGCGACGACCTTCAGGCGCTGCGCCGGGTGTTCGAGCGCAACGCCGTCGTCCTTCCCGAGGCCACCGAAGCCGATATCTTCGCCTTCGCCCAGGACGAGCTGGAGGCCAGCGCCCAGGTCTTCCACGTCCGTCAGGGCCGGATCCGCGGTCAGCGCGGCTGGGTCTCCGAGAAGGTCGAAGAGATCGACGATGCCCGCCTGGTCGAACAGCTGGTGCTGCAGATCTACGGGGATATGCCCGATGCCGAACGCATCCCCCGTGAAGTGCTGGTGCCGGCCCTGCCGGAGAACCACGCTGAGCTGACCGAATGGCTCTCCGAGCGGCGCGGAGCACAGGTGAGTCTGCGGGTGCCGCGCCGCGGCGACAAGGCCGCGCTGCTGGGCACCGTGGCCGAGAACGCTGAGCAGGCCCTGAAGCTGCACAAGGCTCGGCGCTCCAGCGACATCACCACCCGCTCAGCGGCGCTGCGTGAGCTGCAGGAGAACCTGGACCTCGCCGAGCCGCTGATGCGCATCGAATGCTTCGACGTCTCCCACACCTCCGGGACCAACGTGGTGGCCTCCATGGTGGTGCTGGAGGACGGGCTGCCCAAGAAGCGCGACTACCGCAGATTCTCCATACGCGGTCAGGCCGCCCGGGACGACACTGCTGCGATGCACGATGTGATCACCCGGCGCTTCAACAGATACCTGAAGGAGATCGCTGAGCAGGGGCCGCTGCAGTCCGGCGAGATCTCCGACACCACCGCGCCCGAGGAGCAGAAGTTCGCCTACCCGCCCAGCCTGGTCGTCGTCGACGGTGGCCAGCCCCAGGTCAACGCCGCGCGCCGGGCGCTGGACGACCTGGGCCTGCAGGAGCTGGTCGTCGTCGGACTGGCCAAACGGCTGGAAGAGGTCTGGCTGCCCGCCGACGACTTCCCGCTGGTGCTGCCGCGCACCTCCGAGGCACTCTTTATGCTCCAGCGCATCCGCGATGAGGCTCACCGCTTCGCCATCAAGTACCACCGTTCGGCACGGTCGAAGCAGATGACTGCCTCCGCCCTCGACGCAGTGGCGGGCCTGGGGCCCAAGCGTCGCGCCGCCGTGGTCGCCCACTTCGGGTCGGTGGCGAACCTCACGCAGGCCACCCCCGAGCAGGTCGCAGAAGTTCCCGGAATCGGGCTGCGGACCGCCCACAGCATCTTGGATCACCTGCGGGACAGCGGCCCGGAATCCGGCTGACGAGGGTCGCCCCACGGGGTAGAGTCGTGCTCATGAGCCATGACCCCGCAGATCTGAAATCGGTGAAGCCGCCGGAGAAGGAGCTGCTGATCATCACCGGCATGTCTGGGGCCGGGCGCACCACCGCCTCCCACGCCCTGGAAGATATGGGCTGGTATGTGGTGGAGGGGCTGCCGCCTGAGCTCATCGCCACCATGATGGATCTGGTGGCACGAAACCCCGGCTCCGTGGAGAAGATGGCCGTGGTGCTGGATGCGCGCAGCCGTGGGCTCTACTCCTCCATGCAGGAGAGCCTGGCGCAGATCGCTGCGGCCGGCATCACCTATCGTGTGCTGTTCCTCGAGGCTTCCGACGACCTGCTGGTGCGCCGGTTCGAGCAGGGCCGCCGCCCGCACCCGCTGCAGGGCTCGGGCCGCATACTGGACGGGCTCCGGGCCGAACGCGAGCTGCTGGGTGCGGTGAAGGAGCAGGCCGACATCGTGCTGGACACCACGGACTTCAACGTCCACTCGCTGGCCAACACCGTCAACGAACTCTTCAACGACGACGGACCCATCACCCTGCGGCTGAACGTGATGAGCTTCGGCTTCAAATATGGGGTCCCGGCCGATGCCAACTTTTTGGCCGATGTGCGCTTCGTCCCCAATCCGCACTGGGTGCCTGAGCTTCGCCCGCTGACCGGCCAGGATGAGCGGGTCCGCGACTATGTTCTGGTGGACAAAGGCGCCGGAGAGTTCGTGGACCGCTACGTGGAGGCCCTGATGCCGGTGCTGGAGGGCTACCGCCGGGAGAACAAGCACTACGCCACGCTGGCGGTGGGCTGCACCGGCGGCAAGCACCGCTCTGTGACCATCGGGGAGGAATTGGCGCGCCGTCTGGCCCAGCTGCCCAATGTCACGGTCAACACCCTCCACCGCGACCTGGGCCGGGAATAGGCCGGAGCCGCCATGAGCCAGTCCTTCTCCGGGCCGATGGCCCCGCTGACCACCACCCAGAACCTTCGGGCCCTGCCCGGGGGCCCGTCGTTCCGCGTCTCAGCGTTGGGCGGGGGCCACGGACTGAAAGCCACACTGTCCGCACTGCGCATCATCGCCGCCGAACACCTGACGGCAATCTGCACGGTGGCCGACGACGGCGGCTCATCCGGTCGGCTGCGCCGGGATATGGACGTGCTGCCGCCGGGGGACCTGCGGATGGCGCTGACCGCCCTGTGCGATGACACCGACTGGGGAAAGACCTGGGCCGATGTGATGCAGCACCGGTTCAGATCCAAAGACGGAGTCACCGGCAGCCTCGACGACCATGCCATGGGGAACCTGCTCATCGTCGCCCTGTGGGAACTGCTGGGCGACCCCGTGGACGGACTGCGCTGGGCCGGTGCGCTGCTGGGAGCCCGCGGGCAGGTGCTGCCGATGTCTCGAACACCCCTGACCATGTCCGGGCTGGTCCAGCCCGACCCAGTCCAGCCCAAGGAGGGCGCCCAGGAGCAGGCGCGCATCTCCTCGCAGGCTCAGCTGGCCCACGCCGGCATGCTCGGACGCCTCACCGACATGCAGATCCACCCCGCTGAGGCCGAAGCGTGCGCCGAGGCGGTGACGGCCATCGAGCTCAGCGACTGGGTCGTGTTCGGCCCCGGCTCCTGGTACACCTCGGTGCTGCCCCACCTGCTGCTGGAGGATCTGCGCAGCGCGCTCTACGGAACCGAGGCCAAGCGCTGTGTGGTGATGAACCTCAATGCGGAGACCGGAGAGACCCGCGGCATGAGCCCGGCAGAACATATTGATGTGATCGCCCACTACGCCCCGGACCTGCACATTGACGCCATCATCGCCGACCCGCACAGTGTCAGGGAGGACGAGCGGGAGGCGTTCGCAGCAGCCGCGCAGCGACTCGGTGCGGAGATCACCTACGCCCGGGTCCGCAGCCAGGAGCGCCCCGACGTCCATGATCCGCTGCGCCTGGCCATTGCCTTCAACGAGGTGTTTGATGGCTGAACGCCGATTACCGGCGCTGATTAGGCAGGTTGCCTGACTGAGGCAAAAGTTCAGTACGATGGCCTTCGCCGAGATGGCCACCGACCACTACGACGACGACACCCCACGAGGATCCGATAGCTATGGCGCTGACCGAGTCGGTCAAGGACGAACTCTCCCGAGTTGAGGTTTCCACCACCTCCGAACGCAAGGCCGAGGTCTCCGCGATGCTGCGCTTCGCCAGCGGCCTGCACGTCATCTCTCGGCGAATCGTCATCGAAGCCGAACTTGACCACGCGGTCACCGCACGCAGGCTGCGCACCTATCTGGGGGAGGTCTACGGGCACAGCTGCGAGATCATCGTCGTCTCCGGAAACGGCCTCAAGCGCGGCGCCCGGTACGTGGTGCGTGTGGTGCGCGAAGGGGATGCGCTGGCTCGCCAGACCGGACTGATAGATGCCCGCGGACGGCCGGTCCGGGGGCTGCCGGCAGTGATCGTCAACGGTTCGGCCGCAGACGCCGTCGCCGTGTGGCGCGGAGCGTTCCTCGCCCACGGCTCCCTGACCGAGCCCGGCCGGTCCTGCTCGCTGGAAGTCACCTGCCCCGGCCCCGAAGCAGCCCTGGCACTGGTCGGTGCTGCTCGACGGCTGGGAATCACCGCTAAGGCCCGTGAGGTGCGCAGCGCAGACCGAGTGGTGATCCGCGACGCCGACTCCATCGCTCAGCTGCTCACACATGTGGGCGCCCATAAGACCCTCACCGTCTGGGACGAGCGGCGGCAGCGCCGCGAACACCGAGCATCAGCCAACCGGCTGGCCAACTTCGACGACGCTAACCTGCGCCGCTCCGCACAGGCCGCCGTGGCCGCCGGCGCCCGAGTCGAACGGGCCCTGGAGATCCTCGGTGAGGAGGTGCCCGAACACCTGGAGTACGCGGGCAAGCTGCGGCTGCAGCACAGACACGCATCCCTGGATGAGCTGGGCCGACTCGCTGACCCGCCCATGACCAAAGACGCGATTGCGGGAAGGATCCGGCGTCTGCTGGCGATGGCTGATAAGCGTGCCGGAGACCAGGGAGTCGCCGGCACGGAGAAGAACGTCACCGAGGAGATGCTGGACGGCTGAGGGTTCCACCAGTGGTGAAATCCCGGCGTCACAGTGCTTCACCCCCTTTCAGTCATCCGCGCAGGTGCATAGGATTGAGATCAGCGAGGCGCTGACCTCGACAGATCCCGTCACAAGGAGGAACGCATGGCTGAGTACACCCTGCCTGAGCTCGACTATGACTACGGCGCCCTGGAGCCCCACATCTCCGGCCGCATCATGGAGCTGCACCACTCCAAGCACCACAACACCTATGTGGGTGGAGCCAACACTGCTCTGGAGAAGCTTGCGGAGGCCCGCGAGAAGGAGGACTACGCGACCACTCCGAAGCTGCTGAAGGATCTGCAGTTCAACCTGGGTGGTCACACCAACCACTCGATCTTCTGGAAGAACCTCACCCCCAACGGCCAGGGGCGCCCTGAGGGCGAGCTGGCGGCTGCCATTGACGAGCACTTCGGCAGCTTCGAGAAGTTCCGCGACCAGTTCACGCAGGCTGCGCTGACCATTCAGGGCTCCGGCTGGGCCATCCTGGCCTACGAGCCCATCGGTGGAAACCTGGTGATTGAGCAGTTCTACGACCAGCAGAACGGCGTGCCGGTGGCCACCACCCCGCTGCTCATGCTGGACATGTGGGAGCACGCCTTCTACCTGGACTACCAGAACGTGAAGCCTGACTACGTAAAGGCCTTCTGGAACGTGGCGAACTGGGAAGACGCCGCAGAGCGTCTGGCCGCCGCCCGTGCCGGCGCCGCGAAGCTGGTGACTCCCTGAGACACCGGTATGGCGCACTACACAGGAGTTAGTGCGACTGTGAGACAATAGTCTCCAGACAATTGAACACGTTCTGCAGATCACCTGAGGACAACGAAGTTATTGGGGGTCGGCAGGCCGAAACTATTCGGCTTGCCGGTCCCCAACTTGTGTCTGAGGGCAGCTTGTCCCCACCTGCAGCCGGATACGGAAGGAAATACCCACACTATGGCGACGAAGATCGCGATCAACGGTTTCGGGCGGATCGGACGCAACGTCCTGCGGGTCCTCGAAGACCAGGGCCAGGACCTCGAACTGGTGGCGGTCAACGACCTCACCGATCCGGCATCACTGGTGAACCTGACCAAGTACGACTCGGTGCTGGGTCGCTTTCCCACAGGTGTGGCGCTGAAGGGTGACCACCTGATCGTCGGCGATCGCCGCATCAGGCTGCTCTCCGAGCGCGACCCGGCCAACCTGCCCTGGGGCGAGCTGGGCGTCGACGTCGTCATCGAGGCCACCGGCATCTTCACGACCAAGGACGCAGCCTCCGCACACCTGGGCGCCGGAGCGAAGAAGGTCGTCATCTCGGCTCCGTCGAAGGACTCCGACGCCACACTGATCATGGGCATCAACGAGGACACCTACGACGCCGAGAAGCATACGGTGGTGTCCAACGCCTCATGCACCACCAACTGCTTGGCGCCGCTGGTGAAGGTGCTCAACGACGAGTTCGGCATCGTTGAGGGCCTGATGACCACCATCCACTCCTACACCGGAGACCAGCGCCTGCACGACGCACCGCACTCCGATGCCCGCCGGGCCCGGGCGGCCGGGGTGAACATGGTCCCGACCTCCACCGGCGCCGCAGCAGCCATCGGCGAAGTGATCCCAGAGGTGGACGGAAAGCTCGACGGCTTCGCAGTCCGCGTCCCGACCATCACCGGATCCGGCACCGACCTGACAGTGACCATCGCGCAGACCGGCGTCACCGCTGAGGAGATCAACGCAGCCTTCAAGAGGGCATCCGAGGGGCCCCTGGCCGGAGCACTGGCCTACAACGAAGATCCGATCGTCTCCACCGACATCATCGGTGACCCGCACGCCTCCATCTTCGATGCACCGCTGACCAAAGTCATCGGCAGCACTGTGAAGGTCTTCTCCTGGTACGACAACGAGTACGGCTATTCGTCCCGACTGGTGGAGCTGGTCGACCACATCAGCCAGCGCCTCTGATCGCCACCACCAGGTGTGTGGGCGGAAATTGGTAATCTTGAGCAGCGAGGGCCGCAGCCGGCTTGAGCGCCATGCAATGAGAAGGGAAGCCAGCAGACGATGACCGCAGCCACACTCAGCACCCTGATGACCGAAGGTGTGACCGGCCGCATCGTGCTGGTCCGTTCCGACCTCAACGTGCCGCTCTCCGAGGGCCGGGTCACCGATGACGGCAGAATCCGCGCCTCCCTGCCGGTGCTGGAGAAGCTGGCCGAAGCAGGAGCGCGGGTCCTGGTCACCGCCCACCTGGGACGGCCCAAGGGCACACCGGATCCGCAGTACTCGCTGGCTCCGGTGGCAGACCGTATGGAGCAGCTGACTCAGGTGCCGGTGAAGCGTGCGGCGGACCTGGTCGGCCCCGGCGCCCGCACCGCGGCCGCCGATCTGAACAACGGGGAGATCCTGCTGCTGGAGAACGTCCGATTCGACCCGCGGGAAACGTCCAAGGATGCTTCCGAACGTGCCCAGTTGGCCGCAGAGCTGGCCGCACTGACCGGCGAGGCCGGTGCCTACGTCAACGACGCCTTCGGCGCAGTCCACCGCGCCCACGCATCCGTCGTCGACGTCGCGGAGCGGCTGCCCGCCTACCAGGGGGACCTGGTGGCCGCAGAGCTTCAGGTGCTGAACAAGCTCACCGCCACCCCGAACCGGCCCTACACCGTGGTGCTGGGCGGCTCCAAGGTCTCGGATAAGTTGGCCGTGATCGAGAACCTGATCCCCAGGGCAGACACGCTGCTCATCGGAGGCGGTATGGTCTTCACCTTCGCCAAGGCGCTGGGCCACGGCATCGGCTCCTCCCTGGTGGAGGAGGAGAAGCTGGACATCGTCAGGGAGTTCATCGACCGCGCCGAGCAGCAGGACTGCAGACTGGTGCTGCCCACAGACATCGTGATGGCTGCCGCATTCGCCCCCGATGCCGAGCATGAGGTCCTCCCATTGGAGGATCTGGAGTCCGGCAGCTACGGCGCAGACGCTCTGGGACTGGACATCGGGCCCGAATCCGCCGAAGCGTTCGCCACAGAGATCAGCGCCTCCAACACCGTCTTCTGGAACGGGCCCATGGGGGTCTTCGAGATGGAAGCCTTCGCCGGCGGAACCTCGGCGGTGGCTGAGGCGCTCTCCGAACTGGACGGACTCTCCGTGGTCGGCGGAGGCGACTCCGCTGCTGCGGTGCGCGCCCTGGGCTTCGCCGACTCGGCCTTCGGCCATATCTCAACCGGCGGCGGTGCCAGCCTCGAATACCTCGAAGGCAAGCGGCTGCCCGGCATCGAGGCCCTCGGCGTCTGAACCGCAGCCCCCCCAACAGCCCCCCACAGCCCCCGAAAGGCAGAGCACTATGACCGCACAGAAGGACGGCACGTTCACCCGCCGCCCGCTCATCGCCGGCAACTGGAAGATGAACATGGACCACATGCAGGCCATCGCACTGGTCCAGAAGCTGGCATGGACCCTGGACGACGCCGACCATGACTTTCAGCGGGTCCAGGTCTCCGTCCTGCCGCCCTTTACGGACCTGCGCGGGGTGCAAACCCTGGTGGTCGGCGACAAGCTCTCCCTGGACTACGGCGCTCAGGACCTCTCTCCCCAGGAGTCAGGGGCCTACACCGGCGACGTCTCCGGGGCGTTTCTGAAGAAGCTGGGATGCAGTCAGGTCCTCATCGGCCACTCCGAACGCCGAGAGATCCACCACGAGGACGACGCCGCCGTGCGTTCCAAGATCCACGCTGCCCTGCGCCATGGTCTGGCCCCGGTGCTGTGCGTCGGTGAGGGGCTTCAGGTGCGTGAAGCCGGCGAGCATGTCCAACACACTCTGGCCCAGCTGCAGGCTGCGCTGCAGGACTTCACCGCTGAGGATCTGGGGGATCTGGTGATCGCCTATGAGCCGGTCTGGGCCATCGGCACCGGCAGAGTCGCCGGCCCTGAGGATGCTCAAGAGATGAGTGCGGCCATCCGCACCAAGCTGACCGAGCTCCACAGTGCCGAGTTCGCTGAGTCGATCCGGATCATCTACGGCGGTTCTGTGAAGTCCAGCAACGTCGCCCAGCTGCTGCAGGGCCCCGACGTGGACGGCGCGCTGGTTGGTGGAGCCTCCCTGGATGCGGAGGAGTTCGCCAAGATCGCCCGGTTCGAAAAGCACATTACCCAGTAGAGGCTGTATCCTGTTAGGCGCGTGAAGTCGCCCTCATACTCTGAAAGGTCTCAGTGACTGCTCTAACGATCGGACTCCAAGTCCTGCTGCTGGTGATCAGCCTGCTGCTGATTCTGCTCATTCTGCTGCACAAGGGACGCGGCGGCGGTATGTCGGATATGTTCGGCGGCGGGGTGACCAGCTCGCTGGGTTCCTCCGGCGTTGCCGAGCGCAACCTGACCCGGCTTACGATTGTCCTGGGCATCGCCTGGGGGCTGATCATCGTCAGCCTGGCTCTGCTCATCCAGGTCAACTCCGGCTGGTAGCAGGCCCTCTGGCAGCGGGCCCTGCGGCCCCGGACTCGGCGTCCCGGCGGCGGTGCGTCACTCAGTGCGCCCGCCACTGACGTCCGTCGCGGCGCAGCAGTTCGTGCGCCGCCTCAGGTCCCCACGAACCCGGGGCATAAGCTTCCGGCTGCCTGCCGCGGGCTTCCCAGTGTTTGAGGAACGGGTCAAGGATCTGCCAGGACAGCTCAACCTCCCGGTGCCGGGGGAAGAGCGGAGGTTCGCCCAGCAGCACGTCCAGGATCAGGCGCTCATAGGCTTCGGGGGACTGCTCAGCGAAGCTGCTTCCGTAGCTGAAGTCCATGCTGACATCGCGAATGTCCATCTGGGTGCCCGGCACTTTGGAGGCTAGGCGCAGTGTGGCACCCTCATTCGGCTGGATCCGAATGATCAGCGCATTCTGGCCGAACTGGTCCTCATCGGCGTCGGTGAACAGCAGGTTCGGTGCCCGGCGGAACATCACGGCGATCTCGGTGACCCGCTTGGCCAGCCGCTTTCCGCTGCGCAGATAGAAGGGCACCCCGGACCACCGTCGCGTGTGGATGCCCAGCCTGAAGGCCGCGAAGGTCTCGGTGATCGACTCCGGGTCGTAGCCCTCCTCGTCGAGGAACCCGACGACGTCCTGGGACCCCTGCCTGCCTGAGCTGTACTGACCTCGGGCACTTGCCGCATCCAGATCATCGGGCACCTGGACGGCCTCTAGGACCTTCTCCTTCTCACGGCGCAGGTGATCAGCGTCGAAGTTGATCGGCTCTTCCATGGCGGTCAGCGCCAGCAGCTGCAGCAGGTGGTTCTGGATGACGTCCCGTGCAGCCCCGACGCCGTCATAGTAGCTGGCCCGGCCCTCGATGCCGATCTCCTCAGCCATGGTGATCTGCACGTGATCAACATGCTGGTTGTTCCACAGCGGCTCGAAGAGCCGGTTGGCGAAGCGCAGCGCCAAGAGGTTCTGGACCGTCTCCTTGCCCAGGTAGTGGTCGATGCGGAACACCTCGTTGGAGGCGAACACCGACTCCACCACCTGGTTGAGCTCGTGGGCGCTGGCCTCATCATGGCCGAAGGGCTTCTCAATGATGACCCGGGACCACGGGTCGGCCGCAGACTGGGGTCGGCGTGCCAGCCCGTGTGTTGAGAGCTTCTCGCAGACCGTCTCGAAGGAGTCCGGCGGGATGGAGAGGTAGAACGCGTGATTTCCGCCGGTTCCGCGGGAGTCCTGCAGTTCGACCAAGGTTCGGCTCAAGCGGGCGAAGGCGTCGTCGTCGTCGAATCCGTGGGCCGGCACGAAGCGCAGCCCGGCGGCCAGCCGCTGCCAGGTCTCAGTGCTGAATGCTGTGCGCGCTCCGGCCCGGACATAGTCCTCCACCTCGCGGGCGAAGTCTGCGTCGCTCCAGTCTCGGCGACCCAGACCGACCACAGAGAAGCCCTCCGGCAGCAGGTTTCTGTTGGTCAGATCGTAGAGCGCAGGCAGCAGCTTCTTCCGTGCCAGGTCACCGGTGACGCCGAACATCACCAGGGCACAGGGACCTGCCCCTCGGGGTGAGGCACTGCCGCCCTCGGGGGTCGTGGCGGCACGCAGCGCCTCTGCCAACGGGTCGCCGTGGGGCAGCGGGTCACCGTGAGGCGACGAGGTGGCCCGCATCAGCCCAGTTCGCCGATGGCTTTGAGGAGCTGGGCGATGCCGGCGCTGCGGTCAGCCAGATGCAGCTGCACCACCGGTCGGCCATGATCGGCCAGGACTTGGGCATCGCCCTCAGCCTGAGCGGAGATCAGGGTGCTGAGGGTGAAGGGCCGGTCGGGGACCTGCAGGTCTTCCTCAGCGGCAGCGGTGATCTGCAGGAAGACTCCCACAGCGGGCCCACCCTTGTGGAACTGTCCGGTGGAGTGCAGGAAGCGCGGCCCCCAGCCGAATGTGGTGGGCCGTCCCGACAGCGCGGCCAGCTGCGGGCGCAGCTCATCAAGCCGGGCGTCGGCCAGCCGGTCCAGATATGCCATCACCGCCACATAGCCGTCATCCGGCACGCGATCCAGCAGCGCCTGGACGGCTTCGGCCGCAGTGACCTGCCCGGAGGTCAGCAGAGTCTCATCACCACGCGCGCGGATCTCCACGGCGCCGTCTCGGATCGGCTCACCGGCAGCGGCTGCGGGGGAGTCCAACAGTCCTCGGGCCGCGGCCTTGGCGGACTCCACATCCGGCTGGTCGAAGGGGTTGATGCCCAGCACCGCGCCGGCGACTGCCGTGGCGGTCTCCCACAGCATGAACTGGGCGCCCAGGCTTCCGCCGGTGCGCACGATGTGCGGGGTGACCACAGTCTCTTCAGGGTCAGCATCGACTGAGGCGCCGTCCTCGGTCTCGACGTCGACGATCTCGACCACCAGGACATCCTCGGCCTCACGGGTCAGCTCCGGTTCGCCGTCGGCGACGATGACGGGCAGCAGGCCTGTGCCCTCCTTGCCGGTGGACTCAGCGATGAGCTGCTCGATCCAGGCGCCCAGGCCGATCAGCGGGGAACCGACGTCGACGATCACCAGCTTGTCACGCAGCGGCGAGGTGCCGGCGATGGCCGAACCGAGCTGCAGGCCCGGGTTGGCCGCGTCGTCGGCGATGAGGATCTCCGCGGTATCCTCGGCGTCATCCAGCAGCGTCTCCACATCGGCCCCGGCCAATCCGGAGGGAACCAGGCCGAACGCGGTCAGTGCTGAGTACCGCCCGCCCACCGAGGCGTCAGCGGTGAACAGCGCTCGGACCCCGGCCTGCTCAGACTGCTGCGCCAACGGCGACTCCGGATCGGTGACCACAACTGTGCGGGACTGCGGGTCGATGCCCGCATCGGCGAAGGCCTGCTGCACGATGCGTCGTTTGGAGTCGGTCTCCACCGTGGAGCCGGACTTGGAAGCGACCACCAGCACCGAACGCTCCAGGTCGGTCATCGCAGCCGCTACCTGCTGCGGGTCGGTGGAGTCCAGCACCACCAGCTCCACGCCGTTGCTGGCGCAGATCACCTCCGGCGCCAAGGAGGATCCGCCCATGCCGGCCAGCATCACACGCGTGACGCCCTCTGCGGCCAGTTCGGCACGCAGCTGGGCGATCTGAGCCACCAGGGGTCGGGCTGGTTCAAAGGGGGAGACCCACCCCAGACGCTGTGCCGCCTCAGTCTCGGCGGCTCGACCCCACAGCGTGTAGTCCTTGGCAGCCAGCCGGGAGGCGAACTCGTGGTCGATCAGGCCGGGAACCTGCGCTTCCGCACCGGCGCGAGCAGCACCCAGCAGTGACAGGGTCAGCGAACTCATAGACGGTCTTCCTTTTCAGTGAGGTGATACTCCGGCGGCCTCAGCGAGAACCTGGTGATTCAGGAATTGCGCTTCAGGCCCTCATCGATGGTGCTCAGCAGGCCCTCCCAGGATTTCTCGAACTTCTCCACGCCCTCGCGCTCCAGCGTGTCGACGACGCTGCGATATTCGATGCCGGCCGCCGAGACGCCGTCAAGCACCCGGTTGGATTCCACATAGGTGCCCGACATGGTGTCGCCTTCGACCTCACCCTGCTCAGCCAGGGCGTTCAGCGTCTTCTCCGGCATGGTGTTGACCACACCGGCAGCGGCCAGCTCGGTGACGTAGAGGGTGTCGGAGAGGTTCGGGTCCTTGGTGCCGGTGGAGGCCAGCAGCAGCCGCTGGGGCTGGCCGCCGCGCTCAGCCAGCAGCAGCCACCGCTCGGAGCTGAAGGACTCCGCGGCGATCTGGTGGGCCAGGCGGGCGTTGGCGATGGCTGCCCGGGACTTCAGCTTCTCAGTGCTGCGTTTGCCCTCTTCTGCGGCCAGTTCCAGACGGTGATCCACCTCGGTGTCCACACGGGACACGAAGAAGCTGGCAACTGAGTGAATCTTTGAGATGTCCAGGCCGTCGGCGTAGGCCTTCTCCAGCCCCAGCATGAACGCGTTGATCACAGCCCGGTAGCGCTCCAGGGAGAAGACCAGGGTCACATTGACGCTGATGCCCTCGGCCAGCACTGCCGCAATGGCCTCGATTCCCTCGACGGTGGCGGGGATCTTGATCATCACGTTCTCACGGTCCACTGCTTCGTAGAGCTTCTTCGCCTCTTCGATGGTGGCATCGGCGTTGCGGGCCAGCCGCGGGTCCACTTCGATCGAAACCCTGCCGTCGACGCCCTCGGTGGCCGCATAGACCTCGGCGAACAGATCACAGGCGTCCCGGACATCGGCGGTGGTGATCTCGAAGGTGGCCTGTTCAGCGTCGGCGCCTTTGGCCGCCAGCTCACTGAGCTTCTGCTCGTAGGCGTCGCCGGACTTCACCGCCGATTCGAAGATCGTGGGGTTGGTGGTCACCCCGACCACATGGTGGCTGTCGACCAGTTTGGCCAGGGACCCGGAGTTCAACCGTTCCCGTGACATGTCGTCCAACCAGATGGAGACGCCGAGATCCGAAAGTGCCTTCGTGTGGGGGTTGCCGGTAGGTTCTGCGGTCATGATTCTCCTTGAAACGAGGTCTTGGTCAGGCGGCTGCGCGCACTGAGTCTTCGGCTGCGGCGGTGACAGCTTCGGCGGTGATGCCGAACTGTTCGTAGAGGACCTTATAGTCTGCGGAGCCGCCGAAGCGGTCCAAGCCCACGATTCGCCCGGAATCGCCGACGTAGGGGTACCAGGTCATCGGATGCCCGGCCTCTACGGCGACGCGGGCCTTCACGGCCTGCGGCAGCACGGACTCCCGGTAGGACGCCTCCTGCTCGGCGAACCACTCCAGGCAGGGCGCGGACACGACCCTGGCCGCCACACCCTCAGCGGCCAGCTCCTCGCGAGCCTGCACTGCTAAGTCAACTTCGGAGCCGGTGCCGATGAGGATCACATCAGGGGTCACCACTGCGCCCTCCCGGACGGCTTCGGCAAGCACATAGGCGCCCTTGGCGGCTCCCTCCACGGAGCCGAACTCTTCGGCGGTGGCCTCGGCTGCGCCACGGGCAAAGGTCGGCACGCCCTGACGGGTCAGCGCGATCCCGGCCGGACGGTGACTGCGTCTGATCACCTCTCGCCAGGCGACGGCGACCTCATTGGCGTCGGCCGGCCGGACGACGTCGAGCCCGGGGATGGCACGCAGGCTGGAGAGCTGCTCCACCGGCTGGTGAGTCGGCCCGTCTTCGCCCAGGCCGATGGAGTCGTGGGTCCACACGAAGATGGACCCGATTCCCATCAGCGCCGATAGTCGGATCGCTGGGCGCTGGTAGTCGGAGAAGATCAGGAAGGTGCCGGCGTAGGTGCGCAGCGGCGTGGAGAGCTGGATGCCGTTGGTGATCGCTGCGGCAGCGTGTTCACGCACACCGAAGTGCAGATTGCGCCCATACGGGTTGCCGCTGAACTTCTGCGTGGAGTGGCTCTCGGGTACGAAGCTGGGGTCTGCGGAGATGAGCGTGTTGTTGGAGCCGGCCAGGTCTGCCGAGCCTCCCCAGAGTTCGGGCAGCACCGGTGCCAGGGCGTTGATGACCTTGCCGGAGGCCGCACGGGTGGCCACCGCATCACCAGCCGGGAACTCGGGCAGGCTCTGCACCCAGTCCTGCGGCAGCTCACCGGCGTTGAGGCGGTCCAGCAGCGCAGCACCTTCAGCGTTGCGCTGTCGCCACCTGCGATAGGACTCTTCCCACTGCTCCCGGGCCTCGGCCCCGCGCGCGGTGATCTGTCGAGCGTGGGCGAGCACGTCGTCGTCGACGTGGAAGTGCTGCTGCGGGTCGAATCCGAGGAATTCCTTGAGGCCGGTGAGTTCCTCTTCGCCGAGCTTGGCGCCGTGGATGGCGCCGGTGTTCTGCTTCTTGGGGGAGGGCCAGCCGATCACGGTGCGCAGTGCGATCAGCGAGGGCTTGGACGTCTCGTTCTGCGCAGCGGTCAGGGCCCGCTGAAGCTCGGCGATGTCCTCTGCGTAGTCACCGGTCTTCAGCCAGTTCACCCGCTGGACGTGCCAGCCGTAGGCCGCGTAGCGGGCCATCACGTCCTCGGTGAAGGCGATGTTGGTGTCATCCTCGATGGAGATCTCGTTGTCGTCCCAGATCACATTGAGGCTGCCCAGCTCTTGGTGCCCGGCCAGCGAAGAGGCCTCCGAGGTCACGCCCTCCTGCAGGTCGCCGTCGGAGGCGATGACCCATACGTTGTGGTCGAAGGGGGAGGTCCCCGGTGCGGCGTCGGGATCAAGGAGTCCGCGCATCCTGCGCTGCCCGTAGGCGAAGCCGACCCCTGATGCCAGCCCCTGGCCCAGGGGGCCGGTGGTGATCTCCACCCCGTCAGTGTGACCGAACTCGGGGTGACCGGGGGTCTTTGATCCCCAGGTGCGCAGCGATTCGATGTCCTGAAGCTGAAGGCCGTAGCCGGAGAAGTACAGCTGCAGGTAGAGCGTCAGACTGCTGTGGCCGGGGGAGAGGATGAACCGGTCACGGCCCATCCATCGCGGGTCTGAGGGGTCGTGGCGCATCACCTGCTGGAAGAGGATGTAGGCGGCCGGGGCCAGCGACATCGCCGTGCCCGGGTGGCCGGATCCGACTTTCTCCACGGCGTCGGCGGCCAGCACCCGCAGGGTGTCCACAGCACGACGATCCAGATCCGTGAAGTCGGGGAAGGCGTTGACGGCGGTTTCGGTCACTTCGGTGTCCTCCAAGGGTGATTCGTCTCCATCAGGGTTAAGTGGAGGCACGTCGTTGTGCCGTTTCGCACTCCAGCCTACCGGCGGAGTCAGTATTCGTCTGTGTCCTTCGCACTGAGGCCGAGGGCATAGCCGATGAGTCCGAGGTGCCGATGCTTGATGACCAGGTCGGCCTGCTCGGCCAGGGCCGGTTTGGCGCAGAAGGCCACACCCACACCCGCTGAGGTCACCATATCCAGATCGTTGGCGCCGTCGCCGACTGCGACCACATTCTGAACATCTGCGTCATACTCAGCGGCCCACTGCTCCATCCTGCGGCGCTTGACCGCCCGGTCGACCACCTCGCCCTCGACCCGGCCGGTCAGCTGGTCGTCGGTGAGCTGGAGATGGTTCGCGGCGTAGCCGGTGAGGCCCAGCTGCTCAGCCAGCGGTGAAAGAATCTGGGTGAACCCCCCGGAGACGGCGAAGACCGGGTGTCCGTCCCGCCGGAAAGCCTGGATCAGGCCCGCGGCGCCGGCGGTGGGGGAGACCCGTGCGAACGTTTCGCTGAGCACTGACGCCTCCAGCCCGGCAAGCGTCTGCACCCGGGCGTGCAGGGATGCGGCGAAGTCCAACTCCCCGCGCATGGCCCTCTCGGTGACGGCGGCAACCTCTTCGGCGCGTCCGGCATGATCGGCGAGGAGGTCAATGACCTCCTGATCGATCAGGGTGGAGTCGACGTCCATGATCAGCATCCGCCGGCGCCCCTCAGGCAGCTGCCTCGGAAGCACAGTGGTGGTGGTGTCGTCGACCCCGTCCAGCTGCTCGGCGGCGTCCTCCAGCAGTGAATTGATCAGCTGGGTGCCGTAGCCGTCGTCGGAGTCGGCCAGCGAGAGCCACCAGCGCACCGCGCGGACCGGCCCGGAATCTGAGCTGAAGGTCGCCGCTTCCGCATGGTGAACGACCCCGCGGCGGTCGAACTCTGCGGTCAGGGAGCGGATGAGAGCACCGTCGAGCTGATCGGCAGCGATCATGGCAACGGCTGCGGCAGAAGCATCAGTCATAGCCGAGTCAGCTTACCCTGTCTGCCGCAGGTCATTAGATAGTGTTGTGCGCATGAGTCCAGTCCTGAACCTCGACGGCGTGAGTGTGCGCCGCGGCCGCAAGATGCTGCTCAACGATGTGAGCTTCCAAGTCCATGAGGATCAGCGGTGGGTGATCCTGGGGCCCAACGGCGCAGGAAAGACCACGCTGCTGCAGATCGCCGCGGCACGGATGTTCCCCAGCTCCGGCACTGTGGAGATCTTGGACGAAACACTGGGCCAGGTCGATGTCTTCGACCTGCGACCGCTGATCGGCCTGAGCTCCAACGCCGTTGCCAACTCGTTGCCCGCCCAGGAGAGCGCACTCAATGCAGTGGTCACTGCTGCCTACGGGGTCACCGGGCGCTGGCGTGAGGAGTATGAACGACTGGATGAGCGCCGGGCGTTCAGACTGCTCAACGCCTGGGGGGTGGGGACCGTCTTCGACCGGCCCTTCGGCACGCTGAGTGAGGGGGAGCGCAAGCGCGTGCAGATCGCCCGGGCTCTGATGACCGACCCTGAGCTGCTGCTGCTCGACGAGCCGGGTGCCGGACTCGACCTTGCCGGCCGTGAAGCGCTGGTGGCACGCACGGCGGAGCTGGTCAGCGAAGAGACCGCACCGGCCACAGTCCTGGTGACCCATCACCTGGAGGAGATCCCGCCGGGTTTCACCCACGTGCTGCTGCTGCGTGACGGTGAGACTGTTGCTTCCGGGCCCATTGAGCAGACCCTGACGGCGAAGAAACTCAGCGCCACCTTCGACGTCCCTCTGGAGCTCTCCGAGCGCGGGGGCCGCTACTCCGCATTCATGGCGGAGTAGCGGATGGAAGCTCTGCTGGACTTCGAGCTGCACGGGCTCGGCGTCGGATTTCTGCTGCTGATCCTGCTCGCAGGCATCTGGGCCGGTGCCATCAACACAGTGGTGGGCTCAGGAACCCTGGTGACCTTCCCGGTGCTGGTGGCCATGGGCGTGCCGCCGGTTTCGGCGACCATCTCCAACGCTATGGGTCTGATCGCCGGAGGCTTCACCGGTGCCTGGGGGTATCGGCGCGAGATCATGCAGGTGAGGCCGGTGCTGGCCAAACTGGTGCCGGCATCCTTCCTGGGCGGCATCGTCGGTGCCACGCTGCTGGTCACTCTGCCGGAGGAGATCTTCGGCCAGGTCGCTCCCGCCCTGATCGTGCTGTCGCTGGCAATGGTGATCGCCCAGCCGAAGCTCTCGGCCTGGGTGAAGGGCCGCGCCGCCGAACAGGCCGCTGATCCAGAGACGCCGTCGCCCGGCGACGCCCCGGAAGACGCGGCCGCCAAGGCCGCCGCGTCGGTGAAGCGGCCGCTGATTCTGCTGGTGTTCTTCGCCGGGATCTACGGCGGTTACTTCGTGGCCGCCCAAGGCATTCTGCTCATGGGCGTGCTGGGAATCTTTCTGGCAGCCACCATTCAGCAGGCCAACGGCGTGAAGAACTTGCTGGTGGCATTGGTGAACCTGGTGGCCGGACTCAGCTACGTCTTCGTCGACTATGTGCTGCGCGAGCCCGACGACCGGCTGATTCTCTGGGGGGTGGTGGCGATCATCGCAGTGGGATCGACATTCGGTGGGCTCATCGGGGCATGGGTCGGTCGCCGCCTCAGCCCCGTGGTGCTGCGCAGCGTGATCGTTGCCCTCGGGCTGGTCGCACTGACGGTGCTGCTGCGCGACCTGTTCGTCGCATAGCGTCGAGCGTTGGAGACTGAGCACCCAGTGCGGTAAGGTAGTTCACTGGCCACCAGGCCCAGGCCTGTGTCTGCGGCCCGCAGAACCTCTCAAGCTTCTGGCAGAATCCAGCGGCGCATGAAAAGGACACCACTCATTATGAAGACTGACATTCACCCGAAGTATCAGCCGGTGATCTTCAACGATCTTTCCTCCGGCGAGAAGGTCCTCACCCGCTCCACGGTGAGTTCTGACAAGACCATGGAATGGGAAGACGGCAACACCTACCCGGTGATCGACGTGGAGGTCTCAGCTGCCTCGCACCCCTTCTACACCGGCAAGCAGCGCATCATGGACTCCGCAGGTCGCGTGGAGCGCTTCAACCAGCGCTTCAAGGGCTTCGGCGGCAAGAAGTAGCAGCATTTCTCCGGCGGCCCCGTCCGATTGGGCCGCCCGACTGCTGCCGTGCTAAGCTCTCCTGGCTTCACCTGGAGAAAACAGTGTGGCAGCAGCACCCTGCGCGGGTGGCGGAATAGGTAGACGCGCTAGCTTGAGGTGCTAGTCCTCGTATAAGAGGGTGGGGGTTCAAGTCCCCCTCCGCGCACCGGTCAGAGTCAGACGGAACCTTCGTCTGATCAGGCCGATCACGTTGCAAGACCCCTGTCTGAAGCAGAACAGCTTAGGCGGGGGTCTTGTTGTGTCTGCATCGTTTCCCGAAAGGAACAGTTCAGCACCACTGTCGGCGGTCCGCTGCGATGTCAATGGTTGCGCAGCTTGTCGACCAGCTGGTCCTTGTTCATATCTGAATAGCCGCTGAGGTCCAGCTCATTGGCGCGGTCTTTGAGCTCATCGACGGTCCACTTCTCGTAGCTGGGGGAGGTGCCGCCCTTCTCGCCCTGGGTGTCGCGGCCCTCGTTGTTGGCCGCATTGGCGATGCGAGCGGACTTCTCCTTGGAGTACCCCTGCTCCTCACGCAGCGTCTGGTACAGCTTTTCATCTTTGACCGGTG
>JBQCZP010000001.1:94339-95577 GCA_052089225.1 Nesterenkonia sp.
TCCATGCCGAGAACTTCGATGAAGGAGACCTGTGCGGCCTTCGTCATCGCGTAGTCGAACAGCGGCGGAGCGGGGCCTGCTGCCTGGATTGATGTGGTGGTGATGATCGAGGATCCGGGGCCCAGGTGCGGCACCGCCGCTTGGGCCACGGCAATGTGGGAGATCAGATTGGTGTCGATGACCTTCTTGATCTCAGACATGGGGGTGTCTTCGAAGCGGGAGCGAGCCCGCTGAACGGCGGCATTGAGCACGACGACGTCGAGCCCGCCCAGGTCTGCCACGGCGGCGCTGACGACCTCTTCGGCGGCGCCGTCCTCGGTCAGGTCCTGAGCATAGGTCACACCCTGCCGGCCGGCCTCGCGAATGAGGCCCAGGGTCGTTTGGGCGTCGTCGTGCTCCTGGGGCAGATGCACAATCGCCACGTCTGCACCCTCGCGGGCGTAGGCAGCTGCCACTGCGCGGCCGATACCAGAGTCACCGCCGGTGATCAGAGCCTTCTTGCCCCGCAGCCGGGCTGCGCCCACATAGCTCTCCTCCCCATGGTCGGGGGTGGGGTCAGTCTGCGAGGTGTGGCCGGGCTGACCGACGTCCTCGTGGGCGGGCATATCGTCGTCGTAGTGTTTGCTGCGTGGATCCTGCTGTGCCTTCTGCGTCATGACACTCCTTCGGGTAGGGGGTCGGCAGTCAGGACGAACGATTCACGGGTTGAGGACGACTTTGATGCAGCCGTCCTCCTTCTTCTGGAACATGCTGTACGCCTCTGGAGCCTTCTCAAGCGGCATCCGGTGGGTGACGAAATCGTCGATGCCCAGCGGATCGGAGTGGTCCTCCACCAGGGGAGTGATCCCATCCACCCAGTTCCTCACGTTGGCCTGGCCCATGGTGACCTGAATCTGCTTGTCGAACAGGGTCAGCATCGGCAGCGGAGAGGCTTGGCCCCCGTAGACCCCGGACAGGCTGATGGTGCCGCCGCGGCGCACCAGGTCGATGGAGGTGTAGAGCGCGGCGAGCCGGTCCACGCCAGCTTTGGCCATGACCGGCTGCCCCGCCTTATCGGGAAGGAACTGAACGGAGCGCTGGGCGAACTTCGCCAGAGCTGATTGGGCATCGCCGTGAGCCTCCATGCCGACGGCGTCGATCACCGCATCAGGGCCTCGACCTGAGGTGGCCTCCCGGATCGCGGAGACTGACTCGTCACTGTTGTCGAAGACGTGGACTCCGTGGCGGGCGGCCATTTC
>JBQCZP010000001.1:95677-237886 GCA_052089225.1 Nesterenkonia sp.
CCCTTGCGGCAGTAGAAGCAGTCGCCGCAGGCGATCTGGAAGGGGACGACGACGCGGTCGCCGGTGCTCAGGTTCGAATCGGTCCCGGCTTCGACCACCCGGCCCATCGATTCGTGGCCGATGATGTCGCCGGCTGTCATGAAGGGGCCGAGGACTTCGTAGAGATGCAGATCAGAGCCGCAGATCGCTGCAGAGGAGACCTCGATGATCGCGTCATTGGGCTGCTGCAGAACCGGGTCGGGGACCGTGTCCACTGAAACTTTGCGGGGGCCTTGCCATGTCACTGCTTTCATGAAGAGCGCCCTCCTAGATGAGTCGGTTGGCGCCGGCCCAACCAGCTGCTCATGGGCCGCTGGTCTTCGGGCCTTGACACGGCCCAGCGTAACGGGATGGACCTGAGCATGTGCTGATCATCAGCCGGTGCCCAGGTTGAAGCTCAGCGGCGCCGGAACAGCAGTCTGGTGACCAGGCGCCGGCCCAGCATCAGCAGGCCGAGGGTCAGTGCGGCGACAATGATGAACGCCACTTCCACTCCGCCGTCGGTGAAGAAATGGCGCATGATCATGCCTGAGGTCACGGTGATGATGACCAGGAGAACGCCGCTGGGCCAGATGGTGCTGGGACGTCGCCAGGACACGGTGATCCACCAGCCCAGCGCCAAGCCGAAGAGGAACGGCCAGGCTGTTGACCATACTTCGGCAGGGGGGAGGCCCGACTCGTGGGAGATGTTTCCCAAGACCGCGAAGAGGACCACCAGCACCGCATCGGCCAGCAGGGCGATCGCCCAATGTGTTCGGCGCGCCGGCCGGTTGGTCGGGGCTGCGGCGTCGTCAGGGATTGTTTCGGCCATGCGCCCATTCCAACACAGCCCGAACCGTCATGCAGAGGCAGGGGAGAGGTCAGTATGCCTCTGTCGGAGCGGCACGATGATCCACCTCGGCCATGGCAGCATCGATGCGCTCTATTGCGGTGTCGAACTTTTCGACCGTCGCCCAGAGTTCGGGGTGCTGCTTCCGGATCTCTTCCAGTGTGGACCCTGAAGACCGCAGTGTGGCCAGGTCAAAGCTGACGTTTGTGCGCGCACCCGTCACAGCTGCTCGCAGTGCGCCGAATGCGACGACGACGTCGGCGATCAGGGCTCTCTTGCCGTTTCTCGCCAGCCAGGTCAGGTCATCGATGGCTTCGATGGCGGCTTCGCCGACGCTGGAGGAGGATTCGGCCGCAATGAGTGAGGCTTCGCGTATCGCCTCATCGCGATCCGCGCCCCGCTGCAGCCTGAACGCCGCACCGAACGCGTATGAGGCGGCAGCGTCATCATCGGCCAAACGCAGGGCCGTCTTCCGCAGGTTGCCGGCTCTCACCAGAAGGTCGTCGAGATGATCTCGCTGCTGCGTCTGGGCATCCGTGTAGCCTGCAACCATGGAGGTCAGCGATGCGGCAACAGCGAGCATGACGCCTGCTCCGGCACCGCCGCCGGCGGAGCCGACGGATTCGGCCAGCGCGTGCGTCCACTGCTGCAGTGTCGAGTTCTCAGTCGTGGCTTCCGCTGAATCGGTCATGACCTCAGTGTGTCCTACGACGTATTCTTTGCACAGAAGTGGTGCTGACTCTCTAGGGCTCGCAGTCGACAGTCGGGGCCAAGCCGTCGAGGCCGAGGCGTGAAAGCTGCGGAGAGGCGAACTGCTGACTGCCGTTCATCGAAGTTCTCGCCGAATCAGTACAACCTGACATAATGTAGATTATCGGCTAAAGCGTGCAGGACTGTGCTGGGGTCGATCTCCCCGCCATCTGGCACTTGTGGGGCGGATCTGCGCAAGGGTGATCTCGACGGGCTTTCGGTGAGTCGATAGGCTGAGACCTCAGACGTTGAGGCAAGTCACAGTGCAGTCGCTGCCTTGATGACTGCACAGACTAAGGAGGCTCGGATGCTCGAGTGGTTCGGTGAGAATCTCTGGGCTGCATGGCTGTCCTTGACCTTCGTGCTGCTCGTCCTAGAAGTGTTCACCCTGGACATGCTCTTCCTGATGCTCTCCGCGGGCGCATTGGCAGCGATGACAGTATCCTTGGCCGGCGGCGAGGCCTGGATCCAGGTTGTCGTGGCAGCCATCACAGCACTGCTGATGCTGGGAGCGGTGCGCCCGGTGGCGCTGAAACACCTGAGGAAGAGTCCACCGGACCAACTGACCAATATCGACCGCATGCAGGGTATGGAGGCCCACGCCCTCGAAGCAGTGACAGACACTGCCGGACTGGCAGAAGTTGACGGAGGAACCTGGACGGCGCGGGCAGTCGGAGCACAGACCATAGAAGCCGGTGCGACTGCTGTGGTGGAGTCCGTCGACGGCGCCACTGTTTATCTCAAGCGGGCTGCGACAATTGACTGGGCGCGGCCGCAGTCTCCGCAGTCATGACAACTCATCGACCACACACCAGAAGAATGGAAACTGGAAACAATGCCTGATTTCGTGCTCATAGTTGTACTTCTGGCGCTGGTCGCCTTCGTCGTGGTGATCTTGGCGCAGAGCGTACGGATCATCCCCCAGGCGCGTGCGGGAATCGTGGAGCGCCTCGGCAAGTACCAACGCACCCAAGGACCGGGGCTCACCCTGCTGGTGCCGTTCATCGACCGCCTGCTGCCTCTGCTGGACATGCGTGAGCAGGTGGTCTCCTTTCCGCCGCAGCCGGTCATCACCGAGGACAACCTGGTGGTCTCCATCGACACTGTGGTCTACTTCCAGATCACCGATCCCAAAGCGGCCAGCTACGAGATTCAGAACTACATCGTGGCTGTCGAGCAGCTAACTACCACTACCCTGCGCAACGTGGTGGGCGGGATGAATCTGGAAGAGGCGCTGACCTCCCGAGATCAGATCAACTCAATGCTGCGCGGCGAACTGGACAAGGTGACCGGCCGCTGGGGCATTCGAGTGGCCCGGGTGGAGCTGAAGGCCATCGATCCCCCGCACAGTATTCAGGACTCCATGGAGCAGCAGATGCGTGCCGAGCGCAGCCGCCGTGCTGCGATCCTCACCGCTGAGGGCACCAAGCAGTCCGCAATCCTCAATGCCGAGGGTGAGCGACAGTCAGCGATCCTGCAGGCTGAGGGCGAGGCGCAGTCCCGCATCCTCTCCGCCAACGCTGAGGCTCAGGCCATTGAGACAGTCTTCAGTGCGGTTCACGCCTCAGAGCCCAGCCCTGAGCTGCTCTCCTATCAGTATCTGCAGACTCTTCCGGAGATGGCCAAGAGCGAGTCGAACACCATGTTTGTCATCCCCGGTGAGTTCGGAGACGCGCTGAAGAGCCTCTCCGGTGCCTTCGGAGGTGAAACGCCCGGCAGCGAGAACATGTCGTATGAGGAGCGGGAGAAGTCCCTCGAGGCCCGTGCCAGCAGACTGCGGGAGCGCCGGTCCCAAGAGGTCGAAGCAGGCAAGAAGGGCCGCCCGGGAATCTCCAGCGCAATCGCCGACCTCGCCGAGTCTGCGCGCTCCACATCAGTCACCGACGAAGACACTCGCTACCTGAGCACCAAGGAGCTGGAGAAGGAGGCTCGCCGGGCGGAGAAGGGCAACCCGGAGGCTCTCAGACAGGAGGAAGAGGCAGAAGAGGCTGCCCAGGCCCGCAGCGACGAAGCCCACGCCGCTCCCCCGCAGGCTGAGGGCGGCACAGACACCTCGGAGAAGTCGCAGGACCCTGAGCCCCAGGACCCTGAGAAGCAGTAGCATCCACCTGCACTCACCGGTGCCGAACCACGGGGAATAAATGGTCGCGCCGTGCTCGTTGTAGGATCTGAACAGAACTCTGTGTAGAACTGCTTTTGGAGGAACAGCGATGAGCGACCGCAGCCTGCGCGGCATGCGTCTTGGTGCCCAGTCCATGGAGACTGAGCAGGGCGTCGAGCCGGCACCCCGTCAGAACATCGAATACGTCTGCGATGACGGTGAGAGGATCTCCGTCACGTTCTCCTCCGAAGCGGAGATTCCCGGCACCTGGACTGCCCCTTCCGGGAAAGTCGGTGTGCTGGCTGAGGGCGACGCGCCGGATGCACCAGCGGAGAAGCCGGTGCGGACTCATTGGGACATGCTGTTGGAGCGCCGGTCCCAGGAGGATCTGGAAGACATCCTCAAAGATCGTCTGAAGATCCTGCGTGAGCGCAGGGGCGAGAAGGTCTGAAGACCCTCGTCACCCTCCGTTGGGGGTGCTCACCGGGCGAAGGTTTTGGCCTTTTGGCTCAGGGTTTTCGCCCGAGCGCCGAGCCCCCATTTGGTGACGCTTCCGATGGCCTCCAGCACGATGCCTGAGCTCATCTTGGACTCCCCCAGCGTGCGCTCCACGAAAGTGATGGGAACCTCCCGAATCGTCTTTCCCTGACGCGCCGTGCGGAAGGTCATATCCACCTGGAAGCCATAGCCGACCGACTCAATGGCGTCGAGATCGATGTCCTCCAGCGTGGAGCGTCGGAAGACCCGGAACCCAGCTGTGATGTCGCGCACCTTCAGTCCCAGCATCGCGCGTGAGTAGAAGCTTCCGCAGCGCGATATGAGTTCCCGGTGCAGCGGCCAGTTCACCACAGAACCACCGGGGACCCAGCGCGAGCCGATCACCAGATCAGCTTGGTCCAGTGCGGCCAGAAGTGCCGGAAGCTGCTCGGGCTGATGGGACCCATCGGCGTCGAGCTCCACGAACGCCTGATAATCACGAGCCAAGCCCCAGTGAAAACCAGCGATGTAGGCGCCGCCCAGCCCGTTCTTCTGCGTGCGATGAAGCACATGGATCTGTTCGTCTCGCTCATGCATCTCTTCGGCGAGTTCGCCGGTGCCGTCAGGACTGTTGTCATCGACGATCAGCACATCCGATTCAGGCACCGCCGCCCGAAGTCTGTCCAATGTGGTCGGCAGCGCATCGATCTCGTTAAAGGTGGGAATGATCGTCAGGGTCTTCATAGCTCCCAACTTACAGGGTCTGACCGGCGATGACCGTGGTGACCAGCCGTGGCACCTGCACTCCGTCCAGGAAGGGCAGCAGCGGGGTGCGAGCACGCGTATCGGTGCTCCATGCGGCCGCTGTGGAGTTCGGTGTCTGAACCGCCAGCTGATCGACTTCCCAGACCGTGTAGGTGGCCGTCGACCCCGGATTCAGCTGAGCCGACTCGGGGCTCGCCCCGACCAGGGACCGATAAGCTCCGCGAGTCTGCGCGTTGAAGCCGGCCCGCACTGAGACCGGATCATCGGTGTGGTAGACGTGATCGGAGACGAGCTGCCAAGGGTTCTGGTGCTCCCCAGGCGCTGCGGCGGTCGGCACGCCAGCTCGCAGCGCAGTGGCCAAATGGCCCGGCCGGGTCAGCAGCACGTGCACGGCGGTGTTCAGCAGAGCCTCCCAGTGCTCGGAGGCAGCGGAGTCAAAGCCCACCAGCACTGTCGGGGTCACCG
Organism: Nesterenkonia sp.; assembly: GCA_052089225.1. Taxonomy (GTDB): domain Bacteria; phylum Actinomycetota; class Actinomycetes; order Actinomycetales; family Micrococcaceae; genus Nesterenkonia. The sequence goes on from JBQCZP010000001.1 coordinate 101,104, forward strand.
GTGAGGGAGTCTGTTTGAGCTCACGCAGATGCTGATGAGACGTCACAACGGCATCGACCACGGTGGCGGCATCGGCACCCGAACACTCCAGAAGCAGCTGACGACCGGCTTCAGTGCACCAGGAGCGCACGCCCAAGAGATTGGGCATCACCTCAGCGAAGCGCAGCTGCAGTGCGATCGGATTCTCAGCCGCCAGGTCCAGCTCCCCCAGCAGATCCAGCATCGTGTTCACCGGAGCAATCGAGGGTGCGCCCCCATCAGCATGCAGCCCGGTCAGCTCGACGACGGGATACACCGTCACAGGATGCTGCGCTGTGGCCCGAAGTGCTCTGCCCAGGCCTTCGGAGAGGTCACTGTGTGTATCACCGATGAGCTTCTGCACCGCGACAGGGATGCGCAGCCGCAGGGCGGAGCAGCCGAGGTCACGCGCTGCGGCGTCGAGGAGCTCGGTCAACGTGTCGGCGTCCAGCTGGTCAAGCGAGACAACGGCTGATCCGACGAATGCCGGGGTCACCAAACCTCGATCCAGATCGTGGTGGAGCATACGCGCATCGGCCAGGCGCTGCGCCGTCTCATCGGAGCCCAACCACGCAACCTGGCCATTTTCGACGAGCATGGCTTCGGCGTAGGGCTCAGCCGTGGAGTGCACGGTCCCGTTGTGCAGCATCATCGGGACGCTGTCCGTACCCGGCTCAGTGGTCGAGGGGTTCGTCACTGGCAATATCTTCCTCCATGTCGTCCTGCAGGGTCTCGTATGCGACTGAGGAGTAGGCCACTACTCCCCTGGCGATGAGTTCAACGGCCTCCTGGCACCTGGAGGCGAATTTCGCCGTCGCTGTCGGCACGGCGGAGAGCTGATCCAGCACGTCGATGCACTGCTTCGCCCACCGGACAAAGTCCCCCGCTGCCAACGGGGAATCCTCCAGCGCGGCGCGCAGGCTGGCTCCGGAGGCCCAGGTATACATCGGAATCGCCAAGCCCATCTCTGGGACATCGGTGGGCTCCAGATGGTGCCGCTTCTCCAAAGCTTCAAGTTCAGCATGAACTTCAAGTCCGCTGCGCACAGCGCGGGAGAGCCCCTTGGTGGGCATCTGCGGTGTGGCGCCCTCATCCTCGCGCTTGGCCTGGTAGACCAGAAGTGTGGAGAAGGCGGCGATCTCCTCTGCGCTGAGCTGAGCCAACGCACCGCGATCCATAAGCATCTCGGTGAAGAGGTCACGCTCGCCGTAGATGCGCCGCAGCCGCTGCCCGCGCTCGGTGACCAGGAATTCCTCTGCGTGGAACTCCTCGTCGATCGGCTCGATGGTCGGCAGCAGCTCGTCATCGGCAGGCTGCAGGTGTCCCAGTTCGAACAGCACGCCGCACACCCGGTCGAAGGTCTTGGCGATGGAGCCGGTGCGCCGGTCGATCTTGGCCTGCAGCTGGTCAGTCTCACGCGTGAGCCTCCACCAGCGCTCGGCCCATCGGGCGTGCTCTTCGCGGTCGCTGCAGGCGTGGCACGGGTGACGCTGCAGCGCCGACTGGAGCTCCTGGACACTGTCGGGGTCGTCGGTGACGGCGTCCTCGACGAACCCGAAGCCCGCCTGCGGGGCGTTGCGGCGCGCCGGGGTACGTTCCTTCAGCGCACTGCGCATCGTGGAGGCCAGGTCACGACGGATCTTGGGGACCTTCACCTGCGGTTTGCGGGGTAGGCGCACATTGGAGATCACCTCAGGCGGCTGGGCGAAATCTTCCACTGTGACACTGCGCAGCTTGGCGTCCTCAGTGATCACCCCGGGCCGAGGGTCGTGCTCAGGTGCCGAATGGACGACCAGGCTGGTTCCCAGCCGGCGCTTGCCCGGGACATCAATGACGTCGCCGGGCTCCAGAGAGCTCAGCACACGAATGATCTCCCGACGCCGCTGCCGGTTGCGGGACTTCGCCTGATCCTTCTGCCGCTCATTGAGCTCGCGCCGCAGCCGCGCGTACTCGCCGAAATCACCCAGCTCGCACTGCATGGCTTCTTCATAGCCGTCCAGGGAGGATTCGCGCTTGGCGACGTCGCGGGCCAAACCGACCACTGCCCGATCAGCCTGGAACTGCGCGAACGAGGACTCCAGGATGGTCCGAGCACGACGACGACCGAAGCGTGCCGTCAGGTTGACCGCCATGTTGTAGCTCGGGGTGAAGGATGAGTTCAGCGGATATGTCCGCTTGGACGCCAGGCCGGCCACTTGGCGGGGGTCCATGCCCGGCTGCCAGATGGCCACTGCATGGCCCTCGATGTCGATGCCGCGGCGACCTGCCCGACCGGTCAGCTGGGTGTACTCCCCCGGCGTGATGTCTTGGTGGGACTCACCGTTGAACTTGTCCAGCTTCTCCAGCACCACGGTGCGGGCGGGCATGTTGATGCCTAGGGCGAGGGTCTCGGTGGCGAAGACCACCTTGAGCAGACCCTCAGCGTAGAGGTTCTCCACCAACTCCTTGAACGGCGGCAGCATTCCGGCGTGATGGGCGGCAACACCGTTGACCAGAGCCTCACGGAAACTGTCGAACCCTAGGATGGCCAGGTCCTCAGCGGGCAGCTCCCAGCCCATCTTCTCTACTCGTGAGTTGATCTCCGCGGCCTCGGCCTTGCTGGTCAGCCGGATCCCGTGATGCAGGCACTGCTCCACAGCGGCTTCGCACCCGGCGCGCGAGAAGATGAAGGCGATGCACGGCAGCAGCCCCTCACGGTCCAGGCTGCGGATCATCTTCGGCCGACTCAGCCGGGGCCTGCCGACCGGCGAGCCCGACAGCGCGGAGACGCTCCGCTTGGAGGTGTGAGCTGAGCGGCCGCCCTCACGCCTGCTGTCCCGACGGCCTCTCCCCCGCCCCCGGTGTCCGCCGGAGTGGCGTGAGGAAGGGGCCTGTGAGTAGTGGGTCAGCTGCTGCAGCTCGGGGTTGACCAGCTGCTGGACCTGCTCATGCATGTCTGAGCTCTGCACAAAGAGGTTGTGCAGCTCATAGTCGACCATCATGTGCTGCGACAGCGGCACCGGCCGGTGTTCGGAGACGACCACAGCGGTCTCGCCGCGGACCGTGTCCAGCCAGGCACCAAACTCCTCGGCATTGGAGACGGTGGCCGACAGTGCGGTCAGCTGCACCGACTCCGGCAGGTGAATGATGACCTCTTCCCACACCGCGCCGCGGAACCGGTCGGCCAGGTAGTGCACCTCATCCATCACCACATGCCCCAGGTCCCCCAAGGTGCTGGAGTCCTGGTAGAGCATATTGCGCAGCACCTCAGTGGTCATGACCACTACGTCTGCCTCGGAGTTGATGGAAATGTCACCGGTGAGCAGCCCCACCCGGTCCGAGCCGTACTCAGTGCGCAGATCCTGGAACTTCTGATTGCTCAGGGCCTTGATCGGTGTGGTGTAGAAGGCCTTCTTCCTCTGGGCCAGCGCCAGATGGACGGCGAATTCGCCGACGATGGTCTTGCCCGCCCCGGTGGGCGCAGCCACCAGCACCGCTTGCCCGGACTCCAGATGCCGGCAGGCTTCAAGCTGGAACTCGTCCAGGTCGAAGGTCTGCTCGGCGCGGAAGGCACCCAGCTGCGTCTTCGCCTCGGCTGCTCGTTGTCGCCACTGGGTGTAGCGTTCGGCCGGTGAAGTCATGGCCTCCACCCTACCGAGCTGGACTGAATATGGGATCCAGCTGCCCCATGTCTCACCGGTTGGTGAGCCAAGCCACGACGACGTCGCCGATCATGGAACGCAGGTGCTCACGGTGGGCATCGGCACTGAGGTCGCGGTCGAAGAGGTACCCGAAGGTGTACTTATTGGCGACCTGGAAGACGCAGTAGGAGCTGATGAGCAGATGAACATCGACGGCGTCGACGTCCTCGCGGAAGCGACCCTCGGTTCGTCCGCGAGCGAGGATGGTGTCCAGCACGCCCACCGCCGGCTGGCTCAGGTCCTTCAGCGCTTCAATCTGTTGGATGTAGCGGCCGCGGTGGATGTTCTCAATGGCCACCAGCCGGATGAACTCATCGTTGGCGAGGTGGTGGTCGTAGGTGAGCTCGGCCAGCCGGCGCAGTGAGTCGGCGGGATCCATCTCATCGACGTGCAGCGTCTGCTCCTTGTCGCGGATCCCGCGGTACACGCTCTCAAGGACCGCCAGGTATAGCTGCTCCTTGCCGCCGAAGTAGTAGTAGATCATTCGTTTGGTGGTGCGGGTGCGGCGGGCGATCTCATCGATCCGCGCACCTGAGTATCCGGCATCGGCAAAGACGCCGGTGGCCACCTCCAGCAGCTCGGCACGAGTTCGGACCGCGTCGCGCTGGCGGATCTGACGTTCTGTCAATGAGAACCTCCCCTTGTCGACTCGGACGCTACCAGACACACGACTCTCGGGTTCAGTGCGCGACCGCCTCACTCTCCCGCCAGAACGCGGCGGGGATTGTTCACCAGCAGCTGGTGCTCGAGCCTGCTGTCCACGCCGAGGTCTCGAAGCTGCGGCAGGATCGTGGTGTGCAGGTGGTCCATCCTCCACTGTGGGGTGTGGCGCTCCCGCCACGTCGGCGGTGTGATGCGGCTGAACACCGCTGCGTCCTGGGAGAGCACAATATGGTCCTGGTATCCGCGCTCCAGCAGGGCGCACAGCGTCCTGAGGCGGTCGGCGTCGTTGCTCATATGGGTCATTCCGAACCGGTCGAAGCCTACGAACGAGCCGGCCTCGGCCAGGTGGCAGAGATAGTCGAGATCGGTAGAGTCGCCGCTGTGGCCGATGACGACCCGGTCCAGGGGCACTCCGAGCCGGCTCAGCAGGTGCTGCTGCTCCAGCCCGCTGCGGGATGCCGGATCGGAGTGGGTGGTGATCGGCACACCGGTCTCTCGCTGCGCTGTCGCCGCCGCGCGGAAGACCCGGTCGACGTCGTCGGTGATCCCCCGAGAGTCGGAGGCCACCTTGATCATGCCCGCCCGCACTGAGGTGCCGGCGATCGCCTCTGTGAGGTCCTTCAGGAACATCTCGGTCAGCGGGTCCGGGCCGGGGGCCAGACGGTCGGGTCCGTTGAGGCTGAAGAAGTGCGGCAGGACGTTACTGGTGTAGTAGCCGGTGGAGACCACGATCTGCACCGCGGCGTCGTGGGCCATCCCAGCGATCCGCTGCACATCACGTCCGAGCCCGGCGACGGTGAGATCAACGATGGTGTCCACCCCCAGGGCGGCCAGCTGCTGAAGTTGGGCACGCAGCTGCTCTGCGACCCGGGCCTCATCCCATTCGGGATGCGGAAGGTTCAGGTCCAGTTCTGGGTCGCTGACGATCAGGTGCTCGTGGATCAGGGTGGTGCCGAGCTGATCCGCCGGCACCACCCCGGTCAGAGAATCCACCTGGGACTTCATGTCATCCGTTCACTCTGCGCAGTTCACTCTGAGGTGCTGCGGATGTCTTCGAAGACCTGCAGGGAGTCACCCTCCAGCGTCTCCTGCAGGTGGTTGAGGGCCTGCTCCTGGAAGGTCTCGACGTCCACGTCGTCAATCACGTTCCAGTCGTCACCGGACTTCCACTCCTCGAGCGTGGCCTCCTCGTCTTCGGCCACACAGGACGTCACCTCGGTCACGGCCGTATCTACGGCTGCGTTGAGAGCCTCCTGCTGCTCATCAGAGAGGTCGTTCCACGCGTTGGACATGATGATCAGGTTGGTGTTGAGCTGATGAGAGGTGAGGCTCAGGTAGTCCTGGACCTCAGCGAGGCTCTGCGACTCGATGTTCGTCAGGGGGTTCTCCTGACCGTCAACCGCCCCCTGCTGCAGTGAGAGGTAGAGCTCTTCGTAGGCGACTTCGGTCGCGTCAGCGCCGAGCGCCTCAGCGTTCATCAGGTACTGCGGTGAACCGGGGAAGCGGATCCGCAGTCCCTCCAGATCTTCGGGGCTGCGGATCGGTTCGTTTGCGGTGAAGTGCCGAGCCCCTGCCGACCATGCGCCCAGAGTGTGTACCCCGGAGTCTTCGGCGAAGTCCTCAAACGTCTGCTCGGCCTCAGGGCTGTCCATGTACTGGGCCAGGTGATCTGCATCGTCGAAGACATAGGCCGCATCCAGCACGCTGACCGGCTCATAGACGGCCCCGAGCGCTGAGGCGCCCTGAATATCGATGTCGATGTCGCCTGAGGCGACTGAGGCGATACGGTCAGCATCCCCTCCGAGCTGGCTGGAGCCGTAGATCTCGATGTCAAGACCCACATCGGCTGCCTCGACCTCTTCCTGGATGACGTCGGCCCCGCAGCGTGCCTGAGGCTGGTCGTCGTTGTAGCTGTGGGCCAGAGTCAGCGAGGTGGCACCGTTGGCCTGCTCCTCCCCTGCCTGGTCTGTGCCGTTGGCGTCGGAGTCGCCGTTTCCTCCGCAGGACACCAGGGCCAGGACCGGCAATGCTGCCAGCGCCGCCCAACGAGCGTTCTTATGAGGTGCGTGTGACATGGTGCTTCCTTTCATCGGTGAACAGGCTGTGGTTTGTTCTCAGCAGATACCAGGTTCTGAAGGTCGGTGAGCATGGCTCGGCGGTCCGCGGGTTCGCCGGTGAAGAGCTCGAACGCATCAGCTGCCTGATGCATCGCCATACCCAGCCCCGAGATCGTGCGACAGCCGCGCTGCCGAGCGGTGCGCAGCAGCTCGGTGTCCACTGGTCGATAGACCACGTCGCAGACCCACAGATCGGGCTGCAGGAGGTCGGCATCCACCGGGAGCCCAGGGTGGTGCGCCATGCCGATCGGTGTGGCATTGATAAGCCCCTCGGCCTGGTCCAGCAGCTTAGGAAGGGTCTCCACAGAGAATGCGTCCACCTCCTGGTTGTGCACGGTAGAAATGTTGTCTGCCAGTGCCTGGGCGCGGTGAGAATCGACGTCGACGACGCTCAGATGCTCTGCGCCGTGCATCGCCAGAGCGTGGGAGACCGCAGATCCGGCCCCGCCGGCACCGATTAGGACGATTCGGCCCAGTGGGCGATCCCCCCGCGCGTCGTCCAGAGACGCACGGAACCCCGAGACGTCGGTGTTGTGGCCTGTCAAACGGCCTTCGTTCCATCGAACGGTGTTGACGGCACCGACCGTTTGAGCGGTGGGTGACATTTCGTCCAACAGGGAGACAGCTGTCTGCTTCACCGGATAGGTGAGGTTCAGCCCGTCGAACCCGAATTCCCGTGCGCTGCGGATAAGGTCTCGCAGCTCGTCCAGCGGGTCAGGTCCGGCGGCGAAGTCGATGGTGCGGTAAAGGTATCGCAGACCGTGGCGGGCACCTTCCAACTCATGCATCGCAGGTGTCAGGGAAGGGCCGACTCCGTGGCCGATGAGTCCGATCAGAACTGAACGGTTCAATGTGGTGGTCACAGTCCCAGCACCTCCGGCAGCAGCAGGACGGCATCCGGGAAGAGGATGGCCAGAATGGTGACCACCACTATCGGCACCAGGAAGGGCAGCGCCCCCTTGAAGACTTCACCAACCTTGGTGTCAGACACCGCTGCCGTTACGAACAGCACGGTGCCCACCGGTGGGGTGAGCAGTCCGATCATCAGTGAGAGGATCAGCACCACGCCCAGCGCAATCGGGTCGATCCCGTACTGCTCGGCGATCGGCAGCAGCACCGGCACGACCAGCACGAGCACGGCGGTCGCGTCGATCACTGTGCCCAGAACCAGCATCAGGAGCATCACCAGGAACAGGAAGACGACGGGGTTCTCAGTGAACGCCAGCAGGTGTTCTGTGAGCATCTGCGGCAGTCGTTCACGGGCGAGGATGTATCCCAGCAGCGCTGCCGCCGCGACGATGATCATAATGGCCCCGGTGGTCATGACGGTCTCACGGACTGCGTTGACCAGCCCTCGCCAGGACAGAGAACGCTCAATCACAGAGATCAGCAGCACATAGGCCACGGCGATCCCGGCCGCCTCGGTTGGGGTGAAGAGTCCCCCAAGGATCCCGCCGAGAATGATGACCGGAGTCAGGATCGGCAGCAGGATGCCTTTGGAGGCGGAGATCACCTTGGCGGTGTCGAAGGTATCGCGTGAGACGTTGGGTTCGCGCTTGAGCATCAGCCAGACCACCACGCACAGTCCCACTGCCACCAGCAGCGCCGGCACCACGGCTGCGGCGAAGAGAGCCCCGGTGGAGCTTGCCGCCAGGCCGGCGAAGATGACTGCCGGAATGCTGGGCGGCATCACAGGTGCGATCAGCGACGAGGTGGAGGAGATGCCGGTGGCAAATCGGCGGCTGTAGCCGTTGCGCAGCATGGTGGGGATCTGAACTTTGCCCAGTGCGGCCGAATCGGCGACCGCGGACCCACTCATCCAGGAGAATCCGACGCTGACCCCGACTGTGACGTAGCCCAGATTTCCCCTCACCCGAGCAAGCAGTGCCATGGCGAAGTTGAAGAGCCTATCGGCGATTCCGGCGTGGTTGGCCAGTGACCCCAGGAAGATGAACAGTGGCACGGCAAGCAGGGGGAAGCTCTGCGCGGCAGAGGCGACCTGGCGCAGGCTCATCCCCGAGGACTGGCCGTCAATCAGCATGTAGACCAGTGATGGTCCGAGGAATGCGAACGCCACAGGCACTCGCAGAAGAAGGAGAACGGCGATGCTGGCCGCCAGCAGCAGGAGAGTCACTGGGACGCCACCTCCGAGGGGTCTGTGGGGTCAGAGGAGGCAGATGCCCCGTGCAGGGTGATGTCTGCTGCTGCAAGCAGGGAACGGATGACTGTGCTGATCATGCCCAGCAGCACGGGGACGTACACCAGCGCCATGGACATGCCCAGCACTGGGGAGCGCAGAATCCCCTGCGTCTGCACCAGCGTCCAGGATTCAACGCTCAGGCCGGCTGCCACTGCTGCCACAACGAGCAGAGCGAACACCTGGACCGTGCGAACCAGTCGTGGGCGGGGAAGGATGTCCACGACCTCAAGGGTGATGTGGCCCCGATGGGTAATCAGCACTCCGGCCACTGAGAAGGTGAGCCAGAGCAGCGCGAAGCGTGAAACCTCACCGGTCCAGGGAATGCTCTCTCCCGGCAGGTGACGCTGAGCGGCCTGGAGGCACACCAGGATGAAGATGGTGAGCAGCATCAGGGCGCCCAATCCCATTTCGGCGGCCGTGAGGACTTTGCCGGCTCGCCTCAGCACTGTGCGGAGCGGAGAACTCATGCGCCTCCTCAAATTGTCTGTGTACTGACGGTGAGCAGAGTCACCCTATTGATTATGCATGAACGTACCGGTTATTACATTAGGCGTCAACATCTCACGAAGGACCTGCACCGCAGACTGATTCAGCCCAGAAGGGAGCGCTGCGCGGCCAACCTTACAGGGGCGTTGGGCGCGCCGTACCCGTCATAGCCGTCGCGGCGCTGCACCATCTCCAGAAAGAAGGCACCGATGGTGGGGGTGTAGAAATGGATGAACTCGCCGGCATCATCCTGGTCGTAGAGCAGGTCGAGTCTCTTCAGCCGATCGATGAACTCCGGCTCCAGGGGAAACCGGGCGGCCAAGTCGTCGTAGTAGTTGTCCGGAACCGCCAAGAACTGCAGGCCCCGGGAGCGCGCGTCGGAGGCCGCACCAAAGATGTCGTCGCAGCTGAGGGCAATGTGCCGCGGCGGCACCGGCGCCGTGGGTGGGGCGAGGTTGAGCGGAAGCCGCACCACACGGTCGGCAGAATGCATCACCTGGCTCCTCACCAGTCCCAGCGGCCCGGGAACCTCTGCGGCCGCGGTGGCCTCCAGGCCCAGCACGCTGGTGGCGAAGAGCACCGCCTCTTCGAAGTCCTGCCACGGATAGGAGAGATTGACGTGATCGATGGTGCCGCAGCCGCCGTCAGGCTCCGAACCGCCCTCGAATTCGCTCATCCAGCCAGCCGGGCCGAGCTGGTCGTTCCAGAAGATCTCCGTGCCGTCCGGTGCGGAGACCCCCTGCAGGTCCTGCTCACCGGTGGAGGTGTTGCGGAAGACCGGTGCCGCGCCCAATGCTTCGGCCCGCTGCGAGGCCGGGGCGCCGTCTGCGACCTCCAGCCCCAGGGCGGCGATCCGTGGAGTCTCATGCTTGGGCTGCTCGTTGAGGATGACCCTGGCGCCGCCGAAGGACCAGAGCCGCACGGGCTTGCGGCGATGCCTGCCGCGGAAGGCGAAGCCCAGCTGATCCATCAGGTGATCCACGTCCGCGAGATCTGCGCCGGCGATCTCGACGAAGTCGATGGCACGTGGGGGCGGGGCGGCCGGCAGCGTATCCTGCAGGCGGCCGTCTGCGGCGGCGGCCTGGTCGGCCAGCCAGGTCAGTGAACGTTGGGCGTGGGCGGCGGTGCGGTAGACATCGGTCTGGCGGAAAGTGTCGTTGAAGACCTCCAGTGACAGTGGTCCCCGGTAGCCGGCCCGCAGCACGTGGCTGAGGAAGCGGGTGAGGTCGAAGGCCCCCTCCCCCGGGAAGAGCCGGTGGTGGCGACTCCAGGAGAGCAGGTCCATATCCAGCTGCTGAGCGTCTGCCAGCTGGAGGAAGAAGATCTTCTCGCCGTCGATGTCTTCGATCTCTGCGGGGTCGTGGCCCCGGGAGAGGATGTGAAAACTGTCGAGGCAGGTGCCCAGGTTGGGCCGGTCGGCAGCCTGCACCAGGCGCCACGCATGGCGGTAGTCGCTGACGAACCGCCCCCAGGCCAGAGCCTCATAGGCGATGCGCACCCCGTACTCGGCAGCGACGTCGGCCAACTCGCCCAGCTGGCCGGCGGCGAGTCCGTCGTCATCAACGGTGGCGGCGCCGGCGTTGCTGCAGACCAGCATCAGATCAGCGCCCAGCCGATTCATCATGCGGAACTTCTCGCGTGCTCTGCGCAGGTTCTGCCGGAAGACCCCATCCTCGACTCCTTCGAGGTCGCGGAAGGGCTGAAACATGTCGATCCGAAGCCCCAGCCGCTGACACAGCGCGCGAATCTCCTCCGGCGATTCGTAGGCGACGGTGAGGTCGGCATCCATAATCTCCACCCCGTCAAAACCGGCTTTCGCGCAGGCGTGGAGCTTTTCTCTCAGGCCGCCGGACAGGCAGACGGATGCGATCGAGGTCACCATGCGTCGTAATGTACCAAAGATTACATTAGCGGTCCACGCTTGCTCTCAGCCTGCCCTTCTGCGGGGCGGCGGGACCCGATGCCGCTCTCCAGGCGTCCCGCAGACCGCGGCGCCCAGCCTCAGTGAGTATGCTTGCTCCCCGTGCCCGATCCCGCAGCAGAGACCCCCATGTTCCCCAAGCGGGACGTGGTGCTTGGTGCGCTGATCCCGGCCTTCATATTCAGTGTCGGTATTGGGGCCGTCCTGCCGATCATCGCTCCCTTCGCCGTGGGACAGGGCGCCACGCTGGCAGTGGCCGGCGTCGTTGCGGCCATGCTCCCGCTCGGCCAGATCCTCGCCGATCTGCCTGCAGGCGCCCTGGCTTCGAAGATCGGCGACCGTGCCGCGATGGTGCTCGCCGGATCGCTGGCGGCGCTGGCCTTCCTGGGCGCAGCTCTGGCACCGTCGGTGCTCACCCTTGGGGCCGCGGTGCTGCTGGTCGGGGCTGCCAATGCGGTGTTCCACCTGGCCCGGCACTCCTACCTCACCGAGATCACGCCACCGCTGAAGCGAGCACGCGTGCTCTCCACGTTGGGCGGCGTGCACCGGATCGGACAGTTCGCCGGACCATTCCTAGGTGCCGGGATCACCCACTTCGCCGATACGCGGGCAGTGTTCATTCTCGCTGTCGTCACTGCTGCTGCGGCCTCGGTCACCGTCCGGCTCGCGCGGCCGAGGCAGAAGGAGCGTGCGCAGGCCGAAGGCACCGAAACGGATGAGGCTGGAGAGGCTCCCCGATTCTGGCAGGTGCTCTCTGCTCACCGCAGAATGTTGGCCACGATGGGCATCGTGGGGATGCTGGTCGGCACGGCCAGGGGCGCACGGCAGCAGGTGATCCCGCTGTGGGGCGAATTCATCGGACTGGACCCGACGACGATATCGCTGCTCTTCGGACTGGCCGGAGGCATCGACATGCTGCTCTTCTACCCGGCCGGCAAAGTCATGGATGTTTTCGGCCGCCTCTGGCTGGGGGTGCCGGCCATGCTCCTGCTCGGCGCTGCCATGGCGACCTTCCCGCTCACCTCATCGACTGCGGGACTGGCGGTGGTTGCGATGCTGCTGGGCTTCGCCAACGGTTTGGGCTCAGGGATCATGATGACCATCTCCTCCGACATCTCCCCCGCCCACGGACGCCCGCAGTTCCTCGGGGCGTGGCGACTGCTGACTGACATCGGGCTCGGGGCCGGCCCGCTGATCCTCTCTGCCGGGGCGGCGCTGGGTTCCCTGGCGGCAGGGATCTGGGCGGCCTCAGCCATCGGCCCGTTGGCGGCGGCCGGGATGCAGCGGTGGTTGCCGCGCTATTCAGACCACGCCAATCGGTCCACCCGCAGGAGGGCCGGTCTGATCGACTGACCCGTTGGGGCGCACCTGCGCTCAGGCAGAAGGCGGCTGCGGCGCGTCGTCGCCCCTGAACCGCAGCCCAGGAGGACGACGACGCCGCACCGCAGCTAGCCGGTGGTCACCGGTTCCAGCTGCTGCTGCTCATCCTCGGTGAAGAGGCGGGAATGGATGATGAACCGGTTGCCGGTGGGCCCTTCGATGCTGAAACCAGCCCCGCGGCCCTCGGTGACATCAATCGTGATGTGGGTATGGGACCAGTACTCAAACTGAGCCTTCGAGATCCATACCGGCACCGGCTCCGGCGTCCCAGGCTCCAGCTGGCCCAACAGCACATCCGCCGGCCCCGTCATAAAGGTGCCCTGGGTGAAGCACATCGGGGCGGAGCCGTCGCAGCACCCACCGGACTGGTGGAACATCAGTGCCGCGCCGTGCTCATCGCGCAGCTGCCGCAGCAGGGCCGCCGCCTCCGAGGTCACATCAATGCGCTGAGCAGCCATGCCGCTCTCCTTCCAGCTCGGTTTTAGAAGAGGCCGAGCTTGTCCTCGCTGTAGCTGACCAGCAGGTTCTTCGTCTGCTGGTAGTGGCCCATCATCATCTTGTGGTTCTCGCGGCCGAAGCCGGAGTTCTTGTATCCGCCGAATGCCGCATGGGCAGGATACTGGTGGAAGCAGTTGGTCCATATGCGCCCGGCCTGAATGTCACGTCCGGCGCTGTAGGCGATGTTCTGCTCCCGGGACCACACTCCGGCACCCAGACCGTAGAGGGTGTCGTTGGCGACCGAGATGGCCTCGTCATAGTCGGAGAAGTCAGTCACTGAGACCACAGGACCGAAGATCTCCTCCTGGAAGATGCGCATAGAGTTGTCACCGCGGAAGATGGTGGGCTCCACATAGTAGCCGCCGCTGAGGTCTCCGCCAAGGTCCACGCGGCCGCCGCCGGTGAGGACCTCAGCGCCCTCTTGCTTTCCGATGTCCAAGTAGCTGAGGATCTTCTCCAGCTGGTCGTTGCTGGCCTGGGCGCCCACCTGCGTCTCGGTGTCCAACGGGTTGCCCTGTTTGACGGCCTTGGTGCGTTCCACCGCCGCCGGCAGAAAGTCCTCGATGATGCTGGATTGGATCAGTGCCCGGGAAGGACAGGTGCAGACTTCGCCCTGGTTCAGGGCAAACATCGCGAAGCCCTCCAGGGCCTTGTCATAGAAGGCGTCGTCCTTGGAGGCGACGTCCTCGAAGAAGAGGTTGGGGCTCTTGCCGCCCAGCTCCAGCGTGACCGGAATCAGGTTCTGGGAGGCGTACTGCATGATCAGCCGTCCTGTGGTGGTCTCACCTGTGAAGGCAATCTTGGCGATGCGCGGGTTCGAGGCCAGTGGTGCCCCGGCCTCTGCGCCGAATCCGTTGACCACGTTGAGCACCCCGGCAGGGAGCAGATCCCCGATGAGTTCCATGAGCACCATGATGGAGGCGGGAGTCTGCTCAGCGGGCTTGAGCACAATGGCGTTGCCGGCGGACAGCGCTGGGGCCATCTTCCACGTGGCCATCAGCAGCGGAAAGTTCCAGGGCACGATCTGTCCCACCACTCCCAACGGCTCATGGAAGTGGTACGCCACCGTGTCGGAGTCGATCTCGCTGATTCCGCCCTCCTGGGCGCGGATCACTCCGGCGAAGTAGCGGAAATGGTCCACGACCAGCGGTAGGTCAGCGGCCAGACATTCGCGCACCGGCTTACCGTTGTCCCACGTTTCAGCCACTGCCAGCATCTCGAGGTTCTCCTCGATGCGGTCGGCGATCTTGTTCAGCACCACCGCGCGTTCGGCGACAGAGGTCTTTCCCCAGGCCGGTGCTGCTTTATGGGCGGCGTCGAGGGCGACTTCAATGTCCTCGGCGGTGGAACGGGCCACCTCGGTGAACGGTTTTCCGTTGACTGGTGAGGGGTTCTCGAAGTACTGGCCCTTCACCGGGGCAACCCAGTCGCCGCCGATGAAGTTGTCGTAGCGGGCCTTATATTCGACGACGCTTCCCGCAGTGCCCGGCTGTGTATAGACGGTCATGGTGACTCCTTCTTCCTGTGCTGTCAGTGCGTACTCCCCTACGTAATGTGAGGGACATCACGTAGGTTTTTAGAGTCTAGCCGCTGTCAGGTTGCACGAACGTTGCGTCACGCATGCAGCGGCTGTCCCAGTCGCCGATTCAACGCCTACACTGTGAAGTAGGACACGTCGGCTGAAAGGTGCATGTGGTGAAGGCACTGCCGGATGAGCCGGGGACTTGGGCACGGCTTCACCCGATGCTGCGCGAATCCTGGGGCCGTTCCGCCGTCAGTCTGACCGACCCCACTGATGCAGTGGCTCCGATTCAGCTCGACGACGCCGATCTGAGCGCCTACCGTCGAGAGCACCCGTTGGCGCCGGTGCTGCCGATATTTCAGCGGCTCCTGATGGGGCCCGCCGCCGCGGCAGGGCTCATCGTGGCCATCGGTGACGCGCAGGGGTGCCTGCTGTGGGTGGATGGTGACCATCGGATGCTGCGCCGGGCCGAGGCCGGGGCATTTCAGCCCGGTGCGAACTGGTCGGAGGCGGCCATCGGCACCAATGCCCCCGGAACAGCGCTGTTCACTGGCAGTGGTGCCCAAGTTCGTCAGGAGGAGCACTACGCGTTCTCTGCCCATGCCTTCTCCTGCTCGGCGGCCCCGATTCGGAACCCGCACACTGGCGGACTGCTGGGAGTTGTTGACCTCACCGGTGGTGAGGAGGCCATCGCCACCCATTCGCTGCCGCTGATCTACGCCGCCATCGGAGCGGCAGAAAGTGAGCTGCGGGCCATGCCGCTGGTCTCACCTGTGCCGCAGCTGGCCAGCCTGGGCACGTTGAACCCACAGCTGCGCGCTGGGGCTGACCAGGTGAGCCTCACTCTGCGGCACGCGGAAATCCTGGCTCTGCTGAGCTGGCATGCTGAAACTGGCAACGGGGGAATGACCGCTTCAGAGCTGGCTGAAATGCTCTTTGGCGAACCAGGACACGAAGTGGCTCTTCGCGCAGAGATCGTGCGATTGCGCAGAGTGTTGGAATCAACACCTGCATCGGGGGGCGTCCGGCTCGAGTCCAAGCCGTACCGGCTGTCCGCCTCGCTGGAGTTCGATGGCATCACTGCGCTGAACGCAGTCACCGCCGGTGACCGGCGAGCCGCTCTAGATGTGTATGACGGGCCACTGTTGCCCAGCTCCGAGGCCCCAGGAATCGTGCAGTTGCGAAGGTCGTTGGCTCTGACCCTGCGCGAAGCCATTATTGCTGATGGATCCGCCGAGGATCTCTGGCGGTACTTGCAGCTGCCAGAGGCAACTGATGACGAGCACGCCCTCTACACGGCCCTTCGCATACTTCCCGCAGATTCTCCTCAGCGAGCTGTCCTGGTGGCACGGATGCAACGCTGATGCAACTTTGTCGAGATTAGAGTCACAACCGTAATAGGCATCACAGAATGTTGATGACGCAAGCGAATGTGACGAAGGAGATGCTATGTCTACGATGACAGCCGCCGTAGTCGAAGAGTTCGGCAAGGATCTGAATGTCACCGACTATTCGGTGCCAGATCCGGGTCCAGGGCAAGCGCTGGTGAAAGTGATTGCATCAGGTGTATGCCATACCGACTTGCACGCCGCCCACGGTGACTGGCCCATAAAACCTTCACCTCCATTCGTCCCCGGACACGAGGGGGTGGGCGTGGTCGAGAAGCTGGGCGACGGCGTCAAGAATCTGAAGGTGGGGCAGATGGTAGGAAACGCCTGGCTATGGGGTGCGTGCGGCACCTGCGAATATTGCCGGACCGGGTGGGAGACCCTCTGTGAGCAGCAGGTGAACGGTGGCTACACCACCGACGGTTCATTCGGCGAGTATATGTTGGTCGACGCAGCCTATGCCGCCGTCATTCCAGATGGTGCTGACCCCCACGAAATTGCCCCGCTGCTGTGTGCGGGAGTCACTGTCTATAAGGCTTTGAAGAGGACAGAGGTGCGGCCGGGGCAGTGGGTCGTGATTTCTGGAATCGGGGGACTCGGTCATGTTGCCGTCCAATACGCAGTGGCCATGGGAATGCGTGTCATCGCAGTCGATATAGCCGATGACAAGCTCGCCCTGGCTAAGCGGCACGGCGCCGAGATAACGCTGAATGCGCTGGGCGCGGACCCAGCTGCCGAGATCGAAAAGCAGATTGGTGGTGCCCATGGTGTGCTGGTGACTGCGGTCCACCCCAGTGCTTTCGGCCAAGCCATCAGCATGACCCGACGCGGCGGGGTCATCGTCTTCAATGGACTTCCGCCAGGCGAGTTCCCGGCACCAATCTTCGACATCGTGCTCAAGGGGCTGACTATCCGGGGCTCCATCGTGGGCACTCGTCAGGATATGGTCGAGGCCTTGGACTTCTACGCACGGGGGCTCATTCGCCCGACGTTCACCAAACGGCCGCTGTCTGACATCAACGCGGTCTTAGATGAGATGGAGCATGGAAAGATCGACGGTCGCGTGGTCATTGACTACAGCCAGTGAAGGCACACCGAAGTGGCCCGTCCTTCGTGGCGGGCCACTTCGGTGCCCATACATATTTGACAGTGCCACGCTGAGTGGAGCCTTGTGAGCACCTCGTCCCCTGGTGGCCCAGGGGCAGCGCCACGGAAGTGAACGCCCCCTGGCAGTATCGAGGTGAGCTCAGATCACTCCTTGGGCGATCATCGCATCAGCGACCTGGGTGAACCCAGCAATGTTGGCCCCGGCCACGTAGTCACCGGGAATGCCGTACTCATCGGCGGTTTCAGCACATCGGATATGGATGTTCTCCATGATCTCTGACAGCCGCTGTTCGGTGTACTCGAAGGACCACGAGTCACGGCTGGCGTTCTGCTGCATCTCCAAAGCAGATGTTGCCACTCCCCCGGCGTTGGCGGCCTTTCCGGGGCCGAAGAGCACCTCGGCCTCACGCAGCACGCGGATCGCCTCAGGCGTGGTCGGCATATTGGCACCTTCGGCGACGGCGGATACCCCAGCCTTGACGAGTGTGTGTGCGTCCTTCTCATGAAGCTCGTTCTGGGTGGCACAGGGCAGGGCGACGTCGATGTTGGTCTTCTCTGCCACAGCCCACACCCCGCGGCCGGGGATGAACTCGGCCCGGGGCCGCTCCTGGGCATAGTCGTTGATGCGGCCGCGCCGGACTTCCTTGACGTCGCGCAGTAGCTCCTGATCAATGCCGTCGGGGTCATAGACCGATCCGGACGAGTCGGAGGCACCCACCACTGTCCCGCCGAGCTCATGGACCTTTTCGACGGCATAGATGGCTACGTTTCCGGATCCGGAGACCAGCGCAGTGGTGCCGTCAAAGGACTTTCCTCGGGTGCGCAGCATGTGCTCGGTGAAATAGACGGTGCCGTAGCCGGTGGCTTCAGTGCGCACCAGAGACCCGCCCCAGGTGATGCCTTTGCCGGTGATGACCCCGGACTCGTAGCGGTTGCTGATGCGCTTGTACTGGCCGAAGAGGTAACCGATTTCGCGGGAGCCGACGCCGATGTCCCCGGCGGGAATATCAACCCGGTCCCCCAGGTGGCGGTATGCCTCAGTCATGAACGACTGGCAGAAGCGCATGATCTCGCCGTCGCTGCGGCCTTTGGGGTCAAAGTCGGTGCCGCCCTTGCCGCCGCCCAGCGGCAGTCCGGTGAGCGCGTTCTTGAACACCTGTTCGAAGCCGAGGAACTTCACAGTGCCCAGCAGCACGTCAGGGTGGAAGCGCAGCCCACCCTTATAGGGGCCCAGCGCAGAGTTGTACTGGACGCGGAACCCACGGTTGATGTGCACCCCGCCGTTGTCGTCGGTCCATGGAATGCGGAAGATGATCTGCCGCTCCGGTTCGCAGATCCGCTCCAACGTGGAGGCCTCTACGTATTCGGGATGCTTGGCGAGAACGCGGTGCAGGGAGTCAAACACTTCCCGCACAGCCTGGTGGAACTCAGCTTCGCCTGGGTTGCGGTTAATGACCTCTTGATACACATCAGCGATGCGTTGGCTGCTCAGACTCATTCACGTCCTTCCGCTGAAACTCGCAGTACGGGATGACAATACAGCACATAGGCTTACCCCCATGACTGCGTTCTCCTCCCGTTACACCGTCTTGACCCCAGGTGTGGAGATCCGGGCCGAGGTGGAGCGGAAGAAGTCTCGGTTCCTCACCGTGCTGCGGCGGGCCGATTCTGCCGATGAGGCGCAACGCTTCCTGGACCACCTGCGCAGGCAGCACCACACCGCTCGCCACCACTGCAGCGCGTGGGTGCTCGGGCCTGACCGGCGGATCCAGCGAGCCAACGACGACGGCGAACCATCAGGCACCGCCGGCGCCCCCATGCTGGAGGCGCTGACCAAAGCCCAGATGCCGGCCGGCACGGAGAACCTCAGCGATGTGGCGGCTGTGGTGGTGCGTTGGTTCGGCGGAACCCTGCTCGGAGCCGGCGGACTGGTCAGTGCCTACTCCGACGCCGTAGTGGCCGGGCTGGACCACGCTCGGCAGCAGAAGGCATTCCTGACCCGACAGCGGATGGCTGTGTTCTCCCTTCCTGCACCGATCGCCGAAGCCGGGCGCTGGGAGAACGAACTGCGCAGCGCGCACATCACGGTCCTGGGCACAGACTATGCGAGCAGTCCCGGCAGCGCTGTCCTGAACCTGGCGGTCGCCGATGAGGAAGAACCGATCCTGACCCTGCAGGCACGCACCGCCTCGCTGAGTTCAGGCGGGGCAGAACTCACCGCAGCCGGCGTCGACTGGGTCGATGCTCCGTAGCGGCCTGTACTGTGACGGCGCAGTCCTGTGGCGGGGGCTGCTCAGTGCTGGTCCGCGCCGCCCGGTCGTGGTGCCGGCTTTGCCGCCGGGCGACTCCGGGCGGAGGATGGGGTCATGAGCGATTCAGCCAGCACACACAGCCAGAGCGCACCTGCCATGATGCAAGCGATGCGCCAGAACGCCTTCGGCGGCCCGCAGGTCCTGCACGAAGCCCAGGTGCCGCGCCCGGAGCCGGGCATCAGCCAGGTGCTGGTGCGGCTGCGGGCCGCGGGCGTGAACCCCACTGACTGGAAGCACCGCTCGGGTCGACGGTTCCTCGGCGATCCCCCATACACTCTGGGCTGGGACGTCTCCGGCGTGGTGGAGCAGGTCGGGGTGGGAGTCACCCTGTTCAAGCCCGGTGATGAGGTGTTCGGCATGCTGCCCTATCCGCACGGGGCCGGTTCGCATGCCGAGTTCGCCGTCGGTCCGGCGCGAGCGTTCGTGCACAAACCTGCCTCGATCAGCCACCTGCAGGCTGGGGCGATACCGCTGGTCGCACTGACCGCCTGGCAGTCGTTGGTCGACACCGCCGGCCTACGTTCTGGGGATCGGGTGCTGATTCATGCCGCGGCCGGCGGGGTGGGCCACGTCGCGGTCCAGATCGCCAAAGCCCGCGGGGCCTACGTGATCGCCACGGCCAGTGAGCCCAAGCACGATTTCGTTCGCGGGCTGGGCGCCGATGAGCTCATCGACTACCGAAACGTCGACTTTGCTGAGGCGGTGACCAGCGTCGACGTCGTGCTGGACACTATCGGCGGTGAGAATCAGCTGCGCTCGCTGGCAACGCTTCGGGCGGGTGGCACCATGGTCTCCACTGTGCCGGTCCCGGCCGAGGGGCTGCATCGTGAGGCCCAACGGCGCGGCGTCCGCGCCGAGCTCATCCTGGTGGAGGCTGACCAGGCGGGCATGCGGGAAATCTCGCATCTCATGGAGGCGGACCTGCTGCGGGCAACGATCGCCGAGACCTTTCCGCTGGCCCAGGCGGCCCGTGCCCACGAAGCCGGAGAGACCAACCGCACCACCGGCAAACTCGTCCTGACGATGGAGGGCGCGGCAGCCAGCGCCTGAGCGCGCAGAAGTCCAGAGCCTGCGCCTTAGAGCCTGTGCCTGGGCGCTGCGGCGAAGAAGCGGTGACCGGTGCGCCCCCACCCCCAGAGTACGGCGACCAGCACCAGCACCAGAAGGGCCGCCGCCAGCGTCTGCGGCGGCCACGGAAGGACGACGACCGCCAGCACGCCGGTGGTGACCAGAATGACACCATCACCCAGCCAGGCCACGATCTTCACTGCCGAGAGGTCCATACCGCCGGGCAGCAGCGTGGGTGCCAGCATCTCCACCGGAATATCTCGGGGCCGCATCGACTGAAAGTACCGGGCACTGAGGATCAGCAGAGCCAGACCGGCAGTCCATGCCCCGGCTGAGGCCTCGGATGCGGTGAACATCACCACAGAAGTCGTGCCCAACGCTGTCAGCACCGCGGTGGCGATCACCGGCCACAGCAGTCGCCGGCCCAGTGCAGCACGGGCTGACCATCCGAAGAGGGCGGCCGCGTCGAGTTCGCGCTTCAGCTGCCGCCATCCCTCGGTGAGACTGCCGCTGCCGATGAACATCAGCAGACCCCCGAGCAGAGCGGTCGGGACGGTCACGATCAGTGCGCTGTCGGAGAACTCCTGCCCAACTGTCGCGGCTGCCAGGGTCAGCAGTGCCGCACCGGTGGGAATGAGAGTCAGGGCGGCCACCCCGGACAGCGGCGATCGCAGGGTGCTGACCGCATCCTGGCGCAGCCCCATCAGCAGGGGCGCGAGAGCACCTGGGCGGGACGCGACGGCGTGGCCAGAGAGTCGGCGCCGAGGCTTGGCGCGGAACAGGTCTGCGGCTTCGCCGAGGCTGCCGACAGAGGTGAACAGCCGGGCATCGGATATCCGGCGGCTCTGTTCCAGGACCCGGTGGGCAGGCAGACGCCCTAGCAGCACAGGTACCACCGCCAAGGCCATGATGCCCAGCAGTGCCGCAGCGCCCAGCAGCAGAAGCGACCAGCGCTCGGTGCCCACCCCGGCTGCAGGTGCGGACCAGAGCGCGCTGAACCAGCCGGCCGGAGAAAGCGCGATGGTCGCAGGGAGGATCAGGTGTGCGGCCCCAACCGGCACAGCTGCGGCGCTGAGCAGCACGACCCACCTCAGTGGCATGCGCTGACCCACAAACGCCACCAGACCCAGGAGCAGTCCGCCGAGGAAGGCTGCGATGCCCAGCTCGCCGAACCTTCCCCATCCCCACGCCCCGGCCTGCGTGACGGCGAACATGGTGATCATCGCGAGCAGGCTGAGCACGGCTGCGGCAATCAGCAGCGCAGTCAGGGTCGGTCGCAGCAGGATGCGCCGTCGGGAGATATCGGTGCCCAGCAGCGTATGAGCTAAGAACGGGCTGAGCACAGCTGGCCCCTGCGCTCGGCCCAACCACAGGGCGACGACGCCCAGGAGCACCACCCCGGACGCCACATAGGGGGCGGTATCGGCGTCGGTCAGCGATCGGGCGAACTCAGGATCCAGATAGTCCCCGATCACGTAGGCCACCGGCAGCACATACCAGCCGGTGAGGAAAGCGATGAGATACAGCGAGAACCACCGGTCACCGGCTGTGGGCGCCCCAACCCGGCCCCGGTAGATGCTGCGGGCGGCCCGCAGTCGCACAGACTCGCTGCTCATACGGCACTGACGCTGTGCCCGAGGTCGATCTGAGCGTCGGTGCGCGCTATCAGCTCAGGACGATGGGTCGCAGTGATCACCAGCGCACCTGCCTGCACCCGCTCCTGAACCACCCCCAGCAGCGCGTGCACCCTTTCGCCGTCCAGGTGACGCTCCGGTTCGTCCAGAAGCAGCAGACTCGATGGCCGGCTGAGCGTCAGCGCCACAGCGAACAGCTGCAGCTGACCGGCCGAGAGCTCGAACGGGAAGCGCTCCCCCAGCTGCGCGATGGTCAGCCGGTCCAACAGCTGCTCGGCAGCGCCGAATGCGTCGTCGTCGTGCCCCCAGGAGACCCGCACCAGGGCCAGCTGCTCCACCAGTGTCATATCCCGGGCCATCGGCGGAGTGTCGATCAGCGAGGCCACTTTCGCGCGGAAGCCCGAGTCGAACTCGTAGGGCGTCTGATCATCGATGAGGCACTGACCCGAGCTGGGCAGCTGCCGGGCAGCCAATGTCTTCAGCAGCGTCGTCTTTCCAGCCCCGTTGGGCCCGGTGAGTGCGATGAGACCCGGAGCCTGGTGGGAGAAGCTGGTCGGGGCCAGCAGCGCAGTGTCCTCAACGACGACGCTGAGGTCCCGGCACTCGACGCGCACACTCACCGCAGGGCTCAGCCCATCAGTGGGCTGCCGATGAAGGGGTCGATCCACAGTCCGACGAACAGCAGGGTTAGGTAGAGGATGGAGAGGTGGAAGACCTTCATGGCCTTCTTATCGGTCAGGGACTCATCCTGGGCCTTGCGGTAGAGCACGTGGGCCTCGTAGAGGAACCATCCCCCGGCCACCAGTGCGAACGCTGTGTAGGTGATGCCGGCCGAGCCCAGCGGGATCAGCAGCAGCGAGCACACCACAGTGGCCCAGGTATAGAGCACCACCTGGACGGAGACGGTCTTAGCGGTGGCAACGGCCCCCAGCATCGGAACGTGCGCGTTCTGGTAGTCGCTGCGGTACTTCATCGACAGTGGCCAGTAGTGCGGCGGGGTCCAGAGGAAGACGATGAAGAACAGCACGAACGCCGACGGTTCCAGCGTTTCGGTGACCGCAGCCCAGGCGATGAGCACCGGGAAGCACCCGGCCAGTCCGCCCCAGATGATGTTCTGTTCGGTGCGCCGCTTCAGGATCAGGGTGTAGATGACGACGTAGAAGAAGATCGCCAGCGCACCCAGACCGGTGGCCAGCGGGTTGGTGCCGAACCAGAGGATGGCAAGAGAAGCAATCCCCAGCATCGACGCGAAGACGAGCGCTTCCCGCGGGGTGAGCTCCCCGGTCACCAACGGCCGCTTCTTGGTGCGGTTCATCAGCCGGTCCATGTCCCGGTCGAAGTAACAGTTGAACGCAGAGGCGGACCCGGCTGCGAAGGCACCGCCGAACATCGTGGCCAGTGCGGTCCAGAAGTCGGGAAGACCGCCCTGGGCGAAGAACATCGTTGGTAGCGTGGTGACCAGCAGCAGTTCCATGACGCGCGGCTTCGTCAGCGAGACATAGGCGCCGACCTTGCGTCGCAGCGGGATCCCAGAGGCGGAGGCGGCGGGTGCGGTGTCCCCTTCAGAGGTGCGAGCAGTCAGATCGGTCACCCATTCAGTGTAACGGTCGTCGGCGGACTTCTACAGTCAGTAGAACAATTGCTACGCGTCGATCATGCCTTTGTCCAACGCCTGGGCGCCCGCGATGATGAAGTCCTTGCGCGGAGCCACCACGGAGCCCATCAGCAGGTCGAAGACCCTTTCGGCGGCCTCGGCGTCCTCGACTCGGATTCTGCGCAGGGACCGGTGGGCGGGATCCATGGTGGTCTCCGACAGTTGGTCGGCATCCATCTCCCCCAGCCCCTTATAGCGCTGAATGGGCTCTTTGTACTTCTTGGACTGCTTCTCCAAGTCAGCCAGCAGCGTGACCAGCTCAGCCTCGGAATAGGTGTAGCGGACCTCGTTGGCCCGCGAGCCGGAGTTGATGATCTCTACCCGGTGAAGCGGAGGCACAGCCGCGAACACCCGGCCAGCTTCGATCAGCGGCCGCATGTAGCGGAAGAACAGGGTCAGCAGCAGTGTGCGTATATGGGCGCCGTCAACGTCGGCGTCAGTCATCAGTACGACTTTGCCGTAGCGGGCCGCCTCCAGGTCGAAGTTCCGTCCGGAGCCTGCCCCGATGACCTGCAGCAGGGCGGCGCATTCGGAGTTGGAGAGCATATCGGCGACAGAGGCCTTCTGTACGTTGAGGATCTTTCCGCGGATCGGCAGCAGTGCCTGAAAATCTGAGGAGCGTGCCAGCTTGGCCGTTCCGAGTGCGGAGTCGCCCTCGACGATGAACAGCTCAGAGGATTCCACATCCTTAGTGCGGCACTCCACCAGCTTGGCCGGCATCGAGGAGTTCTCCAGGGCATTCTTGCGCCGCTGAGTCTCCTTGTGCTGGCGCGCGGCGATGCGCGCCTTCATCTCGGAGACGACCTTCTCCAGCACGGTGGTGGCTTCCTGCTTCTCTGCCCGCTTGGTGGAGTTCAACCTGCTCTCCACCTGGTCGGAGACGACTTTGGTGACGATCTGGCGGGCTGCAGGGGTGCCGAGGACCTCCTTGGTCTGGCCCTCGAACTGGGGCTCGGCGATACGCACGGTGACCACTGCGGTCAGGCCGGCGAGCACATCGTCCTTGTCCAGTTTGTCTTTGCCTGCTCTGAGCCGGCGCGCGTTGGCGTCCACCACTTTTCGAAAGACCTTGAGCATGGCCTGTTCGAATCCGGACATGTGCGTGCCGCCCTTGGGGGTGGCAATGATGTTGACGAACGATTTCACCGTCGTGTCGTAGCCGGTGCCCCAGCGCATGGCGATATCGACTTCGCAGTCGCGTTCGATGTCCTGCATTCGGCCGTCGACGGGGATGCGCTCGGTGAACTTTCCGTGACCCTGGACCCTCCAGACTCCGGTCACCGCTGGGTCGGGGCTGAGGTGATCGACGAACTCGCTGATGCCGCCGTCGTACTGGAAGATCTGGTCGCTGGGCTCGGCCCCGCGCTCATCACGGATGCTCAGACGCAGGCCCGGGACCAGGAACGCGGTCTGTCGGGCACGGTCCACCAGCTCGTCTTCGAGGAAGTGTGCATCAGGGGTGAAGATCTCTCGGTCTGCCCAGTAGCGGATGGTGGTTCCGGTGACCCCGCGCTTGGCCTTTCCAGACACCTGAAGCGGTGAGCCGGCTTCGGCAGCGGTGAAGGAGTCGCTGGGCTTGGTCCCGGCGAAGGTGCCCGGCTCGCCGCGGCGGAAGGAGAGCTGGTGGACTTTGCCGCCGCGGGTGATGGTGGCATCAAGTCGCCCCGAGAGGGCGTTGACCACCGAGGCGCCGACTCCGTGCAGCCCGCCGACTGCGTTGTAGGAGCCGCCGCCGAACTTGCCGCCGGCGTGGAGTTTGGTGAAGACGACCTCCAGTCCGGAGAGCCCGGTGCGAGGTTCGACGTCGACCGGAATGCCGCGCCCGTCATCTGTGACCTCGACGGAGTCATCCTTGTGCAGGGTGATGGAGATCGAGGATGCGTAGCCCGCCAGCGCCTCGTCGACGGAGTTGTCGATGATCTCCCACAGACAGTGCATCAGCCCCCGGGAGTCGGTGGAGCCGATATACATGCCGGGGCGCTTGCGCACCGCCTCCAGCCCTTCTAGGACCGAAAGGTGGCGGGCGCTGTACTCATCGCGCTGGGCCAACAGGAGCCTCCTGTGGGTTGGTTGGGCAGGTTTGTCCTCAGCCTACGACGCCGATGAGGTGCCAGCGCGCAGAAGCGCCGGTGATGCCGGTGCGGCTTCGCCGGTGGCGAAAGGCGCGCCGATCGCTGCGATTTCGCGAATGGTCTGAGACGTTGCGTGGTTGTATGGGGGGTACATCAAGTTTGACGCTAGGAGGCGAAGAGGATGACCGGGACCACTGGCACTCTGGAAGAACGGACCACCCTGACAGCCTTGGACCGCTGTGATCGTTGCGGCGCGCAGGCCTACATCCGTGCTGAGCTCGCTTCCGGCGGTGCGCTGCTGTTCTGCAACCACCATGGGCGTGAGGTTGAGTCCACACTGCGTCCTAAGACGGCGGCGTGGACCGACGAGTCTGCTCGCATCTCCTAGGAGACGCTCGCCAGACACCAAAGATGCCCCGGAGGATCACCTCCGGGGCATCTTTGTCTCGGGAACCGAATCCCGCTAGTCCTTGAAGAAGACCGTATGTCTCAGTCCAGGTAGTCGCGCAGCACCTGAGAGCGGCTCGGGTGGCGCAGCTTGGACATGGTCTTGGACTCTATCTGCCTTATACGCTCACGGGTCACCCCATAAACTTTTCCGATCTCATCAAGAGTCTTGGGCTGACCGTCTGTGAGGCCGAAGCGCATGGCGACGACGCCGGCCTCCCGCTCAGCCAGAGTGTCCAGAACCGAGTGCAGCTGCTCCTGCAGCAGGGTGAAGCTCACCGCATCGGACGGGACAACAGCCTCGGAGTCTTCGATGAGGTCACCGAACTCTGAGTCGCCGTCCTCCCCCAGTGGGGTGTGCAGCGAGATGGGTTCGCGACCGTACTTCTGGACCTCGACGACTTTCTCCGGGGTCATATCCAACTCTGCGGCCAGTTCCTCCGGGGCGGGTTCACGTCCCAGATCCTGCAGCATCTGTCGCTGGACACGGGCGAGCTTGTTGATGACTTCGACCATGTGCACCGGGATGCGGATCGTGCGTGCTTGGTCTGCCATGGCTCGGGTGATGGCCTGCCGGATCCACCAGGTGGCATATGTGGAGAATTTGAATCCCTTGGTGTAGTCGAACTTCTCCACTGCACGGATCAGGCCCAGGTTGCCTTCCTGGATGAGGTCCAGGAACAGCATTCCGCGCCCGGTGTAGCGCTTGGCCAGCGACACCACCAAACGGAGATTCGCCTCCAGCAGGTGATTCTTCGCGCGCCTGCCGTCGGCGACAACAAGCTCAAGGTCGCGCTTGAGCCGCTTCTCCTTACGAGCCTCGTTAGCCAACTTGTGGTCCGCGTAGAGGCCAGCCTCGATGCGCAGGGCAAGATCAACCTCCTGCTCGGCGTTGAGCAGCGCCACCTTGCCGATCTGTTTGAGGTAGTCCTTCACGGGATCGGCGGTGGCGCCGGCAGAGACGACCTGAACCGCAGGTGCGTCATCGTCATCGGCGTTGGAGATGACGAAGCCGCGACCAGCTCCGGACTCGTCGTCCTCCAGGGCGCCCGACTTGGCCGTCACCAGATCGGCAGCGTCTTCGCCCTCGTCCTCGGCCTTGGCCACGGCGTTCTCCAGAGCCTCAGTGGGTGAGGCCTCGTCGACCTCGGCCAGAATCTCATCCACTGCGTCGGGGGCCTTCTTGCGACCACCTGTCTTCTTCGGTGCCGCGGAGGTCGAGGCTTCAGGCTCGGCCGGCTCTGCCGTCTCGGGCGCCTTGGTCTGGGAACTCTTGGCAGTGGACTTCTTCTTAGCCGTTGATCCGGAGCTCTTGGTGGTCTTGGCGCGTGTGGATGTAGGCTGCTTCTCCTCCGCTTCGGCGGCAGTCTCTTCTGTGGACTTCGACGCAGTAGTGGGCACGGTGACCTTCCGATTCGATACTTAGATGCTGCGCGCCGACCAAAGGGCCGCTTCGGTGTGCGTCCCGGTGGCTAACGCGCCTATGACCCTGTCAAGTCCGCTGGGGAGAACGTACTCCGACCAGGGCTGCAGGGTCCTATTGGGGATGCTAACACCATATGCGGCCGAGTCATTCCCGCCCGGCCGAGAAATCCAGAAGGACACGGGTGAATCTGTGACCAGAGGCGGGGCCTACA
This sequence comes from Nesterenkonia sp., assembly GCA_052089225.1. Classification (GTDB taxonomy): domain Bacteria; phylum Actinomycetota; class Actinomycetes; order Actinomycetales; family Micrococcaceae; genus Nesterenkonia. The sequence continues at coordinate 128,908 of JBQCZP010000001.1, forward strand.
TCGGCTGCCTGCTCTGCCACCATCCGTGGCTGAACTGTTTCACCCGGGCCCAGTGGCAGGGACCGCTGACGTCGAAGAGTTCGGCAAAGAGGCATCCCAGCTGATGGTCAGGCTCATCCTCCAGGCAGCGGGTGATGGCCAGGGCGGCGTTGCTGCCGCAGCCCTTGGCCCATTCGATCCAGCCCTTCAGCGCCAAGAGGTTCCGCCGTTGGGCCCCCGTGTACGGGGCCAGCAGATGCAGCAGGGAGTCCAGGGCCTCCACACGTGCCCATGCCGGGGCACAGTCGGTCTTCCCGGTCAAGGCTGTGAGGTACTGCTCATGGGGCTTGTGGAGCACCGACGACGTCGGGCTCGACTTCCACGAGTCGGTGTCCGGTGAGTCAGGCTGCTCAATGCGGGCGGCATCGGTACCGGCTGCCGCCAGCGGAGCGAGGGACTGGACGAGCAGCGAGTCTTCGGCGCTGTTCAGCAGCTGCGCGGTGTGGCCCGGGCGCTGCACCGATTCGCAGTGGCCGGTGGCGGTGATCTCTGCGATGGACTCCTCCCAGAGGTTCAGTGCCGCGTTGATGCCCTGATGGGGTTGGTGGCTGTCAGGGGCAGAGTTGCGGAGGTCGGCCACTTCATCCGGGCTCGGCGCCGAGGGCGACAGGGGCACCCCCAGGAACGTCTCGATGGCCTGTTTGGGCGCTGTGGGGCGCACCAGGGTCTCCAACTGTGGTGAGCGGGCCAGCGCGGCGGCGAGCTCGTCCTCGACGGTGAGTCCCGGGTAGGGACAGCACCGGGGATCGGTGCAGTCGAAGTCCCGGACGAATCCCGCTCCGGCGTACCATGTCTTGATCAGCGGACATTGGTACTGACGTTGAAGAATCTCCGAGAGCTCATTCATCACGGCCCTGCCCTGACGCTGCTCAGCCTGTGGGGCGGTGTCGGTGAACACTGCCGCCAGCACTGCCTCGGGTGCCGGGTCAGCCTCCGGGCCGGCCAGCCAGTCAGCGGCCTTCTGCGCACTGCGGCGCGGCTGCTGCAGTGCGGGGGCAAGGTCCATGCGCAGATGTCCACCGGTGGTGCCGCGGTGTACTCCGATCAGCACCAGGGAGCTGCTGGGCAGTTCTCCGAAGCTGTGGCGCACCAGGGCCAGCGCGTCACCGGCCCGGTCCAGGAGCAGCGGTGCGCTGTTTGCCCGGGCGGTCTGGTGAAAGGGGTCGGGGTCTGGGTTTCGGCTCTGCTGAATCGTCATGACTCCAGCCTCACCGGCCCCGGGGGTCAGCAGCAGAGCGGCTGCCTGTCCTGGTGAGTGTTCGGCGAGTCTCACCCGGGCAGCACCTGGGTGGGGAAAAGTCGCCGGGAGGGACGAGATCGGGTCAGCTGCCTGCGGAGTCCTCGTCGTCGGGGTCCTCGGTGTTCAGCTGGTCATCCGGCTGCGACCGGTTCTCGGCCTGGTCGTCGTCGGAGTGCTGGGCTGACTGCGTCCCGCCGAAGATGATGTCGTCGGGGCGGCTGCGCAGGTATTCCTCCACGGCAGCGCCCAGCTCCTCGGCGTCCGGGACATCGTTCTCATCTGTCAGCAGCAGAGAGCGCTTAGCAGGAGTTGCGTACTGGTCGAAGTTGGTCTCCAGCCGCTCGACCAGCTGGGTGATCTCCGGGCTGCGCTGCACCTGTTGGGAGATGTCGACGTCGACGGTGCGGGCGGCCTCACGCAGTTCGTCGGTGGGCAGCATCAGCTCGCAGGCCGCACCGGCGTATTCCAGGGCAGCCACAGCAACCTGCGGATACTTGCCGCCGGCCAGGTAGTGCGGCACATGCATCGTGTAGCCGACCACGTCATGGCCAGCGGCATCGGCGCGCATCTCCAGCATTTGGCTCATCCCGGCCTCAACCTGTGCATCGGGCGACCAGGTGGAGATGCCCTCGATGAGATCCTTGCGGTTGCCGTGGGCCGTCACGCCCAGAGGCCGGGTGTGCGGAGTGGGCAGCCCCAGCGAGTCGACCAGCACCATGAGGGATACGTCCAGACGGTCCACGAGCTCCAGGATCGTCTCGGAGACCCGCTCCCACTGAAAATCCGGTTCATCGCCGCTCAGCAGCAGAAACGGGCGGTCCATAGCATCGCGAACCTCATAGAGGTTCAGCTGAAGGCCCTGGTAGTCGGTGAAGCGGCTGTCGGTGAACGTGATGTGTGGACGGCGGGAGCGAAAATCATAGAGCGCGTCGACGTCGAAGCTGGCCAGCTGCTTGTGCGGCAGTGTCTCCAGCAGGGACTCGGCCAGCTGTTCGCTGAGCGTGCCGGCATCGGTATGACCGGCCAAGGACACCACCAGCGGCATCCTGGCAGCCGGTGCAGTGCTTCGGCTGCCTCCCTGGGAATGCAGCACCAGCTCGGTGCTGATCGTGGCGGGGCCCTCCGGGGTCTCCTGCGCAGCCTCGGCATGCACGTGGAGAAGGTCGAATGGATCTCTCATCAGCTTGCTCTCCCTTCAACGGTGGCGTGGGCCGCTGACATCTGTAGTGACAACAGTCTGCCTGATCCACACATTCCCGGCGCGGATATGGATAGGATCAGAAGTGTGATCAATGAATTCTCTCCAACAGTGACCGCCGTATCATCCGCAGTCGAGAAGGTCGACGCCGACGCCCTGGTGCTCGGCGTGGCCAAGGGCCCCGAGGGCCCGGTGCTCCTGCCGAACCCGCTGGCTGACAAGGCCGCCCGCGGAGTGGGTGATTCGTTGACTGCCCTCGGTGCCACCGGTGCCGCCGATCAGCTGCTGCGGCTTCCGGGGGTCGACGGATTCAGAACCGAGACTCTGGTGCTCATCGGCGTGGGCCCGCTCACCGGCGAGCCCGACGGCGGGGTCTCAGCGGAGTCGCTGCGCCGTGCGGCCGGCTCTGCAGTCCGGCAGCTCTCCTCGGCGTCGTCGGTGGCGCTTGCCCTGCCCAGCGGGACGGTCGAGCAGGTCTCCTCGGTTGCTGAGGGCGCGGCCATGGGCGCCTACAACTTCCTGCACTTCAAGGGCAGCGAGGAGGCGAAGCGGAAGACTCCGATCTCTGAGATCGCGGTGCTGACCCCGCTGAAGGACAAGCACACCAAAGCTGCGGTCGCCCGCGCCTCGATCGTCGGTTCGGCGGTGCGGGCCACCCGCGACCTGGTCAACACTCCCCCGAGCCACCTGTACCCGGAGTCCTTCGCGGACATCGTGAAGGCCGAAGCCAAGGGCACCAAGCTGAAGGTCAAAGTGTGGGACGAGAACCAGCTGCAGAAGGAGAAGTTCGGCGGACTGGTCGGAGTCGGCGTCGGCTCCTCCCGCAAGCCGCGTCTGGTGCGCATGGAGCACTCCCCCGCCAAGCCGGTGGCCCACATCGCGCTGGTCGGCAAGGGCATCACCTTCGACTCCGGGGGTCTGTCGCTGAAGCCTGCCAACGCCATGACCACCATGAAGCTGGATATGGCCGGTGCCGCCACGGTCGCCGCAGTGGTGAAGGCAGCGGCCGAGATGGACCTGCCGGTGAAGGTCACCGGGTGGCTCTGCCTGGCGGAGAACATGCCCTCCGACACCGCCCAGCGGCCCGAGGACGTCATCACCATCTACGGCGGTAAGACCGTCGAAGTTCTCAACACCGATGCTGAGGGCCGGCTGGTGCTCGCCGACGGCATCGTAGCCGCCGGTGAGGAGAGCCCGGACGCGATCATCGACGTCGCCACTCTCACCGGTGCACAGATGGTCGCTCTGGGGGCGCGCACTGTGGGCGTGATGGGCAGCGAGGAGCTGCGCAGCACGCTGGTGGACGCCTCGGACGATGCCGGCGAGTCGCACTGGGGGATGCCGATTCCGGAAGAGGCCCTCAGCGGCTTCGAGTCCCAGGTGGCCGACCTGACGAACACCGGCGACCGGTTCGGCGGCATGCTCAATGCGGCAGCGTTCCTGCGCGAGTTCGTCGCCGACGCCCCCGGCGCCGACCCGAAGGCGCTGGACAAAGAGGCCTCCCGCATCCCGTGGGCACATATTGATATTGCCGGACCAGCCTTCAACGAGAAGGGCCCCTACGGCTACACACCCAAGGGCGGCACCGGCGTCACCGTGCGTACGCTGATGACCTACCTGGAGGGTCTGGGCCGCTGATAGTCTGAGGCCGAGCACACGATTGACAACCTCACACCCCAAAGGAGCCTCACACGTGGCCGAAGAATTCGACGTACTGGTCCTCGGAGGCGGCAGCGCAGGCTACGCCGCAGCGCTGCGCAGCGTCCAGCACGGTTTCAGCGTCGCCCTGGTGGAGAAGTCCAAACTGGGCGGCACCTGTCTGCACACCGGCTGTATCCCCACCAAGGCATACCTGCACGCCGCCGAGCTTGCCGATGATGCTCGCTCCTCCGAGAAGTATGGCGTCAAGACCACCTTCGAGGGCATCGACATGGCCAAGGTGCGTGAGTACAAGGACGACATCGTCGCCGGTAAGCACAAGGGCCTCACCGGACTGCTGAAGATGCGCAAGGTCCAAGTCATCGAAGGCGAGGGAAAGCTCGTCTCGGACAACGAGGTCGACGTCGACGGCACCAAGTACCGGGCGAAGAACATCGTGCTGGCCACCGGCTCGACGGCCAAGACCTTCGGCCTGCCGATCAGCGAGCGGATCATGACCTCCACTGAGGCGCTGGAGCTGGACTACACGCCCAAGTCAGCCATCGTGCTCGGCGGCGGCGTCATCGGCAGCGAGTTCGCCTCCGCCTGGACCAGCTACGGCACCGAGGTGACCATCATTGAGGGGCTGCCTTCCCTGGTGCCCAATGAGGACCCCTCGATCATCAAGCAGCTGGAGCGCAGCTTCAAGAAGCGCGGCATCACCGCCAACACCGGCACCTTCTTCAAAGACGTGGAAGAGACCTCCGACGGCGTCCGAGTCACCCTTGAGGACGGCAAAACCTTTGAGGCCGAGATCTGTCTGGTGGCCGTGGGCCGCGGACCGGTCACCGAGGGGCTCGGCTTTGAGGATCAGGGCGTCACCCTGGACCGTGGGTTCGTGATCACCGATGAGCGGCTGCACACCGGCGTCGGCAACGTCTACGCCATCGGCGACATTGTCCCCGGGCTGCAGCTGGCCCACCGCGGCTATCAGCAGGGCATCTTCGTAGCAGAGGAGATTGCGGGCAACAGCCCACTGGTGGTTGAGGACATCAACATTCCCAAGGTCACCTTCTGTGAGCCGGAGATCATGTCGGTGGGCTACACCCAGCCCAATGCTGAGGAGAAGTTCGGCAAGGACAGCATCGAAATCACCGAATACAACCTCGCCGGCAACGGCAAATCCTCAATCCTGGGCACCAGCGGCATCATCAAGATGGTGGGCGTGAAGGGCGGCCCCATCGTCGGCGTCCACGGAATCGGCACACGAATCGGTGAGCAGATCGGTGAGGCTCAGCTCATCGTCAACTGGGAGGCCTATCCGGAGGACGTCGCCACGCTGGTCCACGCCCATCCCACACAGAACGAGGCCATGGGAGAAGCGGCTATGGCACTCTTCGGTCATCCCCTGCACGGCTAGAGCGCAGCGCACCACCGACCAGGCATCTAAGAACCACGAGTAGGAGTCGGACATCATGTCTGAGACTGTCAATCTTCCCGAACTCGGTGAATCTGTCACCGAAGGCACTGTGACCCGCTGGCTCGTCGAGGTCGGCGAGGAGGTCGAGGTGGACCAGCCGCTGCTGGAGATCTCCACCGACAAGGTCGACACCGAGGTCCCCTCCACTGTTGCCGGCGTCGTTGAGGAGCACCTTGTCTCTGAGGACGAAGAGGTCGAAGTCGGCTCACCGTTGGTGAAGATCGGTGATGGCTCCGGCTCCGGCGGCGGATCTGACCAGGAGAGCGGTGAGGCCGAAGCAGAGAGTGAGGAGTCCTCCGCTGAGTCAGAGCCGTCCGAGTCCTCGCAGTCCACCGAGGAGGCGGCCGAAGAGGAGGCCCCGACCCCAGCTGCCGGTGAGTCCGGCGGCGGTGAGGCCACTGCTGAGGAGGACAGTCCGGCGGAGGAGACCTCCGGTGAGGCCGAGGAGGTGACCCTGCCTGCCCTGGGTGAGTCCGTCACTGAGGGCACCGTGACCCGGTGGCTCGTTGACGTCGGTGATGAGGTGGAGGTCGACCAGCCGCTGCTGGAAGTCTCCACCGACAAGGTCGACACCGAGGTCCCCTCCCCCGTGGCCGGCACGGTGCAGGAGCTGAAGGTCAGCGAGGACGAGGAGGTCGAAGTCGGTGCGGTGCTGGCACTGGTCGGCTCCGGTTCGGCAGGATCTGCTCCGAAGTCTGAGGAGCCCACCGAAGAGGCCGCCGAAGTCTCCCAGGAGAAGGAGGAGAAGCCCGCGCCTGAGCCTGCTGAGGAGCCGAAGGAGCAGCAGAAGCCGGCTCCGAAGGAGGAGCCGCAGAAGGACCAGAAGGCGCCGCCCAGGGAGGAGCCGAAGCAGGAGTCGCAGAAGACCTCCACTCCGGCCCCGGGCAGCGGCTCCTCCGACAGTACGGCTGAGGGGTACGTCACTCCTCTGGTGCGCCGACTGGCCAAGAAGGAAGACGTGGATCTCTCCCAGGTCAAGGGCACCGGAGTCGGCGGGCGCATCCGCAAGCAGGACGTGCTGGATGCTGTGGAAGCTAAGAAGAGTTCGGCTCCGGCCGGCGGCGGCGAAGCACCGACGAAGTCGGCGCCACAAGTCCAGGTGGACACCACCAAGCGCGGAACCACGGAGAAGGCCCCGCGCATCCGCCAGGTCATCGCCCAGCGGATGAAGGAGTCCCTGGACGTCTCTGCGCAGCTGACTCAGGTCCAAGAGGTCGACATGACCCGTGTGGTCAACCTGCGGGCCAAGGCCAAGCAGAGCTTCCAGCAGGCCAACGGAGTGAAGCTGACCTACCTGCCGTTCATCGCCACTGCCGTGACGGAGGGGCTGAAGCAGCACCCCAAGCTCAACGCGGAGTACAACCAGGACGAGCAGCAGATCACCTACCACGACGCTGAGCACCTGGCCATCGCAGTCGATACGGACAAGGGCCTGCTGGTACCGGTGATCAACGACGCCGGAGACCTGTCCATCGCGGGCCTGGCCAAGCGGATCTCCGATGTGGGTGAGCGCACCCGCGACGGCAAGATCGGCCCCAACGAACTCTCCGGAGGAACCTTCACCATCACCAACATCGGATCGGTGGGGGCGCTGTTCGACACTCCGATCATCAATCAGCCGCAGGTGGGCATCCTGGGCACCGGCATCATCGAGAAGCGGCCCAAAGTGGTCGCCGACGCCGACGGCAATGACACCATCGGCATCCGCCACCTGATGTACCTCTCGCTGACCTACGATCACCGGATCGTCGACGGCGCAGACGCAGGCCGTTTCCTCCAGACCCTGAAGGCACGCTTGGAGGAGGGCAACTTTGAGGCCCAACTCGGCCTCTGAGCATCCCTGGATCTGAACCCCAGCCGCCTCAGGAGCCCGGCCCACTTCGATGGGCCGGGCTCCTGGTTTTGGGGAAGCTGTGTGGGCAGCTCTGCCAGGGCATCGTCGTCCACGTGGGCGGCCAGCCGCAGCGGAGTCGGCTCAGCACAGCCGTAGAGCTCCACGGCAAACTCTTCAGCGCTGGGGCGCTGCCCCGGTGGCGCACCCAAACAGTCCTCCAGCAGCTGCGCCAGCGCCAGCGGCAGATCCGGCTGCAGGGCGCCGAGCGGGGCGCGGTGCGGACCCTGATCCGGCCGCTGCCCGGTGAGAAGCTCCCAGGCCACCGCGGCCAGGGCAGCAACGTCGTCGTCGGAGGAGCCGTGGGCTGACTCCATACCCAGCAGCGCGGCGTCCCCCAGGTCGGACAGCACCGGCCGGCCCTCGTAGCTGAGCAGAATGTTCGCCGCGCTGACGTCGCCGTGGCAGGCGCCCAGTCGGTGCAGATGCTCCAACGCTGAGCCCACCGGTGTCAGCGCGGTCACCACTGCTCCCAGGTCAAGAGGAGGCAAGGACCGCAGCAGCTGTGCCAGCGAGCCTGCCGGGTAGGCATCCATCAGCACACCGGGAACACCAGATGTTCGGATCAGACCCCAGGGGCGCACCACATGGTTGTGGCTCAGCGGAATCATCGCCTCCAGCTCCTCGCGGCCGCTGCGCAGGCTCATCACGGTGCGCGGTCGTTCCAGCGGCACTTTCAGCGCCAACTGCGGAGGAACCTCAGCGCCACCCGACACCCATACGACGCCGGAGTCCGCGCGGGGATCCGCTGTGGGTCCGGGGCGCACCAGCCACACTGCGGCGCGGCCGCCGACACCCAGCAGGCGCAGCACAGTCAGTCCCGGCACCTGGGGCGGGGCCAGCGCTCCGGCGGGACCCCAAGGTTCGGTCGCAGCGGCTGGACTGGAGCTCTGGTGCAGACTCATCACTCCACCCTGCCGCGAATCGTCGAATCCTGCAGGCGATATCCACAGGTAGAGGCCGCAGAACACATGACCCTGACGTGATGCTGTGACTTACGACGTTATCCACCCTGATCAGGGGCGTAGGGTAGGGACATGAACCTTCCGACCCGATATCTCGGCTTTGCGCCGGAGCTGGTCGACTACGCCGAGGCGCTGACGCTGCAGCGCAGCCTGCACGCGCAGGTGCTCGGCGCAGCGGCACCCTCCACTCTGCTGCTGCTGGAGCACGCCGACGTCTACACGGCGGGCAAGCGCACCGACCCTGAAGACCGCCCGAAGGACGGCACACCGGTGATCGACGTAGACCGGGGTGGGAAGATCACCTGGCACGGTCGGGGTCAGCTGGTCGGCTACCCGATCCTGAAGCTGCGGGACCGCGCACTGGTCAAGGACTACGTGTGCGCCCTGGAGCAGGCAATCATCACAGTCCTCGCCGAGGACTTTGGGCTCACCGGCGAGCGGGTCGATGGGCGCTCCGGGGTGTGGATCACCGGCGGCGGTGCTGATAGGAAGATCGCGGCGGTCGGAATCCGCGTTCACCAGTCAGTGACCACCCACGGATTCGCACTGAACTGCTCCAACGATCTGGCTCCCTTCAGCAATATCGTCCCCTGCGGCATCGCCGATGCCGGCACTACGACGATCAGTGCTGAACTGGGACGCACCGTGACCCCCGCAGACGTCTGCGAACGCATCGCGGCGGAACTGCAGCGCACCCTGCCGAACTACATCGTGTCAGAGGAGAACGCGCCCTCACTCCAGTGCGCTGAGGGACGTTCTGCCGAATCATTGTCGCAGCCGAAGGAAGGAACCCCCTCGTGAGCGGATGTGCCCCAAGCTCCAGTGCCTCAGCCGGAACCCTGGCCCCCGAAGGGCGCAGGATGCTGCGAGTAGAGGCGAAGAACGCCGCTACCCCGGTGGAGCGGAAGCCGGAATGGATGCGGACCAAGGTCACCATGGGCCCAGAGTTCGCCGAGATGAAGCGGCGTGTGGGAGGCAAGGGCCTGCACACGGTCTGCGAGGAGGCCGGCTGCCCGAATATCTTTGAATGTTGGGAGGATCGCGAAGCGACGTTCCTCATCGGCGGATCCGCCTGCACCCGCCGCTGCGACTTCTGCGAGATCGACACCGGCCGGCCCGCGGCACTCGATGAGGCTGAGCCGCTGCAGGTCGCCGAGTCCGTCAGAGAGATGGAGCTGCGCTACGCCACCGTCACCGGTGTGGCACGGGATGACCTGCCCGACGGCGGAGCCTGGCTGTATGCCGAAACCATCCGGAAGATCCACGAGCTCAACCCCGGCACCGGCGTCGAGATCCTGATCCCGGACTTCAACGGGGTCCCGGAGAACATCAGTGCCATCACCGAGGCCAAGCCGGAGGTCTTCGCCCACAACGTGGAGACCGTGCCGCGCATCTTTCGCCGGATCCGCCCGGCGTTCCGCTACGAACGCTCACTGGATGTGCTCACCCAGGGCCGCAGGGAGGGCATGATCACCAAATCCAACCTCATCCTGGGTATGGGCGAGACGCGTGAAGAGATCAGCGAGGCGCTGCAGGACCACCACGACGCCGGCTGTGATCTGCTCACCATCACCCAGTACCTGCGTCCCACTCCCCGGCACCTGCCGGTGGACCGATGGGTCAAGCCCCAGGAGTTCATGGAGATCTCACAGGAGGCCGAAGAGATCGGCTTCCTCGGTGTGATGTCCGGGCCCCTGGTCCGCTCCTCCTACCGGGCCGGATCCCTGTGGGCCAAGGCCATGCAGAAGAAGGGCTGGGAGGTCCCCGAGGAGCTGGCTCACATTCAGCCCTCCGGCCAGACCAAGCAGGAGGCTGCCACGCTGGTGGCGGCAGGCTTCTGAGAGCAGCTGCGTCTGGGGATTATTGAGGCCCATCGGATACGATGGACAACATCATGGCAGACAAATCCTCCGTTACCGAGCCCACCTCGAAGCAGGCAGCCAAGGCTGAGCTGAAGAAGCTGCGCGAGCAGCAGAAGGTCGACAGCAAGAAGCGCAAGAAGAATAAGAAGGCCAAGGGTGAGGGCTTCTTTGCCCGCATCAAGCAGGTCTTCAGCATGACCCGGGCGCATGATCCGAACATCGTCTGGTGGATGCTGCTTGCCGCCCTGCTGACCTTCGCGGTGGCGTTCGTTCTGGTCACGCTGGTGCTCAATTGGATCACTGCCCTGCTGGTGGCCACACCCTTTGCGCTGCTTGCCGCCATGATCGTGATGAACCGGCGCGCTGAGAAGGCGGCCTTCGCCCGCATCGAAGGCCGTCCAGGTGCTGCGGCGGCTGCGCTGAATACCCTGCGCCGAGGCTGGGTGGTCTCCGAGGAGCCGATCGCCATGGACGCCAAGACGCAGGACGCCATATTCCGGGTTGTCGGCAAACCCGGCGTCATCCTGGTCACTGAAGGTCCCCCGAACCGGGTGAAGAAGATGGTGGAGAAGACGCGTAAGCGTCTGCGGCCTGTGCTGCGCAACGAGGTGCCCATCGTGGTGGTGGAGTCCGGTCGTGTTGGGCACCAGGTCCCGCTGCCGAAGCTGACCAAGCACCTCAAGAAGCTGGATAAGAAGCTCACCAAGCATGAGGTCCACGAGATTGAGCGCCGGCTCGCGGCTCTGCCGATCTCCAAACCGCCCATCCCCAAGGGTGTTGACCCCTATCGCTCACGGCCGGACCGCAAAGCCCTGCGCGGCTGAGGAACCTGTTCTGGTAGACTAAGACGTTGTCTGGCAGGCGGAAGCATGTCTTCCCGTCGAAGTGATCGAGCAATCGGCAGCTCGAGCTCTCCCAATGAACACCGTCCGGAGGCCAGGAGCTGCTCATGACTGCCATGGGCAGCGGATAACAGGATGCCGTCGAAGAAGAGCAGAAAGAGGCACTGATGCCTACCACTCCCCTGCGCAGTCGTCGTACTGTGAAGGCCAGCCGCGCCCTCGGCGTCGCGCTGACACCTAAGGCCCAGAAGTACCTGGACCGCCGCCCCTACGGACCCGGCCAGCACGGCCGCACCCGCCGCAGAGCCGACTCTGACTACTCGGTGCGTAAGCGTGAGAAGCAGCGTCTTCGCGCTCAGTACGGCATCCGCGAGGCTCAGATGATTCGCTACTACGAAGAGGCCGGGCGCCAGGACGGGCTGACCGGTGAGACCCTCATCGAAATGCTGGAGTCTCGGCTGGACGCCCTGGTGCTGCGTTCCGGCTTCGCCCGCACCATCGCCCAGGCACGGCAGTTCGTGGTCCACCGCCACATCGTCGTCAACGGCAAGCGTGTGGACCGCCCGTCGTTCCGCGTCAAGCCTGGCCAGATGATCCACGTGCACGAGCGCAGCAACAAGTTCGAACCGTTCCAGGTCGCTGCGGCCGGCGCTCATCAGGAGGTGCTGCCGGAGGTCCCCGGCTACCTGACCGTTGAGATCGAGAAGCTGCAGGCTACGCTGAGCCGCAAGCCGACCCGCGCAGAGATCCCGGTGACCTGCGAGGAGCAGCTCGTGGTCGAGTACTACGCCCGCTGATCCTTCGGCTGCTGCACAGAGCCCGTCGCATTCTCCTCCGGGAGGCGGCGGGCTCTGTGCGTTCGACGTAAACTTGATCTGACAGACGAACCGGCGCATCAACGACAAGGACACCGACACTTCGATGAAGTCTCAGGAGATCACCCGCACCTGGTACGACTACTTCATGGCTAAGGACCACACCAAAGTGCCCTCAGCCTCGCTGGTCTCCCCAGAGCCGTCCCTGCTGTTCACCATCGCTGGCATGGTGCCCTTCATCCCGTACTTCACCGGTGTGCAGACGCCGCCCTACGATCGGGCGGTCTCGGTGCAGAAGTGCATCCGGACCGAAGACATCGAAGAAGTCGGCAAGACGGCCCGCCACGGCACGTTCTTCCAAATGTGCGGCAACTTCTCCTTCGGCGACTACTTCAAAGAACAGGCCATCCCGATGGCCTGGGAGCTGCTGACCACGGCTGCGGACGGCGATCCCCAGACGGGGCTGCGCGGCTTCGGCCTGGACCCGCAGCGGCTGTGGGTCACCGTCTACGAGCACGACGACGAGGCCTACGCGATCTGGCGCGACGATGTCGGCGTTCCCGCAGAACGGATCCAACGGTTCGGCCCGGAGGACAACTACTGGACCACCGGCCAGCCCGGCCCGGGCGGACCCTGCTCGGAGATCTACTACGACCGAGGACCCGAGTACGGCTCCGCCGGCGGCCCTGCCGCAGACGAAAATCGCTATGTGGAGATCTGGAACCTGGTCTTCATGCAGTACCGGCTCTCCGCGGTGCGCTCCAAGACCGACTTTGAGGTGGCAGGCCCCCTGGAGAACCAGAGCATCGACACCGGTCTGGGACTGGAGCGGCTGGCGATGATTCTCCAAGGTGTGGAGAACATGTATGAGACCGACCAGGTGCGGCCGGTGCTGGACCGCGCCGCTGAGCTGGCGTCGGTGACCTATACCTCCACTGAGGACCCCGCTGATGCGAATCACAGCACCGATGTGCGCCTGCGCATGATCGCCGACCACACGCGCAGCGCACTGATGCTCATCTCCGACGGCGTGCGCCCCTCCAACGAAGGCGGCGGCTACATTCTTCGCCGGCTCATTCGCCGGGTGATCCTGGGCATGCGGCTGCTGGGAGTGGAGAAGCCGGTATTCGGCGACCTCCTCGACGTCTCCAAAGAGGCCATGAAGGCCGTCTACCCCGTGGTTGAGGAGCGGTTCGACTCCTTCCGCGCCACTGCGGTGAAGGAGGAGCAGGCCTTCCTGCGCACCATCTCCGCGGGCACCGCCCGGCTGGACACTGCGGTGGCACAGGCGAAGAAGTCAGGTTCGGCGCTGAAGGGAGATGACGCCTTCGCGCTGCACGACACCTACGGCTTCCCCATCGACCTCACTCTGGAAATGGCCGAGGAGGCCGGCGTCACCGTAGATCGGGAGACGTTCACCCAGCTGATGGCGCAGCAGCGCAGCCGCGCCCAGGCCGATGCGCGGTCGAAGAAGTCCGGACACGCCGACACCGAGCTGTACCGCGGACTGCTGGGGGACTCGCCCACCATCTTCACCGGATACACCGAGGCTCAGAGCGAATCCCGAATCCGCGGCATACTGGCCGGCGGTGAGTACCGGCGCAGCGCCGCCGCCGGAGAAGAGATCGAAGTCGTTCTCGACGCCACGCCCTTCTACGCAGAGGCCGGAGGCCAGGCACCGGACACCGGGCGCATCACCGGTGACGGATTCATCCTCGACGTCCTGGACGTGCAGTCCCCCATGCAGGGCCTGGCCGTGCACCGGGCGAAGGTCGTTGACGGCGAGGTCGCCGTCGGAGCTCAGGCGCTGGGTGCCATCGACGTGCGACGCCGTCTCGACGCCGAGAAGGCGCACTCTGCCACGCACATCGTTCATGCAGCACTGCATGACGTTCTGGGACCGGAGGCCGTGCAGGCCGGCTCGTTCAACAAGGAGGGCTACCTGCGATTCGACTTCACTCACGATGAGGCCCTCTCCCCCGCAGCCCGCCAGGAGCTGGAGGAGGCCTCCAACGTGGCTGTTCGTGACAACTACACCGTGCAGAGCAGAGTCATGCCCCTGGAGGAGGCCGAAGCCATGGGCGCCATGATGCTCTTCGGGGAGAAGTACGGGGATCAGGTCCGGGTGGTGGAGATGAACGGCTCCTGGTCCCGTGAGCTCTGCGCAGGCACCCACGTCGAATCCACCGCCGAGATCGGCACCCTGGCGCTGATGTCTGAGGCGTCCGTCGGCTCAGGAAACCGTCGCGTGGAGGCTTTGGTCGGCCTGGACGCATTCCGGCACTTCGCCGCCGAGCGGACCTTGGTCAACCAGCTGACCGAGATGCTCAAAGTTCCTGCCGATCAGGTTCCGGAACGAATCTCCTCCACGCTGCAGAAGCTGAAGGACACTGAGCGTGAGCTGGAGCGGCTGCGGGCCGAGCAGCTGCGCGCCCAGGCGGGGCAGCTGATGGACAGCGCCGTGGACGCCGACGGGGTGGCTGTCATTGCCCACAACGCCGGTGAGGCCAGCGGCGACGACCTGCGGCAGCTGGTCCTGGACCTGCGCGGACGCTTCGGCAGCCGTGCAGGGGTGGTCGCAGCCGCTGGTGAGTCCAAGGGCAGGCCGGTCATCGTCATCGCCACCACGGAGGAAGCACGCAGCGAAGGGATCTCAGCAGGCGACTTGGTGAAGCGGGCCTGCGCAGTCCTCGGCGGCGGAGGCGGGGGAAAGCCCGATCTCGCCCAGGGGGGCGGTCAGGACGTCTCGAAGGTCTCCGAGGCACTGGACCGGGTGACCTCCGATGTGCGAAGCCGCACCTGAATGAGCACCCGGCGCGCCGGCGTCCGCCTCGCCGTCGACGTGGGTGAGGTGAGAGTGGGTCTTGCCGCCTCGGATCCGGATGCCCTGCTGGCCACACCAGTGATGACGCTTCGCCGGGATGCCAAGCGCTCCTCAGACCAGCGGCTGCTGACCAAGATCGCTCGCGACCGGGACGCGCAGGTGATCTACGTGGGACTCCCCCTGTCACTCTCCTCAGCTGAGACGGCCTCCACGCAGAAGGCCCGAAACTATGCGTCGGGTCTGGCCGTGCGGCTGAGACAGGCCGGCCTGGATGCTCAGGTGCGTCTGGTGGACGAGCGGCTCTCCACCGTCTCGGCCGCGGAGAAGATGCGCGCGGCAGGAGTGGCGGCGAAGCACCAGCGCAGCAGCATCGATCAGGCCGCCGCAGTCGAGATCCTCACCCATGCCCTGGATATGCGTGCCTCCTTGGGGACGGAACCGGGTGAGCCGGTGATCAGCGAAGCAGACTGAGCCGGCGGCCGTGCCGTTGTGGGAGCGCTC
This sequence comes from Nesterenkonia sp., assembly GCA_052089225.1. Lineage (GTDB taxonomy): Bacteria > Actinomycetota > Actinomycetes > Actinomycetales > Micrococcaceae > Nesterenkonia. The sequence goes on from JBQCZP010000001.1 coordinate 144,203, forward strand.
GTCCGCAGTTCTCCACAGGCCGTGGCACGCCTCTTGTGCCGCGGCAGGTCAGCGACCATTCTTAATCTATGGTCACCGCAGCCGCTGTCACAGGTATCTACCGCCCCGGTTATCCCTTCACCGCCGCTGAGCTTCAGACGATGACCGGTCAGGGCGTTCTGCGCCATATGCTCGCCGACGTCTACGCTGAATGCCGTCTGCCGGAGACCGGGGCGGTCAGGGCGACGGCGGCCGCGGCGCTGCTGAGCACGACGCTTCGCGCCCGCGGAGCTCTGTGCGGTGAGACGGCTGCCTGGGTGCATCTGGGCCTGGCCCCGCCGCACCGGGCACAGGTGATCACTCAGGGAGTGTATCGTCGCCCCACCGACGGTGCATGGCAGGTTTATCAGGTCCCACTGACCCAGGACGAGACGCAGCGGACCGGGCGCATGGTCACCACAACGCCGACGCGCACGGCCGCAGACATCTACTGCGGCATCGGAGCCGCAGGAAGCCGCCGAAGCCTGGATCACCTGGTCGACGGTGAGGGACTCAACGATCAGCTCCTCTATTGGCCGAGCAGCGCCGATCCCCTCCACGAGCGGGACCACGGGGTCTGGAACGCCTCACCTGCCGACGAGCAGGGAACTGCGCATCGGATGAGCCTCATCGGTGAGCTGCTCCATCACTCTGCTGCGACTCAGGAAGGCGTCCTCGCAGCTGTGGTGCGCACATTGGCGCTCCCCGGTCTGCGGAGCAGGCGCGCAGCTCGTGCCGCCGACCTGTTGGATCAGTGCGCCTCGCGGCGCTTTCCCACTGTGCGATAGACGTCGTAGACCCCGTCGATGCGGCGCACTGAGTTCAGCACGTGATTCAAATAGCGAGGGTCGCCCATCTCGAAGCTGAAGCGCGAGATCGCCACACGGTCGGTAGAGGTCTGCACCGTGGCGGAGAGGATGTTGACCTGAGACTCGGCCAGGATGTGCGTGACATCTGACAGCAGCGACTTGCGGTCAAGGGCCTCGACCTGGATCTCCACCAGGAAGACGGAGCTCTTCGTCGGCGCCCACTCAACCTCCACCAGTCGGCCCGGCTCCTGGCGCAGCTGCTGCACATTGCGACAGTCTTGCCGGTGCACCGAAACGCCCTGGCCGCGGGTGACGAAACCCTCGATCGCATCCGGGGGCACCGGCGTACAGCAGCGAGCCAGCTTCGCGAGCACGTTTCCAGCACCCTTGACGACCACTCCGGCGTCGGCGTACTCGCTCTTGCGCAGCGGCGGTGAGGTGATGGGAGTGGTGTCGTGCTCCTCGGACTCCTCATCCTCAGGCTCGAGGAGCGCGGTGAGGTGCTCCATCACATTCTGGGTGGACACATGGTCCTCCCCCACCCCTGCGTAGAGCCCGGAGACATCCGTATAGTGCAGCTCTTCGGCGACGGTGAGCAGCACGTCCGGGCTCATGACCTTCTGCAGCGGCAGATTCGATTTGCGAATCGTCTTGGTCAGGGCTTCCTTGCCGCGTTCGATAGATTCTTCGCGGCGCTCCTTGGAGAACCAGTGCCGGATCTTGTTTCGTGCCCGGGCGGACTTGACGAACATGAGCCAGTCTTGGGACGGGCCCGCCCCCTCAGCCTTGGAGGTGAAGATTTCGACCCAGTCACCGTGCTGCAGCTCGGAGGTCAGGGGCACTAGCTTGCCGTTGATCCGGGCACCGATGGTCTTATGCCCGACGTCGGTGTGAATCACATAGGCGAAGTCCACCGGCGTGGCACCGGCGGGCAGTGAGATGACCTCGCCCTTGGGCGTATAGACGAAGACTTCGCGGGCGTTGATCTCGTAGCGCAGCGATTCCAGGAACTCATCCGGGTCCTTCGTCTCCGACTGCCAGTCCACCAGAGATCGCAGCCAGCTGATGTCTGCTGTGGCCTGATTCTGCTGCGTTGCCTGCGGGGAGCCGGAGATGTCCGCCGCAGCCGCGGCCGTGGCTCGGTCCGTCTCCGGCGGGCGGGACCCATCACCCTGAGCCTGCTTGTACTTCCAGTGGGCGGCCACACCGTACTCGGCCCGCCGGTGCATGTCGTAGGTCCGGATCTGGACCTCCACCGGTTTGCCCTGCGGACCCAGCACGGTGGTGTGCAGCGACTGGTACATATTGAACTTGGGCATGGCAATGTAGTCCTTGAAGCGGCCGGGCAGCGGACTCCAGCGGGCATGCAGGGTGCCGAGTGCGGCATAGCAGTCGCGCACTGAGTCGACCAGCATACGTACACCCATCAGGTCGTGGATATCGTCGAACTCGCGGCCGCGGACGATCATCTTCTGGTAGATGGAGTAGTAGTGCTTGGGGCGGCCGGTGATCGTTGCCGAGATATTGGCGGAGTTCAGATCATCGGCAATGGTGGTGCGCACCTCGGAGAGGAACTTCTCACGCTGTGGAGTGCGGTCGCCGACCAGCCTGACGATCTCCTCATAGACCTTCGGATACAGGGCGGCGAAGGACAGATCCTCCAACTCCCACTTGATGGTGTTCATGCCCAGTCGGTGTGCCAGCGGCGAGAAGATCTCCAGGGTCTCCTTGGCCTTGCGCGCACTGGATTCGGCGGCGACGTAGCGCCAGGTGCGCGCATTGTGGAGCCGATCGCCGAGCTTGATCATCAGCACGCGGATATCCTTGGCCATCGCCAGGACCATTTTGCGCACCGTCTCGGCCTGCGCCGCATCTCCGAACTTCAGCTTGTCCAGTTTGGTGACGCCGTCGACCAGCAGCGCGATCTCATCACCGAAGTCAGCTGTCAGACGCTCCAGCGAGTAGTCGGTGTCCTCCACCGTGTCATGCAGCAGGGCCGCGGCCAGGGTGGAGCCGTTGAGCCCCAATTCGGCAAGAATGGTGGCCACCGCCACCGGGTGCGTGATGTAGGGGTCACCAGACTTGCGCCTCTGGTCCTGGTGATGATGCTGAGCGACATCGAACGCTCTGCGGATGAGGGGCAGATCCGCTTGCCCGTCGTTGGCCCGCATGGCACGCAGCAGCGGCTCCAGAAGGGGGGAGTCCTCCGAACTTTTCAGCGCGCCCACGCTGCGGCTGCGCCGCTGGGCGCCGGCCGGCCCCACAGGCCGGGCTGCCTGGCCCGTGGTGGACGCATTCTGCAGACTGTTGCCGTAGGCAGACCCCGAGGGCGCAGGCTCACCGGAAGCGGTCTCAGCTGCCGCCTGCTGTGTGGGCCGTGCGCCGTCGTCGTTCACTTCCGAAGTGCCTACTCTCCCCCGACCAAAGATTCATCTGAACATTACGGACAAGTCTAACGGCTCGGCGCGCCGGGGGCCGAAGGAGGCTCATCGCCGGAGATGACGATCTCGTATCCCAGCTCGTCCTCCTCGTTCTCAGCGGGCTCAGGCTCGGGCAGCGGAGGGAACGCAGTCGGCCGACCCTCGGCGTCCAGCGGCGTGCCGGAGTACGTCACAGTGCCCACCTCGCGCTCCTCGCGCAGGGCCAGCACTTCGCGGGTGTGCTTGACCACGTCGGCGTCGCTGCGGCGCATCCGTGCGAACAGCGGGGCCTGGACGAATATCGTGGCGAAGGTGCCCACGATGATGCCGGTGAACAGGGCCAGGGCGATGTCGCGCAGGGTTCCGGCGCCCAGCAGCCACGCACCGATGAACAGGATGGAGCCCACCGGAAGGAGGCCGACCACTGAGGTGTTCACCGAGCGGACCAGAGTCTGATTGACCGCCAGGTTCACGCGTTCGGTGAACGTCTGGTCCCGCTGGCTGTGCAGCACGCTGACGTTCTCGCGGATCTTGTCGAAGACCACCATCGTGTCGTAGAGCGCATAGGACAGGATGGTCAGAAACCCGATGATGGCGCTGGGGGTGACCTCGAAGCCGGTGAGCGAGTAGACGCCGACTGTGGTGACCACCACGAAGCCCAGGCCGGCCATGGCAGCCGCAGACATCTTCCAGGTGCGGAAGTACACGGCCATGTACAGGGTCACCAGCCCCAGGAAGATGACCAGGCCGATCAGCATCTGCTCGGAGACGTGCTCGCCCCAGACCGGACCGATGAAGGTGGAGGAGACTTGGTCGGCGGAGACCCCGTAGCCCTCCTGCAGCGACTCGGCGACCTGCAGCGTCTCCTCGTCGTCGAGCTGCTCAGTCTGGACCCGCACTGTGTCACCGGAGATGTTGGTGACGGTGGCCTCTTGGGCGGATGACTCCTGCACCGCCTGTTCGCCGGTGCTGATATCGGCGTCCTCGGTCTGCGAGATGGTGAACTCGCTGCCGCCGGTGAACTCGATGCCCAGGTTGAACCCGCCCTGCACGAAGGGGATGGCGATCGAGATGACCACTATCGCTGCTGCCAGGAGGAACCACAGGTTCGACCGCTGAATGAACGGGTAGGCGCGTTCACCGGTGTAGAGCTGGTTGCCGGCCTTGGCGAATCCTGCGGCCATCAGCGCTCCCCTCCTGCAGTGTCTGTCGGGTCCGTTGCGGCGCTCACCGGTGGGTCTGAGTCATCCTGCTGCTCGCGGCTGCGGGCTGCGAGGCTGCGTGCTTCGCGCCGTTCGGCGATGGTCATCTGTGCCCATTCCTGCTCCGAGATGTCGGGGACCTCCGCTGCCCGGTCAGCTGCGGCCGGATGCAGCTGCGCCGGGTCGGTCCCCGCAGGCTGGTCGGTGCGGATGCCTCGGCGGGCGAAGCGGCCGGCCCCGCGGTAGAGCACGTCCACACCCAATGCCTTGGCACTGAGGCCGGAGAACCTCCTGCCGGTGGCGAAGAAGGTGCGCTGGGCCAGCAGCTGCATCATCGGGTGGGTGAACAGGAAGACCAGGATGACGTCGATCAGCGCCGTCAGCCCCAAGGTGAACGCGAATCCGCGCACATTGCCCACCGCAACCAGATAGAGCACGACGGCGGCCATAATGTTGACGGCCTTCGAGGCCAGAATGGTGCGTCGGGCCCGGGACCAGCCGGCCTCCACCGATCCGGCCAGGGATCTGCCCTCGCGCAGCTCGTCCTTCACCCGTTCGAAGTAGACGACGAACGAGTCGGCCGTCAGGCCGATTGAGAGGATGAGCCCGGCGATGCCGGCCAGCGAGAGGCGGTACCCGTCGGTCCAGCCCAGCAGTGAGATGGCCCACCAGGTCAGTGCGGCGTTGACCACCAAGGAGGGGATGGTCACCGCCAGGGCCAGCGACCGGTACTGGAAGATGGCGTAGCCGGCGGTGAGCAGCAGGCCGATGATTCCTGCCACCAGGCCCATGCGCAGCTGGTCTGCGCCGAGGGTCGCTGAGATCTGCTGCTCGGACTCGATGGAGAAGGAGATCGGCAGTGAGCCGTAGCGCAGCTGCTCAGCCAGCTGCTCGGCCTCCTCCTCGGAGTAGTCACCGGTGATCTGCGCGTTGCCGTCGGTGATGGGAGCGTTCATGCTCGGCGCGACGATCACGTGTCCGTCCAGCACGATTCCGAAACGGTTCTGCGCCTCGCCCTGGGAGAACCCGTAGAGCCGGGAGGAGGACTCACGGAACTGCTCTGTGCCGGTGCTGTCGAAGTGCACGGTGACTGCGTAGGAGCCGGTCGATGTTCCCCCGGGGCTCTGCTCGGTGCCCCAGCTGGCGTCGTCGATGTACTCACCGTCGACGTCGACGGGGCCCAGCAGGAACTTCTCCCCGCGTTCTGGGTCACAGGTGATCAGCGGCTCATCGGGCTCCTGCGCCTGACGCTGCTCCAGTGATATGTCGGACTGGCACTCATAGTTGGCGAACTCGGCGCCCAGCTCCTGGGTGATCCAGTTCAGATCAGAGTTGTTCTGCGGCTCGGCGTCGGGCTCCGGGAAGTCCTCCGGCACCGCCTTTTCCGTCTCCTCCTCGTCCTGGGATTCGCGCTGGGCCTCCAGCTCAGCTTCGAACTCCTCAAACTCCTCGTCGCTGAGCTCCTCGCGCTGGGCGTCCAGGAGGGCATCGTCGACGAAGGTGGGGTCGGTCTCTGCGCGCAGCACGGGCCGGAACTCCATGTCTGCCGGCGCCTGGATCAGCTCGCGGGTCTCCTGGTCGGGAGTCCCCGGCAGGCTGACCACGATGTTCTCCGAGCCCTGTACGGCGATCTCGGCTTCGGCGACGCCGGTTCCGTCCACGCGCTGGCGGATGATCTCCACCGCCTGCTGCAGCTGTTCGTCGTCGACCTCCTCGCCGGGGTCCGTCTCCGGCGAGAGCACCATCTGCGTGCCGCCCTCGAGGTCAAGCGCAAGGAGCGGGGTCCACTGGGCGCGACCCTCCTGGACCCCGTAGGCCAGCAGCCCGCCCATAGTGATGAGGATGAGGATGAGGGCGGTCAGCGCTCCGCGGGCAGCACGGACAGGTTTCGGTGCAGCCATTCAGGGCGGCCTCAGCTGCTTTCGTCGGTGTGCTGCTGTCCGGGGGCAGGAGTGAGAATCTGCTGGACGGCAACGAGCAGGAAGTCCACGCGGTCGCCGTTGGAGAACTCCAGAACGATTCGCTGGGTCTCCTCATCGCGGGAAACGATGGTGCCGACCATTCCGCCGGCTGTCACCACTTCAGCCCCGACGACGGCACCGGCGTGGGCCTCCTGCTGGGACTGACGAGCCTTGCGGCTGCGTCGGAAGGTCATGAATACCAGCAGAAGCAGCATGCCGATCATGACGAACATCAGGATGCCGCCCCCGACTGGCTCGCCCGCTGCATCGCCGGCCTGGATTTGGGTCAGAAGAGTGTCAATCACAACGGGCAAGACTAGCAGGTAAGTGTGAATTTCCGAGCCTGAGCACGGATGGCCGGGAAACTATTCACCCCAGAGCTTAGGAGCCGCCGCTTCGTCACCGCTCGGGGCAGGCCGCTCCGGCACTGCGAGTCCCAGGTGCTCCCACGCGGCGTCAGTGGCGATCCGTCCGCGCGGGGTCCGGGCCAACAGACCCTCCCGCACCAGGAACGGCTCAGCGACCGACTCCACAGTCTCGGTCTCCTCCCCCACCAGAATCGCCAACGTGGAGAGTCCCACCGGGCCGCCGCGAAACTTGGTGCACAGGGCGTCCAACACCGCCCTGTCCAGCCGGTCCAGTCCCAGGGAGTCCACTTCGTAGGTGTTCAGTGCAGCCGAGGCGGCCTGCTGGTCCACTTCTTCGATGCCGTGCACCAGCGCCCAGTCGCGGACTCGGCGCAGCAGGCGATTGGAGATGCGTGGGGTGCCGCGGGACCGGGACGCGATCTCAGCGAATCCCTCCTCGGTGACATTGACGTTCAGCATGGACGCTGAGCGACGCAGGACCTGGTGCAGCTCGTCGACGCTGTAGAACTCCAGGTGAGCGGTGAAGCCGAAGCGATCGCGCAGCGGACCCGGCAGCAGCCCGGCTCGGGTTGTGGCCCCGACCAGCGTGAACGGGGGCAGCTCCAGGGGAATCGAGGTGGCTCCGGCGCCCTTGCCGACGATGATGTCGACCCGAAAATCCTCCATGGCCATGTAGAGCATCTCCTCGGCCGGTCGGGACATGCGGTGGATCTCATCGATGAAGAGCACCTCTCCGTCGGTGAGTGAGGAGAGGATCGCCGCCAAGTCACCGGCGTGCTGGATTGCCGGGCCGGAGGTGATGCGCAGCGCGGCACCCATCTCGGCGGCAATGATCATGGCCAACGTGGTCTTGCCCAGCCCCGGTGGGCCCGAGAGGAGCACATGATCGGCGGCGGCCCCACGCATGGCGGAGGACTGCAGCACCAGAGACAGCTGTCCGCGCACCGTGGACTGGCCCACGAAGTCTTCCAGCGCCTTGGGTCGCAGCGCTGCCTCCATGGTCTTCTCCTCGGCCGCCGGTGCGGTGTTGACCAGCTCGCGGCCGGCCTGATCCTGCGTCCCGGCGTCCTCGTGCTGTGCGCTCATCGGCCGCCGCCCGCCTTCGCGGCCCCCAGGGACCGCAGGGTGCTGCGCAGCACCGTCGCAGTGTCGGCCTCTGCCAGATCCGGCTCTGCCTTCAGGGTCGCATCGACTGCTGCGGAAGCGTCCTTCTCCGTCCAGCCCAGCGAGGCCAGGGCCGCACGGACCTCGGCCAGAGTCGCCGAGGCGGTGGTCGTATCCCCCGCGGCGGCGTCGGCCGAGCCGGACGCGTCGGCCTGGGGTTCGATGACCAGCTTGCCGGCCAGCTCCAACAGGATCCGCTGGGCGGTCTTCTTCCCGATCCCGGGGACTTTGGTGAAGGCAGCAGTGTCCGAATCGCGGATGGCGGTGCGCACGTCTGCCGGCGGGTGGACGCTGAGCACAGCCAGCGCCAGTCGCGGGCCGATGCCTGAGATGCCCAGCAGGGTGGTGAAGATCTCACGCTCATCGGCGTCGGCGAAGCCGAACAGCAGCGGTGCGTCATCCTGGCGGGGAATGAAGGCGGTCTGCAGGAAGGCCGCAGTCCCCGCGCGCAGGGTGCTCAGTGTCTGGGGCGTGGCGTGGACTGCCAGACCGAACCCGGAGACTTCCACGACCGCATGATCGAGTCCCAGCTGGAGCACCTCACCGCGGATGCTTGAAATCATCGGGCCTCCCCCTTCGCCGGGTTCACGCAGAACACCGCTTCATTAGAATCTATCTTCGACTACCCTATCGGTTGGGGCGACGAGCCGGTATCACCCCTGACCGCGTGTCCCCCCAAACCTCGGGGCGCACCGCGACGATGAACAGTGTGCAGAGCTGGTCACAGCCCTCCTGAGGACCTGCCGACCCGCTTCTCGGCGTCGGCCCAGGCCTGCTGAGCTCGAGTCAGCCCGGAGGCGCGTGCCTCAGCGGCCCGCTGCAGCGCGGTGCGCGCACCCTGGTGGGTCCTAGTAGCTGCGTTGGTGCTGAACTTGGCCCCGACTCCGGCGCGCCAGCCGTGACAGATGGCCACCGCGTAGGCGTCGGTGGCATCCACCGGCTTCGGCAGTCCCGGCAGTCCCAGGATGCGCTGAACCATCCGGGCTACGGCGTCCTTGTGCGCTCGGCCGTCGTCAGTGACGGCAGCCTTCACCTCAGAGGGAGTGTGCCAGGCGACCGGCACTCCGCGGGCGGCCGCCGCAGCGATGATGACTCCCGAAGCCTGCGCCGTAGCGATGGCGGTTGGCGCATTATTGGAGGCAAAGACCCGTTCGATGGCCAGCACATCGGGCAGATAGGTGTCCAGGACCGTCTCGGCGGCCCGTTGGATGGCCAGTATGCGTTCGGCCAAGTCCTGATCGCTGCGGGTACCTTTGACCTCCACGTGCAACGAGTCTCCGCGGCGATTGGGCAGCATCTCCACCACGGCGAAGCCGCACCGGGTCAGGCCGGGGTCGACTCCCAGGATCCGCTGAGCCACCCGGGAGCCGCCGGCTGTTCCGCTGAGTGCGCCGGTGGACACAGCCGATCAGCTCTCGGCGTCGAGGGCGGCCAGGGTATCTTCACTGAGGTCTGCGTTGGTGTGAATGTTCTGCACGTCGTCCACGTCGTCCAGCGCATCGTGAAGCCGCAGGAACTTCTTCGCGTCCTCGAGCTCAAGATCGATCTTGATGTCGGAGAGGAACGCCACCTCGTCGGAGTCGTAGGAGATCTCGGCCGCCTGCAGCCCATTGAGCACCTCGGAGAAGTCAGTGGGCTCGGACTGGACCTGGAAGTGAGTGTCCTGCTCGATGACGTCCTCGACCCCGGCCTCCAACACAGCAGCCAGCACATCGTCCTCGGTGAGTCCCTCAGTCTTGGGCACTGTCACCACCCCCTTGCGCTGGAACATGTACGCCACCGACCCGGGGTCCGCCACAGTCCCGCCTGAGCGGGTCACCGCCACCCGCACATCGGAGGCGGCCCGGTTGCGATTGTCGGTCAGACACTCCACCAGCAGGGCCGAGCCGGCAGGGCCGCGCACCTCGTAGGTGACCTCCTCATAGTCAACGGCGTCGCCGCTGAGGCCTGCACCGCGTTTGATGGCCCGGTCGATGTTGTCGTTGGGCACCGACTCCTTCTTCGCCTTGGACACTGCCAGGTCCAAGCCCGGATTGCCGTCGACGTCGGGGCCGCCGCTGCGTGCGGCAACTTCGATCTGCTTGATGTAGCGCGCGTTGATCTTCGCCCGCTTGGCATCCACGGCAGCCTTGCGGTGCTTCGTGTTGGCCCATTTCGAGTGGCCGGCCATGGTTCTCCTTGTGCGTTGTGTGAAACGGCTTCGTTGCAGATGGCAACAGTTGGACAGTCCGCGCCCCAGCTTACTAGGGCGAGCAGATCAGCACGGAGCTAGGACTGACGGGACTGGCGCACCACAGTGACCACCCGCTGGATGACGGTGACCAGTGAGGCTGCCGCCAGCAGCGTCAGCACCACCAGCAGCACCACCTCGGGCAGACCCAGCCCCACGAAGCCGGTGAGCACCAGGGTTGCCACCATCCGTTCGGGGCGCTCTGCGATCCCGGTGTTTGCGTCATATCCCAAGGCCTCAGCTCGTGCTCGGATGTAGGAGACCATCAGCCCCAGAATGAGGCAGACCGCAGCCGCGACGCCGATCCAGTAGTTCTGCCCGTCCCCGAAGAACCACAGCATGAGCCCGAGGAAGACTGCGCTGTCCTGGATGCGGTCGCAGACGGAGTCCAAGAACCCGCCGACTTCGCTGCGCCTGTCCCCCAGCGTGGCCATCAGCCCGTCGACCAGGTCGCTGAAGACGAACAGTGTGATGAGCACTGTGCCCCAGAACAGGTGGCCCATGGGATAGATCACCAAAGCGCCCACGCTGACCCCGACTGTGCCGATGACGGTCACTGCATTGGGTGTGACCCCGATGGCCAACAGTGCTTTCGCCAGCGGGGTGAAGATCGCGTGGAAGAAGCTCCGAGCGTACTTCAGCATCAGTGGTGGGCACCTGCGTCGTCGGCGCTGAGTCGTTCCCACGCTTCAGCCAGCAGCTGCTGAGTCTCGCCCAGGGTGGCGGAGAGGTTCTTCGTCTGGGCGATGATCGGCATGAAGTTGGTGTCTCCGCTCCAGCGCGGCACCAGATGCTGGTGCAGGTGGGCGGCGATTCCCGCGCCGCCGACTTTTCCCTGGTTGATCCCCAGGTTGACCCCGGAGGGCTTGGCGACCTCGCGCAGCACCCCCATGGCCTGCTGGGTCAGACTCATAAACTCTGCAGACTCCTGATCGCTGAGGTCAGTCAGATCAGGCACGTGCCGATAGGGGCACACCAGCATGTGCCCCGGGTTGTACGGATACAGATTGAGCAGGACGAAGCAGCTGCGACCCCGGTGGACGATGAGGGATCCTTCGTCGCTGCGCTGCGGAGCCAGACAGAACGGGCAGTCGCCCTCACCGGTGACCTGATCCTGCCCCCGGGAGTGGTAGGCGGCTCGATGCGGGCTCCACAGCCTCTGAAAGGCGTCAGGGACCCCGGCCAGCTCAAAGTCGTCGACGCTGTGGGGCTCCATGCCTTATGCCTCTCGGTCTTCGATCGACCGGAGAATGCGCTCAACCGCCTCATCCGCCGGGACCTGGTTCTCCTGGCTGCCGTCGCGGAACCGGAAGGAGACGGCGTCGGCCTCGGCGTCCTCGCCGCCGGCGATCAGCACGAACGGGATCTTCTCCTTCGACGCGGTGCGGATCTTCTTCGGGAACCTGTCGGTCCCGTCCTCCAGCTCGGCGCGGACCCCGCGACGCTTCAGCTTCTCAATCACCTCGGCGAGGTAGTCGTTGAAGGGCTCGGCCACCGGGATGCCGCGCACCTGCACCGGAGACAGCCAGGCGGGGAACGCTCCGGCGTAGTGCTCCACCAAGATGGCGGCGAAGCGTTCGATGGAGCCGAAGAGCGCCCGGTGGATCATGATGGGCCGCTGCCGGGAGCCGTCGGCGGCGGTGTACTCCAGCTCGAAGCGCTCAGGAAGGTTCGGGTCCACCTGCACAGTGGAGAGCTGCCATTTGCGGCCGATCGCATCAGTGATCTTCAGATCGATCTTCGGCCCGTAGAAGGCCGCCTCACCAGGAATCTCGGTGTACTTCAGCCCTGAAGCCTTCGCCACATTGCGCAGCGCTTCGGTGGCGGCCTCCCAGTACTGCTCAGAGCCGATCCACTTCTGCTTCTGCTCATCACGCAGGGAGAGCTCCAGCTCGAAGTCCTCCAGGCCGAAGTCACGCAGCAGCGAGAGCACGAAGTCGACCACTTTGGTGATCTCCTCCTCCAGCTGGTCCTCACGCACGAACAGGTGGGCGTCGTCCTGGGTGAATCCGCGGACCCGGGTCAGCCCGTGCAGGGTCCCGGAGCGCTCATTGCGGTAGACCGTGCCGTTCTCCGCCAGGCGCATGGGCAGCTCGCGATAGCTGCGGCCGCGCTCGGCGTAGATCAGGATGTGCATGGGGCAGTTCATGGGTTTCAGGTAGTAGTCCTGGCCCTGCTTGGTGACGTGGCCCTGCTCGTCGCGCTCTTCGTCCATGTGGATGGGCGGCCACATATCGTCGGCGTAGGTGGCCAGGTGCCCGGAGGTCGCGAAGAGGTCGCTCTTGGAGATGTGCGGGGTGTAGACGTAGCTGTAGCCGGCCTCCAGGTGGCGGCGTCGTGCGTGCTGCTCCATCTCCCCGCGGACCACCGCACCCTTGGGGTGCCAGACCGACAGTCCGGAGCCGACCTCTTCGGGGAAGCTGAACAGGTCCAGCTCCTTGCCCAGCCGACGGTGATCACGGCGCTCAGCCTCGGCCAACCGCTCCTTATAGGCTTTCAGGTCGTCCTTGGTGGGCCAGGCGGTGCCGTAGAGCCGCTGCAGCTGGGGGTTGGACTCCTGGCCGCGCCAGTAGGCCCCGGCGGCGCGCATCACCGCGAAGGCGTTGCTGATCAGCTTGGCGTTGGGCAGGTGGGGTCCGCGGCACAGGTCGCTCCACACGCGCTCGCCGGCGCGGTCAACGTTGTGATAAACGGTGATGACGTCGCCGCCGACCTCCACACCGGCGCCTTCGGCCATCGAATCGGCACCCTGGCCCTGGCCGAGGAGCTCAAGCTTATAGGGCTCGGCGGCCATCTGACGGGTGGCCTCATCGACGTCGACCACCTCACGCTCGAACGTCTGGTTCTGGTTGATGATCTTCTGCATCGCCTTCTCGATCTTCTTCAGATCCTCCGGGGTGAAGGGCTTCTCCACGTCGAAGTCGAAGTAGAACCCGTCGGTGATGTAGGGGCCGATGCCCAGCTTGGCATCCGGGAAGAGCTGCTGGACGGCCTGGGCCATCACGTGGGCGGCTGAGTGGCGCAGCACATCCAGGCCCTCCGGCTCGGAGATGGCGACCGGCTGGACCTCTGCTCCGGCGGGGATCTGACGGGCGAGGTCCCAGAGCTCATCATTCACCCGCATCACCACAGTGGAGGCAGAGTTGGCGAACAGAGTGGTTCCGGTGGTGCCCGCCTCAAGGGTCGTGGGTGCGCCATTGAGTGTGATGCTGATCTGTTCGGACACTTCGCCTATGTTCTCCTGATCGATTGGCTGGGACCGCGCGGGCCCAAAGAACCTCTGACGTCGTGATTCTACGGGACACCAGCTGTACGCGCCTGCTGCCTGTCTCAGGCGCACGCAGAGTTCGGCATCGCGTCCCGGCCTCAGCGACTCTGACAGCCGGGGCACCAGTACAGCCGCCTCCCCTGCAGCTGGCGTACCTGCACCGTCTCACCGCAGCGCAGACACGGGGTGCCCTGATGCTGGTACACCCAATGACGACGCACCGCTGCCCCTGAACGGGCGGCTGAGCCGGCCCGATAATCATGCACATCGGCCCCGCGCAGCCCCCGTTGCGGGTCGTCGTCGCGCAGGGTTCGGATGATGCCTTCCTCCACACCGTCGCGCAGCTGGCCGGTCAGCGTCTGCCAGAGGGAGTCGACGCGGGCCTCGGGCAGCTCGTTCGCGGGGGTGTCCGGGTCGATGCCCTCCACGAACAGTGATTCGGCCCGGTAGATGTTTCCGACCCCTGCGATGACCGCCTGGTCCATCACTGCGGCGGCGATGCTGACCCGACGCCGGACCAGGTTCGACCGGAACTGCTCCAGCAGGGCACCGCAGGTCTCACCGGCAGGCTGACGCAGCGGGTCGGGGCCGAGTCGGGCGATCAGCGCTTCGTACTGCATCGGGTTGAGCACCCGGCACTGGGCGGGACCCCTCAGGTCCGCCCACCCGTTGGGCACGTGGATCCGCGCGCGGACCGCACCCACGGCCGGCTCCGGAACGATCCAACCGTCGTCGTCGTACTCAGGGTCCAACTGCGTCGCCGCCGTGCGCGGCGCCCCTAATGTGTCGGCGGCGTCAAAGCTGGTGTCGCCGCGGAAGCTGAAGGCCCCGTAGAGCCCCAGATGCACCTGCCAGATGTCGGCACCCACGTGCACCAGCAGCTGTTTGCCCCAGGCCTCTGCGCGTTCGGGGGCACGGCCGTCCAGCTGTGCCGCACCGGCGGCGAAGCGCCCCTGCGGTGAGGTCACGCGCCAGCTTCGGCCGATGAACAGCCGCTGGAACTGCTCGGCCAGGCGGTGCAGAGTGTGTCCTTCAGGCACAGGGAGTCAGCTGTCTCAGTCGAGGATCTCGCCGGTCTGCTCATAGTGGCTGATCTTGCCGATCCGGCGGGTATGGCGCTCCTCACCGGCCCACTGAGCGGCCAAGAAGGCCTCGACGATCTCAGCGGCCTCGGCCAGGCTGTGCTGGCGTCCTCCCAGACCCACCACATTGGCGTCGTTGTGCTCGCGGGCCAGCCGTGCGGTCTCCAGGTTCCAGGCCAGGGCGGCGCGAATGCCGGTGACCTTATTGGCGGCGATCTGCTCGCCGTTGCCGGAGCCTCCCAGCACCACGCCCAGGGCGTCCTGACCGGCAGTGAGCTCTGCCGCCACCGCCTCAGCGGCATGCAGGCAGAACCCGGGATAGTCATCCTGGGCGTCATAGGTCTGCGGACCATGGTCGACGACCTCGTAGCCCAGCGATCCGAGATGCTTCACCAGGTGTGCGGAGAGCTCCATGCCGGCATGGTCAGTGGCAATGTGGACGCGCATCAGTAACTTAAGGACCTTTCGTCGTCGGGCGACTCTGCAGCGGACCCGCCCAGCTTATCTGGGAACAGTCACGACGCCGGTATCGTTGCCCTCATCATGGACAAGCAGAACCACACCCCCGACGACGACGGCGACCAGCGTGACTCCCCGGCGTCGGAGCGGCCGAAATTCTCCCGCCGGCTCGGCGCCCCCATCCAGACTGTCACCCCGGTGGGCAAGCCTCCTTCCCAGGTGACCGGAAGACCGCAGTCCGCTCAGCAGGAGCAGGCTCCTCAGGCGCAGGCCCCTCAGCAGGGCCAGTCGGCAAACTTGGGTGTGCTGCCGGGGCCCGACGGTCAACCGGTGGCCGGGGAGGACGCTGCTGACGAGGTCGATCCCAACAGTTTCTACGCCCAGGTCGGTGGCCGGGAGACGTTTCAGCGGATCGTCGACGTCTTCTACGACCAGGTCGCAGAGGACCCGCATTTCCGGGCCCACTACCCCGAAGAGGATCTCGGTCCGGCGCGGGAGCGGCTGCTGATGTTCCTGGAGCAGTACTGGGGCGGACCCAAGACGTACCAGCAGCGTCGCGGCCACCCCCGGCTGCGGATGCGGCACATGCCCTTCCGCGTCGACGCCGAGGCTCGCGACACCTGGTTAAAGTATATGAGGGTCGCCGTGGAGTCCGCTGACCTCTCGCCGATGCACCAGGAGGTCCTGTGGGACTACCTGGACCGTGCCGCCCACGCCATGGTGAACAGCTGAGTCTCTGGGTTGAACCGGTAGACTGTTGTGCCGGGTCGCACAGACCCATGCCCGAGTAGCTCAGGGGATAGAGCAGCGGCCTTCTAATCCGCTGGTCGGGGGTTCGAATCCCTCCTCGGGCACAGCTCACCGCTCGTCACTGAAGGAAGCCGCTTGCCCCTGCGTCACAAGGTCCAGCTGGGACTGGTCATGCTTGCCGGCGGGCTGCTGGCTCTGATCCACTCGCTGCTGCGCTTCCGCAACTTCGAGGCCAAAGGCTATGACCTGGGCATCTTCGATCAGGCGGTGCGCCAGTATGCGCTGTTCAAACCGCCGATCGTGCCCATCAAGGGCGAGGACTTCCACCTGCTCGGTGATCATTTTCATCCGGTCATAGCCCTGTTCGCACCGCTCTACTGGATCTGGGATGACCCGCGGATGCTCAACATCGGCATGATCGGACTGCTGGTCTCCACCGCGATCCCGGTCTACCTGGTGGTTCGGTCCTGGTTCAGCCATCGCCCGGCTCTGCTGAGTGCGGCCGCACTGCTGCTGTGGTGGCCGTTCCAGGCCATCGTCAACTGGGACTTCCACGAGGTCGCCTTCGGCGTGCCCCTGATCGCCTGGACCATCTGGGCCATCGAACGACGTCGGATGTGGCTGGCAGTGGCCCTGGCTGCCGCACTGCTGAGCGTGCGCGAAGATATGGGCGCCACCGTGCTGGCGGTGGCCATGGTGCTGGCAGTGCGCAGGCAGTGGTGGCCCGCGGTGGTGACGGCGCTGCTGGGGCTTGGCGGCATATGGTTCGCCATCGGCGTGGTGATCCCCCACTTCTCAGCAGGCGCAGACTTCCAATACTGGGAGTACACCGCTCTGGGGGCCTCGGCCAGTGCGGCCATCGTCACCATCTTCACCCAACCGTGGAACGCCGTCGTCGCACTGTTCGACCACCCGCTGAAAGTCGGGCTGTGGCTGCTGCACCTGGTGCCGCTGTGGCTGGCACCGCTGCTCTCACCCTACGTGCTGCTGGCTGGGCCCATTGTGCTGTCCAGGCTGTGGAACGACCGGCTCAATGTGTGGGCGCCGGTCTACCAGTACGATGCCATCATCGCGCCGGTGCTGCTGCTGGCCGCCATGGATGTGGTGCGTCGGCTGACCCACAGCGGACTGGTGCTGCCGCGGATTTCCCTGAAGCGGCCGCTGACCCGGCGTCTGGCGACCGCGCTTCCGGCCACGGTGCTCATCGCGGGCGTCATCGGGTCGATGCTCTTCCCCCAGGTGTTCCCCTACCAGCGAACCCTGACCGCGGCGAACTGGTCGATGAGCGAACGAGCTGAGGCCCACGCCCGAGCGGTCGAGCAGATCCCCGACGACGTATGCGTCGAGGCCGCCGACACCGCAGTGCCGCACCTGGTGGACCGAACGTATGTGGGCCTGAACGGAACCACCGCCGAGGAGGACCTGCAGTGGCTGATCATCGATGAGCAGGTCGAGGAGCTCGGCGGCAACACTCCGCTGACCCCGGATGAGGCATTCGCGCGCGCCGAGAGGCTCGGCTTTGACACGGTCACCGAGGACGACCACGGGCTCTGGGTGCTGCACCGTGACATTGAGCAGGCGGACAAGTGCGCGGAATACCTGCGCTGAGGGCCACGCTGTAGCATGAGTACCACCTATCACCGGCCAACCGGAGAAAGCATGACCGATGACTCCGTGACCGCTGAGCAGCTCACCCGGCCTCAGCGGCGGATTGTCATGCTGAGCCTCCACACCTCCCCGTTGGCCCAGGCCGGCCGCGGTGATGCTGGTGGCCTCAACGTCTACGTCAACGCGCTCTCCAGGGCCTTGGCCGCGCAGGGCTATGCGGTCGACATCGTCACCACAGACCTCGACGGCACCTACGACGACGGCACCGCAGGTGACTCCTGGCGCACCCTCGACGACGGACGACGCGTCCATGTGCTGCGTGTCTGCACCAAGTGCAGAGAGGACAAGAGCCGACTGCTGCAGTGTCTCGACGAACTGGGGCATCGCGCTCAGCAGAGCCTGCTGCAAGCCTCCCCGCAGCCGGTGGACGTGTTGCACTCCCACTATTGGATCTCAGGTCTGGCCGGTCTGACGCTGGCTGAGCAGCTGGGCTGCGAACTGGTGCACACTATGCACACCATCGGTGCGGTCAAACTCGAACGTGACCCCGATGCGCAGGAGGATCCGCGACGGCATCAGGCCGAAGAGCGGATCGTCGCCGCTGCGGCGCAGCTGACCGCCAACACCTACGACGAGGTTGCTGACCTGCAGCGGATCTTTGCGGTGCCGGCCGAGCGGATCACCCTGGTCTCCCCCGGCACGGACCTGTCCGTATTCCACCCGCCCAGCGGTGCGGACCCGCGGCTTCAGCCGGTGGGTCAGCGTCCGCTGCGGCTGACCTTCGCCGGGCGTCTGCAGCCGCACAAGGGGCCGCAGGTCGCTGTTGCGGCCGTGGGACGGCTGCGCGAGCTGCTGCCGCAGATCACCGTGCAGCTCACCGTAGCGGGCCGACAGTCCGGAGCAGATGAGGTGGATATCGCTGACCTGGCCCACCAGGCCGGGGTCTCCGACGTCGTCGTCCTCACCGAGCCGCTGCCCCATCCCGAGCTTGCCGACCTGTTCCGCGCCTCCGACGCGGTGCTGGTCCCCTCCTACAGCGAATCCTTCGGTCTGGTCGCGCTGGAGGCCATGGCCTGCGGCACACCGGTGCTGGCGCACCGAGTGGGAGGACTGATCGAACTGATCCAGCACGGCGGCAGCGGAAAGCTCATCGACTCGCTGGACCCGCAGCAGTGGGCGCGGCAGATCAGCAGCCTGGCCACCGACCACGACCAGTGGCGGCGCTGCAGCGAAGCGGCGGCGGCACTGGCTGAACAGTACTCCTGGGAGTCGACCGCCCGGCAGACACTGAGCGCCTACCGAGCGGCCTCAGTCCAGGTAGCGGGAACGCCAGGTTGAGCTGTACTTCTGATTCAGCTGCCGCTGCGTGCGGCTTCCGCTGACAGCTCGGCGCTGCAGCGTTTCACGGATCTTGGGCCGAATGCCCTGGGGAGGGCGAATCATCCCCTCCTGAGCGACGGTGGCGACCAGCTGACCATCGCGGGTGTAGATCGAACCGGTGCCCAGTCCGCGCGAACCCTGGGCGCTGGGTGATTCCTGCAGATAGAGCAGCCACTGATCAGCCCGGGCGTCGCGGTGCCACCAGAAGGCGTGGTCCAATGAGGCGACCTTCAGGCTCGGCTTGGCCCAGTAGTAGCCGTGAGCACGCAGCACCGGTTCTAACAGCGTGTAGTCGGAGGCGAAAAGGATCGCCGCCCGGTGGATATTGGGGTCATCCGGCAGCAGTTCGCGCGTCTTCATCCACACCGCGTTGGTTGCTCGCAGGTCTCGGTCCGCGTCGAGATAGATGGGACGGTCGATGTGGCGAATCTCAAAGGGCCTGCCGTGGCCCCACTCCTGGGCCACCGGATGCTTCACATGACTCACTAGCTCCTCCGGGGCCGCCAAATCCTCCGGTTGGGGGATGTTCTCCGGCATCTGCTGCTGGTGGGTCAGGCCCGCAGAGGGCTTCTGAAAGCTGGCGATCATCGACAGGATCGGCTTGCCGTCCTGATAGGCCTGGGACCGTCGGGCAGAGAATGAGCCGCCGTCGCGCAGCTCATCGACCACCACCTCAATCGGCTTGGCGGCGTCCCCGGGACGCAGAAAGTAGCCGTGGACCGAATGGACCACCCGATCGGCGTCCACAGTGGCCATGGCCGCCGCTGTCGACTGCGCCAGCACCTGCCCGCCGAATACCCGCCAGAACGCCTGCGGAAAGACGGGCGCGAGGAAGCGCCTCTGGCCTGCAGTGCCGTCACCTTCCAACGGCTGAAGGTCCAGCATGTGCTCCAGCTGCTTCGCAGCCTCCTCGGGCTCAGATCCCGAGTGCTCCGTCTGCGCCATGGAGGGCTCCTTAAACGTGGATATCTGACACAATCATCCTATGACTCAGCTGCTCCGCTTCGCCGATGCCGCATCGCTTCAAGACCTGGGAAGGTTCGTCAAACGAGGGCGCCGCATCAACGAACAGGGTATCCGACTGCAGGCGGTGGGCACTGTACTTGCAGCGTGGCTGCCGGTGATGACCCCCGGGTCGTTGGACTCCAAGGTCCCAGCGGTGCTTGGGCTGCGCACTATGGCACTGGCCGAACCGAGCCATGCTGATGTGACGGTGGAGCTGGGCTCCATCAGCGAGCGGCTGGCCCGGCTGAACCCTGCCTCCATGGAGCTGCCGCTGCCACCGGCGAGCATCAACGCTCCCTGGACGGCGGTGACGCCTCCACGTTCGGGCTGGGAGCCGCGGGGCCGACTGGCCGACTCCACCCTGCGGCGGACCGCCGAGGAGGGAATCGCCGAAGTGGCCGATGTGGTGCCCGAGACCGCCGGCGCCCCCGTGGTGGAGCAGGTCCGCGAACGCGTATGGGGCCGGGCCGTTGAGCCGGCCGCCTCCGATGACGTGGTGGCAGGCACTCCCATACCGGCCGGGGCCGCCTTCGGCGCCCTCTCCCTGGGCTTCCTGGCAGCCGAGGGCGGAGTCAGCGACGTCTATTCACTGGGCAAATGGCTGCGCATCAGCTCGGTGGGAGGATTCATCCTCTGCCGCGTCGACTGAGGTGCACCGATGCGTGAGGGTGCCCGTCCTTGGGCTGAGGCGCGCGGGCCTCAGCTCTTCAGGATCCTCAGTACGATGTGGATCATCAGCGGTGGGCTGGTCGCCGCGGTCACCGGCCCACTGGGCTTAGAGCACGGCTCATGGTCTGCGGCCTACCAAGTGCTGGTCGGCGGGGTGGTGCAGGCCGGGCTGGGCGCTGCCCAGTACGCCCTGGTTTCTGTTCGTCCTCGCGCGGCGTCCCTGGTGGCTGAGCTGCTGGGGTGGAACATCGGCAGTGTGGCCGTCATTGCTGGGACTCTGACGGCGATGCCGCTGATCGTCGACGCCGGCGGGCTGCTGCTCCTGGTGGCGCTGGTGCTGCTGATCCGAACTGTCCGGGGCAGAGGCATCGGACCCGCGTGGGCGGTGTGGACCTACCGAAGCCTGCTCACGATCACCCTGATCAGCATCCCCATCGGACTGGCGCTGGCGCACCTGCGCGCTCTCTGACGTCGGCCTGTTCGGTCTGAGCACGTGCAGCTGGTGGTTGAACGCTCGTGCAGCCTGCGGCAGTTGTCCACATCCCAGGGGCCAACCGGCACCACGCCCGGTTCTGCACACAGACGGTCCTGATTGTTATGGGCGGTCCCGCCCCCATCAACACTGGTATCAGCCGCTGGCGGCGATCAGATCACGGCCGGGCCTCAGCGGAGCAGCGAACCGACGGCCGTGCAGTCAGGAGAATCATGACCGACACCATAACCGTACGAGGCTTTGCCGGCACCGACCCAGATCACAGAACGCCGCCCTCCGGCACCGAGGTGACCACACTGAGGCTCGGCTCCACCCCACGGTGGCGCAACTCCCACACCGGCGAATGGGCCTCCGGAAGCACCAACTGGTACACCGTGGCGGCCTTCGGCCGACTGGCCGGCAACGTGGCTGAATCCATCCGCAAGGGCGACCCGGTCGTTGTGGTGGGCCGGCCCAAGGTGCGCCAATGGGAGAACGAGGACGGCGTCAGGGGCACCGACGTGGAGATCAGCGCCCAAAGTGTGGCTCATGACTTGAGCTACGGGCGCACCGAATTTTCGAAGGTCACCAACGGAAGTTCCCGGTCCGAAGACCATCAGGAGTCCACTGGCCACGAACACCAGACTGGGCACGAACAGCACAATCAGGAAGAAGATGCTCAACACGAGACCACTGAGACGCAGGAGGCTGCGCAGACCGAGTCAACCGGCGATGCGGCAGAACCGACCCAGCAGCAGCCCGCTGCTGAACAGGCTCCTGATTGGAAGGGGGAGCCGGAGCTGCAGCGGGCCGACTGAGGCCCGGGCTCAGCCGCGTGTGAGCCGGCGGTGGGTCACCCGGCTGGGGCGGGCGGCATCGGCGCCGAGGCGCTCGACCTTGTTCTTCTCATAGGACTCGAAGTTGCCCTCGAACCAGTACCAGCTGCCAGGCTCCTCGTCCGTGCCCTCCCAGGCAAGAATATGAGTGGCCACTCTGTCGAGGAACCAACGATCGTGGGAGATGACCACGGCACAGCCGGGGAACTCCAGAAGCGCGTTCTCCAGCGACCCCAGGGTCTCCACATCGAGGTCGTTAGTGGGCTCATCCAGCAGCAGCAGGTTTCCGCCCTGCTTCAGGGTCAGGGCCAGGTTGAGCCGGTTGCGCTCACCGCCGGAGAGCACGCCGGCCTTCTTCTGCTGATCGGGTCCCTTGAAGCCGAACTGCGACACGTAGGCGCGGGAAGGGATCTCCACTTTGCCGACCTGGATGAAGTCCATGCCGTCGGAGACCACCTCCCACAGGGTCTTCTCCGGATCGATGCCGGCACGGGACTGGTCGACGTAGGAGATCTTCACCGAATCGCCGATGGTCAGTTTGCCGTCGTCGAGGTCCTCTATGCCCACGATGGTTTTGAACAGGGTGGACTTGCCCACACCGTTGGGGCCGATGACGCCGACGATGCCGTTGCGCGGAAGGGAGAATGAGAGGCCATCGACGAGTTGGCGGTCTCCGAAGCCCTTCTCCAGGTCGTCTGCTTCGATGACCTGGGTGCCCAGACGGGGTCCGGGCGGAATCTGGATCTCCTCGAAGTCCAGCTTCTTCGTCCGCTCTGCCTCATCAGCCATCTCCTCATAGCGAGCCAGACGAGCCTTTGACTTCGACTGACGGCCCTTGGCGTTGGAGCGGACCCACTCCAGCTCCTCCGCCAGCCGCTTGGCCAGCTTGGCGTCCTTCTTGCCCTGGACTTCCAGGCGGGCCCGCTTCTTCTCCAGATAGGTGGAGTAGTTGCCTTCGTAGGGGTAGAGCCGGCCACGGTCGACCTCACAGATCCATTCAGCCACGTGATCCAGGAAGTAGCGGTCGTGAGTGACGGCCAGAACCGCGCCCTCATAGGAGGCCAGGTGCTGTTCGAGCCAGAGCACCGATTCGGCGTCGAGATGGTTGGTGGGCTCATCCAGCAGCAGCAGATCCGGTTTGGACAGCAGCAGCTTGCACAGCGCCACGCGGCGGCGCTCACCGCCGGAGAGGTGCACCACTGACTCATCACCCGGGGGGCAGCGCAGCGCGTCCATGGCCTGCTCCAGCTGGGAGTCGAGGTCCCACGCATTGGCAGCGTCGATGTCTGACTGCAGCGCCCCCATCTCCTCCATCAGCGCGTCGAAGTCAGCATCGGGGCTGGCCATCTCCTCGCTGATCTCGTTGAAGCGGACCAGCTTCTGATAGATCTCGCCCACGCCCTCCTGAACATTGCCCAGGACAGTCTTCTCCTCATTGAGGGGAGGCTCCTGCAGCAGGATCCCCACTGAGTAGCCGGCGCTGAGTCGAGCCTCACCGTTGGAGGGCTCGTCCAGGCCGGCCATGATCTTCAGGATCGTAGACTTGCCTGCCCCGTTGGGGCCGAGCACGCCAATCTTGGCGCCCGGGTAGAAGGACATCGTGACGTCGTCGAGGATAACTTTGTCGCCCACCTTTTTGCGGGCTCTGACCATGTTGTAAATGAACTCTGCCATGGCACTCAGCCTAGTCGCATCAGCTGTCCTGCGGGTACTTGGCAGGCTCGGACTGCGTCATGTGCTCCAGCACGCGCACTACTTGGGCTGAGTAGCCGAACTCATTGTCGTACCAGACGTAGAGGATGGCCTGGGTTCCGTTGACGATGGTGGCCAGACCATCGACCACGCCGGCGGAGGTGGAGCCCACAAAGTCGGTGGAGACCACCTCTGCGGAATCGATGTAGTCCACCTGCTGAGCCAACGGGCCCTCCAGGGATTGGCTGCGCAGGAACCGGTTGAGCTCCTCCTTGGTGGTTTCGCGCTCCAGCTCCAGATTGAGGATCGCCATGGACACATCCGGGGTGGGGACCCGGATCGCATTGCCGGAGAGTTTGCCCTCCAGCTCCGGTAGGGCCTTTGCCACTGCTTGGGCGGCGCCGGTCTCGGTGAGCACCATATTCAGCGCCGCGGAGCGTCCGCGCCGTTCGCCATTGTGGTAGTTGTCGATGAGATTCTGGTCATTGGTGTAGGCGTGGACGGTCTCCACGTGACCGTGGTGAATGCCGTACTCGTCCTGCATCAGCTTGGCCACCGGGGTGATGGCGTTGGTGGTGCAGCTGGCGGCGGAGAGTCGGGTGTCCTCTTCGGTGATGGTCCGCTCGTTGACCCCGAAGACAATGTTTTTGATGCCGCCTTTGCCCGGGGCCGTCAGCAGCACCCGAGAGGAGCCTTTGGACTGCAGATGCTTGGCCATGCCCTCCTCATCGCGCCAGATGCCGGTGTTGTCGACCACCACGGCGTCCTCAATCCCATAGGCGGTGTAGTCGACGTCTTCGGGGGTGTTGGCGTAGATGACCTGAATATAGGTGCCGTTGGCGATGATGGCCTGGTTCTCCTCATCGACCCGGATCGAACCTGCGAAGGGACCGTGAACTGAGTCGCGGCGCAGCAGGGAGGCGCGTTTGGCCAGGTCTTCGCCCTTGGCCTTGCGCACCACGACGGCCCGCAGCCGCAGCCCGGAGGCGGAGGAGGCATGGCCGACAAGGATCCTGGCGACCAGTCGGCCGATGCGCCCGAAGCCGTAGAGCACCACATCGCGAGGCTGCGCCCGTCCCTGGCCCTTCTGCCCGACGACGTCGCTGAGCTCCTCCCGCAGGAAGGACTCTATGTCGCTGCCGCCAGAGGCCTTGAACCTGTTGTGCAGCCGGGCGAGGTCGATGCTGGCCGCCCCCAAGTCCAGGGTGGTCAGCGTCTGCACCAGCGGCAGCGTCTCCTTGATGGGAAGTTCGACCTCATCGACCTGCCGGGCGAACCGGTGAGCCTTCAGAATGTCGATGGCCGACTGATTGACCAGCTGACGGCCGTAGATTCCGGTCACCACATTGTTCTCTCGGTACAGGCGGCCGATCAGTGGGATCATGGCTTCAGCCTGAGCCTCGCGGTCGATCCATTCGTTGAGATGTTCGCTCACAGGTGCAGACACGGGGGCAGTTCCTCCTGGTGAATGACGTCATTGTCTATGACGAAGTCTAGACGAGGGGACGGGTCGGCCGGTAAGCCGGGTTCTGTCGTGGACCATCATCCATCTGGGCGCCGTGTTGCCACGGGCCTCAAGCAGTCAACCCGGATGCTCGGGCGGGCAGCCCTGCAGGAGCCGTGCGGCTCCACGCATCCTGTTCGACCTTGCACCGGATGGGGTTTGCCCAGCCGCACCGGTCGCCCGGTGCGCTGGTGGTCTCTTACACCACCGTTTCACCCTTACCCCGGCGCACCGGGGCGGTCTGTTTTCTGTGGCACTGGCCTGCGGGTCACCCCGAGTGGGCGTTACCCACCATCCTTGCCCTATGGAGCCCGGACTTTCCTCGATGCACCGCAGTGCACCGCGATGGCCTGGCCGACCCGTCCTCCTGCACTAAGCATAACCGCCACTGAACCCTCCGCCATTCCCCGCCGATCCACTGACGTTAACGAGGACCACCTCAGCGAAGGATAATAGACTAAGCAACTTAGCTAAGTGTCAGGGAGCTGCGATGGGTACCGAGACTTTCAATATGCACCAGGCGAAGACGCACCTTTCCCGACTCGCTGATCGCGCTCACCAGGGTGAGGAGATCGTCCTCTCCAAGGCGGGAGAGCCTTGGGCTCGAATCGTTCCGCTGAATGAGCCGCAGCAGCCTCAACCGATTCCTGTCCGGATCCTCAAGGAGCCTCACTGGTTTGCTGCAGTGGACCGGGATGAGCCGGCAGAAATGTTCGGTGAGGACAATGCGGACCTATCCAGGCCTCGCCAGACGTTTTGGGGAGGTCGTCGGCAGCTACGGTTTTCGGCACTTGCCTCTCGATTACCGGCACGCAGAGCTTTCCGGGAACCTGGAGGGCAACCATCAGGCTCCTTTCGACCGGATGCTCGCTGCTCAGAGTGTGATTGAGTCGGTGCCTCTGGTCACCAAGGACCACGCCTTCGAAGTCTTTGGCACACGGACCCTGTGGTGAGCACAGCTCGACCAGAACCTGCGATGAGGCGTTGATAGTCTGTCTGGGTGAAAATTCTGCTGCCGCCCTCTGAGGGCAAAAGCTTCCCGCACGCGGACGGCGCCGGACTAAACCTCAAGTCACTCACACTGCCCCAGCTGCGTGATCAGCGGCTGCAGGTGCTGGAGGCTCTGATCGAAGCCAGCGGGCGCGAGAACGCACAGCAGGTGCTGAAGGTCGGCTCGAACGTGATGGGCGATGTCGAAGCGAACCGGCAGCTGCTCACCGCGGCGGCGGCGCCTGCGCACCGGATCTATACCGGGGTGCTCTTTGAAGCGCTGGACGCCGACTCACTGAGCGCAGCCGGCCTGCAGCGTGCCGCTGATCATGTGCTGATCTTCTCCGGCCTGTTCGGGGTGACCACGCTCACCGACACGATTCCCGCTCACCGACTGTCGATGGATGTCACCCTCTCTCCCTTCGGCGATCACCGGGATCCAGGACGGTTGGCGAGCTTCTGGCGCTCAGTTCTGGGTCCGCCTCTGCGGGAGAGGATCGGTGACCAGCTGGTCATCGACTGCCGGTCATCCACCTACGTCGCCGCCTTCAGACCGGCTGCGGAGCAGACGCTGGTAGTCAACAGCCTCACGCAGAAGGACGGTCAGCGCCGAGTGGTGACGCACTTCGCCAAACACGCCCGGGGACTGTTGGCCGGGATGCTGCTGCGTCAGCCTCAGCTGCCGCAGACGATCGACGACGTCGCAGAGGTCGCCTCAGGACGCTGGGAGGTCGAGCTGCGCGAGGCCGCAGGAAGGACGCCGTACCAGCTGGATCTCATTCAGCCGGCTGAATAGCGCTGGCTGCGGCGTCCCATTCGGTGCCTGCGGCACAGGCGTCCATCGCCTCGTTGCTGAGTGCGTCGGCGTCGCCGTTCTCCCCGCGCGGGATCCAGGTGTAGCTGATCTGGGCGGCCGGCAGCACCTGCCTGGCCTCGTCAGCCAGCCGCTTCATGTCAGCATGCTTGATCTTCCAGCGACCGCTCATCTGTTCAACCACCAGCTTGGAGTCCATGCGGACTTCTGTGCGGGCTTGGGGGTCGAGGCTGCGCACCAGCTTGAGGCCCTCGATGAGCCCGGTGTACTCGGCGACGTTGTTGCTGGCCCGACCCAGCGGCACCGCCACAGCGGCCACAACACTGCCCTTCTGATTGCGCACCAGCGCACCCGCGCCGGCGATTCCAGGATTTCCGCGGCTGCCGCCGTCTGCCTCAACTGTTAAGTCACTCACGAGCGACCAGCCTAACCCCCATCGGCTCCCACAGCAGGCGTCGGCGCTAATGCCCAGGCGTGATGACAAAGTCCCAGGGGTCGGTGTTGATCCCGGAGACGGCGATCTCAACCGCGAAGCCGGCGTCATTGAGCCGGTGATCTAGACTCTGCGCAGCCGCCGGCAGCCACAGCCACTCACTGGCAAAGTGTGAGACGTCCAACAGGAAGGGGCGTTGGCCGCCTGCGGCCTCCCGAGCCTCGGAGGCTGGATGGTGGCGCAGGTCCGCAGTGATGTAGACATCGGCGTCCGCGTCCCGGGCAGCTGAGAGCAGCGAGTCCCCCGAGCCTCCGCACAGCGCCACCCGGTGCACGATGGCATCCCGGTCTCCGGCGGCGCGCACTCCCCCGGCCACGGCCGGAAGGACGCCGAAGACGGTGGCGGCGAACTCGCCGAAGGTCGTGCCCTGCGGCAGGGTGCCGATGCGCCCGAGTCCCTCTTCGTCCAGCCCGTCCTCCGCGGGCTTCAGCGGTTGGGTGTTCTCCAGGCCCAGGATCTCGGCCAGCACATCGTTGACCCCGCCGACGGCCGAGTCTCCGTTGGTGTGCGCGCTCAGCAGTGCGCACCCTGACTCGATGAGCCGGTGGATGACCTCACCCTTGAACGTGCCGGCCTCCACGGTGGTGACCCCACGCAGCAGCAGCGGGTGGTGGGTGATCAGCAGGTCGGCCTCGGCCTCGCAGGCCTCATCCACCACCGCAGCCACCGGGTCCACGGCGAAATGAATGGTGCGCACAGGCCGGTCGCGGCGGCCGGCGACCAGCCCCACCGCGTCCCAGGATTCGGCCAGCGAGGCGGGCCACAGCTCCTCGGTCACGTCGAGCACCTGCTGCAGTGTCGGAGTCTCCATGACTCATTTCTACCCTGCCCCGGTGGCGGCGGCCAGGAATGAACCGCAGGGCAGCTGAGTTTGCACCGATATGACTCAACGGACCCTTGTCCTCGCCGCCGGATGCTTCTGGTGCTTAGACTCCGTCGCGCGCCGCCTTCGCGGAGTCAGCGGTGTGCGCAGCGTCTACACCGGTGGGCCGGCCGAGACCGCCAACTATTACGCCGTGTGTAGCGGCACGACAGACCACGCCGAAGCCGTGGAGATCACCTTCGACCCGCAGGTGCTGCCCGCCAGTGTGCTGTACGAGGTGTTCTTCTCCACTCACGATCCGACCTCGCTGAACCGGCAGGGGCACGACGTCGGCCCCCAGTACCGATCGGCGATGTTCTACTCCTCGGCGGCCGAACAGGCGGAGTTCCAGGCAGCGATCTCCTCGGCGCAGCAGCACTTCGACCGCGCCATCGTCACCGCACCGGAACCGCTGGGTGAGGTCTATGAGGCCGAGCCGGAGCACCAGAACTTTCACGCCCGTCGCCCCGAGGCAGGCTACTGCCAGTTCATCATCGACCCGAAGGTCAACCTGCTGCGTCAGCACTGGTCACAGTGGCTCCGCGAGGAGGTCCTGGCCTAGGTAGGCTTTGGGCCACGCAGCTCTGCATCAACCACCACACGAAAGGTTTCACACCCCATGGCCATGCTCAACAACATCACCGAGGCCGTCGGCAACACCCCGCTGGTGCGGCTCAACCGACTCGACGCCGACCTGCCGGGCAACGTGGCGGTGAAGCTGGAGTTCTACTCCCCCGCGTCCTCAGTGAAGGACCGGATCGGCAGGGCCATCGTCGATGCCGCAGAGAAGGCCGGGGTCCTCAAGCCCGGCGGAACCATTGTGGAGGGCACCTCCGGCAACACCGGCATCGCCCTGGCCATGGTCGGTGCCGCCCGCGGCTACCGGGTGGTGCTCACGATGCCCGAGACGATGTCCACTGAGCGCCGAGTCATGCTGCGCGCCTACGGCGCAGAGATCGTGCTGACTCCCGGTGCTGAGGGCATGCGCGGCGCGGTCGAACGCGCCAAAGCTGTGGTGGAGGAGACCGACAACGCCATCTGGGCCCGGCAGTTTGCCAATGAGGCCAACGCAGAGATCCACTACACCACCACTGGTGAAGAGATCTGGCGCGACACTGACGGTCAGGTCGACGTGCTGGTCTCCGGCGTCGGCACCGGCGGCACCATCACCGGTGCCGGCCGCAGGCTGCGCGAGAACAAGTCGGATGTGCACATCGTCGCCGTGGAGCCGGAGGACTCCCCCATCCTCTCTGGGGGCCAGCCCGGGCCCCACAAGCTGCAGGGCCTGGGGCCCAACTTCGTACCGGAGGTCCTGGACACCGAGATCTACAACGAGGTGCTCACCTCCACCCTGGAGAAGTCCATCTCCACCTCCCGTGAGCTGGGCGTCAAGGAAGGCATCCTGGGAGGAATCTCCACCGGTTCCATGGTGGCAGCTGCCCTGGAGGTCGCTGCCCGCGAAGAGATGCGGGACAAGCTGATTGTCACAGTCGCCGCCGATTTCGGTGAGCGCTACATCTCCACGCTCCTCTACGAAGACATTCGCGGCTGAGCCTCTGCCGCCGTCCCTGCCGAATCCTGCGAAAGGTAACCCACTGTGGGCTTTGTCTCCCGACTGCGTGAGGACATCACTGCCACACGCGAGCACGACCCCGCCGCGCGCGGCACAGCAGAGATCGTGCTGGTGTACTCCGGCCTGCACGCCATCTGGGCCCACCGGCTGGCCAATAGGCTGTGGCGCAGCACGCCGCTGAGGACGCCGGCGCGGGTGATCTCTCAGGTCACACGAAGCCTCACCGGCATCGAGATCCATCCCGGAGCGACGATCGGCCGACGCTTCGTCATTGACCACGGAATGGGCGTGGTCATCGGTGAGACCACTGAGATCGGTGACGACTGCATGCTCTACCAGGGGGTGACCCTGGGCGGTCGCTCCCTGGAGCAGACCAAGAGGCACCCTACCCTGCGTGATGGGGTCGTCATCGGTGCCGGCGCCAAGGTGATCGGGCCGGTGGAGATCGGTCCCGAGTCTGCTGTGGGGGCCAATGCCGTGGTGGTGAAGTCGGCTCCGGCCAACTCAGTGCTGGTGGGTGTTCCCGCTCAGGACCGCAAGCGCCGGCAGGAGGAGCATGAGCCGCTGGTTGATCCTGCGGCCTATGCCCTGGACCCGGCACTGTTCATCTGAGTCCGCAGCTGCTCTCACACCTCGGTTTCGGAGCGGTCCTCGCTCCACCGAGTGTGGAAGGTGCCGGGCTTGTCGATGCGCTGATAGGTATGGGCACCGAAGTAGTCGCGCAGCCCCTGCGTGAGGCTGGCCGGCAGCCGCTGAGCGCGCAGGGCATCGTAGTAGGCCAACGATGAGCTGATCACCGGAGCGGGAACCCCATAGGTGGCCGCGGCGGCAACCACCCGGCGCCAGGCGGGCAGGCACTCGTTGATAGCCTCGGTGAACTCCTCAGCCAGCAGCAGGTTTGCCGGCTGCTGAGCGGCCGGTGCCTGGTAGGCCTTCATGATGGTGTCCAGCAGGTCGGCGCGGATGATGCAGCCCGCCCGCCACAGCGAGGCGATGGTGCGCATATCCAGGTCCCACCCGTACTCCTCACCGGCGGCGGTGAGCATATCGAAGCCCTGGGCATAGGACACCAGCTTCGAGGCGTAGAGCGCTTTGCGGACGTCTTCGACGAAGTCCTGCTGGGCCTCACCTGAGCCGTAGAGGTCCTCAGCGCTGACATTGGTGCCGATCCCGGCAGCGAAGACCTGCTGAGTCTGCTCCCGCAGCCTCCGCTGAGAGGAGATCGAGCGGGCAAAGACCGACTCGGCGATCGTGCTCACCGGAGAGCCGACCTCCAACCCTGAGATCGCAGTCCACCGCCCGGTGCCCTTCTGCCCGGCCGAGTCCATGATCACATCCACCAGTGGACGGCCGGTCAGCTCATCCTCCTGCTCCAGAACCTCGGAGCTGATCTCGATCAGATAGGAGGCTAGGTCAGTGGTGTTCCAATCCCGGAACACCTGAGCCTGCTGCCCCGGCTCCAGCCCCGCCAACGATCGCAGCAGATCGTAGGCCTCACCGATGACCTGCATATCGGCATACTCAATGCCGTTGTGCACCATCTTCACGTAGTGGCCGGCACCGTCGGTGCCGACCCACGCGCAGCACGGTTCACCGTGATAGTCCGCGGCGATCCTCTCCAACATTGGGCCCAACGTCTGGTAGGCCTCCGCAGAGCCGCCGGGCATGATGGAGGGCCCATGCAGTGCGCCCTCCTCACCGCCGGAGACACCCACACCCACAAAGTGCAGACCCTTCTGGCGAAGCTGATCCTCGCGGCGGCGGGTCTCCTCGTAGAAGGAGTTGCCCGCATCAATGACGATATCGCCGGCGTCCAACAGCGGCACCAGCTCATCGATGACCGCATCAACAGGGGCGCCGGCCTTCACCATGACCAGCACCCGGCGCGGGCGCTCGAGCGCCTCAACCAGCTGGGTCAGCGATTCCGTGCCGACGAAGGAGCCCTCAGCCGAGTATGAGTTGATCAGCGCATCAGTACGAGCGACCGAGCGATTGTGCAGAGCCACCGTATACCCGTTTCGGGCAAGATTCCGGGCCAGATTAGCGCCCATGACAGCCAGGCCGGTCACTCCAATGTCAGCGCCCATGAATTGCGTCTCCCCTATACAGAGTCGGTGTGTCCAGAATCGGTTCGTGCAGCGTCGGTCAGTGCCTTCCTGATCCTACCTGCCGGCGCCTGTGTCAGATCAGTCGCCTACGGCATTGCGCCCGCGCCGCACCAGCAGCGGATCAGGCTCACCGACGATCTCGTGGTCCTTGCCCTCGTACTCGAACTGGGAGAGGAAGTAGCGCATCGCGTTGAGCCGGGCACGCTTTTTATCGTTGCTCTTAATAGTGATCCACGGCGCGTGATCAGTGTCGGTGCGCCGGAACATCTCTTCTTTGGCCTCGGTGTAGGCCTCCCAACGGTCCAGGGACTCCAGGTCCATCGGGGAGAGCTTCCACTGTCGCACCGGGTCGATCTGCCGGATGGCGAACCTGGTGCGCTGCTCCTTGCGGGTCACCGAGAACCAGAATTTGGTCAGGTGGATGCCGGCGTCGATCAGCATCTGTTCGAACACCGGGGCCTGCTTCATGAAGGTCTCGTACTCGTCGTCGGAGGCGAATCCCATCACCCGCTCCACACCGGCCCGGTTGTACCAGGAGCGGTCGAAGAGCACCATCTCGCCGGCGGTCGGCAAGTGATAGATGTAGCGTTGGAAGTACCACTGGCCCTGCTCACGGTCGCTGGGCTTGGACAGGGCGACCACCCGGGCGGTGCGCGGATTCAGATGCTCGGTGAAGCGTTTGATGGTTCCGCCCTTGCCGGCGGCGTCGCGGCCCTCGAACACGATGACATGTTTGAGCCCATAGTCCTCGGCCCAGTACTGAAACTTCAGCAGCTCCACCTGAAGGTGATACTTCTCCAGTTCGTAGAACTCCCGGTCCAGGCGCTCGTCGTAGGGGTAGTTCTCATGCCAGGTCTCCACAGCGTTGCCGTGCGGGTCGATCAGGTCCGGGTCCGGGGTGTGGCCGTCGGTGACCTTGTATCCGCCGTCGCGCAGCTGGTCGATGAACTCGCGCAGATTGTCTCGGGGTTCGGCCTCCAGCCCTTCCCATGGTTGATTTCCCATCGGTTGAGACCCCTTTCTGTGACGGATGACGACGGCGTCGTAGCCATAGAATCATCGGCCGGTGAACGTGCGATGAACGCAGACTACAGGGCCTGCTCCCCCATCTGGCCGCTGCGGACCAGTGCGGTCAGCCGCGAGACCGCCCGGTGATACTTCTTCATGTAGCCCCCGCTCATCATCTCATCGGTGAAGAGCTGGTCGAAGGCCACCCCTGAGGCGACGATCTTGACGTCCTGGTCGTAGAGGCGGTCGGCGAGCACCACGAAGCGCAGCGCCAACGCCTGGGCGGTGATGGTCTCCACATCCTTGAGCACAAGGACATCGACGTCTGTGAGCAGCTGCCGATACCGACTGGGGTGGACGCTGGCGAGGTGATCGCAGAGGGCGGTGAAGTCATCCACCACCACCTGCTGGTCGCCGAAGTGCTCCGCGGCGAACTCCTCCACCGCAGCGTCTGCCAACGGCGGCGGAGCTTCTGCCAGTCCGCGGTGGCGGTAGTCCTCACCGTCGACCCGGACCACGCGGAACTGGTCTGCCAGCACCTGGATCTCCCGCTTGAAGTCGTCGGCGGCGAAGCGTCCGTCCCCCAGGGCGCCGGGCAGCGTATTCGACGTCGCAGCCAGCTTGACCCCGGCATCGGCCAGCTCGCGCAGCAGCCGGGACATCAGTGTGGTGTCACCTGCGTCGTCCAGCTCGAACTCATCGATGCAGACCAGGTCGTAGCTGCTGAGCACCTCAACGGTCCTGCGGAAGGAGAGGGCACCGACCAAGTTCGTGTACTCCACGAACGTGCCGAAGGCGAGCCGGTCACCGGGGATGCCTTGGGCGCGCCCGGCATGGTAGAGCGAAGCCAACAGGTGGGTCTTGCCGACGCCGAAGCCGCCGTCGAGGTACATGCCGGCCGGCCCGGAGGGCTTCGGCTTTGCCCCGAACAGCCTGCCCAGCAGCGACTTGCTTCCCCGGGCGCCCACAGTTGCGGCGAAGCCGCGCAGAGCCTCCACGGCCTCAGCCTGGGATGGGTGTGCCGGATCAGGGATGTAGGAGTCGAACGAAACATCGGCGAATCGGAACGAGGGCTCCAGGCCGGCCAGCAGATCATCGACGCTGACCTGCGGGGTGCGCTGCGAGAGCGGCGTGGCGGATTCGATGGTGGAGGGCATGGTCTCCACTCTACTGAAAATGGCCGACTGACCTGAGGTTGCCCCAGATGACACGAGTCTGTGAACCGGTGGACGCCCAGCGTAGGCTGAACCGTAAGTGACCGCGTTCCCCCGTGAGCCTCATGAAAGGTGGCCCATGACCGAGAAGGACCTCTCCCAGTACGCCAACCCCGATGCACTGGTCAGCACCGACTGGCTCGCAGAGCACCTCAACGATCCCAACGTGGTGGTTCTGGAGTCCAATGAGGATGTGCTGCTCTTCGAGACCGGCCACATCCCCTCAGCGGTGAAGATCGACTGGCACACCGACCTCAACGACCCGGTCACCCGCGACTTCCTCGACGCCGAGGCGTTCGCCGAGTTCGCCTCGTCCAAGGGGATCACTCCGGACTCCACGCTGGTGTTCTACGGTGACAAGTCCAACTGGTGGGCCGCCTACGCGCTCTGGGTCTTCACCCTCTTCGGCCACCAGGATCTGCGGCTGCTCGACGGCGGCCGCGCCAAGTGGATCGCCGAGGACCGCGAGATCACCACTGAGGTGCGCACCCCGCAGCCGACCCAGTACCCGGTGCCCGCCGGGCGCGACGATCAGACCTTCCGCGCCTTCCGTGAAGACGTGATGGATCACTTCGGCAGCCCGATGGTCGATGTCCGCTCAGGGCCGGAGTACACCGGCGAGGTCACCGTGGCCGCCGGCATGGAGGGTGAAGGCGCCCTGCGCGGCGGCCACATCCCCACTGCAGCCAGCGTTCCGTGGGGCCGGGCCGCCAATGAGGACGGCACCTTCAAGTCCCGGGCCGAGCTGGAGGAGATCTACACTCATGAGGCGGGAATCGGCCAGGCCGATGAGGTCATCGCCTACTGCCGCATCGGTGAGCGCTCCTCCCACACCTGGTTCGTGCTCCAGCACCTGCTGGGATACCCGAACGTACGCAACTACGACGGTTCCTGGACCGAGTGGGGCAATGCTGTGCGACTGCCGATCGCTGTGGGCGAAGAGCCGGGGCAGGCCCCTCGGCAGTAGCATGGAGACATGACCGAAACCGCTGATCTGCCGCAGACGCTGACCGAGATCGTGGAGGACTTCCACGCCGTCACCGAACGGGAGCGGCTCGAGCTTCTGCTTGAGCTCTCCCGGGAACTGGCGGAGCTGCCTGAGAGCTACAGTGACAACTACAGCACCCAGATGGAACAGGTGGTGGAGTGCCAGACGCCGCTGTTCCTGGCTGTGGAGTACGACGACGCAGCGTCCACTGCGCAGCTGATCTTCGCCGCACCGGCCGAATCCCCCACCACCAGGGGCTTCGCCTCCATCCTGCAGCAGGGCCTGTCGGGGCTGAGCTATCAGCAGATATTGGACATTCCCAATGATCTGCACCAGCGGATGGGCCTGGCCAAAGCGATCACACCGCTGCGGCTGCGCGGAATGAGCGCGATGCTCAGCCGCGTCAAGCAGAACATTCGCCAGCACCAGGCGCAGCAGGTCGGCTGAGTCCCACCGCAGAATCACCCTCCTAACGCTTCATCACCGTCGTAGACGAGGGTGATGAGGCGTTAGGAGGGTGATAGTTGGTTCAGGGTGCATCCTCGTGGTCGGCGGGCTCGTCCTCCGCCGGCCGCTGACCGGGCTCGGGTCGGGTGAGCAGCTCCACCAGCCACCTGCTGACGTACTTCTCCCAGCGCTGAGGCCTGTGATTCCACTCCTTGACGTGGCGGGCGTTGGTGAAGGGCACGAAGGAGACCCTGGCGTTCTTCTGCGCCAAATCCCGACTGGGGCCGTAGGGGACGAGTTTGTCGTCGATGCTGTGCAGGATGAGGGTTCGCATATGCAGCTGATCGGATCGGTCGATCCAATTGAGGGCCTTCAGGTCCACCGGAGAGGCCAGGCCGGTGACGCGGCGTCCGGCCCGATTGGAGATGAACCAGCGAGTCAGTCGGCCCACCGGCTCAGGGATCTTCAGTGCTCGGGCCTGGGAGGCAAGCACGTCGATCCAGTCGATCACCGGGCCGGTGAGCACCAAGCCGCGCACATGAGTGGCCAGCGGTGACAGGTCCGCTGCCTGCAGGCAGATCGCACCCCCCATCGACCAGCCGAAGAGGACGACCTCCTGCGCCCCATGCTCCAGGGCATAGCGGACGCCGGCCTCCACGTCCTCCCACTCGGTGATGCCCAACCCGTACTTCCCATCGGGGGCCGCCGGGGCCTCACCGTCATTGCGGTACGACATCAGCAGCGAGTCGATGCCCAGCTCCTTGGCCAGCGGCAGCGCCTTGATGCACTCGGTGCGCCGGCCCCCGCGGCCGTGGATCATGATCCCCCAGACGTTTCGGCCCGCCAGAGGGCCCTCGGGGTTCTTCGCAGGCACATACCAGGCCGGGGCTCGTCCGCCGGGCAGGTCAACGACCACATCCTCGGCGTCGAATCCGGCCTCGTGCGGATTGAGGTACACCACCGAGGACCACCATCCGCGCACTGCAGTGC
The DNA here is from genome assembly GCA_052089225.1 of Nesterenkonia sp. GTDB lineage: Bacteria > Actinomycetota > Actinomycetes > Actinomycetales > Micrococcaceae > Nesterenkonia. The sequence goes on from JBQCZP010000001.1 coordinate 180,587, forward strand.
GAAGGTCGCCGCTGCTGAGAGACTCCACGCGCCGAGCCAACGTGCCGTCGCGCGGAGTGAAGCTGGTGATCTCCCCGATGCGGGCGAAGGAGTGGCCGCCGTCGAAGTAGAGCCCATAGACGCCGTCCACCGTGGTCTCCGGCGTCGCCGGCAGTATGACTTCCTCGCCGCCGTCGCGTCCGCGGACCACCGCCAGGACCTCCAAATCCTCCACGCGCTCTTTGACCGGAGTGACGACGCGGTGTGCGAAGTAGCCCGCCACAGCCGAGGCTGCGGCAGTCAGCGTCATACCCGCGGCAAGCCCGGTGCCGACACCCAGGGCCGTGGCTCTGACCCACGGTGTCGGCTCGGGGCCACGGGGCACCCGCCGCAGCAGCGCCTTGACCTGACGCTCACCCTTGGCCTGTGCCCATTCCGAGGAGTCTCTCGCTCGGCGCAGCGCGCGCTTCAGGTCCCGGTCCATAGATCCTCCCTGCTGGTGGCAACTGTCCCCCACTCTACGTGCGGACGTAGAATGAAATCATGAGTAATGATCCGTATACCGAGAGGCTCTCCGACTTCGAATACCACGTGCTGCGCCAGGGCGGCACTGAGCGTCCCTACACCGGCGAGTACTGGGACAATCAGCAGACCGGGGTATACACCTGCAGGGCCTGTGGCGCCAAGCTCTTCGAGTCAGACACGAAGTTCGACGCCCGCTGCGGCTGGCCCAGCTTCTACCAGCCCAGCGAAGACGCGAACGTTACGTATGTGAAGGACACTTCCTTGGGCATGGAACGCATCGAGGTCCGCTGCGGCTCCTGCGAATCCCACCTGGGGCACCTGTTCGAGGGAGAGGGCTTCGAAACGCCGACCGACCTGCGCTACTGCATCAACTCCATCTCCATGCGGTTCGAGGAGAACGCACAGGCCGGGCAGGGCTGAGGGTGGGCAAGCAGCGCGCCCGCGTATCCGCTCAGCTGGACCCCGCCTTCGCCTCCGACAACACCGCAGGAGTCAGCCCTGAGATCCTGGAGGCCATCACCGATGCCAACTGTGGTGCGGCCCTGCCCTACGGCACTGATGCAGGCAGCGAGGAGCTGACCCGGTGGGCCAAGGCGGAGTTCGGCGCCCAGGCGGAGATCTACCCGGTGTTCAACGGCACCGGCGCCAATGTGGTCTCCCTGCAGACGCTGCTTCCTCGCTGGGGAGCCGCCGTCTGTGCCCAGCAGGCCCACGTGAACAACGATGAAGGGGCTGCTCCTGAACGCCTCGGCGGGCTGAAGCTGCTGCCCCGGCCCACCGGTGACGGCAAGCTCACCGCAGAAGACCTCCTCGCCGAGACGGGCGCCCTGGGATTCGTCCACGCTGCCCAACCCCTTGCTGTGACAATCACCCAGTCCACCGAGCTGGGCACGCTCTACACCCTGGATGAGACAGCCGCCCTTGCAGAAGCGGCACACTCCCACGGTATGGGCGTCCACGTCGACGGCGCCCGGATCGCCAATGCGGCGGCCGCTCTCGGAGTGTCGTTGGGCGCAGCCACAGCTGACGTCGGTGTTGACGTGCTGTCCCTCGGGGGCACCAAGAATGGGGCCATGGCAGCTGAGGCGGTCGTCGTGATCAATCCCGAGCGCAGCCACGGGGCCGACTACATTCGGAAGTTCTCGATGCAGCTGGCCAGCAAGCAGCGTTTCCTCTCCGCCCAGCTGCTCAGTCTCTTCGGATCTGACCTGTGGCGGCGCAGCGCTGAGCACGCCAACGCGCAGGCCGTCCGCCTCGGTGAGCGGCTCAACCGGGTTCCCGGGGTGCGACTGGCCAGCACACCCGCCGTCAACGCCGTCTTCCCACAGGTGCCCCAGGAAGCAGCTGCCCGCATTCAGGGGCGCTACCTGGCGCACGTGTGGGACACCGCAGCCAACGGCGACCCCGTGCTGCGGCTGATGTGCTCGTGGCAGACTACCGATGAGCAGATCGATCAGCTGGTGGCCGTCGCCGCCGGGGAATGAGTCGGTGTGCGGCGTGCCTCACGCACCTGGAACACGCAGATCCCTAGTCTGAGCAGGTGACCGTATTCGGCCCGTTGGGCGACCCCGCTGCGCGCGCGTCCGCTGTGTCCGGCCTCGACCAGCTGCCGGAGACTTTCCGCGATGCGCTGACCCAGCTGCGTCGGGCCGCACCGCGTGCGGAGGCCCTGGTCGAAGAAGTGCCTGCCCCGCGCAGGCTGGCCCCCTATGCGGTGGCGCTGCGCGCCGAAATCACCGGCGATGATGCCGGTTCCGGCAGCCACCCGGTGACCCGGCTGCGCCCGGCGGCTGAGAACGATGAGGTCCTGGCCGCCGGACGAATGATTCTGCTCTACGATCCGGCCGGTCAGCAGGCCTGGGGCGGAACGTTTCGGATGGTCATCTATATCCGTGCCGAACTCGAACCTGAGATGGGAAACGACCCGCTTCTGGCGTCAGTGGCCTGGACCTGGCTGTGCGATTCGCTGGCTCAGTACGGAGTGGAGTACTCCCACGCAGGTGGAACGGCCACTCGGATCCTCTCGGAGTCCTTCGGGTCTCTGGAGGCCCGGCAGGCGAGCAATGACGTGGAGCTGCGCGCCTCCTGGACACCTGCTGACAGCTCGTTCGCCCCACACCTGGAGGCCTGGGCGGATATGGTCTGCTCCTTCGCCGGGCTGCCTCCGGTGCCCGACGGCGTCCTCGCCATGCCGCATTTTCGGAAGGGCTGAGCATGGCGGCACAGGTCGATCAGACACACCCGGAGGCCGAGGCGCGGCTGCTCACCGAACCCGAGCAGGGCGTACCGGCGGTCATTGAGACAGACCGTGGTCTGCAGCGCGCCGCCGAAGCGCTGGCAGCCGGCACCGGACCGGTGGCCGTCGATGCCGAGCGCGCCTCCGGGTTTCGGTACGGGCAGCGCGCCTTCCTGGTGCAGCTGAAGCGGGCCGGTGCTGGGATCTGGCTCATCGACCCCGAACCGTTCGACACGCTGCTTCCGATTCAGCAGGCCTTGGGCCAGGCCGAGTGGATCCTGCACGCCGCCTCGCAGGATCTGCCGGGCCTGGCCGAACTGGGCATGCACCCGCACCAGCTGTTCGACACGGAACTGGCCGCCCGCATGACCGGGCTGCCCCGGGTGGGTCTGGGCGCCGTCGTCGAACAGCTGCTGGGCGTGCACCTGGCCAAGGAGCACTCCGCCGCAGACTGGTCCAGGCGCCCGCTCCCCCAGGCCTGGCTGCGCTACGCGTCCCTCGATGTGGAGCTGCTGATTGAGCTGCGCGCCGAACTGAGCGCACTGCTGAAGGAACAGGGAAAGAGCTCCTGGGCCGCAGAGGAGTTCAACTACCTGCGCACCGTCAAACCGGCCCAGGTTCCCAAAGCTGACCGCTGGCGTCGCACGAGCGGACTGAACCGGCTGAAGTCTCCGCGGAAGTTGGCGGTGCTTCGTGAGCTGTGGTGCGCACGGGAGGCGCTGGCAGAGAAGAAGGACGTCGCACCGGGGCGGCTGCTGCCCGACTCAGCGCTCATCGCCGCCGCCGATGCGCAGCCGGTCACTGTGCCGAAGCTGCTGGCGGTGCCGGGCTTCCACGGCCGTGCGGCAAAACGCGAGGCCCCGCGGTGGGTCCGCACCGTGAAGGCGGGGATCGCCACCGAGGACCTGCCCGTGCGCAGCCTGCGCAGCGGCACCCCCCCGGCGCCGCGCACCTGGAAGGAGCGCAGCCCGGTGGCCTTCAGGCAGTTCCGCACCGCCAAAGAGCGCCTGGCCGCCCGTGCCGAAGCACTGAGTCTGATGCCGGAGACCCTGTTGGCACCGGCTGTTCTCAAACAGCTTTGCTGGGACCAGCCGGCACCTGTGGATCTGGACACCGTCTCGCAGCGGCTGCGCGATCTGGGCGCCCGCGAGTGGCAGATCCAGCAGAGTGGCGCGATACTCACGGTGGCGCTGCTGGAACCGGCTCCCCTCGAGGAGCTGTGAGCCGTCTGCTTCGGAGAGCTGGATCAGCTCGGTAGAATATGAGGATGACCATTCTGCACACGGTTCAGACTCCGCAGGACCTCTCCAAGCTCAGCGAGGAACAGATGACTCGCCTGGGCGAGGAGCTGCGGCAGTTTCTGATCAGCAATGTCTCTGCCACCGGTGGGCACCTGGGCCCCAACCTGGGCGTCGTCGAACTGACGCTGGCCGTGCACCGAGTCTTCGACTCTCCGCGCGACTCGATCATCTTCGACACCGGCCACCAGTCCTATGTGCACAAGCTGCTGACCGGCCGCCAGGACTTCTCCACGCTGCGCCAGGAGGGGGGCCTCTCCGGCTACCCGGAACGGGCCGAATCGGTGCACGACATTGTTGAGTCCTCCCACGCATCCAGCTCGCTGGCCTGGGCTGACGGCATCTCCCGGGCCAGGACCCTCAGCGGTGAGGGCGACCGGTACGTGGTGCCGATCATCGGCGACGGCGCACTCACCGGCGGTATGGCTTGGGAGGCGCTGAACAATATCGCTGCCGATAATGAGCGTCGCGTGGTGATTGTGGTCAACGACAACGGCCGGTCCTACTCGCCGACCGTCGGAGGCATCGCCAACCAGCTCTCCAAGCTGCGCCGCGGTGTGCTGGACAAGGTCCGCACCCACCATGCGTACGAGACGGTCATGGACGGCACCAAGCAGCGTCTGCAGCAGGGCGGGTCGATGAGCCAGTTCATCTACCGCGGTCTGCATGCGGCGAAGAAGGGCGCCAAGGACTTCTGGTCCCCGCAGGGGCTCTTCGAAGATCTGGGGATGAAGTACATCGGCCCCGTGGACGGTCACGACCAGCGCGCCATGGAAGAGGCCCTGACCGACGCCAGAAACTACGAGGGGCCGGTGATCGTCCACGCCATCACCGAGAAGGGCCGCGGCTACGCGCCGGCCCGCGCCGATGAGACGGACCAGTTCCACGCGGTGGGTGTGATCGACCCGGAGACCGGCGAAGCGGTCAGCCGCGGCTCGGCACGCTCATGGACCTCGATCTTCGAAGAGGAGATCTCGGCCATTGCTGATGAACGGCGCGACATCGTCGCCCTCACCGGCGCCATGGTCAATCCGGTGGGTCTGCGCACTATGGCGCGAAACCACCCCCAGCGCGTAGTCGACGTCGGCATCGCTGAGCAGCATGCGGTGGCTTCAGCGGCGGGCCTCGCCTATGGGGGCATGCACCCGGTGGTCGCGCTCTACGCAACCTTCCTCAACCGGGCCTTCGACCAGCTGCTGATGGACGTGGCGCTGCACAAGGCAGGTGTGACCTTCGTGCTGGATCGTGCCGGGGTCACCGGGCCCGACGGCCCCAGCCACCACGGCATGTGGGATCTCTCGCTGCTGCAGATGGTCCCGGGCCTGCGGCTGAGTGCTCCGCGGGATTCGCTCCGCCTGCGCGAAGAGCTGCGTGAGGCAGTTTCGGTCGACGACGCGCCCACCGTGGTGCGGTTCTCGAAGGGAACCGTCAACGATGAGATCGAAGCTGTCCGCCGGTTGGACGACGGCGTCGACGTGCTCCACGCCAGCGACCCTGTGGACGGCACTCACAGCAACGACGTCATGATCGTCTCAGTGGGCGCCATGGGAGAGCTCTCCCTGGACTTGGCCCGCCGACTGGAGGACCAAGGAATCACCGCCACTGTGGTCGACCCGCGATGGGTGCTGCCGGTGGCCGACTCAGTGGTGTCCCTGGCGGCCCGGCACCGCATTGTGGTCTGCATCGAAGACGGGGTGAAGGCCGGAGGCGTCGGCTCACGAATCCGTCAGGTGATGCGCGAAGCGGGCGTGGACACCGCCCTCAACGAGGTGGGCCTGCCGGTGGAGTTCCTCGCCCACGGTTCGCGCAGCCAGGTGCTGGAGCGCGTCGGGATGACCGCGTCGAAGATTGCCCAGGACACTGTCGCCCAGGTGCTGGGCACCAAAGTGCCCTTCGCACGCAGGCTGCCCGGCGAGGACGTACCCACCGGTGAGATCCCGGTGTTCGGCACCCGCGGATAGGCCACTCTCAGAGCAGCACCCGGACTGAGTCGCCGTCCAGCTCCGCATCAAACTGGGTCAGGGGCTGCTCAGCCGGGCCGGACTGCCACTGACCGGTCAGTTCGAACCGGGACCCGTGACAGGGACACTCGAAGTGCTCCTGTTCGATGCCCACCGTGCAGCCCTGATGGGGGCACACCGCTGAGAAGGCCAACACGTCCTCTTCGGCGGGACGGTGCAGCAGCAGCTGCTGATCCTGGTGAGCGACGCCCCTGGACTCCCCCACCGCCAGTGGCCGGTCCAAGGCGATGCTGACCCAGCGGCGAGACTGCTCCTGCTGGTCAGCCTCGCCGCTGCAGGCGGTCAGCGCCAGCACCGAGGCGCCGGCCGTGCTGCCGCCGAGGAATGCTCGGCGGCTGCAGCAGATTCTCATGGATGGAACAGCCTCCCGTTGACCTTCTGGCTGACCCCGATCTGGTCCAGGTACGAGCTGATGCCGCCGCGGTGGAAGGGCCAGCCGGTCCCCAGGATCAGGCACAGGTCGATGTCCTTCACCGAAGCGACCACCTCCTCGTCGAGCATGAGGCCGATCTCCTCAGCCAGTGCCTCGGTCACCGTGGTGAAGACCTCATCGCTGGACTGCGGGGAGTCCCCGAACTCCATCAGCTGCTCGGTGGACTCGCTGATGTACTTGGCGCCGCTGTCATCGGTGCTCCAGATTGCGGTGACCCCGGAGTCGACGAGGGCCTGCAGGTTCTTCGAGACGTAGAACCGCTCCCCGAAGCTGGACCGCAGGGATTCGGTGACGTGCTGGGCCACCGGTATGCCGACCATGGCCAACAGGTCGAAGGGTGACATGGGCAGCCCCAGCGGCTTCAGCGCCTGGTCCGCCACTGCGGCATCGGTGCCGTCGTCGAAGGCCTTCTGGACCTCTGCCATCATACGCAGCAGCACCCGGTTGACGACGAACGCCGTGGAGTCCTTGGTGAGCACCGGGGTCTTGCGCAGCTTGGCCGCCAGGTCAAAGGCTGTGGCGATGGGCGTGTCTGCAGTCTGTGGGGTGCGGGCGATCTCCACCAGCGGCATCACGGCCACGGGGTTGAAGAAGTGGAAGCCGATCACCCGCTCCGGGTGCTTCAGATCGGCTGCCATCTCAGTGACCGACAGCGATGAGGTGTTGGTGGCCAGAATCGCCTCCGGGGAGATGACCTGCTCCAGCTCGGCGAAGACCTGCTTCTTGACGCTGATCTCTTCGAAGACCGCCTCGATCACGAAGTCGGCCTCAGCGTAGACCGACTTGTCGGTGGAGCCGGAGATCAGGCTGGTCAGCCTCCGGCCCTGCTCCTGCGAGATCCGACCCTTGTCCACCTGTTTGCTGACCTGCTGCTCCACGTAGGCCAGCCCCTTGTCCACACGCTGCTGGTCCACATCGGTGAGCGCCACCGGCACCTGCAGGTGCTGGGCGAAGACCAGGGCCAGCTGGGAGGCCATCAGGCCAGCACCGACGACGCCGACCTGACCGATGGGCTTCGGCGCAGCCTCGGGCACACCGGCAGGCTTCTTGGCCCGCTTCTGCACCAGCTCCATGAACGCGTAGACCGTATTGTGAAACTCAGCGGAGACCAGCAGCTCGCCCAGGGCTTGGACCTCGTCGGCCCGACTCTCCGCACGGCTGCGTTGGGGCACCTGCTTGAAGATCTGCAGGGCCCACAGCGGTCCGGGCGCAGTGTCGCCGGTCTTGGACGCCACCAGCTGCTCAGCAGAGGCCACAGCGCGTTCCCAGGCAGCGGTGCTGGTGTCGGCGGATCGGCGGGCGGTGACCGCTTCGACGGTTTCAGCATCGCCTGAGAGGACGCGGGCGGCGAAGTTCAGAGAGTCCTGCTCGAAGCTCTCGGCCTCCAGCAGAGCATCGGCGATTCCGAGCTCGTGGGCCTGCGGCCCCTTCAGCGACTTGTTGTTGTTCATGGCGTTGTCGAAGATGACCGTGCCGGCCGCCTCGGGGCCGATGATCTGCGGCAGCCGGTAGATGCCGCCCCAGCCGGGCACCAGGCCCAGGAACGCCTCCGGCAGGCCGATGGCCGCAGCGTCGGTGGAGATGGTGCGGTAGGTGGCCGGCAGCGCGATCTCCAGACCCCCGCCCAGTGCTGTGCCGTTGATGAAGGCGAAGGTCGCAGCCGGGAAATCCTCGACCAGGTTGTAGGCCTGGTGGCCCAGTTCAGCCAGCCCGATGCCGTGGGCGGTCTCCTTCAGCTGTTGGGCGCCCACAATGTCTGCTCCGGCCACCAGGACTCCGGGCTTGCCGATGATGCCCAGTGCGACGATCTCACCTGACTCGGCCCGGGGGTACTGGGAGGCCACAGCCTCGCCGAACTCGATCAGTGAGGCAGGACCCAGGGTGCTGGGGCGCTTCTCAGAGTCGTTGTCCAGTCGGATGAGTGCCAGCGTCCCCGCACCTGCGGGCAGCTCGACATCTTCGACCCGGCTGTGGGTCACGACCTCGGTGTCGAACTCCCGGCGCAGGTGGGCGTAGGCGGAAAAGTCGTGGGACATGGGCAATTGCCTCCTGAGTTGAGCGAATAGCAGTGTTCCGCCACACATCTTACCGGTGGGTAATACAAGACGCGCAATACTGGGGGCCAGAACCTGAGGAAACGGCTGAGCGCCCGCCCGACCTGCTGGGGTCGGACGGGCGCTCAGGAGCTGCTGCGAGGCGAAGCCCCTATTTCACCAGCTGGCGAAGGACATACTGCAGGATGCCTCCGTGGCGGTAGTAGTTGGCCTCCCCCGGGGTGTCGATGCGCACATCAGCGTCGAACTCGGTGGTGGAGCCGTCCTCAGCAGTGGCTGTGACCTTCAGCGTCTTGGGGATCTCGCCGTCGTTGAGGGCAGTGATTCCTGAGATGCTGTACGTCTCGAAGCCGGTCAGCCCCAGCGTGCCGGCCGATTCGCCCTCCGGGAACTGCAGCGGCAGCACGCCCATCCCGATGAGGTTGGAGCGGTGAATGCGTTCGAAGGACTCGGTGATCACCGCTCCCACGCCCAGCAGCCGGGTGCCCTTGGCGGCCCAGTCCCGGGATGAGCCGGAGCCGTACTCCTTGCCTCCGAGCACCACCAGCGGAACGCCCTGGGCCTGGTAGTTCTGCGCCGCGTCGTAGACGGCCGCCTCAGGAGCGTCCTTCTGGGTGAAGTCGCGGGTGAAGCCGCCTTCGACGCCGTCGAGCAGCTCATTCTTGATGCGAATGTTGGCGAAGGTGCCGCGGATCATCACCTCGTGGTTGCCGCGGCGGGAGCCGTAGGAGTTGAAGTCCTTGCGGGCCACGCCGTTCTCCAGCAGGTAGCGGCCTGCAGGTGTGTCGGACTTGAAGGAGCCCGCCGGTGAGATGTGGTCGGTGGTCACCGAGTCGCCGAGCTTCAGCAGCACGCGTGCGCCCTCGATGTCAGAGACCGGGGCAGGCTCCATCTCCATGCCGTCGAAGAAGGGTGCCTTGCGCACGTAGGTGGAGTCTTCCTCCCAGGTGAAGGTCGCACCCTCCGGGGTCTTCAGGTTCTGCCACCGGTGGTCACCTTCGAAGATGGTCGAGTACTTGGAGGTGAACATGTCGGTGTCGATGGACTCATCGATGATCTGCTGCACCTCAGACGGGTCCGGCCAAATGTCACGCAGGAACACGTCCGTGCCCTCAGAGTCCTGGCCCAGCGGGTCGTTCTCGAAGTCGAAGTCCATGGTCCCGGCCAACGCGTAGGCGACCACCAGCGGTGGGGAGGCCAGGTAGTTCATCTTCACATCGGGGTTGATGCGTCCCTCAAAGTTGCGGTTGCCGGAGAGCACGGAGGTCACCGCGAGGTCCTGCTCCTGCACCGTCTGCGCGATCTCCTCCTCCAGCGGACCGGAGTTGCCGATGCAGGTGGTGCAGCCGTAGCCGACCACGTAGAAGCCGATCTTCTCCAGGTACTCGATGAGCCCGGACTTCTCGTAGTAGTCGGTGACCACCTTGGAGCCGGGTGCGATCGAGGTCTTGACCCAGGGCTTCTGATCCAGGCCCTTGGCCACTGCGTTGCGGGCCAGCACGCCGGCTGCCAGCATCACATTGGGGTTGGAGGTGTTGGTGCAGGAGGTGATGGAGGCGATGGACACCGCACCGTGGTCCAGGTGGAACTCACGGCCGTCCGGCATCTTCACCGGCACCGGCTGCGAGGGCCGGCCCTCTGCGGGCGCGGCGGACGGGTCGGCCGGGCGCGGCTTGTCCGCCGGGTCCTGCGACTCCTCGGGGGTGTGCGCCGGGGCGTCGGAGCCGGGGAACGTCTCGTCGACCGAATGGTCGACCCGGCCGTTGGTCGCCTCCTCCAGCGCCGCGGCGGTCTCATCGACGTAGTTGTGGATATCCTTGCGGAACTGCTCCTTGGCGTCGGTGAGCTCAATGCGGTCCTGGGGGCGCTTCGGCCCGGAGATGGAGGGCACCACCGTGGAGAGGTCCAGTTCCAGGTGCTCGGAGAAGCGCAGCTCACGGTCTGGGTCGTGCCACATGCCCTGCTCCTTGGCATAGGCCTCCACCAGAGCGATCTCTTCCTCCGTGCGGCCGGTCAGGCGCATGTATTCGGTGGTCACCTCGTCGACGGGGAACATCGCCGCGGTGGAGCCGAACTCCGGGCTCATGTTGCCGATGGTGGCCCGGTTGGCCAGCGGCACCTTTGCCACGCCCTGACCGTAGAACTCCACGAACTTGCCCACCACTCCGTGCTGGCGCAGCTGCTCGGTGATCGTCAGCACCACATCGGTGGCCGTAGCCCCGGCAGGAATCTCGCCGGTGAGCTTGAAGCCCACCACACGCGGGATCAGCATCGAGATCGGCTGGCCCAGCATCGCCGCCTCGGCCTCGATGCCGCCGACCCCCCAGCCCAGCACGCCCAGGCCGTTCTCCATGGTGGTGTGCGAGTCGGTGCCCACACAGGTGTCCGGGTAGGCCTGCAGCGCGCCGCCGCTGGCCCGGGTCATGACCACCCGTGCCAGGGACTCGATGTTGACCTGGTGCACGATGCCCATGCCCGGGGGCACTACCTTGAAGTTCTCGAACGCCGTCTGGCCCCAGCGCAGGAACTGGTAGCGCTCACCGTTGCGCTGGTACTCGATGTCCATGTTGCGCTCAATAGCGTCACTGCTGCCGAACGCGTCGATCTGGACAGAGTGGTCGATGACCATCTCAGCAGGAGCCAGCGGGTTGATCCTATTGGGATCACCGCCGAGGTCCTCCACCGCCTCACGCATCGTGGCCAGGTCGACGACGCAGGGCACGCCGGTGAAGTCCTGCATCAGCACCCGCCCTGGGGTGAACTGAATCTCGGTGGTCGGCTGGGATGTCTCGTCCCAGCTGCCCAGGGCCCTGATGTGCTCTGCGGTGACGTTCTCGCCGTCCTCATGGCGCAGCAGGTTCTCCAGCAGAACCTTCAGGCTGTAGGGCAGCGACTCGTAGCCCTTGACCTGGTTGAGGCGGAATATTTCATAGTCGGCGCCGTTGACGTTGAGAACGCCCTTTGCTCCGAAGCTGTCCACTGTACTCACGAGGAGCTCCTATGTCTGTCTGCATTGACACGGCGTCAGCCGTTGGGAGGGCGACTGACTGCCTTGTTTCTCCACTGACTATCCTACTCATACCGCAGGTCACCGGCGGACGCACCGGGTGCGCGGGTGTTGCTCACACGGTGAACAGTGCCACAGACTCCATGTGGTGGGTGTTGGGGTACATGTCCAGCAGGGCCACGTCCCTCAGCCGCCAGCCCAGCTCGGTCAGCCGTTTGGCGTCGCGGGCGAACGAGGCGGGGTCACAGGAGACATAGACGATCTGCCCCGGCGACGTGTCGCTGATTCGACTCAGCACCCGTTTGTCCGCTCCGGCCCGCGGCGGGTCCAGCAGCACCAGGTCGGCCGGCTGCAGCCGGTGAGCGATCCGCTCCACCGGCGCGCTGACCACCTCCACCTGTGCCTGGTCTGCGAAGAGCTTCCGAGCTGCGCCGCTGGTGGTCTCTGCCGCCTCCACCGAGAGCACCTGACCGGACTCTCCGACGGTTTCTGCCGCCCAGGCGCTGAAGAGCCCTGCACCGGCGTAGAGATCCACAACGGAGCCGCCGACCGGCACCTCGGCCATCCGTCCCACCGTCTGCACCAGCGCCTGCGGAGCCGAGCGGTGAATCTGCCAGAAACCCTCTGCGGGCAGCTCTACCGCACGGACCGATGTGTCTGCACCGCTTGCCGGAACCGGCAGGGGCTCCTCAACGGCTCGCGTGCCGGTGACGACACGGTACTCGACAGGGCTCGGGCGCAGCTGATCGAACCTGCGGCGTCGCCCTCCCTTCGCGGCAGATGTGCGACCCTGCGGCTGTCCGGAGGACACCGCGAGGATCACGCTGCCCACTGCAGGATCCTGCTGCGCCTGGTCGGCGAGTCGTCTGCTCAAGGCCTCGGCCGAGGCCTGCGGGACGTGCGCGACCAGGGTCAGAGGCAGTTTTCCGCCGGCGGCGACGACGTCGACTGTGTCAGCCCCGGTGAAGTCCCAGGAGAATATGTGGGACTCGGCCACCGCCTCGACGGCCAGCGGCATCGACCGCAGCGCGATCAGATCGTGGGACCGGTGCGGCTTCATCGCCAGTGATCCCCCGTGGACCGCAAAACTGACCCGGGTGCGCCACTGCAGCCCGTTGGCCGTCGCGCCGCCGAGGGCCTCCACGAAGAGTTCGCCGTCTGAGCCAGCGTTGGGAAGGTCCAGCGTGCTCAGGTCGATGCCGCCGATGCGGGCCATCGTGTCGCGGAAGACCTGAGACTTCAGCCTGCGCTGGTGCGAATCGCTGATGTGACCGTAGTCGGCGCCGCCGACCGGCACCTGGTTCTGGTCGTAGGCCCGCAGCGCATCGGCCTGCTTCCAGGGGTGCCTGCGGCGGTGATCGGAGGGTTCGAGCACATCGACGGTGTCTGCCCGCCAGAACCTGGCCGACTCACCCGCTTCGGTGAGCACGGCCCGGACCCGCTCTCCGGGGACGGCGTGGCGGACGAAGACCACCCGACCATCGTGACGCGCCACGCAGTGGCCGCCGTGGGACATCGGCCCCACAGTCAGGGTCAGCACTCGTTGGCCGCTCATTGTGCGGTGGTGTCCGGGCGGGCGGCGGTCTGCGTCTGGGTCTGCGGGCGGGTGAGCATCCACCCCAGCCACAGCGCCAGTGCGTACAGCGGCACGCCCATGACCAGGCGCGTCACGCCCAGTGCGGCGACATTGTCGACCAGATACAGAGGAAACTGCACCAGCAGGCGGGCGGCGAGCACCGCGGCGATGATCCAGGTGGCCAAAGCGTACCGACGACGACGAGCGGAGTCGTGCCTCCAGTCGAACCCTTCGCCGCGGATCAGGCCGAAGAGGACGCCCATGAAGGGCCACTTCACCAGCACGGAGACGCCGAAGCCGATCAGATAGACGACGTTGATGAAGAACCCCGGCTCATAGTAGCCGCGAGCGTCTCCGGAGAAGTAGGCGAAGGCCGCACAGATGCCGACGCCGATGAGCCCGGAGAACGACTGGATGAGGCTGCCGCGCTGCAGCAGCCGGATGATGGTGAACACAGCCCCCATCCCCACAGCCAACAGGATCGCTGGGACCAGATCCTCGGTGAGCAGATAGGCGACCAGGAACCCGGCGGCCGGCAGGCTCGCTTCAGCCAGGCCGCGCCACCCGCCGACGGAGCCCATGACGTCCAGGGACCCGTCGTCGCGGGCCCTGACCCGACTGGCCGCCGCCCCGGAAAGCTGTTGGCTGAGCTGCTCAGCGCTGTTGTCCTTGGCCATGGCCGGCTACTGCTGATCCGGCTTCTGAGCCTGCGGCGGGACACCGTTGGTGCGGTTGGCCCCTGCTGCTTGTGGACGCTGGGCCGGCTGTGACGGTTGGCGTCCGGCGCCGGATGCCTGTCCCTGTGCGTTCTGCCGCTGAGTCACCACTCGTTTGGCGCCGGCCGGCGGGCTGAGCTTCAGCAGCTCACGCGGAGGCAGCGGGTCATCGCCGCGGACCACCACCAGCTTGGAGAACAGCTCTTCAACTCCCTGGGCGGCCTCGCGGTCGATGGCGCCGCGTCCGCCGATGACCCCGCGAAGGAACCAGCGCCTGCCCTCGAAGCCGATGAACCGGGCGGCCCGCCACCCCTTGCGCCCGTCCTTCAGCACGGTCGGGACGCGAGCATGAAGCTCTCTGCCGAAGGGGCCTTCGACCTGCTTGACGCGGCCCTTCTGCTTGACCACAGAGTCTTCGATCTGTTGCCGCACGTCCTGCCAGATGCCGCCGGACTTGGGCGCGGAGAACGCCTGCAGCTGAATGCTGGAGGATCCGATGGCTATCGTCAGCGACACCACGCGCTTGGACTTCTGGTCGATGTCCAGCCGAACCTTCTGATCCTTGGCGGCGGGCACCAGCAGGGCGCCAAAATCGACGTACCCCTTCTTGGAGCTGATCTCGCTGAAGTCCTGGGGAAGTGCTCCGGGCTCTGCCGCCTCGGTCGCCTCGGATGTGATCTTCTCCTCTGCGGAGACGTCATCGTTGGCCACCACGGCGTCGTCGTTCTGGCCCGCCTCGGCCTCGGTGAACTCCACCGGGTCCTCGGGCTCCTCCGCCATCGCCTCTCTGATGGTGGAGGGGCGTTTGGTCTGGTCCTTCTTCTTCTTGCCGAAGAGCATGCCTCTCCTTGTCTGCCAGCGGCTTGTCTGCCTCAGTGGCGGTAAATCAGCGTAGGAAATCTGTTCAGGCGGAGGACTTCACTCCGCTGGAGCCGAAGCCGCCTGATCCGCGGGCCGTCTCCGGAAGCTCATCGACCGGGCTGAACACAGCCTGGGAGACTTCCTGCAGCAGCAGCTGGGCGATCCGATCGCCTCTGCTGAAGGTCACGGCTTCGGTGCGATCGGTGTTGACCAGCAGCACCTTGACCTCCCCGCGGTACCCGGGGTCAATGGTGCCGGGAGCGTTGCCCACGGTGACACCGTGCTTCGTGGCCAAACCGCTGCGTGGGTGGACCAGGCCCACCCACCCTTCGGGTACGGCGACTGCCAGACCGGTGGGCACCAGGCGACGCTCCCCCGGCTGCAGGGTGAGGTTCTCGGCACTGAGCAGGTCGGCGCCGGCGTCGTCGTGGTGGGCGTACCTGGGCAGCGGCAGTTCAGGGTCCAGCTGCTGGACTGGGAGGTGGATCTTCTGCACAGTGTCGAGTCTACAGAGTCAGCCTGCGTCACTGTGCCGCTGGGCGCACTCACTGAGCCGTGCGACCATAGAGACTATGAGTTCTTCAGTTTCTGCGCGCTCCGGCCTTCGCCATCGGGAGAAGCTGTGGCCGGCCTGGTGGCTGTGGGCCGTCGCCGTCGGCATAGGGGCCTCGATCTCCATCGCGTTCTTTCCGGTCGGGGCCGTCTACGGGGCGATTGCGCTGGTGATCGGGATTGCGCTGTGCCTGACCGCACTGGTGGCAACGACCCCCCTGCTTGAGGTCACCGATGAGCAGCTGCGCGTAGGCCGGGCGCGCATCCCGCACCAGGATCTGGGCCGTGCCGTGGCGCACCGCAGTGACGCGGCCCGCGAGCAGCTGGGTCCGGGGTTCGACGCCCGCAGCTACCAGTGCATCCGGGGGTGGATCGACCCGGTGCTCACCGTGGAGGTCAGCGACCCCCAGGACCCCACGCCCTATTGGCTGTTCTCCACCCGCCGCCCGGAGGCGGTGCTGGCTGCACTGGGCTCACAGGAACCGGTGCGTGAAGCCGGAGTCTCCATCACCCGGGACTAGCACAGACAAAACGACCGCGCCCCTACGTGCAGCAGCACGTGGAATTCACGTGCGATCTGTACGTTTCAGCGCGGTCATTCTAGGAAACGACGCCGTCGTCGAGACGTGACGGGGCCGTGTCAGCCCTCGCAGTCGGTGCAGAAGAGCTGTCCGCCCTCTTCGCGGGCCACCTGCGAACGGTGGCGCACCAGGAAGCAGGAGGCGCAGGTGAACTCGTCGGACTGGGCGGGAAGCACGCGTACCTGCAGCTCCTCGTCGGAGAGGTCCGCGCCGGGCAGCTCGAAGCCCTCCGCCGTCTCCGTCTCGTCCTCGTCGACGACCGGTGCCTGACGGTTGGATGAGCGGTTCTTCAGCTCCTCAATGGAGTCTTCGCTGGCGTCGTCCTCGTTCTTCCGCGGGGCATCGTAATCAGTTGCCATAACAGGTGCTCCAATGGTGGTTCTGTCATCATCCGTCGGCGTGGGGCCGACCTCGACGATGAGTAAGGTCGCACAGATTGTGTCGCATCCGACCTGTGCTGACAAATCGGTGTCGGGACGTGAAGTGCCTCCCGCGGCGACCAATCCTTCTACGCCGGGTTGAGACGACCTGTGGACGTGCCGTCTGCTCACGATACAGTTTGCGTCAAAGGACAACACCAGCATGAGGCAATCGGGAGGAAACCACCGATGCAGAATCTGCGGATCGTGGGGGTCCAGGCTGAGGGCAGCAGCCCTGAGCTGCTGCTCTCCGACGACGCCGGGGCCGAGTACGCCCTGCCCATCGACGAGGCGCTGAAGTCTGCAGCGGCCCGCCCCAGCTCAGCCTCCGGCCAGCGCGCCGCCGGTGAGAAGACGTCGTTCTCTCCGCGCGAAATTCAGGCCCGGCTGCGCACCGGGGCGACTGTGGCCGAAGTGATCGAAGACTCCGGGTTGTCTGAAGCACATGTGCTGCGCTATGCGGGTCCGGTTGCCGACGAGCGGGCGTTCTACGCGTCCCGGGCACGGGCCACTGTGGTGGCCAGACCATCCACGGCGGAGAACCACCGGCTGGCATTCGGCGATGCGCCGGCCACCTTGGAGGACATGGTCAAGGTGCGGCTGCGCGCGATCGGCGTGCGGCTGCGGACGCTCACCTGGGACGCGTGGCGCCGTGATGACGGACTGTGGGCCGTCGTCGCCGATTTCGATGCGGCCAGCTCTGAGGTCCATGCCGAACCCATCGGCCAGCAGCCTCCGGCCGAGTGGGTCTACGATCCCTCCTCGCGTGCGGTGCGGGCCGTCAACAAATGGGCCGAGTCGCTCATCACCCTCCCCGCAGCGTCCTCATCCCCCCGCAGCGGCCGCCGCCTGGCCGCAGTGGAGGAGCCCTTCGACGTCGACCAGCGCACCCCGGTGGGCCGCAGCAGCTCCCCGTCTGCCGATGCAGGTGCATCCGGCGGCCAGGACGACGGCACCGACCAGGAGGACCTGCTCGACATTCTGCGTGCCCGACGAGGGCAGCGGCTGGGCTCCGACGAATCCGGCGACGAGAAGCTGGCCACGCTGCTCACCAAGGACGATTCCGCGGCCGAATCCGCACCGACTCCCCTGCGGGTCGTGGAGGACTCCCCGGAGAGGCCAGATTCTCAGCAGTCAGATCCCCTGCAGCCGGCCGAGAACGTCGCCGCTGGGGAGTCCAGCACCAGCACCGACGCCTGGGGCTTCAGCTATGAGGACCCCGCAGAGGACGACGCCGACTCCGCCGCTGACGACCCCACCCCTGCAGACGACTCCGCCCCTGCAGATGACACGGCCCCTTCATATGACACCGAGCCTGAAGAGGAGCAGAAACCTGCGGCACAGGCACCGCGTAAGAAGAAGTCCTCCTCATCACGCCGTCCGGCCATGCCGCGCTGGGACGACATTCTCTTCGGCACCAAGGAGGACTGAGCGGCCCGTCCCAGTCGGCTCACAGTCCCCGACCGGCTCACGCGCCGAAGCCGCGGCCGCTGAGCTCCAGCAGCGGAACCCGTCGCTCCGCCTCAGTCAGCGATCCGTGCTGACCGACCATGCTCAGCGGCTGGGTGCCGGTGCGATCGGTGTGAAAGATAGCGGTCTCCTCGCGGGCTGCGATCAGCACGTCCCCGATGCGCGGACGCACCGAGGGCTGCACGGAGCCGAACCATCCGGCGGTGATCGCCTCCTGAGCCGTCACCGCCCAGACCTTCTCCCCGAAGTTCTGCTTCCAGGCTGCGCGCACCTGCTCAGCGGCGCCGGACTCGGTGTAGAGGTGCAGCATCCGCGGTTCTCCGCCGGTGTGCCGCACCCCAGTGAGAAGGTCCTCGCGCGCGCTGATGTCGAGCCGGTGGTGTTCGGCCACGTTGACCATCCCGTGGTCAGCAGTCAGCAGCACGCTGGCTTGGTCGCCGTAGCGCTCCTTCAGCTGCCGGCTGAACTGGGCGGCGGCCGCGTCGAGGTTCTCCAGCATGGTCAGCCACTGCGCTGAACCGGCGCCGCGGCTGTGGCCGGTCTTGTCCAGCTCGTCGACGTAGAGGTAGATGAGCAGCCGTGGCACCGGGCCGCGGCGCATCGTGGCCGCGCGCGGCCGGTGCTGCGCGATCCACTCGGCGGCCAGCCCGAAGCGCCCAGCAATCGTGGTGGAGCCGGCGAACTGACCTCCCCGCAGTGCGGCCCGGGTCAGTGCCGAATCGCGGAACTGTGGGCGTGAGACGGTCAGCACCTGGGCCCCGGCTGCTTCTGCGGTGGTGAGCACTGTGCGGTTCGGCTGCCAGCGGCAGGGCTCCACCCCCGGGTCCCAGCCGCCGAGCATGTTGACTACGCGCCCCAACTCTGGGGCGAAGACGTCGTAGCCGACCATGCCGTGCTCCCCCGGTGTCAGACCCGTCCCCAAGGAGGTCAGTGAGGCCGCCGTCGTCGTCGGTCCACCGGTGTCCAGAGTGCGCGCCTGCTCCTGGCTGCGCCAGGCCCTGGAGAGGAACCGGGCGTGGCCGGTGTGCGCGCCAAGATTGGCCTCCCCCAGGCCGTCAGCGAGGATGACCACTGCGATGCTGGACTCAGGGACCGTCAGCTGGTTGCTGAAGCCCTCAATCCCCAGTGCAGAGGCGGCAGAGGTCAGCACATGTCGAAGATGGGCCCCGTCATAGTCGGGGGCGGCGGGGGCGGCCATCCGATCAGTGGGAGTGACTGACGCTGGCTCGGCGCAGGGCACGCACGAAGCTGCGCGCCTCTTCGACTGCGGAGTCGCCCTCAGCAGTGGCGGCGATGCGCAGGGTGATGTCTTCGGGGACCCAGGTTCCGGTGTCGCCGTGGTCGGCCATGCATTCGGGGTTTCCGCAGTCGGCCGGCACGGAGTCGAAACGGGCGCCGCCGGTCCAGTTCAGGTTGAGCGAGACCTCCGCCAGGGCGCGGTCCGGACGGAACTGCTCCGGC
Source organism: Nesterenkonia sp. (assembly GCA_052089225.1). GTDB lineage: Bacteria > Actinomycetota > Actinomycetes > Actinomycetales > Micrococcaceae > Nesterenkonia. The sequence goes on from JBQCZP010000001.1 coordinate 199,776, forward strand.
TGTCGGTGGACCTCAGAGAGAATCAGTGAGCGGATGCGCGCCACCGGCACCACCTCGGTGGAGATCCGCGCGACGACGTCACCGCTGCTGTCGTTCGCAGCGTCCTCCTCGGCGGGATGATCATCCAGATGCGCGACGACGACGACGTCCTCGGCGAGCACCAGTACGGTGATGTGGCGGTGGACCTCCTCCATGTCGAAGTGGGTGTCCACGTGGACGATCTGGTGCTCAGCCTCACGCCCGTCCAGCGCCTCGGTGACCGTGTGATGCACTAACGAGGGATAGAAGCCACCACGGTCGATGGCTTCCTTCAGAGTGATGGTGGATATGCCCATAGGTGACATGGTATCCCCGGAGTCGATTGGCTTTGCATGCGCTCCATTCTGGATAATGGCATGGTGCCGCAATACCAAGCTCAGGGAAACTCGACCTTTCACCACCAGAATGCCGCGCTGCTCTCCGTGGCGGAGGTGGAGGCTCCGGAGGTGCTGACCTCCAAGGAGCTTGACACGCGACTGGCTGACGCACTGAAGCGCCTGAAGCTGCCCAACGGCCTGCTGCAGCGTGTGGCAGGGGTCAGGGCCCGGCGCAACTGGAGAGCTGACGGCGACGTCCGGGCCGGAACCGTCGAAGCCGGGCGCCGGGCGCTGAGTCAGGCCGGGATCGAACCCGGCGAGGTGTCAATGATGATCAACACGTCCGTCTCGCGGGTGCAGCTGGAGCCGTCGGTGGCCGTGGGCCTGCACAGTGACCTGGGTCTGCCGAGCTCGGCGATGAACTTTGACATCACCAACGCATGCTTGGGCTTCGTCAATGCCATCACCCTGGCGAGCTCACTGATCGACGCCGGCCAGGTCAAGTACGTGCTCATCGTCAACGGGGAGGATCCGCGCTGGCTCCACGATGCGACTGTGGAGCGGATCAACTCGCTGGAGAACGAGATCTCCCGTGATGACTTCATGAGCGAGTTCGCCTCCCTGACGCTGGGCTGCGGTGCCGCGGCCGCCGTGATCGGCCCCGCTGAGGAGCACCCGGAGGGCCACCGAATCATCGGCGGGGTCACCCGGGCCGCCACCCAGCACCACAACTTGTGTGTGGGCGACCACAACGGCATGTTCACCGACGCCCGGGGCCTGCTCGAAGGCGGCCTGGATCTGGTCATGGATGCCTGGAAGGACGCCAAGGAGCACTTCGACTGGCAGCAGATGGACTCCTACGTCACCCACCAGGTCTCTTCGCTGCACACTGCCTCCATCATCAAGGCCGCCAAACTGGACAAGAAGCGAGTCCCGGTCACCTACCCCGAACTGGGGAACGTGGGCCCGGCGTCGCTTCCGATCACACTCGCCCGGGAGGCCCCCAAGCTGGAGCCCGGATCCCGCGTGCTGTGCATGGGTGTGGGATCGGGTCTGAACACCGCCATGGTGGAGATCCAATGGTGAGCTGGTCCTCACCGCTGAAGCTCTGGAAGCCGGTGCCGGCCGCCGCGGCCCGCGCACCGTTCGCCGCTCTGCGGCACACCCCGCTGCCCGGCCTCGACCCCCAGTGGTCGCGCCTGGTGACCGCCCGCACCGACGACGGCGACCGCGGCTTCCACGTCTTGGACACCGGTCCCGCCCTGCAGGCCGACGGCATCACGCCCACCGGCACCATTGTCGCGCTGCACGGGAACCCCACCTGGTCCTATATGTGGAGGCACGTGCTGCGCTTCTCCGCAGAGCAGGCCCGGCACGGGAACGCGTGGCGGATCATCGCGCCGGACCAGCTGGATATGGGCTTCTCAGAGCGGCTGGAGCACCCTGAGCCGCCCTCGCCGCAGGCGTCGAGCTACCGGCGAATGGAGCAGCGGCTGAACGACCTGGACGGCCTCATGGACGCTCTCGATGTGGAGACTGAGAAGCCGCTGGTCACCCTCGGCCACGACTGGGGCGGCGTCCTCTCCTTGGCTTGGGCCGTGCGCCACCGGGACGTGGTGCAGGCGGCGATGAGCCTGAACACCGCAGTGGACCATCCGCACACGGAACCGGTGCCCACGGCCCTGCGGGCGGCCATGGCTCCGGGCGTGCTCGCCGGCTCCACGGTGCTCACCGACGCGTTCCTGCGGGTGACGCTCTCGTTGGCCGACGGTGGTCTGGACCCCGAGGTGGCGGCGGCCTACCGGGCGCCCTACGTATCGAGGTTGGGCCGCGGAGGAATCGGCGGGTTCGTCGCCGACATTCCCGCAGTGGCGGAACACCCCTCCCGCGGCGATCTTCAGCGGGCTTCCGCCGGTCTGCGGTCTTGGGATGAGCCCACGCTGCTGCTCTGGGGCCCGAAGGACCCGGTTTTCCGCGACCGCTATCTGAACGACCTGATGGAACGGGTCCCGCAGGCGGATCTGCACCGCTTCGAAGGGGCGGGCCACCTCCTCGCCGAAGACCGAAACGTGGCCGAGGTGCTCTTCACCTGGCTGCGCGACAGGTTCAGCACCCAGCCGACTCCAGCTGGCGTCTCCCCCGCCCCAGCGACGATCACCACCGGTCTGCATGAGCAGCTGGACGCGATGAGCCTGTCCTGGCGCCGAGACTCCCCCGCAGTGGTCGATATGACGGCCGGTCCCCAGGCAGCCTCCCTGAGCTGGGAGCAGCTGAGCGGCCAGGTGCAGACCCTCGCCGCCGGACTGCACCGGCTCGGAGTGCGCCGCGGTGACCGGGTGAGCCTGCTGGTGCAGCCGGGCAACTCACTGACCGTCATCCTCTACGCCTGCCTGCGGCTGGGGGCGGTGGCCGTGGTCGCCGATGCCGGTTTGGGCGTAACGGGTATGACCCGTGCTGTGCGCAGCGCACGCCCCCGGTGGGTGATCGGTCAGCGACCCGGCCTGACCCTGGCGCGGACCCTGGGCTGGCCCGGAACCCGGATCAGCCTGGACCCGCTCTCCCCGCGCACGGCACGAGCCCTGGGCACGGTCGCCTCCGTGCAGCGGCTGCTGCGCGGGGACGATTCCACCTCGCTGAAGGAGGTCCCGCACCCCGACGGAGACGACCCGGCGGCCATTCTGTTCACCTCCGGATCCACCGGCCCGGCAAAGGGCGTGATCTACACCCACCAGCGCCTGGGCGCCCTGGTCGCCCTGCTGCGCCACCATTTGGAGGTCAAGCCCGGATCTTCACTGATTGCAGGCTTCGCACCCTTCGCGCTGCTGGGCCCGGCCATCGGAGCGACCTCGGTGACCGCCGATATGTCCGTCACCAAACCTGCCACCCTCACCGCCCACGCCGTGGCAGAGGCCGCGATCACCGGTGAGGCGACCATGTTCTTCGGCTCCCCCGCCGCGCTGCGCAACGTGGTGGCCACCTCCGGCACGCTCACTGAGCCGCAGCAGGCTGCGCTGGGCAGAATTCGCCTGGTGCTCTCCGCCGGCGCCCCGGTGCATCCGGAGCTGCTGGATGAGGTGCACCAGCTGTTCCCGCAGGCAGAGATCCACACGCCCTACGGCATGACCGAGGGCCTGCTGCAGGCAGATATCGAGCGCGAAGAGGTTCACCGCGCCATGGTCACCGGCCAGCCCGGTGTCTGCGTGGGCCGACCGGTGGCCGGGGTGCGCTTCGCCCTGGCTCCGCTGGATGAGCTGGGCCGGCCGGCCGAGGAGCTGCTGGACGCCGAGCAGGCCCACGGTGCTCTGAGCGAGCTGGTGGTCTCGGCCGCCCACCTGAAGGCCGGCTATGATCGGCTCTGGCTGACCGACCGGCAGGCTCGGCGCGATGATAAGGACGGACTGCTCTGGCACCGCACCGGCGACATCGGCCATATTGACGACGCCGGACGGCTGTGGATTCAGGGCCGACGGCAGCATGTGATCACCACCTCCTCCGGTCCGATCGGCCCCGGTGTGGTGGAGACGCCGGTGGACGCCCTCGACGAGGTCGCTCGCAGTGCGGCGGTGGGCGTCGGCCCCGCCGGCACCCAAGCCGTCGTCGTCATCGTGGAGCCGGCAGCGGGACAGCGGCTCAGCCTGGGATCCTCCCCCCTTGCCCTGCCGCAGGTCAGCGCTGCGGTGCGTGAAGCCTCGGCCCGGGCGCCGGTCTCCGCCGTGCTGGTGGTGGATCAGCTTCCCACAGATATTCGGCACAACTCCAAGATTGAGCGCACGGCGCTGGCCGCCTGGGCTGAGCGCGTGCTGGCCGGGCAGAGGGTGAGCGCCCCATGAGCACAGAGATCAGCACAGAGATCCTTCCCCCCGCCCGCGTGCTGGTCACCGGCGCCTCCGGGCTGCTGGGCCGCAGCGTGGCCGCGCGGCTGGCCGAGCTGGGATACACCGTCACCACTTTCCAGCGCAGCGCCTCCGGGCTGGAGGGGGTCCGTGATGTGCGCGGCTCCCTGACCGACCCGCAGGCCGTGGAGAGGGCAGTCGAGGGTCAGCACGCGATCATTCACATGGCCGCCAAGGTGTCGGTGTCCGGACGCCGCGAAGACTTTGAGCGGATCAACATTCTGGGCACAGAGCAGCTCTTCGACGCCGCCTGGGCTGCGGGGGTGGAGAACGTCCTCTACGTGTCGTCGCCCTCGGTGGCACATGCGGGATCCTCGCTGGTCGGCGCCACAGCCGGTCCCGCTGACCCTGAGCGTGCCGAGGGCCACTATGCGCAGACCAAAGCAGAGGCCGAGCTCATCGCCGAAACCCGCGGCTCAGCGGGCACCAACGTGCTCATTATGCGGCCGCACCTGGTGTGGGGCCCCGGCGACGGACAGCTGACCAAGCGCATCATCGACCGAGCCCGGTCCGGTCGGCTGCCGATTCTGGGGACCGGTGCGCCCCTGGTGGACACGCTGTTCATCGACAACGCCGTGGACGCGTTCGTCGCGGGCCTGCGCCGGCTGCCGACCATCGCCGCCGAGCAGCCGCTCGCCTCCCGCAGGCTCGTGGTCACCAACGGTGAGCCCCGGCCGATCGGAGAGCTGATCATGGGCATCGCGGCCGCCGGAGGCGCCAGGCGTCCCAAACTGCGTGTGTCCCCGGGGCTCGCCAAGGCTGCCGGCCTGGCGATCGAGAAGCTCTGGGCGGCCACCGGGCCCCACAAGGACGAGCCGCCGATGACGAAGTTCCTAGCGGAGCAGCTCTCCACTGCCCACTGGTTCGACCAGCGGCACACCCGCGAGGTGCTGGACTGGGCCCCGCGGCTGTCGATCGATGAGGGCCTGCAGAAGCTGGGCCGCCACGTCCGCCGCACGGGCCGGGTGCTCTGATCCCACTCTTCCCAGCGCTGTGAAGGAACTGCGCCTCCTCAGGCTGGGTGATCCGAATACTGCTGGGTCAAACGGCCGGGCTGCTTCAGGCGGGACTGCTTCAGCCGGGACGGTTCAGTACCGCGAGATCGCCCGGCGTGCGGAGTCAGTGCGCTGCTCAGGGTTGGCGATCTCCACGCTGGCGTGCAGGATGCTCACGCCCTCCGGTGAGGCCAGCAGCGGACTCAGCTGCAGATTGGCGACCTGCGGGTGGTTGTCCTTCAGCATGGCTACTCGCTGCACCGTCTCTTCCAGGGCTGATGCATCCACTGCCGGAATCCCTCGATAGCCGAACAGCTTCTGCGCGGCCTTCGGGGTGCGCACCAGTCGGGTCACGTCCTGACCAGTCAGCGGCGGCACAGCGTGGCCCCAGTCGTCGAGCAGGTCGACGGCGTCTCCGGAGAGCCCGAAGGAGAGCACCGGGCCCATCAGCGGGTCCTCGATGGCGCGCACGATGCAGCCCTGCCCGGTGGGGCCCATCGCCTGGATCTCCAGGCCGGGGCCGCCGTACTTGGCGTGCTCGCGCCACATATCGGCGATGACCCGGCGCAGCATGGGTTCGGAGTCGATGTTCAGCTGAACCCCGCCCAGATCGATCCGATGGCGCAGATAGGCGTTGGTGGACTTCACCGCCACCGGATAGCCCAGACGGCGGGCCGCTTCGACGGCGTCGTCGATGGTGTCAAAGCCGATGGAGGGGAACACGCTGAGACCGTAGAGGTCCAGCAGATCCCTGGACTGCTGCTGGGTGAGCCGCTCCACCGAAGCACCTTCGACGTCGGAGAGCCAAGAGCTGAGCAGGCGGTCGGCCTGCCGTGAGATCCGCGTGCCCTCCAGGCCCTCCGGAATATAGCTGGAGCCGATGCCCTGGGAGCGCCAGCGCTGGTAGCGGGCGGTCTTGGCCAGGGCGGAGACCGACCTCGCCGGTGAGGAGAAGACGGGCACCCCCTGCTGCAGGGCGGAGGCCTCCAGCACCAGTCCGGCGTCGCCGATGCGGTTCAGCGCCACATCGGTGTCCAGGGTCCCGATCAGCGACATCACCAGCGGCTTGGCGTATTCGCTGCCGGTCTGCGAGATGGTGCGGAAGAAATCGTGGTGGTGGCCGGTCACCGAGGGCTGCAGGCACAGGGCGACCGCATCGATCGTCTCGTCTTCGAGCAGCTGTGCGAGCCGGTTCCTGAGGTTCTTCTCGGCAGCGGCGCGGGTCCCCTCCATGTCCACGTCACCGATGACTGTGCCCGCTGCCAATCCGTGGGACTCCGCGGCATCGGCCAGCAGCCTGCCCATTGACTCCGAGTTGGTGAGGATGCCCAGGTTGTCGCCGGTCGGCAGCGGCTGGGTGGCCAGCACCTGCAGCACGTCCATGAGCGAATCGTGGTTGCCGACTTTGATGACGCCGGAGTTGTCCAGCATAGCGTCCACCGCACCGCGGGGCGCCCGGGAGGTGCGGACCTCGTGGCCCGGCGGCAGCTGGTGTCCGGTGAGGTCTCCGGTGGCAACGACCACCGGCTTGGTCAGCGACAGCCGACGAGCGATGCGGGAGAACTTGCGCGGATTGCCGAAGGACTCCAGGTAGATGCCCACCGCACCGGTGGGCTCATGGTCCTCGAAGTACTGCATGGCGTCGTTGCCGGAGAGATCAGCACGATTGCCGGCAGAGATGGCCGCTGAGAGGCCCAGTTGGCGACGATGGGCCTGGGCGTAGAGCGAGACGCCGATGGAGGCGGACTGGCTGAACAGGGCCACCCGCCCAGGGATCGGCAGCGTCGGCGACAGTGATGCGTTCAGCGAGATGTCGGCGTCGGTGTTGATCAGCCCCACAGAGGCGGGTCCGATCAGCCGCATCCCCCAGCGGCGGGCCAACCGGACCAGCTCACGCTGGTCCAGCACATCCTTCACCTCATCCCCCTCAGCTTGGTGTCCGGTGGGCACTCCGTCGGTGATCAGCAGCAGGCCCTTGACTCCGCTGCGACCACAGTCGGCCACCACCTCTGCCAGCCGATCGGCAGGAACGCAGACCACCGCCAGGTCCACCTGGTGCTTGATGTCCTCCACCGACGCGTGGGCCAGGGAGCCGCCGATCTCCATCGCATCGGGATTGACCGAGTGTACGGCCCCGGTGAACCTGCCTTCGACGATGTTGTGCAGCAGGTGATAGCCCACCGACCCGTACTCCCGTGAGGCGCCGATGACTGCCACATGCTCTGGGGCCAGCAGCTCACCCACGCTGCGGGCCTCGGCGCGGTGCTCCCGGGACTCCATGACTGCCCGGGACCGGTCGGTGGGGTCGATGGAGAAGCTCAGCAGCGCTACGCCGTCCTCGAACCTGCGCTGGACCTCGTAGCCAGCCTCAGAGAACACTGCGAGCATCTTGCGGTTCCCCGGCAGCACCTCGGCCGAGAACTCCTCCAACCCGTGCTCCCGGCCGGCTGCGGCAAGGTGCTCCAGCAGGATTGAGCCGATGCCGCGCCCCTGATGCGCATCAGAGATGTTGAACGAGACTTCGGCCTCACGGTCGTCGTCGAGCCGGTCGTAGCCGCCGACACCGATGATCTCCTCGTCCAGCAGCACCACCAGGGAGACCCGGTCGACGTGGTCGACCTGGGTGAACCGCTTCAGCTCCTTCTCGGTGAGCGCGGACTTGAACGTGAAGTATCGCAGGTAGATGGAGGAGTCCGACTGAGAGGCATGCAGGCGCGCCATCCGGTCGGCGTCGTCGGGAGACACCGGCCTCAGGTGGGCGGCCGCGCCGTCACGAAGAACGACATCGGCCTCCCAGTGGGATGGATATGCGCTGACTTGTGCGTAATCACCCATAGGATCAAGACTAACCACATCTGTGATCACTGCACGAGACAAGGACCGCACTCTTTTCTATGGCCCGCCGTTCCGCCGCTCACCATGGCTCCACGACTCCCCCGGTGACCCCTGACGCCAACATCTCGGACATCGATGTGTCATCTGAGATGGAGACGTCGTTTCTGGAGTACGCCTATTCGGTCATCTACTCCCGGGCGCTGCCGGACGCCCGCGACGGGCTGAAGCCTGTCCAGCGCCGAATCCTCTACATGATGTCGCAGATGGGGCTGCGCCCGGAGAAGGGGCACGTGAAGTCTGCCCGCGTGGTGGGCGAAGTGATGGGCAAGCTGCATCCGCACGGTGACTCGGCGATCTACGATGCGTTGGTGCGCATGGCCCAGTCCTGGTCGCTGCGGCTGCCGCTGGTCGACGGCCACGGGAACTTCGGCTCCTTGGACGACGGCCCGGCCGCCGCCCGCTACACCGAGGCCCGCATGGCCCCGGCGACGATCGCGATGACCGCCGACCTCGGTGAGGACGTGGTCGACTTTGAGCCCAACTACGACAACCAGCTCACCCAGCCCACCGTGCTGCCGGCTGCCTTTCCGAACCTGTTGGTCAACGGCACCTCCGGCATTGCGGTGGGTATGGCCACCAATATGGCCCCGCACAACGTCGGAGAGGTCATCGCCGGCGCCCAGCACCTGATCCTTCACCCGGACGCCAGCCTTGAGGATCTGATGGTCCATATCCCGGGCCCCGACCTTCCCGGCGGTGGGCGCATCGTGGGGCTCGACGGTGTCAGAGAGGCGTACCGCACCGGCCGCGGCAGCTTCAGGACGCGCGCGAAGGTCAGCATCGAACAGGTCTCGGCGCGCCGGACCGGAATAGTGGTCACTGAGCTGCCGTACATGATCGGCCCGGAGCAGGTCATTGCGAAGGCCAAGGACGCCGTCCAGTCCAAGAAGCTGGTCGGCGTCTCGGATGTGCTGGACCTCACCGACCGCACCCACGGGACGCGAATGGTCATTGAGCTCAAGGCTGGGTTCAACCCCCAGGCCGTGCTCGCTCAGCTCTATAAGCACACCCCGCTTGAGGCCAGCTTCGCGATCAACAGTGTCGCCCTGGTGGACGGCCAGCCGCACACCATGGGACTGCTGGAGCTGCTGCAGGTCTATGTCGATCACCGCATCAGCGTGGTGCGCCGACGCACCGCCCACAGGTTGGGCAGGCGCAAGGATCGCCTCCACCTGGTGGAGGGCCTGCTGGTGGCCATTGTGGACATTGACGAGGTCATCCAGATCATCCGTCAGGCGGAGGACACTGCCACCGCGCGGCAGCGCCTGATGACGGTGTTTGATCTGAGTCAGCTGCAGGCCGAGCACATCCTGGAGCTGAGGCTGCGCCAGCTGACCCGCTTCTCCACGATCGAGCTGGAGGACGAGAAGCAGCGCCTGGAGGATGAGATCGAGCAGCTGACCACGATCCTGGAGTCGGAGCAGCTGCTGCGCAAGACGGTCTCCGACGAGCTTGCCGAGGTTACAGAGGAATACGGTCAGGAGCGTCGGACCGAGCTGGTCGATGCTGAGGCTGAGCCGACCGCCGCACCGGCGCCGAAGCAGGGCGATGACGACGCCGGTTCGCTGCAGATCCCCGATTCTGCCTGCTGGGCGGTCCTCTCGGCCTCCGGGATGCTGGCGCGCACCACGGACCGTTCTCAGCTGGTGCATCCGGGAAGGCGGCGCAAACACGATGTGCTGCGGTCCCTGGTGGCCACCACCGCCCGCGGCGAGGTCGCCGCTGTGACCACGGCCGGCCGGATGATCCGGGTGCCTGTGGTGGACATGCCGACCCTGGAGATTGCCGGCGGCACGGTGAACCTCAACCAGGGTGCGAAGGTCAAGGACTTTCTGCGGCTGGCCCGCCATGAGGAGCTGATCGGCCTCTTCCCCCTGGACGCGGTCATTGCCCTGGGCACCGCCTCCGGCCGGGTCAAGCGGGTGAACCCCGAGTATCCGCTCAACCGGGACGAGTGGGAGGTCATCGGGCTGAAGGACGGCGACGTCGTCGTCGGTGCTGCCGTGGCCGCCGCCGCAGAGGATCAGCTGGTCTTCATCTCCTCCGCAGCGCAGCTGCTTCGCTACAGTGCCTCGCTGGTGCGGCCTCAGGGCCGCAGCGGCTCGGGAGTGGCGGGTATGAAGCTGGGCGGCGAAGACAGGATCATCGGCTTTGACGTGATACCCGCCGACGCGGCTGAGGAGGCCTCGGTGGTGGTCACCTGCGCCGCCGGCAGCCAGACCCTGGACGGCCTCGGTGCCCAGAGCGTCAAAGTGACTGCGCTGAGTGAGTTCCCGGTCAAGGGGCGGGCGACCGGCGGAGTGCGCGCTCACCGCTTCCTCAACGGCGAAGACCACCTGACCCTGGGAGCTGCGGCCATGTCACCGGCTATGGCGGCGGCCGGCAGCGGCGTGGCACGGACGCTTCCGGTAGAGATGGGACGGCGCGATGGTTCCGGGGTCCCGCTGGAGCAGTCGATCGACGCCGTCGCCTCCAGCCCCGAGGCCTCGGCGAAACACTTCTACGCCGTGTAGAAATATTTCCTGCTGCGGCGTATTCTGGGAGGGCACCGGTGAAAGGAGAACCCCATGGCCAGCCTCGGCGAACTTGAGCGCTCCGTCATGACCCTGCTGTGGGAGTCAGGGCAGCGACTGAGCGCCAACGAAGTCTGTGACCAGCTGGAAGAGGACTTGGCGGTCACCACGGTGCTGACTGTGCTCTCGCGCCTGGAGAAGAAGGACCTGGTCCAGCGGGAGCGGACCACCCGTCCACACCGCTACGGCGCCACGGCCTCCCGCGAGGAGCACACTGTGGAGATGCTCAACGAGGTGCTGGGCACCGCCTCGGACCGTGAGGCGGTGTTGGCCCGATTCATCGGCGGAGTCTCCGAGTCGGAGGCCGCCTCGCTGCGAAAGATTCTTTCCCGGTAGCCGCTGGTTCCCTGCGGCGTAGACTGGTTCGCCAGTGGAACCTATCGCCCTGTTTCTGGCCGTACTGGCCTTCGTGCTGGCCGTGCCGGCGCCCAAACTGCTTCACCGGGCGCGCTTCAGCGCCCGCTCGCCCCGTGTGGCCATGCTGGTGTGGCAGACGATGGCGCTTGCCGGCGGGCTCTCCCTGGTCGGAGCCCCGATCGTCTACGGCCTCTCACCGTTCGGCGCATCCCTTCCCCACGCGGTGACCACCGCCCTGCAGCTGGCCCTGCCGGAAGACTACGCGGCCCTGGCAGAGCTGGACGTGCACCCGGGCCACATCTTCGCGCTGTGCCTGGGAGTGCTGCTGGGCGGCCATCTGCTGCTGACCCTGGCGCGCACCTACCTGCGGGTGCGCAGCGCCCGACGCCGCCACCGCCAACTGGTGGACCTGCTCTCCACTCCCCTGGCGCCTGAGGACGGTTCCTCCGTGCGGACACGTGGTGCTGGCCGCAGCGTCCACGAAGCACAGGTCATCGAGTCCGAGGCGCCCCTGGCCTACTGTCTGCCGGGCCGGACCAACGCCCGGTCGGTCACGGTGCTCTCCCGGGGGCTGCTGGAGCAGCTCACCGGCGAGGAGGTCGCCGCCGTCGTCGCCCACGAGAAGACGCACTTGGTGCAGCGCCATCACCTGCTGACCATGGCCTTCGAAGCCTGGTACCGGGCGCTTCCGTGGCTGCCGACCACCCGCTACGGGCGGGAGGCGGTGTTGGAGCTGACTGAGATGCTCGCCGACGACGGCGCCCTGAACCACCATTCCCGTCAAGACCTGCTGCGTGCCCTGGCGCTGAGCTCACCAGAGTCCGAATCTGCCGTGCCGGGCATCGCTGAGCCGGCCGCCGCCGGCACCACACAGATCACCGGTGTGCGGCTGCAGCGGCTGCTGCTGCCGCCGACGCCGCTGGGCGCAGGGGCACTGTCCGCCATCGTCGCATCCTCCGCCGCTCTGCTGGCGGTGCCCACGGTGCTGCTGCTGAGCTCCTGAGCTACCGGCTGAGGAAGTCCTCTGCGCCGCCGACCAGCTCCGTGTGCGCCTGCGGAAGGTCCTCACGGCCGATGAGCGCTGCGATCTCTGCGCCAAACTCGTCGACGCTGTAGAGCCGGCCCGCGGCCTCGCGGCGAGCATCAATGGCACCCGGCTGGGCACGATCCAGAAGCGTGGCGGTGATGGTTCCCTCGATCATGTCACCGGAGACGACGGTGAGTCTGATTCCCTTCTCATCCAGTGTCGGCACCAGCTCACGCAGCGCATCCTCGCCGGCACGCTTGGATCGGGCCACCGGCTCGTAGGCGTCCATAGTAGAGGTCTCGTGGATGAAGTGCGCCTGGTGGCTGGTGACGAAGACGATCTGCGAACCTGCCGGCATCGTCTGTGCCGCAGTGGTGACCATGGTCACCTGCGCGTCCCGGTTGAGCTTCAGCGCGTAGTCCTCACCGCGGTCGGCTTCCATGCCCCCGGAGGCGTTGAGCACCAGAAAATTGACCGCGCCGAAGTTCTGCACTGCCGCGTCGACCAGCGCCTGGGCACCGGCAGCCTCGGTGAGGTCGGCCTGGACTGCCACCGCGGACCCGCCGGAGGCCTCGATGCCCTTGACCACTTTGTTGGCTCGTGGGGCCTTGGCCCGATAGTTGATCACCACACCGGCGCCGCGCTGCGCGATCAGCGCGGCAGTCGCCGCCCCGATGCCGCGTGAGGAGCCGGTGACGATCGCGCCTGTGCCCTGAAGATCCTGTGCCATGAGTGTCCTTTCCCAGTCTCGCGTTCCGACCTAGTGTCCCATTCCGAGTCCGCCGTCAACGGGTATCACGGCACCGGAGATATAGGCCGCCTCGTCACTGGAGACCCAGCGCACTACCCGTGCCACCTCATCAGCCTCGGCGAAGCGGCCGGCCGGGATATTGGACAAATAGCTCTTCTGCGTGGCCTCGTCAAGCTCGTCGGTCATATCGGAGCGGACAAACCCGGGGGCCACCACGTTGGCGTTGATGCCGCGGCTTCCCAGCTCCCGAGTCAGTGAGCGCGCCATGCCGACCATCGCCGATTTGGATGCGGCGTAGTTGATCTGTCCGGGAGATCCGTACTGACCGACGACAGAGCCGATCAGCACCACTCGGCCCCGCTTCATCCGCAGCATGCCCTTGGACGCCCGCTTCAGCACGCGGAATGCTCCGGTGAGGTTGGTGTCCAGCACCGCTGAAAAGTCCTCCTCGCTCATGCGCATCAGCAGGGTGTCCCGGTTGATCCCGGCATTGGCCACCAGCACCTCAACGGGACCGTGGGCCTCTTCGACAGTCTTGAACGCGGCGTCGATGCTCTCGGCGTCGGTCACATCAGCGGCGACCCCGAGGGCGCCCTCCGGTGCCTCGCCGCTGCGGGTGGTGACTGCCACGTGATCTCCGGCGGCGATGAACTCCTCAGCGATCGCGCGTCCGATGCCGCGGTTGCCTCCGGTGATGAGTACGCTTCGTGGGCTCATGCTCCTCCTGTTCGTCAGTGCTGCCGCCGGTGCTCTCAGGGCCCCCTGCGCTCGACCTACAGCCTACGGGAACACGATGCTTCCAGCCGGTCACAACGCCCCCGCAGCCGACTTCTACCGGCTGTAGCAAACACCGAGGGAGGCGTAGAATGGGGCAGATGAGCCACCATGTCCACTCCATCACTGATGCCCCGGTGCGGCACAGTGTGGAGCAGCGCTCACGCATGGTGCGCTACTCGATCGCCATGTCGATCCGTCTGGTGTGCTTCGTCGCCGCCGCTGTGATCGCTATGGTCTGGGAGACCTGGTGGGCACTGGTGCCGGCCGCGGCAGCGGCAGTGCTGCCCTATATTGCGGTGGTCAACGCCAATGCCGGCGGAGACCGCTATGCCGCGCAGCGGGCTGATGAGGCGCCGACTCGGCAGCTGGGCACCGGCCCCGAGGATCCTGAGCCCCCACAGTGGTGGGAGCAGGAGGACCCCACCGACCAGCAGACGTCAGCGACCTCCGCCGTCATCGAGGGCGAAGTCGAAGCACCGCCGAGTCCCGACAACACCGAGCCGGAGGACAGATCCTGATGGACCTTCTCGGATCACTGGGTTCCGACCAGGCCGGACCCGATGAGCCGCAGTGCTCACGCAAGAGCTGCCGGGCCGATGCCGCGTGGCAGATCCGGTGGAACAACCCGAAGGTCCACCAGCCTGAACGCCGCAAGATCTGGTTGGCCTGTGACGAGCACCGGGAGTGGCTGGAAGGGTTCCTGCGCCAGCGCCTCTTCTGGCGCAGCACTGACCCCATAGACACGGACCCACGGCAGGCCGATGAGCAGAACCGGGCGGGCGAATGAAGAGTCGCTATGCCTTTGTGCTCACCCCCACGTGGCTTGGGTGGCTGGCGCTGTGCGCGGTATTCGCCGTCTCCTGCTACTTTCTGGGCGAGTGGCAGCTGGACCGCAGGGAGCTGGCCGTTGAGGAGAACAGCCGGGTGGTGGAGAACTATGACGAGCCCCCGGTGCCCTATTCTGATGTCCGCGAAATGTTCCACTCCCCCGCTGCGAATGACGAGTGGACGGTGACCCGGCTGCACGGCGAGTACCTGGAAGAGGACTTCATGCTGGTGCGCAACCGCGGCCACGGCGGGCAGGTCGGCTACGAGCAGCTGGTGCCCTTCCGTGATGCGGCCACCGGGGAGGCGGTGATCGTCTCTCGCGGCTGGCTGCCCATCGCCAGCGAGGACGGCAGCCGCCCGGCGTACAACCCGGAGCCGCCCCAGGGTGACGTTGAGGTCACGGTGCGCCTGAAGCCGGCCGAAGCCGACATCTCCCGCGGCGCCCCCGAAGGTCAGCTTGCCTCCATCTCCTTGGACGAGTATCAGCAGCAGGTTGACTACCCGGTGGTCTCGGGCGCCTACGGTCTCATGGCCGAGGAGTCCCCCGAGCCTGCCGAGCAGCCGAGCCAGCTGCAGCGGCCTGAGCTGGATGAGGGGCCTCATCTGAGCTATTCGATGCAGTGGCTCACCTTTGGCCTGATGAGCTTCGTCGGCTGGGGCTATGCCGCCCGAATCCATGCCCGCAACCGCGATATGGAGGAGCTGGCAGGCGGGGCACCCATGGAAGCCGGCACCTCACAGGTGGCCCGGCAGGAGCGGATCCGTGAGGCCAAGCGGCTCCGCCGGAAGCGGAAGGGCCGGTACAGCGATGAGGACGCCGAGGACGCCTGGGTGGAGGACCGCCTCAGGCGAGAGTGACCAGGTCGGCGTAGTCGTTGGTGTAGAGATCCTCCACACCGTCAGGCAGCAGCACCACCCGCTCGGGATCAAGTGCCTCCACGGCGCCGGGGTCGTGGGAGATCAGCACGATCGCGCCCTGATACGTGCGCAGCGCAGCAAGAATCTCTTCTCGCGAGGCCGGATCCAGGTTGTTCGTGGGCTCATCCAGCAGCAGCACATTGGCGCTGGAGGCCACCAGTGTGGCCAGGGCCAGTCGGGTCTTCTCCCCGCCGGAGAGGACGCTGGCCGGTTTGGCGGTGTCATCACCGCTGAACAGGAACGAGCCGAGGATCTTCCGCTGCTCGGTGTCATTGAGGAACGGTGCCGCAGTCTTCATATTCTGCAGCACCGTGCGCTCGGGGTCCAAGGTGTCATGCTCCTGCGCGAAGTAGCCCAGCCGCAGTCCGTGGCCGGCTTCTACGATGCCCGAGTCGGGAGTGTCCACACCGGCAAGCAGTCGCATGAGGGTGGTCTTGCCGGCGCCGTTGTACCCCAGCACGACGACGCGTGAGCCGCGGTCGACAGCCAGGTCGAGTCCGGTGAAGATCTCCAGGGATCCGTAGGACTTGCTCAGCCCGTGAGCCATCAGCGGAGTCTTGCCGCAGGATGCCGGTGCCGGGAATCGAATGTTGGCCACCTTATCGGCCGCACGGGCCCCCTCGACCCCAGACATCATGCGGTCGGCACGCTTGAGCATGGACTGGGCCGCCTGGGCCTTGGTGGCTTTGGCTCGCATCTTCTCCGCCTGCGCGCGCAGCGAGGAGGCTTTCTTGGAGGCGTTGGCGAACTCGCGCTTGCGTCGGGCCTCATCCTGATCGCGCTGGGCCAAGTACTTCTTCCAGCCCATGTTGTAGATGTCGACGGTCAGGCGGTTCGCGTCGAGGTAGAACACCCGATTGACGGTGGACTCCACCAGCTCCACATCGTGGCTGATGATCAGCACGCCGCCGGAGAAGCTCTTGAGGTGCTCGCGCAGCCAGACGATCGAGTCGGCGTCGAGGTGGTTGGTGGGCTCATCCAGCAGCAGCGTGTCGGCGTCGCTGAAGAGGATGCGGGCCAGCTCCAGACGCCGCCGCTGCCCGCCGGAGAGGGTGCGCAGCGGTTGGGCCAGCACCCGTTCAGGCAGGTCGAGGTTGTTGCAGATGGTGGCGGCCTCGGCCTCCGCCGAGTAGCCCCCGGCGGCGTCGAACCGTGCCTGGAGGCGGTCGTAGGCGTTCATCGCCTTCTGCTGCCGGGTCGGGTCGTCGCCGGCCATGTCCTGCTCGGCCTGCTTCAGCTTGGCGGTGACCACGTCGAGGGAGCGGGCGGAGAGGATCCGATCGCGTGCCAACTGATCCATGTCATCGACCTTGGGGTCCTGGGGCAGATAGCCGATGGAGCCTCGGCGCTCCACGTGCCCGTCAGCCGGCTGGGCCTGTCCCGCCAGGACTCTGGTCATCGTTGTTTTGCCAGCCCCGTTTCGCCCGACCAGACCGATCTTGTCG
Source organism: Nesterenkonia sp. (assembly GCA_052089225.1). Classification (GTDB taxonomy): domain Bacteria; phylum Actinomycetota; class Actinomycetes; order Actinomycetales; family Micrococcaceae; genus Nesterenkonia. The sequence continues at coordinate 216,591 of JBQCZP010000001.1, forward strand.
CCGGAGTCGATGCGGAAAGATATGTCGTCCATCAGCAGACGCGCTCCGGCGCGCAGCTCAAGGTTGGATACGCTGATCAACGGTACTAATCCTTCTATGGTTCAGATCGGAAGTGGTGTGTGGGCAACCAGGACAGTCTAACGACCTTGCTGGAATCGGTGTGCCTGGACGTGGCCACGCCGCAGGGCGGATCGCGCCGAATTCTGCATCCGGTGTCCCTGGAAATCACCCAGGGCACGGTTGCCGTCGTCGGTGCCAACGGCTCGGGGAAGTCTTCGCTGCTGCGCCTGATCGCCGGTCTGGTCGAACCCAGCTCAGGCAGTATCACCTTTGCGCCGGGGCCACCGCGGACGGGCTTCGTCTTTGCCAGCCCGCAGGCGCAGATTGTGATGCCGGTGGTAGCTGAGGATATTGAGTTCTCGCTGAAGCAGGCCGGTCTGCCCCGCCGGCAGCGCCGGGCAGCGGCTCGGCAGATCCTGGAGGATATGGGGCTGGGTGAGCGTGCCGACTCCAGCGTCTATGAGCTTTCCTCCGGGGAGCGGCAGAAGGTGGCTTTGGCCGGGGTGCTGGCGGTGCGCCCGCAGCTGGTGCTGGCCGATGAGCCGACCACCCTGTTGGATCTGGCCAATGCCCAGGAGTTTCAGCACCGGCTGCTGAGCATGGAAGTGCCGGTGGTGGTGGCCACCCATGATCTTGAACTGGCCGCGCAAGCGGAGCGGGTGCTCGTCTTCGACGGCGGCCGGCTGGTCGCCGATGACGAGCCCGCCCCTGCGCTGACGTTCTACAGGCGTTTGGCGCTGGGACAGCACCACCGCAGATGAGGCTGGTGATCAGATGTTGAAGCCCAGGGCCCGCATCTGCTCCTTGCCGTCGTCAGTGATCTTCTCCGGGCCCCATGGCGGCATCCAGACCCAGTTGAGCCGCCATTCATCGACCATGGTGCCGATGTTCTGGCTGACCTGCTCCTCCAGCACGTCGGTCAGGGGGCAGGCGGCCGTGGTGAGGGTCATATCGATGATCAGGGCACCGTCTTCGGCGTAGTTCAGGCCGTAGAGCAGCCCGAGATCGACGATGTTGATGCCCAGTTCTGGGTCAATGACCTCTTTGAGGGCCTCTTCGATGTCTTCCAGTGGAGTCTGTGCAGTAGCTGTCTCGCTCATGCGGCTCTCCTCTTCTGTGGTGGTTCTGCTAGGTGCAACGCATCCTAGTCTTCAACTATGCCCGAGCGGTGCGGACTGTGGCTAGGGGTCAGTCGTGCTGGGCCTGCAGCATTGCGTCACGCAGCGCCATCCAGCCCAGCAGTGCGCATTTGATGCGTGCCGGATACTTGGCTGCCCCGGTGAAGGCGCTGAGATCCTCCAGCTGCTCCTGGTCATCGGCCTCCAGCTCTGCCCCGCGGCTGTGCATCAGCCTGCGGAACAGCTCGCCGAGCTCTTCGGCACGGTCCAAGCTTTCCCCGTCGAGCATCTCATGCATCATCGACAGCGAAGCCTGCGAGATGGAGCAGCCCTTCCCGGTCCACCCCAGCTGCGTCAGCCGCCGGCCGGTGACTTTCACCTGTACCCGGCACTCATCTCCGCAGGTCGGGTTGACCTGGAAGGATTCGCCGTCGGCGTGGTCCAGACTGCGCTCACCGCTGCGTCTGCGCGAATGGTCCAGGATGACCTGCTGGTAGAGCTGCTCCATTGCCGAAGCCATCAGGGCCTCACTCCGAAGAAGTCGATCACCCGGTGCAGCCCGGAGATGAACGCCTCCACATCGGCTTCGCCGGTGTAGATGCCCGCGGAGGCACGTGCGGAGGCGTGAACGCCGAAGCTGCGGTGCACCGGCTGTGCGCAGTGGTGTCCCACCCGGACCGCCACCCCTTGGTCATCGAGGATCTGGCCCACATCGTGGGGATGGACCCCGTCGACCTCGAACGCCACTACGGCCAGTCGGTCCTGGGGGTCAGTGGGTCCCAGCACGCGCACCTGCGGCACGGAGGCGACGCCCTCCAGCAGCAGCGTGGTCAGCTGGTCCTCGTGGGCGGCGAGCCGGTCCATGCCGATGCCGCTGAGATAGTCGATCGCAGCGTGCATCCCCACCGTCTGGGCAACCATCTGGGTTCCGGCCTCGAAGCGCTGCGGCGGAGGCAGGAACGTGGTCTCATCCATCGTGACGACCTCCACCATGGACCCGCCGGTGAGGAAGGGCGGCATACGCTCCAGCAGCTGCCGGCGTCCATAGAGGGCGCCGACGCCGGTGGGCCCGAGCATCTTGTGCCCGGAGAACGCGGCGAAGTCGACTCCCAGGGCGTGGAAGTCCACCGGCAAGTGAGCCGCCGATTGGCAGGCGTCAAGCACAGTGACGGCATCGTACTTCTTTGCCCGCTCCACGATGGGTGCCACATCGGTGACGGCGCCGGTGACGTTGGAGGCGTGGCTGAAGGCGACGATCCGGGTCCGCTCCCCGATCACATCCAGCTGCTCAGCATCCAGCCGGCCATCGGCCGTGGCCGGAATCCAGCGCAGCACGGCCCCGGTCTTGGCCGCCAGCTGCTGCCAGGGCACCAGGTTCGCGTGGTGCTCCAGCTCGGTGACCACGATCTCGTCCCCTTCGCGCATCCGGAACTGCTCCGCCGCAGCACCGCCCAAGCCCAGGGTGGCATTGAGGAAGGCGTAGGCCACCAGGTTCAGGCCCTCCGTGGCGTTTTTGGTCCAGACGATCTCGTCGAAGTCGGCGCCGACGAACTGCGCGAGGCCAGCTCGTGCCGACTCGTAGGCCTGCGTGGCCTCCTCAGCCACCCGGTGAGCACCGCGGTGGACTGCTGCGTTGTGGCGCTCATTGAAGCCGCGTTCGGCGTCCAGCACCGACGTGGGCTTCTGCGCAGTCGCCCCGGTGTCCAGGTATACCAGTCGCTTCCCCTCCCGGACCGTGCGGCCCAGGAGCGGGAAGTCACCGGAGACGTCGAGCAGATCAGGCACGGTGGGTCTCAGACCGCGGCCAGGAACCGGTCGTAGCCGTTCTCCTCCAGCTCGTCGGCCAGCTGCGGGCCGCCCTGCTCGGCGACCCGGCCGTCGACGAACACGTGGACGTAGTCGGGCTTGATGTAGTTGAGGATCCGCGTGTAGTGGGTGATCAGCAGGGTGCCCATGTTGTTCTCGCTCTGGGCCCGGTTCACACCTTGGGAGACTACCCGCAGCGCGTCGATGTCCAGGCCGGAGTCGGTCTCGTCCAGCACAGCGAACTTCGGCTTGAACAGTTCCAGCTGCAGGATCTCCACGCGCTTCTTCTCACCGCCGGAGAAGCCTTCGTTGACGTTGCGGTTGGCGAAGTCGGCGTCGATCTTCAGCTTCTCCATGGCCTCGCGGACCTCTTTGGTCCAGGTGCGCAGCTTCGGTGCTTCGCCGTCGATGGCGGTCTTGGCGGTGCGCAGGAAGTTGGTCATGGTCACACCGGGCACTTCCACCGGGTACTGCATGGCCAGGAACATTCCGGCCTGGGCGCGCTCGTCGGGGCCCATTGCCAGCACGTCGGCGCCATCGAGGGTGATCGACCCGCTGGTGACGTCGTAGCGGGGGTGGCCGGCGATCGTGGAGGCCAGGGTGGACTTGCCGGAGCCGTTGGGGCCCATGATGGCGTGGATCTCACCGGAGGCGATGGTCATGGAGACGCCCTTGAGGATCTCCTTGGTGCCCTGCTCAGTCTCGATGGAGACGTGCAGGTCTTTGATCTCGAGAGTAGACATATCTGCTTGGTTCCCTTTTCCTAAAAGTGTTGTGAACGAACGACGACGATGCTCAGTTGCCGGAGATCTGAAGCTCGCGCTCCAGCTCCTGGGAGATCGACTCCTCGATGCTGGGCACCTGGATCTTCTGCACGACCTCGTTGAGGAAGCCGCGCACCACCAGCTGGCGGGCGATCTTCTCCGGGATGCCGCGCGACATCAGGTAGAAGAGATGCTCGTCGTCGAACCGGCCGGTTGAGGATGCGTGGCCGGCACCTTCGATGACTCCGGTCTCGATCTCCAGGTTCGGCACGGAGTCGGCGCGGGCGCCGTCGGTGAGCACAAGGTTCTGGTTCTTCTCGTAGGAGTCGGTTCCCTCGGCTTCCTTGCGGATGAGCACGTCGCCGATCCACACGGTGCGCGCGGAGCTGCCCTGCAGTGCGCCCTTGTAGAGCACGTTGGAGGTGTTGCGCGGGCTGTTGTGGTCCACGAAGGTGCGGTGCTCGATGTGCTGGCCGGCGTCGGCGAAGTACAGCCCGTACATCTCGGCCTCTGCGCCTTCGGCGGCGTAGCGGAAGTTGGTGTTCAGCCGTACCACCTCACCGCCTAGGCTCACCGCCACATGCTGATAGCTGGCATCTTTGCCGACCTCGGCGTCGTGCTGGCCGACGTGGACGGCGTCGTCGTCCCACCGCTGCAGGGAGACCACGTTGACTGCGGACCCCTCACCGACCTTGACCTCGAGGTTGCCGTTGAAGTGCGCACTTCCGCGGTGATCGATGACGAAGACGGCCTTGGCGTTGGGCTCGGTCTCCAGCACGATGTGGCTGTTGGCCCGAGCACCTGACTCTTTGCCGGTGATGCTGATGTGCACCGGGTCGCTGACCTCAGCACCTTCGGTGATCTTCACGTAGAGCGCCTGCTCGGTGTTCTTATATCCGACGACGGCGGCCCGGTCGGCTGGCTGCAGGACGCTGCCGCGCGGGCTCTGACCATCGGCGAGGGTGGAGATCTCCACACCCTCCAGGCCTTCGGTGACCTGGTAGTCGACCGGCTCCTGGTCGGTGCCGGCACCCCGGGTGGGCTCATCGGTGAGCACCCCCCGGAGCTTCTTCAGCGGCGTGAATCGCCACTCCTCCTCGGTTCCGTTGGGCTCCGGGAATCCGGCCGGGTCGTATCCGGTGTGGCGCTTGGCGCGCGATCCCACCCCCGATGTGACCTCCTTGGACTCACCCACCCCGCCGTGGCTGTGCTCGGCGGCGGCGTTGGTCTCGGCGGAGAGGTTCTCGCCCTCCTCGGTGAATCCGGGGATGGAGATGCGGCGTTCGCCGACATCGACTCCGGCCACTTCCTCCTTAGAAGGAGTATTGGTCATCTTTGTGTTCTCTTCCCTGTTCTTCGTCGGTTCAGCATCTGGCGGTGGTGTCTCGCGCGTTGTGCGCAGCCCGGAGCCGGACTGCGCACAACGCGTGGCGAGGACGGAACTAGCCCACTGAGCCTTCCATCTGCAGCTCGATCAGGCTGTTGAGCTCCAGTGCGTACTCCATCGGCAGCTCGCGGGCGATCGGCTCGATGAACCCGCGCACGATCATCGCCATCGCCTCGGTCTCGGCGAGCCCGCGGCTCATCAGGTAGAAGAGCTGCTCCTCGGAGACCTTGGAGACCGTCGCCTCGTGTCCGAGGGTGACGTCGTCCTCCCGGATGTCGATGTAGGGGTAGGTGTCGGTTTTGGAGATGGTGTCCACCAGCAGTGCGTCACAGATCACCGAGTTCGCGGAGTTGTGCGCGTTCTCATTGATCTGCACCAGCCCTCGGTAGGAGGCGCGGCCCCCGGAGCGCGCCACCGACTTGGAGACGATGGAGCTGGAGGTGTTGGGGGCCATGTGGACCATCTTGGAGCCGGTGTCCTGGTGCTGGCCCTCGCCGGCGAAGGCGACCGAGAGGGTCTCGCCGCGGGCGTGCTCACCGGTGAGGTAGACCGCTGGGTACTTCATGGTCACCTTGGAGCCGATGTTGCCGTCGATCCACTCCATCGTGCCGCCCTCGTCGACGACGGCACGCTTGGTGACCAGGTTGTACACGTTGTTGGACCAGTTCTGGATGGTCGTGTAGCGCACCCGGGCGTTCTTCTTCGCCACGATCTCCACCACGGCGGAGTGCAACGAGTCGGTGTTGTAGATCGGGGCGGTGCAGCCTTCGATGTAGTGGACGTAGGAGTCCTCGTCAGCGATGATCAGAGTCCGCTCAAACTGGCCCATGTTTTCGGTGTTGATGCGGAAGTAGGCCTGCAGTGGGATCTCCACGTGGACGCCCTTGGGCACGTACACGAAGGAGCCTCCGGACCATACTGCGGTGTTGAGGGCGGCAAACTTGTTGTCACCGACCGGGATCACCGAGCCGAAGTACTCCTCGAAGAACTCCGGGTGCTCCTTCAGAGCGGTGTCGGTGTCCATGAAGATGACGCCCTGCTCCTCCAGGTCCTCGCGGATCTGGTGGTAGACCACCTCGGACTCGTACTGGGCGGCCACGCCGGCGACCAGACGGTCACGCTCAGCCTCCGGGATGCCCAGACGCTCATAGGTGTTGCGGATGTCCTCCGGCAGGTCCTCCCAAGTCTGGGCCTGGCCCTCAGTGGAGCGGACAAAGTATTTGATGTTGTCGAAGTCAATGCCCGAGACGTCCGCGCCCCAGGTGGGGGTGGGCTTGCGCTCGAAGTACTTCAGGCCCTTCTTGCGCAGCTTGAGCATCCACTCCGGTTCGCTCTTCTTGCCGGAGATGTCCTCCACGACGGCCTGGTCCACACCACGTTTGGCGCTGGCGCCGGCGTCGTCAGAGTCGGACCAGCCGTACTCGTAGTTGCCCAGGCCTTTGATCTCCGGGTTGTTGTCCAGGACCTCCTGGATCACACCCGGGTCCTCTGTCTTCTGCAGAGTGTCCTCCGTCTTGCTGATCTGCTCGGTCATGACAACCTCTCTTGTTGACGTGGTGAGATGACGATTCGCTTGCGGCCGCTCATTCCGGCGGTCGAGCTGGTCTGGTCTCCTTGTTCGGCCCGAACTCTGCGCTCTTCAGCGAGCTTCTCGCGACCGACGGGTACATGTGTGGTGCAGACGTGTGCGCCTGCAGCCTGAGTGGACAGCCGACGGACATCGACGTCCAGGAGGCGACCGATCATCATTGTCTCCTCCTCACAGAACACCGGATGGGCGGCTGCTATTTCCCGTATCGGGCAGTGACCCTGGCAGAGCTGGGTCGACTGCATCGCCAGCAGCGGATTGTCTCGGCCGACGAGTCGGGTGAAGCCGGCGAACCCGTGATCGTTGAAGTAGCCGGCGAGCTTCTCGGTGCGTTCCTCGAGGTTCTCCGTTGCCTTCAGCTCAGCGCCGTAGCGCTCTTCGAACTGGGAGAAGTACTCGCGGGCAACCTCCCGGGCAGCTGGGGAGTCTGCCGAGTTCTGCTGGCCATCACCGACTCCATCCGTGCTGAGCTCTGAGGATGGCGCAGCGGGCCCGTCCATGACGTTGAGAGCGGCGTTCACCAGATTAAGGTAATCATCACCGAGCACCTGCTGACCGGCTGAGGAGATAACGTACCGGCGGGACGGGCGGCCAGCTCCCTTGCTTCGGCCGGAGATGTTCTTGACCTCGACGATCCCCTGCTCAGTCATGGTGTCAAGGTGACGGCGCACAGCGGCCGCCGTGAGGTCGAGGTTCCTGCCCAGCTGGGCAGCGCTGATAGGGCCTTCTGCCACCACCAGCTGCAGCACGCGGTCGCGTGTTGAGCTGTCGGACTCGCGCGCACCGGTCTCCTCCGGCTGCGCTGCGGTCTCAACATCTAATTGCATGACACTATTGTGACCTATTCAAACCAAGTGGTCTAGCAAGGGAAGCCTTAACGTGATCAACGGCATCAACTCTCATGGCACGGCTACAATTGTGCTACATTTGTCGCATGAGTGAGATTGCCTCGCGAGAACTGCGCAACAGCACTGCCGAGGTGCTGCGCAGAGTCGAAGCGGGCGAGCAGGTGACAATCACCTCTCGTGGTCGTCCGGTCGCAGAGCTGTCGCCGGTGCGCACGGCTCGTCGTAAGCCGATCACACGTGAGGACCTTATCCGGCGGCTTGGCCGGACCCAGGCCGATTCCGGACTCCGAGAAGATTTGGCGCTGTTGGCCGGTGACACCACGGACGACCTCGGTCCTATTCGCTGATGAAGCCCGCACCAAGAGGCCTCCTCGATACGAGTGTGTTCATAGCCCTTGAGTCGGACCGGCCGCTCAACGTGGAGATGCTGCCACAGCAGAGTGTCATCAGCCCAGTGACGATTGCTGAGTTGCAGGCTGGGGTTCTCAGCGCCGTCGACGTCGACGTCCGTGCACGGCGGCTAGCCACGCTGGAGTCGACCTCGGACATCGAATTGCTCGCGATAGACGCCGATGTTGCAGCACATTGGGCGCGGCTCAGGGTGCATCTTGCTGAGGGCGGCAGACGCGCCAATGTCAACGACCTGTGGATTGCCGCCACCGCAGCCGCATATGGTCTTCCAGTTGTGACCCAGGACGGCGACTTCGCCCCACTGGAAGGCGCAGGAGGTGTAAACGTCATTCGGCTATGACGTTGCCGCTGGGTCCCCGACTCGACCGTCGGCTTAGGACACGCCCCGGCGCACCCGCCCACTGGCCTGGCTGGCTGTGACCGATGCCATCCCGTACCAAGCGATCTGGGCGGCTGCGGCGCTGTGGCCAGTGAGCCTGTTGGCGGCTGTGATCGCCTACCGGGCGTTGGGGCACACCCTCACCGAGCGCTGCGTCATCACCCGCTCGGGACTGCTGAACCGGGTGACCACGGTGCTGCAGCGCCCCGCGGTGAGCACCGTCGTCATCAGGGAGTCGCCGCTGCAGCGACGGTTGAAGCTGCGCACCGTCTCCACGACGACTGCGGCCGGCGACGGCGGCTACGACACCTCGGACCTCGACCGGCAGCGCAGTCTGGAGTTCGCCGTTCAGGCAACACCGGGGCTGTTGGAACCCTTCCTGGTGCGGGATCACTGATCCACCGGGTGCCTACTGGTCGACATAGCGGCTTGATCGGGTGGGCTTCCAGTCGCCTGCTCGGCGAGCAGGCCCCGCACATCTACAGTTCTGAATCTGAACCGACACACTCATGCATGCAATGACCTTGTCCTCTGTCTGCCGCAGAAGAAGAGCGTCCGCATCAGCAGCACCCAGACCGCTGAGAGCAGCAGCCCGCCCAGCACATCGCTGGCCCAATGCACACCGATGATGACTCGGCTGCTGGCCACGGCCAGGATGACGACCCCGCCCAGGACCAGCAGGGCCCAGCGCCACGGCCGGGCGAATCGCGGCAGCACCAGGGTCAGCAGCACGCTGATGCCGATGGCAGCGCCGGTGGTGTGGCCACTCGGGAAGGCGAAACCGTCTGCGGCGGCCACCGGGTCCGGCCAGTCAGGCCGCTCGCGGCCCACCCACTGCTTCAGTCCGGTGGTCGCCGCGCCCCCTCCGCCGGCGGTGACCGCCACGAAGAGCGCTGAGCGGACCCTGCGGCGGAGCAGCAGCACCGCTGCGGTGACGGTGTGCACCGTCCACCACAGCGATGTGTCTCCGAGGTGAGTCACCGTCTGCATCACAGCCACCACGTCTGGCCACGAGTCTGCGGCGTCCTGCAGCCGGTGGGAGATCGCCTGATCGGCAGACTCCACCGGATGCCATTGGTGGTGCACCGCCAGGGCTAGCAGGCCGAAGGCAACCATCAGCACCAAGGCGCTGATGATCGGCACTTTCGGCATCGGCGCAGATTTGGGCACTGGCGCAGAGCGGGCACCGTGGTTGATCGGATTCTCCTTCACGCGTCCTGCCGAAGACCCTACCCGGAGGGATGCTTGGCGCCCAGACCCACTGGACCAATTTTCAGCCGCGGAATCGCCTCTTGTCGCGACCACTGCGCCCGTGGGATTATTACGGTCTGCCCTCTGTGAGGGTAGTCCCTATTCCAGAGTTTCGGAGGGCCTCGTCATGCCCCACTCTTCAGTTACATCCAGCCGTGATCACGACGACGTCATAGGTGGAGGGGATTCCGCCGCCGCTACGAGTGAATCGGGACCTGACCCCGTTCCGTCGCCTCCAAGTGCTCCGGTCGACCCCGTCATCTGGAGGGGCGAGACTCACGCCACCTTGCTCTCGGTGATCCAGCCTGCCGCAGACACCAGGGAAGACACCACGGAGGCTCCGGGCTTCGTCCGGCAGCTTGCCGAGTCCCTGAAGCAGTCATGGCAGACCTCGGCCGGTGAGGACACGGCAGCAGACTGGGGAGAATTCGACGTCGACGCGCTCCCCCTCGAGGCCGCAGCAGAGCAGACTACGGCCGAGGACTTCAGATTCGAATTCGACAGTCACACTGCGCCTGTCACACAGATAGCGCCCATCACACAGACCCAGCCGCTGGTCGCAGACCCCGCCGCCGAGGCTCCTGAAGCACCCGAGGCACCTGGTCACACCGTGCCGAGCCCCAAAGCGCTGCGCAGCCGGCTCGGCGCCACGCGTCGCAGCACCAAAGACTCGATGAATCAGAGTTCCGGAGTTCAGAGTTCAGGGGTCCGGCTCATCTTCCGCCGCGTGATTCATCAGCCTGCACCGGCCACCGGGCAGATGCCGATGATCGACTATCTCAACGGCAGCCTGTACGAGAACCCGCAGCAGGTTGAAGAGCCCAGCGAAAACGAGGAGTTGGAAGCCCTCAGCTTCGTGCTCGACCTCGGAGAGGCGCTCTTTCGCTACGGAGCTGGTGCCCTGGAGGTCGAAACCTCCATCATCGCCGCCAGTGCGGCATTCGGGATGAAGAACACCGACGCCGACATCACCAACCAATCGATCATCCTCAACTGGGCCCCCGACGGCAAAGTTCCGTATTCACGGGTGCGGGTGGTCCGGTCGTGGTCCGCCAACTTTCGTGCCCTCGCCGAGGTCCATTCACTGGTCACCGATATCGCCGCAGGTCGTTACACCCGCGCGGAAGCCCAGCGGGCGCTGGCAGAGATCACCAGCGAACCCAAACCCTACCCACGGTGGGCGGTCTCCGTGGCGGGTGCAGTCTTTGCCGGACTCTTTGCCAGCTTCACCGGTGCCCCGCCGCTCGATGCGGTCCTGGGCTTCGCCGCCGCACTCGTTGTGTTGGTTGTGACTCGACGGCTCACGCTGGGGCGGGTGCCCGAGATTTTCGCCCTGGCCACCGGCGGGATGCTGGCCACCTTCGTGGCTCTGTGTGCGCTGACCCTCGGAGCCGACATCACCCCGTCGATGGTGGTGGCCGGAGGCCTGATGATTCTGCTGCCCAGCGTGCGGATCGTCTCCGCGCTGCAGGATGCGATCAACGCCTTCCCCATCACTGCGGCCGGCCGGTTGGTCTCGTCCCTGGTGGCCTTCGCCGGAATGACCGGCGGCATCATGGTGGCCATCGTGCTGGCCGACCGGGTCGGGGCGCCCCAGGTGGAAGTCGCAGAGGACATCACTCCCATATATCACCCGGTGATCCTGGCGTGCCTGGTGTTTCTGACTGCGGTCACCGCCGCGGTGGTGCAGCAAGCTCCTTACCGCCTGCTGCTTCCCACCGGCGCGATCGCCGCCTGCGGCTTCGTCGGTTTCTACACCGGCGAGGTCCTGGGCTTCGGCGATTGGTTCACCCCTCTGCTCGGTGCGATCGTCATCGGTGCGCTGGCCCGGGTGACCGCACTGTGGCTGGGTGCCCCGCAGCTGGTGATCGCGGTCCCGGCGATGATGTTCATGCTGCCGGGACTGATCATGTTCCGGGGCATGTACCAGATCGCTATCAGTGATGCCGCCGGTATGCGCAGCTCCGGGCTCTATCTGCTGTTCGACGCGCTGATCATCATCACCGCCATCGCCGCAGGGATTGTGCTGGGCGACGTGATGATGCGGCCGCTGACCAAGCGGCTGCGCTCCAATGAGCGCGCACGCGGACGACGTCGTTGACGCCGACGGATCAGTGCGGCCTAGGATCGAGGCAGCAACGTGTCTGGTCAGAGATTCTGGTCGGAGTTGCTCACAACGCATAAGGAGACGAGCACCATGGCACAGTTCACGGACAAGGTCGCATTGGTCACCGGAGGCGGCTCGGGCTTAGGCGCAGCCATCAGCAAGGACTTGGCTGCAAAGGGCGCCAGCGTCGTGGTCACCGACATCGACTCAGACGCTGCGGATCGGACTGTGCGGGACATCTCCGACGCAGGCGGCAGGGCCTCTGCTTTCCAGCAGGACACCGCGAAGAAGGAGGACTCGGAGAAAGCGGTGCGCCACGCCGTGGACACCTACCGCGGCCTGCACCTGGCAGTCAATAATGCGGGCATTGGTGGTGACCCAGCACCCGCGGCGGAGACGGATCTTGACCACTGGGACAAGGTCATCGACATCAACCTCAACGGTGTGCTCTACGGCATGCGGTACCAGATCCCAGAGATGCTCAAGGCCGGCGGGGAGAACTGCGCCATCGTCAACATGGCATCTATTCACGGTTCCGTCGCCGCACCCAACAACGGCGCCTACACGGCCGCTAAGCACGGCGTAGTGGGCATCACTAAGAACGCTGCGGCCGAGTATGGTGCTGAGAATCTGCGCATCAATTCGGTGGGCCCCGGCTACATCAGCACTCCGCTGCTGGACAACAGCCTGAGCGTCGAGCAGATGGAAGATTTGAAGGGCAAACACGTCCTCGGCCGGCTGGGCACAGCAGAAGAAGTCAGCCCGCTGGTCTCCTTCCTACTGTCATCGGAGGCGTCGTTCATCACCGGCGGCTACTACCTGGTCGACGGCGGCTACACCGCAGTGTGAGGGTCCCTTGGAGCGGCCGGGTCCCTGAAGGGCCAGGTCATCAGCGCCCAGATGAGGGCGATGAGCACCACTTCCCAGAGGATGTAGATCGGCCACGGGCCCAAGAGGTCCAGCACTGAGGGTCCGGGCGGTCGCTCACTGAGGAATCCGTAGTTGGTCTCCAGGAGGGCATTGACCACCGACGCCGCTGCGGCCCAGAGGACCGCGGCACCGTAGCCGAAGCCAAAGTCCCTCCACCCGGGCCGATACCCCAGGCCCCACACAAACGCCAGGGGGACGACGAATACTGTGATGTGAAGCACCCAGTAGACGACGAACTCCAGGCCGGGATGGTCGCTGTAGGTCAGGTTCGGCGTCAGCAGCGACTGCAGGTTCAGCGTCAGGCCCCAGTAGAAGGAGATCGCCAGAGCCCACCGTGACCTGAGGATCAGGGCGATCGCTGTGACCACTCGCAGCACGTCTGAGAAGTGCAGCGGAAGCGACTGCTCGATCGTCCAGTTCACCGGCAGCATCCCCCAGCCCGTCCAGGCCAGTGAGAGCACCAGCAGCACCCAGCCTGCGCTCTGGATGACTGCCACCTGCGCGTGTGCGCCTCGGATGCGGCGCATTCCGAGCACACAGAGCACACCCAGCACAGCGGTGAGGGTGAGCATGACGGCGTGGAGACTGCCGAGCAGCGGCATTCGCTCCACGGAGGCAAGAACGGTCAGCACGGAGTCAGTCTAGGAAGCATCACCGGGCAATGTGAGCATATGTGCCCAGCACCCAGCGCGCTGCCCAGGCTGTGGTGCAGACTGCGTGGATCCTGTCCGTCTAAGCTGACCCGAGGTGTTGAAATCAGCATCAGCAAGTCTGCACAGAGGAGAGAGGCCATGCCGGACCAAGCCAGCAGCAGCCCCCAGGGATCGTTGGAGAATCCCAGCAACTTCGTCGCGGCGACAGGCTTCGTGATCGACGAGGTCAGCGATACCCGCCTGAGCGGTCATGTGAAGCTCGGGGAAGAACACTTCACCCCATGGGGCGTGGTCCACGGCGGGGTCTATACGTCCATCGTCGAAACAGCAGGCAGCGTCGCCGCCAGCCACGCCGTCGAGTCCCGCAACCAGTTCGCCATGGGAGTGCACAACGCCACTGACTTCCTTCGAGCCTCCACGGGCGGTAGAGCCTCCGTGACTGCAGAGGCCCTGCAGCAGGGGCGCACCCAGCAGCTGTGGCTGATCGTGATCACCGACGACGAAACCTCCAAGGTGCTGGCCCGCGGTCAGCTGCGGCTGCAGAACGTGGGGCTGCCCGAGTCAGCACAGGAATGACGCCGCTCCCCCTGGACCTCACTGCAGGTAGCTGTCCTTCTGCTCTTCTACTCCTTGTAGAACTGTAGACTGGACGGGTGCCCCAGCAACACTTGTGTCTCAGTCTGCGCCAGGTGCGCTACGCCGTCGGCTCGGCGCGCAGCGCAGGCGGCGTCACCGAGATCCTCTCCGGTGTGGATGTCACCGCCCATCCGGGGCAGGTGACAGTGATCATCGGGCCCAACGGTGCCGGCAAGACCACCACGCTCAACTGCGCCCAGGGGTTGGTCCGCCCCTCGGCCGGCACTGTCGAGCTGCTGGGCGAAGACCCCTATCGAGCCGGCGCCGACCTCAGGGCCCGGGTCGGGGTGATGCTGCAGGACGGCGGACTGCCGCAGAGCGTCCCGCCCAGGGTGCTGCTGAAGCACGTCTCACGTCTTCACCAGGACCCCTGGCCGCTGGATGACCTGGTCCAACGCCTGGACATGGCGGAGTTCCTCGACACCGGCATCCGTCGTCTTTCCGGTGGGCAGAGGCAGCGCGTCGCCCTTGCCGCAGCACTGATCGGTGATCCGGAGGTTGTCTTCCTCGATGAGCCCTCCGCCGGCCTGGATCCCCAGTCGCGGCAGGTCGTCTTCGAACTGATCGAGCAGCTGCGCGAGCAGGGCCGCGGCATCGTGCTCACCACTCACCTGCTGGAGGAGGCCCAACGCCTGGCCGACTCGGTGTACATCCTCAAAAACGGCGCAGTGGTGCGCCACGGCACCGTGGCAGAACTGACTGCAGAGCCCGACGACGCCGCACAGAACGGCCGCTCGGGGCACAGTGGGCAAAGCCCGGCACGCAGGCTGACGTTCGTCTCCCCGCGCCGCCTGACTGCTGAAGAGCTGCAGTCAGCACCACTGACGATGGAGCTCGACGGCGGCGCCGCCAATCAGGCCGGTGCCCGGTGGGCAGTGATCGGCATCGTGGAACCGGCAGACTTCAGCAGGCTCAGCGTCTGGTGGGAACGCATTGGGCTGATGCCCGCTGAGATCAGCTTCGAGGCCCGCACTCTGGAGGACGTCTTTTGGGAGGTGTCGGCCCCATGAGCGATTCGCCGTCCTCGGCTGCGCCACGCATCTCTCGCCCGGCACCTGCGGTGCAGCGGGTGCTGGCCCACGGTCGGTACGAGACCCGCAACACGCTGCGCAACGGCGAGCAGCTGCTGGTGACTCTCATTCTGCCGCTGCTGGTGCTGTTCGGGGTCCATCGATTGGATCTGATCAGCAGCGCTACCGGCGGCATCGACACATTGGTCCCCGGCGTGCTGGCACTGGCGGTGATGGCATCGGCCTTCACCGGTCAGGGAATCGCCACCGGCTTCGACCGCCAGTACGGGGTGCTGGCCTACTTGGCCACCACTCCCCTAGGCCCCACCGGCCTGATCCTGGGCAAAGCCGTGGCCGTGCTGAGCGTGATCATGGTGCAGCTGGTGGTCCTCGGCGCCGCCGGTCTCACCCTGGGCTGGTCGCCGGACCCGGTGGGCCTGGTCTGGCTCCTGATGATCCTGGTGCTGGGGGCTGCGGCCTTCACTGCGCTGGGCCTGCTGCTGGCCGGCACGGTGCGCGCAGAGGCCACCCTCGCAGTCACCAATGTGGCCTGGGTGCTGCTGGGCGCTGCCGGCGGTACGATCTTCGCGCTGGATCACCAGGGCCCCGGCGTGCTTCTTCTGCTGCTGCCGTCGGCTGCCATGGGGGAGGCCGCCCGCGCTGCCGCAGCCGAGGGTGTCTTCGCCGTCATGCCCGTTCTTATTCTCGCGAGTTGGGCCGTGCTCGCGGTGCTAGCTGCCCGCCGCTGGTTCCGGTGGAGATAGGTGTCCCGATGATTTCGAAGCTCCCTACGCGCATCACCACAGCCACCAAAGTGCTGGCCTGGGCGACGCTGATCTCCAATATCGGCATCATCGTCACCGGCGGTGCGGTCCGCCTCACTGCCTCGGGCCTGGGCTGCCCCGAGTGGCCGCGCTGCACCGCCGACTCCTGGGTCAGCACACCAGAGATGGGGATCAACGGGGCCATCGAGTTCGGAAACCGGCTGCTGACCTACGTGCTGATCGCCATCAGCGTGGCGATGTTCCTTGCTGTGGTGCGACTCTGGCATACCCACCGTCCGCTGGTGATCTACTCCCTGGCCATCGGATTCGGGATCCCTCTGCAGGGCGTCATCGGCGGCATCACCGTCTGGACCAACCTCAACCCCTGGGTCGTGGGACTGCACTTCATCCTCTCCTGCGGGTTAGTCATGCTGGCCGCGATGCTGCTCAACCGGATCACCCTCGAACTGAAGCATCAGGGCGGTGTGGGCAGACCCTTGGTCGACGGCGAACGCGATGCTGTCACCACAGGGCTCACGCCGATCGTGCTGCTGGCCGGGTGGGCCGCAGTCATCTTGGGAACGATCGTCACCGGCACCGGCCCCCATGCCGGGGATCCGGGGTCACCGCGACATGAGTTCACCCCGGAGATGATCACCCGACTGCACGTCGTGCCGGTCTATATCCTCTGCGCCGCCGCCATCGTCATAGTGATCCGCCAGCGCGGGCTCGCCGCCTCCTCGGGACAGCGACGGGCCGCATGGTTCTTGGTGGCGGTCATCGTCCTCCAAGGGGCGCTGGGCTACTGGCAGCACCTGACCGGCCTGCCGATCCTGCTGGTGGTGCTGCACATGCTCGGTGCAGCGATGACGATCGTTGCCTGCACCACAGTCCATGACCGCTACCGCGCCCGCTACACCACCCGCGGACTCACCACGCAGCGTCGACCCACGGTCTCAGCCGGCGATTCCTACCGGGCCTCGGACACGTCGTCGTAGATGTTCAGCGACCCCGCATAGCTGGCGACCCACACGGATCCGCTGGGCTGATCATAGGTCACGCCGATCGGCTGGGGGTCCGTGGCCTGTCGGTCAATCTCTTCGAGCGTCTCGGCGTCGAACTTGGAGACCGTGTTCTCGAAGTAGTTGACCACATAGAGCGCAGTGCCGTCGGCGGAGATGGCCATGGTGCGCGGCTCCCGGCCGGTGCTGGTTGAGTCGATCACCTCATTGGTCTCAGTGTCGAAGGCGACCAGCAGATCAGAGTGGGCGAAGGTCACATAGAGCACATCGGAATCCGGTGAGAGCACCAGATGCCGGGGGAACTCTGCAGCGCTGTAGATCACCTCAGCCTCACCGGACTCCAGATCCACCTCCCACAGCTCGTTGGCGTACATGGCGGTGACGTAGACGGTCTCGTTGTCCGGCATCGCCGCGATGCCGCGCGGCTGGGAGCTCAGCGGAACCCGCATCTCCTCCTCGCCGGTCTCTGTGTCGATGACCGAGAGGTCAAAGTCGCACCAGTTGGTGACCAGCAGCCTCGACTCATCCGGGGTCAGCTCCACGAACTTCGGCACCCGGCCGACCTCGATGAATTGGTCCCACTCTTGGGCTTCGGCGCTGTACCGAAAGACCGCACTGGGTGCCACAGCATCGCCGTTTCGGCAGTCGTCGTAGGCGTCGGCCCCCATCCCGTCCAGGTGGTACTGCGAGACGTAGGCATATTCACCGTCGTCGGTCCAGACTGCCTCCACCGGTGCCCCGGAGACCGTTTCTGGGTAGCCCTCGACGCCGAACTCCTCGGGACTGATGGTGTCCGGCAGCTCCTGAACCAGCTCCTGGGACTCGGTGTCGTAGATGGTGACCGTGTGCTGGTACATCATGTTGTTGGCGATCGCCAGGCCTTCTCCGTTGGAGACGATCGACTTCGGCGAGATCACCGGGTCCGTAATCGTGGTCTCCGGAGTCATTGTGGTGGTGTTCGCCGCCGGCCAGTCGGCCGCCTCGTCCTCAGTCTCGGATTCAGCCTCCGACTCAGACTCAGACTCAGGTTCAGCGGCGTCGTCGGTCTCTGCTTCCGGCTGCGCTGACTCATCGGGCTGATCCGTCTGGCCGTCGCCGGGCTCTTCGCCCTCCAGGGTGGGGCCGGGGATGGTGCCGCTGTCGGCCTCGCCTGTTGGGCCGTCACCGGGTTCAGGGTCGGTGCCGCAGCCGCTGACGGCAAGCAGCATGGCCATTGGGGCCGCCGCCCAAATGGTACGACGTCGGGTGCCGGAGTCTTCTACCAGGGTGTGCAATGTCCTCTTCCCTCACATGCGCAGCTGAACAGTTCCAGCAATTCTGTCATGCAACGGCTGTCCGTCCGGTCCCACGACGACTGCCGGAATCACCAGAAGCAGCAGCGCAACGCGCACCAGCGCCCAGATGGGGCCGGGAACCTGCTGGCCCCGAACCACCTGAATGCGCACCAGGCGCTTACCGATAGTGACACCCAGCAACCCCACCAGGCCCACATGCATCAGCACGAACAGGCCCAGGGTCACCCACGGGTCCAGGTTGAACCAGGTGGCGGAGATGAGACTGGCGATCCCCCAGTCGATGAACAGTGCCAGGATGCGGCGGCTCCAGGGAGCCATGGATCCGGGGCCGGAGGCGGGAAGGCCCAGCTGGTCGCCGGGCCAGCGGGGAGCGTCGGAATCGTCGGTGGCCACCACGGCAGTCTAATGCGAGCGGCTGATTCGGAAGGAAACCGCACCCCGAAACATGCCGCAGATCGTTGTGTGAGCATCACCGACCCCTGCTGGCGGCTATTCTGGTGCAGTTGGTACTGAAACTCACCTGCCGAGGAGCGTTGCACGCATGTTTTCCAGCCCAGAGGAAATCCTGAAGTTCATTGAGGACGAGGGGGTGCAGTTCGTCGACGTCCGCTTCACTGATCTCCCAGGCCTGCAGCACCACTTCAACGTCCCCGCACACACCGTGGATCTGGACTTCTTCGACAGCGGTCAGCTCTTCGACGCCTCCTCCATCCGCGGATTCGCGGGCATCCAGGATTCTGATATGCAGCTGATCCCGGATCCCACCACCGCCTACGTGGACGAGTACCGGCAGGCGAAGACTCTGGTGACGACGTTCTCGATCGTCAGCCCGCTGACCGGTGAGCCCTATGGGCGCGATCCGCGTGGGGTGGCGCAGAAGGCCGAAGAGTACCTGGCCTCCACCGGCATCGCGGACACCGCCTCGTTCGGCCCCGAAGCCGAGTTCTTCCTCTTCGACTCAGTCTCGTTCAGCTCCACCCCGCAGGAGTCCTTCTACTCCATCGGTTCCCGCGAGGCGTCCTGGTCCTCCGAGGACGCGCATGATGAGCCGGGCGGACACCGGATGGCCAATAAGGGCGGCTACTATCCGGTGTCCCCGCAGGATCAGACCGCTGAGGTCCGTGATGAGATCGTGCTGGCGCTGGAGCGCGCTGGGCTCTCTGTGGAACGGGCGCACCACGAGGTCGGTGCGCCGGGCCAGCAGGAGGTCAACTACAGGTTCAACACGCTGACCCACTCCGCCGATGACATCCAGAAGTTCAAGTACGTGGTCAAGAACACTGCGGCCAACTTCGGGATGACGGCGACTTTCATGCCAAAGCCCGTCTTCGAGGACAACGGCTCGGGCATGCACGTCCACCAGTCGCTCTGGGCCGAGGGTGAGCCGCTCTTCTATGACGAGAAGGGCTACGCCAACCTCTCCGACACTGCTCGCTGGTACATCGGCGGTATTCTGCAGCACGCCCATGCGCTGCTGGCCTTCACCAACCCGACCGTGAACTCCTACCGGCGCCTGGTCAAGGGATACGAGGCGCCGGTCTCGCTGGTGTATTCCCAGGGCAACCGTTCAGCGGCCATCCGTATCCCGGTCACCGGATCGAATCCGAAGGCGAAGCGCATCGAGTTCCGGGCTCCCGACGCCTCCGGCAACCCCTACTTGGCCTTCGCGGCCATGCTGATGGCCGGCCTGGACGGCATCAAGAACCGCATCGAGCCCCATGAGCCGGTCGACAAGGATCTCTACGAGCTGCCCCCGGAGGAGCTGAAGGACATTCCGCAGGCCCCGTCGTCCTTGGACGAGGCGCTGGCTGCCCTGGATCGGGACCAGGAGTTCCTGCTCGAGGGCGGGGTCTTCACCGAGGAGCTCATCCAGACCTGGATCGACTACAAGCGCGAAGAGGAGATTCTGCCGCTGAGCCTGCGCCCGAACCCCTACGAGTTCGAGCTCTACTATTCAGTCTGAGTCATCCGTGACGAGGGCGTACGGCCCCGGACCGAGAGGGCCCGGTGACCTGATCAGAAGAGTTGGCGCAGGTTCGTCTTGGCCAGGTCCAGCAGCTGGTCCCCCTTGCCGCTGAGCACCGTGCGGATGGCGTACAGGGTGAAACCCTTCGCTTGTGCGGCGGTCACCGCCGGCGGCATAGAGAGCTCCTGACGCTCAGTGGTGACGTCCAGCAGCGCGGGGCCATCATGGGCCAGGAGATCCTTCACCGCTGCGGGAAGCTCCTTGGAGGTCTCGGCACGGATCCCCCTGATCCCCATCGTTTCCACCATGTCTGCGAAGTTGGGGTTCTGCAGCCCGGTGCCGTAATTGACGAAACCGTCGGCCTTCATCTCCACCTCTACGAAGTTCAGCGAAGAGTTGTTGAAGGTCACGATCTTCAGCGGCAGGTCGTACTGGGCGATGGTCAGCAGCTCCCCCATCAGCATCGCCAGTCCCCCGTCACCGGCCAGGGCAACGATCTGGCGGTCCGGATAGGCCAGCTGAGCGCCGATGCCTTGGGAGAGTGCATTGGCCATCGACCCGTGGGAAAAGGACCCGATGAGCCGGCGTCGCCCGTTCATGCTCAGGTAGCGGCAGGCCCAGATCACCGGGCTGCCGACGTCGGGGATGAACACGGCGTCGTCGTCGGCTGCCTCATCGACCAGGCGCGCCAAATACTGCGGGTGGATGGTCCGCTTCGAGGGGCTCGCCAGCGAATCCAGACCCTTGCGGGTCTTCTGGTAGTGCTTGGTCATGGTCTCCAGATGCTTGGAGTCCCGGTGAGCCTCCAACCGGGGCAGCAGCTGCTGCAGGGTCTCCTTCACACCACCGACCAGCCCGACGTCGACCTGTGCCCGCCGCCCGATCTGCTCGCCGCGGATATCGATCTGGACGATGGTCGCATCCGGGTAGAACTGCTGGTAAGGAAGATCTGAGCCCAGCACCACCAGGGTCTCGGCGGCCTCCATGGCCTTATAGCCGGAGGAGAAGCCCAGCAGTCCGGTCATCCCGACGTCGTAGGGGTTGTCGTATTCCACATGCTCCTTGCCCCGCAGCGCGTGGACGATGGGAGCCTGAAGCCGCTCGGCGGCCTCCAACAGCTCAGGATGGGCACCTTCGACGCCGGCTCCGGCCAGGATGGTGACCTTCTCACAGGTGTTGAGGGCCTCAGCGGCACGGTCGAGCTCCTCCCCGGCAGGAGTCACGTGAGAACGCGCAGCAGTGATGGTCTCCGGTTCGGCTTTGATGTCTGCCAGGGCGACGTCGCCGGGGATCACCAGCAC
>JBQCZP010000001.1:237986-272174 GCA_052089225.1 Nesterenkonia sp.
TCTCCGGTTCGGCTTTGATGTCTGCCAGGGCGACGTCGCCGGGGATCACCAGCACCGCCACGCCGCGCTTCTGAACGGCTTCGCGCATGGCGATGCGCAGCAGCCGCGGCATCTGTTCAGGGTGGGAGACGTGTTCGACGTAGACGCTGCATTCTCTGAAGAGCTCCTGGGGGTGGGTCTCCTGAAAGTATCCCGAGCCGATCTCCTCGCTGGGGATGTGCGCGGCGATTGCCAGCACCGGGGTGCGTGAGCGCTGGGCGTCATAGAGCCCGTTGATCAGATGCAGGTTGCCCGGCCCACAGCTGCCGGCGCACACTGCCAGATCGCCGGTCAGCTGGGCTTCGGCACTGGCGGCGAAGGCGGCCGCCTCTTCGTGCCGGGTCTGGATCCAGTCCAGCGTGCCTGCGGCCCGCAGCGCATCAGTGACCCCGTTCAGCGAATCTCCGGGAATCCCATAGACACGTTTCACTCCGCTGGCATGCAGAGTATCGACGATGGAGCGGGCAACTGTGGCCATGGTGGTCCTCCCAGAGCTGGCGGGTGGTGTTTCGGATGGTCCTGCGTGGGTTGAGTCTAGTGCCGGTTGCGTCCTCGCCTGCCGATCCTTGCCGAACCGGTCCGCGCCGCGATCGTGCCTCGTGGGCTGGTCTGGCGATCCCTATCGATGTAGGGGTCACGCATCACCGGCGGCTCATCGGCCGCTTCAGGTTCGATAACAACTTCGGAGGTGTCGTACTCGGGCTCCTCCTCGCGCCGATCATGCTCTTCGGGCGGCAGCACCTTTTTCCAGGAGCGTGTTCGCATCTGAGGCAGCTCGCTGGCGTCTTCCCGCAGACCGCGATACAGGGCATACATCTGGAAGTAGCCCATCACGAAGAACGGCAGGCCAACCAGAACAATGGTCTTCTCCAGCGCCTCCAGGCCCCCGGAGCCGGAGAACACCAGAAGGGTGGCGGTAATGACAGTGATGGCGATAGCCCAGAAGATGCGCTGGCCCAGCGGGTTGAAGTCCTCGTGCCCGTTGGCCATGGTGTCGGTGACCAGAGCTGCGGAGTCGACCGAGGTGATGAAGAAGACCACTATCAGGATGATGGCGATCACCGAGATAACGGTGGTGGCTGGGTAGTTTTCCAGGAGGGCGAACAGGGCCCCGGGTATGTCCTCCTGCTCGACCACAGTTTCGACGAGGCCTCCGTCACCGTTGAGTTCGATGTCGAAGGCCGAGTGTCCGAAGATGCCGAACCACAGCAGCGAGAAACCGGCCGGAATGCCAAGCACCCCGGCGACGAACTCCCGGACGGTGCGGCCCTTGGAGATCCGGGCGATGAAGATGCCCACGAAGGGTGACCAACTGATCGTCCACGCCCAGTAGAACACCGTCCAGGAGGCCTGCCAGCCGGAGTCGGCATAGTTGTCGTTCCACAGTGCCAGCTCGGGCAGATTCATCAGGTAGCTGCCCGTGGCCTCGATGGTGCCCTGCAGCACGAAGAGGGTGGAGCCGGTCAGCAGAATGAACACCAGCAGCCCGATCGCCATCCAGATGTTGACATTGGAGAGGACTTTGATGCCGCGGTCCAGACCCAGCGCGACTGAGACCATTGCCGCACCGCCGACCACGCCGATGATGACCAGCTGCCACACTGCACTCTCGGGGATGCCGAACACACGAGAGATTCCGCCGTTGATCTGTAGGGCACCCAGCCCCAGGGAAACTGCGACGCCGAAGACCGTACCGATGATGGCGACGACGTCGATGAGCTTGCCGATCGGCCCATGGATCCGCTCGCCCAGCAGCGGCTGGAAGATCGAGCTGACCCGGGGCGGCAGGTTGCGTTTGTGGATGAAGTAGGCGAAGCACAGGGCAGGCAGCGTGAAGATGGTCCAAGTGTGCAGGGTGAAGTGGTAGAAGGTGAAGTTCATGGCATCGACTGCGGCTGCCTGGGTCTCAGGCTCCACACCCAGCGACGGTCCGCGGGGCGGGTCACCAAAGTGGCTGACGGGCTCGGCCACGCCCCAGAACATCAGGATGCTGCCGATGCCGGCGGCAAACAGCATGCCGATCCACGTCAGACGGGAGTGCTCGGGAGGTTCGTCGTCCGAACCCAACGTGACACCGCCGAATCGGCTGATGGCGATAAGGATCAGATACACCAGGAACAGGGTGAGACCGAAGATATAGAACCAGCCCAGGTTGGTGTAGAGCCAGTCTGAGGCGGCGGTAACGGCTGCATCGAGGGGTTCGGTGAAGAAGACCGTGGTGATCACGAACAGGATGATCAGCGCCGCCGCGCCGAAGAATATCGGCGGTGAGGTCCGTAGTCGCAAGAGGTCGTGCAGCCGGGTGAGCATGTCGTCGACTCCTTCGATGAGGCAGGCCCCGAGTTGATTAGAACGGGGTGTCGATTGTGCCGCTGATTCAGTCATATGGGAACCCCTCATCAGCTGCGGAATGTTCTGGTCAGCCCAGGTGGTTGGGACATATATGAGTTCACCTGTATCCCGTCCCCTGTCCTGGTTAGACCTCGCCCGTGTCCGCGGCGACGAATCCATCGGCGAAGGAATCGCCCGATCGCTGCGACTGGCCCAAGCCGCCGACGTACTCGGCTACACCCGGATCTGGTACGCGGAGCATCACAACATGCCCAGCATCGCCTCGTCGGCGACGTCGCTGCTGATCCAGCACATAGCGGCCCATACGACGAACATTCGACTCGGCTCCGGCGGCATCATGCTGCCGAACCACGCTCCGCTGGTGATCGCTGAGCAGTTCGGCACCCTGGAGACCCTCTACCCGGGCCGCATCGACCTTGGGCTGGGCCGTGCCCCGGGGACCGACGGGCAGACGATGCGCGCACTGCGGCGTGACGGCACCGAGTCCGACAGGTTCCACGCCGACGTTATGGAGCTCTCCGGCTACCTCAGCGGCCACAGCCGCATCCCCGACGTCAACGCCTACCCCGGCCACGGCACTGATGTTCCGCTCTACATTCTGGGCTCCTCGCTGTTCGGCGCCCAACTGGCTGCCACCCTGGGGCTTCCCTACTCCTTCGCCTCACACTTTGCCCCACAGATGCTGGAACAGGCCGCACAGACCTATCGGGAAAACTTCAACGCCGCCGGCTCCCTGCTGGGCCCCGATGCGAAGCCGCACTTCATCGCTGCCGCCAATGTGGTGGTCCACGACGACGCCGAGGTGGCCCACCGCCAGGTGCGCAAGGCCCAGAACGGCTGGATCAGGCAGATGCTCGGCCGGGGTCGGACACTGAGCGACGACGACGTCGAGCAGCTGCGCGACCATCCGGCCGGCCAACAGGTGCTGGGCATGCTCTCGCGCACGGCCTCCGGGGCGCCGGAGGAGGTCACCGCCTGGCTGGAGAGCTTCGCCGATCAGGTGGATGCTGATGAGCTGATGCTGGTCAACCTGGCTCCGGATGAGGAGGTCCAGCACCGAGCCCTGGAGCTGTTGGCACCGCAGCCAGCCTCCTAAACGTCGAAGAACAGCCGTTCGAAGACTTGCCGGGCACGCCGGGTGGTGCGCAGGTAGTGCTCTTCGAAAGCGGCGGCCTGCCCCTTTTCGAAGCCGCACCAGCGGGAGATGGCCTCCAGCTCCAGCCGGGATGAGGGCAGCACATCGGAGAGTTTTCCGCTCCAGATCACGATGCCGCTGCGCACCCTGGTGCACAGCAGCCAGGCCTCGGCCAGTGCCCCGGCGTCGTCGGGATCCAGCAGCTCCTCATCGACCAGGGCGTTGAGCACCTGAAGCGTCCCGGTGGTGCGCAGCACCGGCTTGTGGTGGGCATGCTGCAGCTGCAGCAGCTGCACCACCCATTCGACGTCGGTGAGCCCTCCGCGGCCCAGTTTGACCTGCCGTGCCGGGTCGGCCCCGCGTGGGAGCCGCTCACCCTCCACACGCGCCTTCATACGCCGGATCTCGCGCACCTCGGACTCTTGGACCGGCTGGTCGTAGCGGACGGCGTCGATGAGCTCAATGAAGTCTTCGGCCAACTCGTCCGAACCGGCGGCCGGGCGGGCACGCAGCAGCGCCTGTCGCTCCCACGTGGCCATCCAGCGCTGATAGTACTCACGGTAGGAATCCAGGGACCGAGAGAGTGGGCCCTTCTTTCCCTCCGGACGCAGATCAGCATCGACCTGCAGCGGAAATTCCCCGCGCACTGGCGGCTTCACCGGCTTGGAGAGCAGCTGGGTCATGCGCAGGGCGAGCTTCTGCGCCTGGGAGTCCGCGTCCGCCTTCTTCGCCCCGGGAAGGGCCCGGTGGACGAAGATCGCATCCATGTCCGAGCCGTAGCTGATCTCTTGGCCGCCCTGACGGCCCACGGCCACCATGAGGAACTGCACCAGGAGGTTTCCCTCTTGGTTGATTTCGTTCTCGGCGACCCGCAGGGCACCCACTGCCGCCGCTCGGTCGGCGGCAGCGAGGGCACGGCCGGCCTCCTCCACCGAGAGGATCCCACAGGCTTCGGCGATGGCGATCCGCAGCGTTTCGCGCTGCCTGATCATCCGTGCCGGGCGGATGGCGGAGCCGAGTTTGCCGTCATGACGAGCGATGGCGCTGCGCACCTCTGCCCAGAGGGCCTCGAAGCTGTGGGTGACCAGCAGGTCATCATCGCCCAACCACCGAGCGGACTCCGGCATATGCTCCAGCATCTCGGAGATCAGCTTCGAGCTGGTCAGCATATGCGAGAGCCGTTCGGCGGCCATCGAAGAGTCCCGCAGCATGGTCAGGTACCAGGGGCTGGCACCCAGGGAGCCGCTGATGCGCCGGAAGGCCAGCAGCCCGTGATCCGGATCGACGCCGTCGGCCAGCCACCCCAGCATGGCCGGCAGGATGCGCCGCTGCAGGGTCGCCTTGCGTGAGACCCCGGAGGTCAGCGTCTCAATGTGCCGCAGGGCTCCGGCGGTGTCGCTGTAGCCCAGGGCGCTCAGCCGGTCCCGCACCGCCTCGGCGGAGAGCCTGACCTCGTCGTCGGCCAGCACAGCGGTGGTCGACAGCAGCGGCCGGTAGAAGATCGTCTGGTGGAAGGTGGAGACCTCACGGCGGGTCGCCCGCCACGCTTTGAGAAAACCCTCGGGGGCGTGGCGTCGGGTCTGTCCCGGCGGACGGGTGGCCTGAGCCAGGGTGCGCAGCTGCGTCTCGTCTTCAGGCATCAGATGGGTGCGCCGCATCTGACGCATCTGGATCCGGTGCTCGAACAGCCGCAGCTGCTGGTAGCAGCGGATCATGGCCGCCTGGTCGCGGCTGGAGACGTATTCGCCGGTTCCCAGGGCAGCAATGGCCGACAGCGTGTCCCGGACTCGGATGCTGGGGTCCACCCGGCCGTGGACCAGCTGCAGCAGCTGGACGGTGAACTCGATGTCACGCAGCCCACCGTCTCCCAGCTTGAGCTCACGGTCGGTCTGTTCGGAGGGGATGTTGGCGAAGACCCGGCGGCGCATCGCCTGCACGTTCTCCACGAAGCCTTCCCGCGCCGAGGACTGCCACACCAGCGGCCAGATGCTCTCCATGTAGGCCTCACCGAGGCTGCTGCTGCCGGCGATCGGTCGGGCCTTCAGCAGCGCCTGAAACTCCCATCCGCTGGCCCACCGGCGGTAGTACTGCTGGTGCGACTCTACGGTGCGCGAGAGCGGCCCGTCCCGACCCTCGGGGCGCAGGTTGGCATCCACCTCCCAGAGCGCGGGCTCACCCCCTGTGGCGTTGAGCACTTTGGCGATTCCCCCGGACAGTGCCGCGGCGATTCGCTGAGCAGCGTCTTCGTCGACATCCTCAGGTGCGCGGTGGGCGAAGAGGACATCAACGTCGGAAACGTAGTTCAGCTCCTGTGCCCCTGTTTTGCCCATACCGATGACGGCGAGCTCGACGCTCTGAGCTTCTGGGCTGCGGCTCGCCTCTTCGGCCCGGGCGACTGCCAGTGCCCCTTCGACGGCGGCGGCCGCGGCGTCGGCAAGCTGACGGGACGCCTCTGGCACATAGCCGGCAGGATCGGCGGCGCAGAGGTCGCGCAGAGCCAGCCGGGCCACTTCGCGCCGATAGGCGATCCGCAGGGCGCACCCGGCGTCCTTGGCGGTGAAGTCCGCATCGAGCCGAGCCATCGGCAGCTCGGCCTCAGTCTCGGCCCGCACCGCGGCCATCATGGTGCGCAGCAGCTCATCGGCGCCGACCACCTCGGGCTCCGGTCCATAGGGTTCGGCGAGGATGTCTGTGTGTCCGGGGTGCCGGATGAGGAACTCACCCAGTGGTGGGGCGGCGCCCAGCAGGCGAATCAGCGGTACGGCTGAGGGGTAGTGCTGATCCCCGTCCCGAAAGAGGTCGTGGATGTCGGGGGCGCGTTCGGCCAGCCGAATCAGCAGCAGCAGGGCCTCATCCGCATTGGGCGCCTCGGCCAAGGTGCGGACCAGGCGTCCGGCGTCGAGGTCGGCCAGCTCGTCATCGGCGAGAAACGTCTCGGCTCGCTGCAGCTCCTGGAAGCCGGCGGCGATGAGGTCTCGGGATGCGACCTGGCTCATGCGCCTACTTCGATGCGCAGCGTCGAGCCCATGGTTCAGACCATGCCCAGGTACTTATTGACTTCAAAGGGTGAGACGTTGATGCGGTACTCGTCCCACTCGTCCTGCTTATTGCGCAGCAGGTTGTCGAACACCTGCTCGCCGAGGATTCCGGCGACCAGCTCGGAGTCCTCCATCTGCCGGATCGCGTCGTGCAGGGTGCCCGGCAGCGGGTTGAGCCCCAGTGCCTTGCGCTCACCGGTGGTCAGCGACCAGACGTCCTCGGTGACGTGCTCGGAGAGGTCATAACCCTCCTGGATGCCCTTCAGTCCCGCACCGATGATCACCGCATAACCCAGATAGGGATTGGTGGAGGCATCGCTTCCCCGGAACTCGACCCGGGCGGAGCCTCCCTTGGTGGGCTTGTACAGCGGAACCCGCATCAGCGCTGAGCGGTTGTTGTGCCCCCACGAGATGTGGCTGGGTGCCTCTCCCCCACCCCACAGCCGCTTATACGAATTGACGAACTGATTGGTGATGGCGGTGAACTCCGGGGCATGGGTGAGCACCCCCGCGATGAACTGCCGTGCCGTTGTGGAGAGGTTGAACTCCGCACTGGGGTCGAAGAACACGTTGGTATCGCCTTCGAACATGCTGAAGTGGGTGTGCATACCGGAGCCGGGATGCTCGCCGAAGGGTTTGGGCATGAAGGTCGCGTACTTGCCGTGGGCCAGTGCGACCTCTTTGACGATGGTGCGGAACGTCATGATGTTGTCCGCAGTGGTCAACGCGTCAGCATAGCGCAGGTCGATCTCGTTCTGGCCGGGTCCTGCCTCACTGTGGCTGAACTCCACAGAGATGCCCACCGATTCCAGCATGTTGACCGTCTGCCGGCGCAGGTCCTGGGCGACGATCCCCGCACTGTGGTCGAAGTAGCCGGCTCTGTCGGCCGGCACGGGCTGTCCCTGTTCGTCGAGCTCCTCAGACTTCAGCAGATAAAACTCGATCTCCGGGTGGGTGTAGCAGGTGAAGCCCATCTCTGCGGCCTCATCAAGCTGGCGGCGCAGCACAAAGCGCGGATCGGCCGCCGCCGGTTCCTGATCTGGTGTCAGGATGTCGCAGAACATCCTCGAGGTAGGCTCATCCTCACCGCGCCAGGGAAGGATCTGGAAGCTGGAGGGATCGGGCTTCAGCAGCATGTCCGATTCGAATACCCGGGAGAGCCCCTCAATGGAGGAGCCGTCGAAGCCGAGGCCCTCGGTGAAGGCGCCCTCCACCTCCGCCGGGGCGAGGGCCACAGACTTTAGGGTGCCGACGACGTCGGTGAACCACAGCCGCACAAAGCGCACATCGCGCTCCTCAATGGTTCGCAGCACGAATTCCTGCTGACGGTCCATAGTGTGTCCGGCCTCCTGAGAATTATGGGGTGTTGCAACGGTCTCCACTCTACCCAACGCCATGGACACCAGGGCCGACACCACCGCTGGCACCACCCCCATCGCCGCCCGAAGTAGGCTGGAACTATGTGCCCAGCTGAGACTTATGGTTCAGACACCAGCAGCGCCCGGCAGAACGCCCCTGCGCAGAACAGCCCAGAGCAGACCAGCCCAGAGCAGGCTGCTCCCTACGGCGGCCCCGCAAACGAGCAGGCGACAGCGCTGACCCCCAAGCGCATTCGCACCGTGCACCTGCAGCGGTTCAAGGATGAGGGCCAGAAGTTCTCCATGCTCACCGCCTATGACGCGATGATGGCCGAAGTCCTCGACGATGCAGGGGTGGAGGTGCTTCTGATCGGTGACTCCGCCGCCAATGTGATGCAGGGCTCGGCGTCGACCCTGTCCATCACCGTCGATGAACTCATCGTCTATGGGAAGTCTGTGGTCAATGGTGCCCAGCGTGCCCTGGTCGTGGCCGATCTCCCCTTCGGCAGCTACGAGGCCTCACCGCAGCTGGCGGTGGAGAACGGCGTGCGGCTGATGAAGGAGGCCGGTGTTCATGCGGTGAAGATGGAGGCCGATGCCACGCTGGCCCCGCATGTGCGGGCGATGGTCTCGGCCGGGATCCCGGTGATGGCCCACATCGGCTTCACTCCGCAGTCGGAGCACGCCCTGGGAGGTTTCCGCATTCAGGCTCGCGGCGAAGCCAAGGAGAAGCTGCTGGCCAATGGCCGGGCCCTAGTAGATGCCGGGGCGTTCAGCCTGCTGGCTGAGATGATCCCCGCTGAGGCGATGGCTGAGCTTGAGGCGGCGGTCTCGGTGCCGACCATCGGCATCGGCGCCGGCGGTGCGGCGACCGGGCAGGTGTTGGTCTGGCAGGACATGCTGGGCCTCAGCAGTGGGCGCCTGCCCCGCTTTGTGAAGCAGTATGCGGATCTGCGCAGGGTCATCACCGAGGCGGTTCAGCAGTACCGGGCCGATATTTCCTCCGGCGCCTTCCCCGCCCAGGAGCACACCTTCTGAAGTCAGTCTTCGGGGGCGTCGTCGTCCTCTTCGTCCTGCCCGTCAGCGTCGTCCGGGCCCTCTTCCCACTGCTGGTTGTTCCGCTGGACCCGGTCCAAGGCTCGGGCCGCTTCGCCGTGGGTCGTGTAGGGGCCCAGCAGGTGCTTCCAGCTGGACTTCGCGCCCTCTTCGACCTGGCCGGAGTTGATGTTGTACCAGTACTCAGTCATTCACCCAGCCTACGCCCGGTGCCGGACACGGTGGCCAGACAGCTAGAATGGCACCCATGGCTTCTGCAACTTCAACTGCCCCTGTGGGAACCCTGACCCCCGGTACGCAATCCCCCGAACGCGCGGTGCCGGCCCACATCGATAAGCCCAACTACGTGGGTCTGGCCGAGCCTCCCAAGTACACCGGTCCCGACGCGTACAGCCCGGAGACCGTGCAGCGCATCCGGCGTTCGGGGCAGCTGGCCGCCGACTGCATGGTGGCCACCGGTGAGCTCATCCGGCCCGGGGTCACCACCGATGAGCTGGACGCCTTCGCCCACAACTACCTCATCGAACGCGGCGCCTACCCCAGCTGCCTGCTCTACCGGGGGTTCCCTAAGTCCATCTGCACTTCGATCAATGAGGTCATCTGCCACGGCATCCCCGACTCCACGGTGCTGAACGACGGCGACATTGTGAACCTGGACATCACCGCCTACCTGGACGGCGTCCACGGCGACCACAACGTCACGTTCCTGGTCGGTGACGTGGACGAGGAGTCCCAGCTGCTGGTCGAGCGCACCCACGAAGCGATGATGCGTGCCATTCGGGCGGTGAAACCGGGGCGCCCGATCAACGTGATCGGCCGGGCCATCGAGTCCTACGCCAAGCGGTTCAACTACGGTGTGGTGCGCGAGTTCATCGGCCACGGCGTCGGCGAGGCCTTCCACACCGGCCTGGTCATCCCCCACTACGACGCCGCCCCGGAGTACTCCCAGCCCATGGAGCCGGGCATGGTCTTCACCATCGAGCCGATGCTCACCCTGGGAACCCGTCACTGGCACCTGTGGGAGGACCAGTGGACTGCGGTCACCCGAGACAAGCAGCGCACCGCGCAGTTCGAACACACCCTGGTGGTCACCGACGACGGCGCCGAGATCCTCACCGTCCCCTCCGCAGCTTAGGAACACGCTATCCTGTTGGATGGATCACCGTAGTCGGTGATCACTGCACAGACGCAGCGTCGCGTCGCCAGCATTTCTGCGTCCGTCCCAACGTGTGACTTCTGTGGAGAACAATGACGAAACCTGCTCCTAAGGCACCGGCTGCTGAGGTGCTGCTCTCTGCCGGTGCGGCACCGACCCACCGTGCCCAGTTGGCCATCGGCGTCGACGTCGGCGGCACCGGAACCAAGGGCGGCATCGTCGACCTGCAGCACGGCACCCTGGTGGGCAAACGGTTCCGGATCCCCACCCCCAAGCCGGCCACACCGGCGGCAGTGGCTGAGGTGATCGGTGAGATTCTCGATGAGCTGCTCAGCCGCGACGGCGCCCCGGCGGAGTCGCAGCTGGCGGTCGGAGTGACGTTTCCCGCGATCGTGATCGACAACGTGGTGCTCTCGGCATCCAACATCGACCAGTCGTGGCTCAACTGTGACACCGAGCAGCTGCTGGCTCACCTGCCGGGCCGAACCTCCACACTCAACGACGCCGACGCCGCCGGGCTGGCTGAGGCTCGCTACGGCGCCGGGGCCGGACGCACCGGCACGGTGATGACCGTGACTCTGGGCACCGGGGTCGGCTCGGCCCTGGTGCACGACGGCGTCCTGGTTCCCAACTCAGAGCTCGGGCACCTGGAGTTTGAGGGCGTGGTCGCCGAGACCAAAGTCTCCGCTGCCGCGAGGGAGCGCACCGATCAGCCCTGGGCCGAGTACGGCGAGGTGCTGCGCCGCTACCTGAGGCATGTGGAGCGTATCCAGTCGGTGAGTCAGTTCATCATCGGCGGCGGCGTGTCCAAACGCAGCGACGATTTCCTGCCCTATGTGACCGGGCTGCGCGCCGAAGTGGTGCCGGCCGCACTGGTGAACAACGCCGGCATCGTCGGCGCTGCGCTGTACGCGTCCGAACAGGCCGCGTTGGCCGATCTGCGCGGATAGGCGGTTCTCTGCCGGCGTCGTCGGTTTGCTAGACTCTCCCCTTGTGCTGGCCGATCCTGTCGGCACGCTTCGCGCCGATAGCTCAGTTGGTCAGAGCACTGCGTTTACACCGCAGGTGTCGGGGGTTCGAGTCCCTCTCGGCGCACCCACTGGCTCAGGATTGCCACAGGATTCCCACCCGGGCTGCGTGCTGAGATACTGGGCAGATGGCTGAGCACAAGATCTACTCCATGAGCGTCTCCAAGGTGTATCCCCACTACGTGACCAAGGCCGAGAAGAAGGGCCGCACCCAGGCTGAGGTCGATGAGATCACCACCTGGCTGACCGGCTACTCCCAGGACCAGCTGCAGCAGCACCTGGACGCCGAGACCGACTTCAAAACGTTCTTCGCCGAGGCACCAGCGCTGAATCCCTCACGCAGTCAGATCACCGGAGTCATCTGCGGTGTCCGGGTCGAAGACATCGAGGAACCCACCATGCAGGAGATCCGCTACCTGGATAAGCTCATCGACGAGCTCGCCCGCGGCAAGGCCATGGCGAAGATCCTGCGCGGCTGAAGATACTGCGCAGCTGATCCGCTGTCATGGTCGCACGGCGGTCGGAGTGCCCCCGGTGATGGTCAGCATCTGATCGTAGGTCGTCGGGAAGACCGTCTTCGGGTGCCCGGCGGCAGCCCACACTTCGCCGTAGTCGCGCAGGGCCGTATCCACAAACGTTCTCACCGGACTCGGATGGCCCACCGGCGCCACGCCCCCGATGACTTGGCCGGTGGCTGCTTTGACGACATCCTTGGTCGCCCTGCCGATCGTTCCGCCCAGGTGGGGCCCGAGCCAGTCAGTATCCACCCGGTGAGCGCCTGAGGTCAGCACCAGGATCGGCTCCTCATCCAGGGTGAACACCAAGGAATTGGCGATCTGCCCCACGTCAACGCCCAACGCCTCGGCCGCGGCACTCGCGGTGGTGGTGGCGTCGTCGAACCAGGTCACCTCCGGGTGAAGCCCGTGACGCTGCAGATCGGAGATCACATTGGAGACGCTGGGGTGCTGCTGTGGGTTGGCCATGCGCACGAACCTATCAAGAGTCACCGCGGAGTAAGTCACTCCAGGGTACTCTGCGGACATGGCGATGGATTTCGGTGCGCAGAGCAACGCGGCCGCCTATTCGGGCAGGAGCGCCCACCCATCCTGGGCTGAGGCGATCCGGGATCTGGTGGATCCAGCAGACAAACACGTGGTGGACATCGGCTGCGGCGGCGGCATCTACTCTCGTGCGTGGCTTGATCTGGGTGCGGCCTCGGTGACCGGCGTGGACTCCAGTGGACCGATTCTGGAGACTGCACGTCACGACGTCGACGACGTCCGGGCCGCCTTCGTGCTCGGCGACGCGTCCGCCACCGGCCTGGCTGCTGACTCGGCGGACGTGGTCTTCGCTCGTGCTCTGGTTCATCATGTGGAGGATCTTGCTGCGTTCGCCCACGAGGCGGTGCGGATTGTGCGTCCTGGCGGGCGGATCATCATCCAGGACCGCACGATCGAAGACGTCGAGCAGCCAGCAGGCACGGACCATCTTCGAGGGTATTTCTTTGACCTGTTCCCTCGGCTCCTGGAGGTCGAGCGCAGCCGCCGCCCCGGTCAGGCCGCTATGGCTGAGGCTCTTCGGGCCGCCAGCGACCATCCAGTGCAGGTTCACCAGCGCTGGGAGGTCCGCACGCAGTACCCGACGAAGGCCCACCTGCTGGAGGACCTGCGGAGCAGGAAGGGACGCAGCATCCTGCACGAGCTCGACGACGAGGAGGTGGAGGCCCTGTCGAGGCATATAGCTGAGCGTGTGCCGCAGTCCCAGATCCAGGAGTCCGATCGCTGGACCTTCTGGATGTCAGTGGCCTGAAGCCATTCTCGTCCTCTCGTCGTTGCCGAAGAGCGAGGCTACCCGCGGGGTTGGCCGTTGACCGCGCACGAATGGCAGTGATCGTAGGCGCCCTCCGCCTCGGGGTTCTCAAGATCCATGTTTTCGACGTTCTCCGGCTTGTACCAGGCGTCGATGAGCTGGGTGTCGCCGTCGGTCATTTCGGCGTCGCTGTAGCCCCTTACGATGATCAGGTCATAGTCCGTGGCGGCCGTCTGCGGCGTGGTCCACGGTGAACGCAGTCTCAGGCAGTGGCACAAAGGACTCAGCCCGCGAGGGACCGTTGGCCGACTCCTGGTCTGCGCCGCCGTCGTGGCCCAGACAGGGCTCACCTTCGGCTGGCGGGGTCCACCAGGAACGAATCTCGGAGGCTTCCCATTCTCGCTCCCAGCGCTCCTGCTCGGACATGGGATCCTGACCTGAGCGTTCGAGGTCCTCATCGGTGCCCAGCGTGCCATGAGCCCGCGGATTCATACAGGTGGAATGGTAATGCTCCCAAGTGGGGAGCTCGATGAAGTCAGGGTGACACTCGGGGTCGGGCAGGTCTTCGCCTTCGGCGACACTCGTCGGCCACCCGGCGGGCTCATGGCCCTCGTTGGCGCGCAGCGCTTCGCCGTCGGAGCACATGATCGGGGTCGCACGCTCCCCTCCGGAGTTGTCATAGGGGCCACGGGCGTTGGGTGAGACCGTAGGAGGGCCGTTCTCACGTGCGGCGGAGGTCGGCGTCCGATCCGGCCTCACGGCACCCTCTGCCAGCCCGTCATCCTGGCTGGCTTGGGTCTCCTCCACGGTGGCGGCGGCCGAGCTTGGCGCGGGGACTGATTCCGACGGCCCGTCTGGGGCCTTCGCGCAGGAGGAGACCAGCAGCGCGACCAGGGCGGCACCGGCGGCCGCAGGCGTGGGGCGAGGCATGGGCGGGACCCTTCTGTCGGTGCGGTGAGTTTCGTCCACCTTAGGTGCTTCCCCAGACACCGGGAAGGGCAACCAAGCAGTGAAAGACCCGTCCCACGGATGCCCGGGCGGTGCTTACTGCTGAACGCGTGCCAGGCTCCGAGATCGAAGGGTCCGAGCGGCGGACATTCTGTCGGTGCCCTGAATACTGGGCCTCCTCTTCCTCGTCCGACCGCGTGACAGTGACCGTGTCGTACCTCACTCGTAGTGTGGTGGGTATGGATGATCAGGAGATGCTTACCCCGCGGGTGCCGCCGAAGCTGCAGCACCTGATGGATGAGCCTGCCCTGGCCACAGCGTGGGAGCACCAAGTGGCAGCCCGGCAGGCCGAAGCAGCCAAGATCACCGCATTGTTGGAGCATGTGGCCACTCGCCGTGCGGAGCACCAGCACGAGCTTGAGTTTATCCAGGATGATGCCGAGAGGGCCGCAGTCCACCAAGCAGCCCTGCTGTTGGGATTCAGCGACCACACCACTGCGAGCACGCTCAACGCCTGCGCATACGCCCGTGAGCACCTGCCTTGGACCTGGGAGGCCTTCCGCCGGGGCCTGATCGACACGCTGCGCCTCCGTAAGATCACCACAGTTGCCGAATCCCTTGAGGACCAGCACCTGGAGCGCCTGGACTCTGCCGCCGCGTTGGCGGCCATTGATCGCAGCCTGACAGACTTTCAGAACTGGCTGACCCGGTTCACCGCACAACTGGACTATCAGGCCTATATCGACCAGTGCGCGAAGAACCGGACCCAGCGCTACGTCCAGTTCAGCCACGACACCGACGGGATGAGCTACATCGACGCCCGCATACCTACCGTCGAGGCCGCAGCCATCGAAAAACGACTCAAGATCACTGCCCGCCGCCAACACGCCACCGCTGCCGAACCCCCTGGCAGCGAGCAGGCCGATGAGCGGACCATTGATGATCGGACCCTGGCCCAGCGGGAGGCGGATCTGTTCTCCGCATGGCTGCGCACCGGCGACACCCCAGAAGAAGGCGCCCAGCCGGTGGACGCGAAGATCATGATCATGGTCCCCGAAACCACCCTCACCGGCGGGTCGGACGAACCGGGACTGGCTGCCGACCGGTCCTGGGCGCTGGACCCTGATCAGGCCCGCACCCTCGCGGCCAATCCGGACGCCGACCACCAGTGGTACCAAGGATGCACCCGCCCCAACCGGGCCGATGCTGATGTGGACGTACTCTCAGCGACCTATGTGGGCCGGTACCCACCGCAGCGACTGCGAGACTCACTGATCTTCCGCGACGGGGTATGCGCCACCCAAGGCTGCACGGTCCCCGCAGAACGATCCGACATCGACCACCAACTCCCCTGGGACGCCGGTGGGGAGACCAGCGCGGTTAACTTGCGTCCTCTCTGTCGACGCCATCACCGGTTGAAATCCCACGGATTCCTCCACCCACCAGCCCGCGGCGACACCGAACCCAGACCCAGGAAGGCACCCGTAATCGACCTCTGGATGCCTGCCCACGCCTTCACCCTCCTCTCCTGAGCGCACGGCCCTGCCCACCCCACTCTGGCGGCATTAGGCTAGAAGCGTGTGTCACATGAGGAGTGGTGGTCGATGATGTCATCGTCCCTGCCAGCATGGCCCGCAACCCCACCATCGGCCGGTTCCGTTCACCTGCGCGGGGTTACCAAGGGTGACACCGAACTCGCTCGCGAACTGTCAGCTGACGCCTACGTGCCGCACATCGGCTCACTCCCTGCGCACGCGAGCGAGGAGGAACTTCTGGATTGGGCCCAGCGGCAGCAGCGCCGGCACGCGGAGGGCGCCGGGTTCTCCTTCACCATCGTTGAGACGCACACAGATGAGGCGGTCGGCCACTGCGGCCTGTGGCTGCAGGAGCTGAATCAGGGGCGTGCAACAGCCGGGTACTCGATCATTGCCTCCGCCCGCGGACGCGGACTCGCTGCGCAGAGAGCCGGATACCAGCGCGAGGGTCTGCTGCGCAGTCACCAAGAGATCGCCGGACACCGACGCGACATGCTTCTCTACGCAGCCATCAGGGGAGACTTCGTTCCCCAGTGAAGTGCTGGTCCGACGGCCCCGGATCGTGAGTAGGCTGAAGAGACAGTCTCCCAATGATTGGAAGGAGCAGGACTATGAGGGCAGTTCTCTACTACGGCAAGGAAGACCTGCGCATCGAAGATGTCCAGGAGCCCCAGCTGCACCCCGGCACGGTGAAGATCGCCCCGGCCTACAACGGAATCTGCGGCAGTGACCTGCACCTGTACCAGGACGGTCCGATCCCGCCGGCACCCACCGCCCAGGAGCCGCACCCGCTCTCCGGTGAGACCCTGCCGACAATCCTCGGCCACGAGTTCTCCGGCGTCGTCGAAGAGATCGATGAGGGCGTGACAGGCCTCTCCGTCGGCGACCCAGTGGTGGTCGAACCGCTCATGGTCGACGGGACCTGCCCGGCATGCCAGAAGGGCGCGTACAACCTCTGCGAAAAGATGGGCTTCATCGGCATCTCCGGCCGCGGCGGCGGCATGAGCGAACACATCGTCGTCGACAAGCAATGGGTGCACCCAGTGGGTGAGATTCCCCTTGACCAGGCGGCGATGATCGAACCGCTGGCCGTCGCCGTGCATTCGGTGCAGCATTCGCGGGTCCAGAACGGCCAAGTCGCCGTAGTCGGCGGGGCCGGCCCCATCGGTCTGCTGGTCGCCTCCGTGCTGAAGGCCTACAACGTCACCACGATCGTCAGTGAGCCCTCCCAGACTCGCCGCGACATGGCGCAGGAATCCGGTGTCGCAGACTTCGTGGTGGACCCGGTCAACGAAGACCTCAGCGCCGCAGTCGCTGCGCAGACGAATCAGGCCGGAGCCGACGTGGCGTTCGACGCCGCAGGCGTGGGCCCCGTAGTCGGTCAGCTGCTGGACGTGCTGGCCCCTGCAGGACGACTGGAAGTGGTCGCCATCCACTCCAACCCCATCGAGCTGGACATCACCGCTCAGCTGACCATGCAGGACCGGGAGATGGGCAGCTCCATCGGCTACGCCCACAACCACGCCGAAGCGATCGACCTGGTGAAGAGCGGAAAGGTGAACCTTCAGCCGTTCATCACCAGTCGTATCCTCGCCGAGGACATCGTCGAGCAGGGCTTCGACCGGCTGATCGAGAATAGGGACTCAGAGGTGAAGATCCTGGTCTCCATGAGCTGAGCGGATCACGGAAGGACCAGCTCCCCGGTGAAGTGCCGGCGGTTCTTCCGTGCGTTCCACCCGGTGAAGTGCTGCGTGTCCGGAGAAACGTTCTCCGCTGCGAAGGCCACCTTGGCGGGCAGGGCCACCGGTGCTTCGAACTCGATGCTCCAGCGGTGACCGGCCGACTCCGGCTCCCGGCCCTCAAGCATGCGGGCCGCCGAGTACATTCCGTGGACGATCACCCCGCGCTGCCCCAGGGCCTTGGCCGCAATGTTGGAGACGTGAATCGGATTGTAGTCCCCCGAGACGGCGGCGTAGTCGCGTCCGGCCCCTGCGCTGAGGTTCCACTGTGCGGTCTTCTTCGGCGGGGTGAATCCGCCCTGGCCGCGCCGGGCCTGCTCCCCCTCGGGTCTGCCCGCCACGAAGGAACCGATGCCCAGATAGGTGGAGACCCCGCTCCACAGCAGCGCGCTCGGCTCAGCGGAATCGACGTCGACGCCCTGGGGGTAGACGTCCACCGTGATGTCGACCTGGGTTCCCTTGCGGTGGGGCCGGAAGTTCTTCGCGTCCACCAGGATCTGAAGCGGCGTGTTGGCCATGATCGGCTGGTGGTGCTCCACGGTGTTGGCCAGATGCACCATGCCCAGCAGCGCCAGCGGGAAGTCTCTGCCGCTCATCAGGCCCATCTGGACCGGGAATGCGGCAATGTGGATCAGCACTGA
Organism: Nesterenkonia sp.; assembly: GCA_052089225.1. Lineage (GTDB taxonomy): Bacteria > Actinomycetota > Actinomycetes > Actinomycetales > Micrococcaceae > Nesterenkonia. The sequence goes on from JBQCZP010000001.1 coordinate 255,821, forward strand.
GGGCAGAGCGCTGCGGTGGGTGCGGTCGAAGGCCTCACCGGCGAACAGCCGCCGGTAGTCCTCCAGCTGCTCCTCGGTGATGCCCGGGTGCTGGGCCACCACTGGCTGCACCTGCAGCCCGCGCAGGGACCCGTTGGAGGAGAGTTTCGACTTCACGGCACTCAGGGCGGCGCGGCCGTAGAGCGAGCTCAGGTTCGGAAGGTCGATGGTCCGCGTCATGGGATCAGGCTCCTACCAGGTTCTGGCCGCAGACCCGCAGGGTCATCCCTGAGGTGCCGGCGGCCGAGGGTGAGGCGAGGAACGCCACCGTCTCGGCGACGTCGACCGGCAGCCCGCCCTGGCTCAGCGAGTTCAGCCGGCGCGCCACCTCACGGGTGCCGGCCGGCATCTTCGCCGTCATCTCGGTTTCGATGAAGCCCGGGGCCACTGCGTTGATGGTGCCGTGGCGGGCCTCCAGCTGGGCTGACCCAGCAGAGACCATGCCCATCACGCCGGCCTTCGACGCCGCGTAGTTCGTCTGGCCGCGGTTTCCTGCGATGCCCGAGGTCGAAGCCAGCGAGACGATGCGCGGACCCACCCCGTTCTCGACCCGACTGAAGAGTTCGGAGCCCAGCAGAGTGCGGTTCATCCGCAGCTGCGACTCGATGTTGACCGCGATCACCGAGTCCCATCGTGCAGCATCCATATTGGCCAGCAGCTTATCGCGGGTGACCCCCGCGTTGTGCACCACAATGTCCAGCCGACCGTAGTGCTGCTGGGCATGATCAAGAATGCGCTCGGCTGCGTCGTCGCCGGTGATGTCCAGCTGCAGGGCGGTGCCTTCGACCTCGTTGGCCGCAGCCGCCAGCGCCTCCCCGGCCGCCGGGACGTCGACCAGGATCACCCGGGCGCCGTCGCGGCGCAGCACTTTGGCGATGGAGGCCCCGATCCCGCGGGCAGCACCGGTGACCACAGCAACCTGACCCTGAAGCGGCTCAGCCCAATCAGCAGGCAGCTGGCCGTTGACGCTGCTCACGCTCAGAAACTGTCCGGAGACGAAGGCCGAGCGGCCCGAGAGCAGGAAGCGCAGCGCGCCAGCCACTCCGGGTGCGGTGGCGTCCAGCTCCTCGCCCAGCACCATCCCGTTGGCGGTGGCGCCGGCGCGCATCTCGTGGGCCAGGGACCGGGTGAGCCCCTCTGCGCCCCTGCGGGCAGCCCGGGCAGCCGGGTCCTGAGTCGATTCGGGGTCGCGGAAGACTGTGATCGCCCGCCCGGAGGGCTTGATCTGTTTGATCAGCCCACCGAGCTGCAGCACGCCCCTGCTGAGATCAGCCGGGGTGGCCGCGGTGTCGAGAACGGCGACGACGGCGGCGAGCTTCTCCTTCGGGCCCACGTGGCGTCGCACGTCAAGGTCCCACGTCAGCAGGCGGGCGGCGATGTTGTCCGCCACCTCTGACTCGCCCAGCACGACGACGGGGCCTTCGATCAGCGGTGCCTGTGGGCGGTAGCGGCGCAGCTTCGCCGGCTGCGGCAGTCCCAGGCTCTTGGTGATCTTGCGGCCCAGGCCCGAGTTGGCGAATTCGGTGTAGGTGTCGGTCGGCATTCAGAGTCTCACCGTCCTTCGATGATCGCAGTGATTCCTTGGCCGCCTGCAGCACAGACTGAGATGAAGCCTAACGTGCCCGGCTTGCCGTGCAGCTCCTTGGCCAGGGTGGCCACGATGCGTCCTCCGGTGGCGGCGAAGGGGTGGCCGGCGGCCAACGATGAGCCGTGGATGTTGAGCCGGCTGCGGTCGATGGTGCCCAGCGGCTCGTCCAGGCCCAGCTTGTCGCGGCAGAAGTCCTCCGACTCCCAGGCCTTCATCTGGGCCAGCACAGTGGAGGCGAAGGCCTCGTGGATCTCGAAGTACTCGAAGTCTTCGAAACTCAGGTTATTGCGCCTAAGCATCCGTGCCGCCGCGTAGGTGGGCGCCATCAGCAGCCCCTCCTCGCCGTCGACGAAGTCCACTGCGCCCTCTTCGTAGTCGATGAAGTTTGCTAGCTTGGGCAGGTCGCGCTCGTCGGCCCAGGCCTCTGAGCCCAGCAGCACCGCCGAGGCGCCGTCGGTCAGGGCGGTGGAGTTGGCGGCCGTCATCGTGGCCGCATCGCCGAGGTCCTTGCCGAAGGCCGGGGAAAGTTTGCCCAGCTTCTCCATGGTGGAGTCGGCGCGCATGTTGTTGTCCCGGTCCACGCCCTTGAAGGAGGTGACCAGGTCGTCGAAGAATCCGTCGTCGTAGGCTTTGGCGAGGTTCTTGTGCGAGGCCAGGGCCAGTTCGTCCTGCTCTTCGCGGGTGATCCCCCACTGATCTGCGGTGATGGCCATGTGCTCGCCCATCGACAGTCCGGTGCGCGGTTCGTTGACCCCCGGAGCCTGCGGGGCCAGGTGGCCGGGCCTGATCTTCGCCAGGGCCTTCAGCCGCTGGCCGGTGGTCTTGGCCCGGTTGGCCTCCATGATGATGCCGCGCAGCTCGTCGGTGACCACGATGGGGGCGTCGGAGATCGAATCCACTCCCCCACCGATGGCCGAGTCGATCTGGCCCAGCTTGATCTTATTGGACAGCGAACCGATGGCCTCCATGCCGGTGGCGCAGGCCATCTGCACGTCATAGGCCGGAGTGTTGGGGTCGATGGGTGTGCCCAGCACCGATTCGCGCACCAGGTTGAAGTTCTTGGAGTGCTTCATCACTGCCCCGCCGGCGACGGCGCCGAACTGGGTGCCCTGCAGCCCGTAGCGAGCCACCAGGCCGTTGAGCGTGGAGGTCAGCATGTCCTGGTTGGACGCCTTGGCGTAGGCGCCGTGGGCGCGGGCGAATGGAATGCGGTTAGCGCCGATGATGACGGCGTCGCGAGTTTCTGGCATGGGTCCACCTTCCGATGTGGCTTTATTACTCACCAGTATCTTAGACTACGGGTGTCGGCAATCACCAACGCCTAATTCTCTCTCAGGAGGTCCCCTATGACCACTACACCCGACGACGTCACCACCGGAGAGTTCTCCATCGCCTCAGTGGACGTCGAAGAGGTCGAACAGCTGCTGCTGGGCGACTGGCCCGATGTCCGCCGCGACACGCGGGAGCTGATGAAGGACCCGCGGTTCCACAAGATCGAGGGACTCACCAGCGAAGACCAGCGCGAACGCAGCTATAAGCAGCTCATCGCCCTGGCGGAGAGCGGGTCGGTCCACCGGGCGTTCCCCGCCGAGTTCGGCGGCCAGGACGCCCACGGCGCCAACATCGCTTCCTTCGAAGAGCTGGTCACCGCCGACCCGTCCCTGCAGATCAAATCAGGAGTGCAGTGGGGGCTCTTCGGCGCAGCGGTGATGCACCTGGGCTCGAAGGAGCACCACGCCCGCTTCCTGCCCGGGATCATGGATCTCTCGGTGCCCGGCGCCTATGCCATGACCGAGTTCGGCCATGGCTCGGACGTGGCCGCCCTGGGCACCACCGCGACCTACGACCCCGATGCCGAGGAGTTTGTGGTCCACACCCCGTTCACCGCAGCAACCAAGCGCTTTCTGGGCAATGCGGCCCTGCACGCCCAGGCTGCGGTGGTCTTCGCCCAGCTGATCACCCAGGGCGTCAATCACGGGGTGCACTGCTTCTACATGGACATCCGCGACGACAGGGGCGAGCCCCTGGACGGCATCACCATCAGCGACGACGGCCATAAGGGCGGGCTCAACGGTGTGGACAACGGGCAGTTCAGCTTCGATCAGGTGCGCATCCCGCGCACCAACCTGCTCAACCGCTACGGCGACGTCGCCGCCGACGGCACCTACTCCTCCTCCATCGAGTCGCCGGGCCGGCGGTTCTTCACCATGCTCGGCACGCTGGTGCAGGGCCGGGTCTCACTGACCGGCGCCGCCGTCTCGGCCTCGAAGCTGGGACTGGTCGGGGCGATCACCTACGGCAATCAGCGTCGCCAGTTCAACGCCGGCTCCCCCACCGAGGAGGAGGTGCTGCTGGACTACCAGCTGCACCAGCGCCGGCTGATCCCGCGGCTGGCCACCACCTACGCCGCCTCCTTCGCCCACGAGAAGCTGCTGGCCAAGCTCGATGAGGTCTTCTCCGGGGCCGACGGCTCCGATGAGAACCGTCAGGAGCTGGAGACGCTGGCCGCGGCGATCAAACCGACCGCCACATGGCACGCACTGGACGCGCTGCAGGAGGCCCGTGAGGCCTGCGGCGGGGCCGGCTACATCTCCGAGAACCGCTTCACCTCGCTGCACGCAGACCTCGACGTCTACGTCACCTTCGAAGGCGACAACAACGTGCTGCTGCAGCTGGTCGCCAAGCGGCTGCTGGCCGACTACGCTGCAGAGTTCAAGGACGCCGACGTCGGCGCGCTGGCCAGCTACGTGGCCAACCAGGCCTCGGAGACGGTGATGCACCGCTTCGGGCTGCGCCGAGCTCTGCAGGAGGTGCGCGACACCGGCAACGAGCGGCGCAGCGCCCACTGGTTCAAGCAGCCCGATGTGCAGCACGGACTGTTGGCCGGCCGGGTGCGTCAGATGGTCGCCGATGTGGCCTCTGAGCTGCGCAGCGTGGCCAAACTGTCCCCGCAGCAGCAGGCCGATAAGTTCAACGAGCACCAGTACGAGATCATCAACGCAGCCAAGGCCCACGCAGACCTGCTGCTGTGGGAGGCCTTCACCGACGCCCTGGAGAGGATCCAGGACCCCGGCACAGCGCAGGTGTTCACCTGGCTGCGCGACATCTTCGCACTGAGCAGGATCGAGGACTCCCTGGGCTGGTACCTCAGCAACGGCCGGATCTCCTCGCAGCGGGCCCGGACGCTGGGCCCCTACATCAACCGACTGGTGGCCCGGGTGCGGCCCCACGCCCAAGATCTGGTCGAGGGCTTCGGCTTCGCCCCGGAGCATGTGCGCATGGAGGTCGCCTCCGGCGCGGAGAAGGCACGGCAGGACGAGGCCATGGAGTACTACCGCCGCCTGCGAGCCTCCTCCGACGCACCGGTGGACGAGAAGGTGCTGGTCGACCGCAAGAGGGCCGCCGAAAAGAGCAGGAAGAAGTAGCCGGCCCTAGCCTCTGGCGGCCCCGGCCTGCTGGGCGCGCAGCCCACGCAGCAGATGATCCTGCTCCTCGATGAGGATGCGGCGCAGCGCGGCCGGGGCCGCTGTGTGCTCAGCCAGCCAATTGCGGCTCAGCACAGCAGTCGGGTGCTCCTCAGGCTCCTGGTCCGGGCTGAGAGTCTGGGTGCCGGGGAACAGCCCACGCACCACGCGGGTGGCCTGGCCCTGGGTCATCTGCTCCCACACCCCGACAAGCGACTCGAAGTAGGCCTCTGCGAAGCCCGCCGTCAGCTCCTGGGGGTCAGTGCAGAACCCGGCCACAGTGGCGCTGAGATGGTCGTTGGAGAGCTCCTCGCCCTCGGCATCGGTTCCGGTGAGCGCCTGATCGAAGGCCGCCCGCTTAACCTTGGCGTCCGGCCGGGCGGCCATCGCCAGCCGGTGGGCGATCCGAGCACGTGCGGTGGTCCGGCTGCTCAGCTCAGCGTCGAGCAGCTGCGCATCAGCGCGACCATGGGCCGCCAGAGCCTGCAGGAAGGCCCAGCGCAGCTCCTCGTCGACGTCGAGGCCGCCTATGCCGTGGTCGGCGGCGTTGCCGTCCAGCAGATCCGCGATGAGATCCAGCTGCTCGGGGCTGCGGCGAGAGACGCTTGCCAGAGTGCGCGCAGCGGCACGCTGGACGTCGCCGCCCTCGGTTTCGGCGATGAACTCTGCCAACCGTGAGCTCAGCTGTGACTCCAGGTCGGCGCGCTGGCCAGCTGGGGCGAAGCGCTCGGCGGCCGCATCCGCCTGGCGCAGCAGCGTGGAGGCCACCGGCACCTCGGGGATCTGCAGACCCAGGGTGGTCACCGCACCGACGAAGCGTCCGGGACTGAGCTCAGCGTCGCGGACCATGGACCACAGTGCGGCCCAGAGGGTCGCGCGGGCCAGCGGGTCCCCCACCGGGTAGGTCAGCGCCGCGGCGACCGATGCCGGGTCCAGGCTGAGCTTGGCATAGGTCAGATCCTCATCGTTGGGCAGAATCAGCCGCGGCACATCGTCCTGGGGAAGGTTGATGCCTGGTACTTCAGTGAGCCCCTCCGGGGCTTCAGGGGTGATCTCCACCGGCACCGACGCCGTGCGGGTCAGGGCACCGGTGCCGTCCAGGGTGAAGAGGCCGACGCGGGTCACATGCGGCCGGGCGACTGCATCCCCGGTGGTGGGGTCGGTGCCGGCCTGGCGCAGCGCCACGGTGCCGGCGTCGTCGATCTCTGTGGCCAGCACCGGGATGCCGGCGGTCTGCAGCCACGCCTTTGCCCAGGCGCCCATGTCTTTTCCGGTGACTTCCTCCAGCTCGGAGAGGAAGTCCTGCAGGGTGGCGTTGCCGAAGGCGTGGCGAGCGAAGTAGCGCTGGGCCGCGGTGCGGAAGGAGTCCTGACCCGCGTAGGCGGCCAGCTGCTTCAGCACCGAGGCGCCCTTGGCGTAGGTGATGCCGTCGAAGTTCTGGTCGGCGGCCTCCAGGTCGGTGATGTCGGCGACGATCGGGTGGGTGGTGGGCAGCTGGTCCTGCACATAGGCCCAGCCCTTGCGCGAGTTGGCGAAGGAGATCCACCCGGTGGTGAACTCAGTGGCCGAGTCCACCCCGTAGGCGCCCATATAGTCGGCGAAGGACTCCTTCAGCCACAGGTCGTCCCACCAGCCCATGGTCACCAGGTCGCCGAACCACATGTGCGCCATCTCGTGCAGGATGGTGTTGGCGCGGGTCTCGTGCTGGGCCTGCGTGGCGGCGGAGTCGAACACATAGGCCTCAGTGAAGGTCACCAGACCGGGGTTCTCCATCGCCCCCAGGTTGTACTCCGGAACGAAGACCTGGTCGTACTTCTGCCCGCCCTCCGGGGAGCCTCCCCACGGGTAGGGGTAGGCGAATTCGGCGTGGAAGAAGTCCAGTCCCGCTCTGGTGACGGTGAAGAGCTCAGCTGCGTCCAGGTGCTGCGCCATCGAGGCTCGGCACAGCAGCCCCAGGTCGATGCTGAAGGGCTCACCTCCGGTGACGCTTCCGCGCCACTGCTCGCTGACCAGGTGGTAGGGGCCGGCCAGCAGGGTGGTGATGTAGCTGCTCATCGGTTCGGTCTCGGCGAAGCTGACCGTCACCAGACCCACGCCCTGCAGCCCTGCGGCATGGCCGCTGACGCTGGTGCGGGAGGTCTCGGGACTGTTGGAGCGCAGCTGCCAGGTCACCGGCCCGGTGAGGGAGAACCGGAAGCGGGCTTTGATGTCCGGCTGCTCGAAGACCGGGAAGACCCTGCGGGAGTCGGCCGGCTCGTACTGGGTGTAGAGGTAGACCTGGTTGTCGCTGGGGTCGACGAATCGGTGCATGCCCTCCCCGGACCGGCTGAAGCGTGAGTGAGAACGGATGTCCACCACGTTCTCGCCCTCGCTGAGGCCGGAGAGCAGGATTCGGGCGCTGCCGACATGGGTGTCGACGCTGCGGGCTTCGCCGTTGATGGCCAGCGACTCTACGGACTCGCCGACGTAGTCGAGGAAGACGCCGTCGCCGGTGGGAGTGTGAGTGGGGGTGTGTGTGAGGGTGATGCGTGTGTCGACGGGGTAGGTGGAAGCGCCTTCGGCGGCAGCCTGGGAGAGGTCTGCGTGCACCTCGTAGTGTGAGACCGAGATGGCCGCTGAGCGGGCGCCGGCCTCCTCGCGGGTGAGGTTCTCTTGGTGAAGATCAGGCATACCTGCCATTCAAGCAGATATGCGGCCAGGCGCTGGGGCTACAGCGCGGCCTGCCGTGCTTCGCGGTTTGCTGCGCGTTTGTCGTGGAGCAGGCACAGGCCGATCGCGACGCCGAAGAGCAGGGTCATCGGGCCCATGATGAAGAACATGGTGATCGCTTCCCCGCCGGGGGCGGCCATTGCGGAGATGACGGCGATGAGAAGCACCACCCAGCGCCAGGAGTGCAGGATCTGCTTGCCGCTGACGATGCCCATCATATTGATGCCCACCAGGATCACCGGCACAATCATGGCGATGCCGCAGGCTAGGAAGAGGTGCAGCACGAAGGTGAAGTAGATGTCGGGGGCGATGATGTTGGCGGTGCCCTCGGGGTTCAGGCTGAAGAAGAACTCGATGGCCCGCGGCAGCACGATGTAGGCCATCAGGATCCCGGCGACGAACAGCGGAACCGAGGCGCCGATGAACGCCATCGCATACCGCTTCTCGACCTTCCTCAGCCCGGGCATGATGAACGCCCACAGCTGGTAGAGCCACAGCGGGGAGGAGATGATCACCCCGACGAACAGCGAGATGCGGATCAGCAGGTCAAGGGGCTGGCCGACGGCGTTGAAGGCGATCTGGGTCAGCCGCGCGCCGTCGTCGTCGGTGTAGCCCTGAATCGGATCGGAGAGCAGCTCGAAGATCCAGTCGTAGAGGAAGAACCCGGCGACTGAACCGGCCACAATGCCCACCGCCGCGATGGTGAGGCGATTGCGCAGCTCTTTGAGGTGCCCACGCAGCGACATATGCGCTTCGGGGTCGCGGCGACGCCTCTTCCGGCGCTTGGTGGTGCCCCCCTCACCGGGTCGGCCCCGTTCGGCGAGAGTCATCGGGGTCAGCGGTGGTCTTTGGGCTTACGCGTTCTGTGCGCGTCGGCGGTGGGGTCGACCACTTCGCCTTCGACGGTGCGCTGCTCGCCCTCGGTGTGGTCACCGGAGTCCTGATCCTCATTGGTGGTCTTGATCTCGGACTTGAAGATCCGGGCAGACTGGCCCACGGATTTTGCCAGCTTCGGCAGGCGGGTGGCGCCGAAGAGCAGCAGAACGATGGCCAGAATGATCAGCCACTGCCAGCCTTGAATTCCCATGGTGAGTGTCCTTTCCCTATCCGCTCCAGTTTAGCGGACTCACCCGGTCTGCGAGTCCAGGGCGCCGCGCCGCTGTTGGGCTGCGTGCAGCACGTCCTGGCGCAGGTCTGCCGGGTGGACCAGTTCGATGTCGCCTCCGGCCTCCACGCAGATGTTGATCGCAGTGCGGCGTGAGGCGAAGTGGGTGCGGATGAACACCGAGCCGTCACGGGAGTCTCTGCGCTGCAGCTCGGGGGCGAAGCGGGGTGCAGCGGCTGCGGCGAACGGCGCAAAGCGCAGGACGACGCCGGTGAGCGAGTCGCTGGTCCTCTGCACTGCGGCCGGCCCGGCCTCGGTGCGTTCCAGTGCTTCAGCCTCGGCGCTGCGTGGGGAGTCGGGCAGCGGGCTCAGTGACTGGAAGCGGTCGAACCGGAAGAGCCGCTCACCGACTGCGCTGCGGCACCAGGCGCGCAAGTAGATGTGCGGGCCGTCGTAGATCACATGCACCGGCTCCACGCTGCGCTGCGAGGAGCCTCCGGCGGCGTCGGTGTACCCAAGCTCCAGGGCGTAGTCGCCGGTGATGGCCTCTTCGATGATCCCCAGGGTCGCAGAGTCGGTGTCGGTGCGCTGCAGGGTCATGGCCTCTGCTGCTGAGGCGATGGATTCGGGGACCACGTTCAGCACCTTGTGCTGGACGCTGTGGGCGGCGTCGGTGAGGTGCAGCTGCTCTGTGGGTGCGACCTCAATCAGCGCCTTCAGCGCGATCAGCAGGCTCAGCGCCCCCGGCTTGGTCAGCGAGACGGGCCGGTGCATCGTCGCAGCCGAGGTGCCGTCGGGCACGGTGAGGGTGATGGGCTCATCGGCAGTGAGGTAGTCCTCATCGAAGGCGGCACGCTCGAGGGGTAGCTCCGGCTCCACGCTGACGTAGCGGCTCATTCCCACATTGGGTCCGGACTGTTCGATGCTCAGCAGGTCTCGGTGCAGCTGCTCGGCGGTGATGTTGTACTCGGCCAGCAGCTGGGTGGGCGTCACGGCTTCGTTGCCCAGGAGGTAGGCAGTCATGTTGATGACCCGGTCAGTGCGCAGTCCGATATTGTCTCTGCCCACCTCGGAGCCCACCGGCCGCAGCCGTCCGGGCTCGGGGGCCTCACCGCTGTGGGCTTCGATGACGCCGTCCAGCGATTCGCGCTGCTCCTGGTAGGCGGCCATGCGCCGCAGGATGGCCTGGGTCTCGGCCGGGTCGAAGCGCGGGGACTGTGCGAGCTGGTCCAGGTGATCACGTTCGGCGCTGCTGAGGTCTTTGGGCTTGAGGATCGCGACGGCGTCGTGGATCCGGTCCAGGCGGAAGACGCGCTGGGCCTGCCGGTCGAGGTCGTAGGCGATCAGGTACCAGTGGCCGCGGCCGCCCAGGGCCAGGGGTACGGCGCGGCGAGGCTGGGCGCTGCCGGCGCCGCGGGAGGTGTAGGTGAAGGCGACCGGTTCGCGCAGACCGATCAGGCTGATCTCCAGCAGCCGATCGAGCTCTGTCTCGGAGCCGATGCTGGCCTGCAGGGCGGACGGTGTGGTGTCAGCGTCGTCGTCGCTGGGGCCGCTGAGTGCCCACAGGGCATGCTGAAGTCCGCGCACGTTGCTGGAGGAGAAGAGCATCCGGGCCCGGTGCAGCGCCAGCCGCTCCTGCTCGGTGAGCTGAAGGTCGGCAAGCCCGTACTCCTCGGTGCGGATGCGGTAGCGGTGTTCGCCGGTGAGGTCCTCAGACTCCTCCAGCGGGATCCCGGCGGAGCGCAGGTACTGCTTATCGGAGCTGAACCGACGCTCTAGGGCTGAGAGCTCCCGCTCACGGGCCTCATGGTCCAGGAACTGGGCTTCGCGGTAGCGGCCGGCGTAGCCGTCGACCTGCTGATAGATCTGCTCTTTGGTGAGTCCGTGCGGGCTGTGCTCCAGCACGCTCTGGTGCAGGGTCAGGCACCGGACCAGCATCGGGTCCGCCTGCACCGTCTGCTCCCCCTCCTGCTGCACCACTGGTTCAGGCCTTCTGCACCTTCACCAGATCGACCACGAAGATCAGCGTCTCGTTGGGGCCGATCGCGGCCCCGGCGCCGGCCTCTCCGTAGCCCAGGTGCGGCGGAATCTCGAAGCGACGCCGGCCGCCCTCGTTCATGCCGATCAGACCCTGGTCCCAGCCCTGGATGACCTGGCCGACGCCGGCGGTGAAGTCCAGCGGTTTGCCGCGGTTCCAGGAGGCGTCGAACTCCTCGCCGGTGGACCAGGAGACGCCCACGTAGTGACACGAGATCTCATCACCGGGGACCACTTCGTCGCCTGAACCGGGGATGATGTCCTCAATGACCAGCTCTTCAGGAAGCGGGCCTTCGGGGAAGTCGACCTCGGGCCGGGTGCGGTCATAGTTGCGCTGTCCGAAGCTCATTCTGATCCGTTCTCCTCTGTCTCATCCTGGGGGGATTCCTGGCCGCCCTGCTGCTGTTCCTCCATCTGATCCAGCATCTCCTGCAGCTCCTCTTCGGACATGTCCTCGGGCATGGGCTGCTGCTGGGGCTGCTGCTGGGGCTCGGGAAGGTCATCGGGGCTGATCGCCTGGACGATGTCGATGGTGAAGATCAGCGGCCCGCCGGGCTGGCCGCCCTCGGTGAGTCCCTCATCGTCGACGGCTTCGCCGTAGGCCTGCTCCTGCGGGATCACCATCATCAGCCGGTCGCCGACGTTGTTTCCGGGGATGCCTTCCATCCACCCTTCGATCACACCTCCGGTCAGTGAGAAGCCGAACGGCTGGCCGGCCTCACCGTCTTCGGTCCAGGAGCCGTCGAACTGCTCACCGTTCTGCCACTGCCAGCCGCGGTACTGCACGAAGAGCTGGTCGTCGTCGTTGATCTCGCGGCCTTCGCCAGCGATCAGCTCCTCGGTGGCAAGCTCCCCGGGTGCTTCGGCCTCGGAGTCGTGGTCCTGCAGCTCTGGGGCTTCGCCGATCTCGTTGGTGACCTCCGGCAGGTCGCCGGAGGGCTCCTGGACTTCGCCGTCAGCGTAGGCGGGGTACTGGTCCTCCAGCCGGAAGATGGCCAGCTGCTGGTCATGGGCGCCCTCATCATCTGCCGGGTAGTAGATGGCCACATCGGAGCCGACCGTCACACCCTCGGCAGTCAGCGCATCGAAGTAGAACTGATCAATGTCCATCCCGGTCTCTTGCATGCTGGGAAGCCAGGCGATCTGCGGAAGCTCGGTGTCGAAGTTGTGGCCCATCACATCGCCGCTCTCCGGGGATGCCGCCACCTGCCGAACCTCAAGGAGTGAGTCCTCCTTGACCTGCTCGCCGTCGCCGGAATCCAGCACCTGTGAAGCGCCCTCATCGGAGTCCACCGGTGCGTGCAGGATCACTTCAGGCTGGTCGTCATCGCGGATATGAAGCTCGACGTCGTCGAGAGCGTCGCTGTTTCCCAGTCCCGCGCCGCCGCCGCAGGCGGTCAGCAGCAGGAGGGAGGCGGCAGTCGGCAGGGCGAAGTTTCTAGTGCGCATCAGGGGAACCTTACTAGGTGTGGGTGAATTCGTCAGATCAGCGGGGGCTCGGGCCGCTCGGTTTCGCCCAGCAGTGCGTAGCGGTCGGTCAGCGCCAGTGAGGCTCCGCTGCGTCGTCGTTCTTCCAGCGTGCGTTCGCGCAGCTGACTGCTGCGGTCTCCGAGTTTGTCCAGCAGCGCATCAATGCGTGAATCGACGACGGCGAAGGGATCCTTGAGCATCACCGCGTCCAGGGGCCGGTCGGTGAGCTTGTGGTGGACCCAGTCCACTGTGCTCTCAGCACCATAGGCGCGGGCGGTGGAGATGACCTCGCCGCGCATCGCCGCGCGGGTGGCCGGTGGGGTGATCATCGCCTCGGTGACTGCACCTGCAGGCAGCACGTCGGTGGCGCGGCCGCGTCGGCGCAGCAGGTGGAAGACTCCGCGCTGGGGGTTCACGTCGTGGTAGGCCATATCCAGCTGCTCCAGGCGCGGGTGGTCCATCCCGAGCCCGCGAGCATCGGCGATCTCATCGACGAGGCGCTTCTTTATGGCCCAGTCGATGTCGTGGTCGATGAGGCTGTGGTCGCCGGTCTCTACCGCCTCCAGGGCGCGCTCCCAGAGTTCCAGGATGGTCTCTACGTGCTCGTGGTGGGCGCCGCGGTCTTTGACGAACTGCTGGGCCCGCTGCAGCAGACCCCGCTGCATCTGCACGGCCGTCTGATCTTCGGATCCGCGTACGCGCACCGTGGCTGTGCCGGTGATGTCGTGGCTGATGTGGCGGATTGCGCTGATCGGGTTCTCCAGCTCGAAGTCTCCGATGGGCACGCCGGCCTCGATCATGCGCAGCACCAGGTCGGTGGAGCCGTAGCGCAGCAGCGCGGTGGTGGTGGACATATTCGAGTCGCCGACGATCACGTGCAGCCTGCGGTGGGTGGCGGCGTCGGAGTGGGGTTCGTCGCGGGTGTTGATGATCGGCCGGGAGCGGGTGGTGGCCGAGGAGATGCCCTCCCACATGTGATCAGCCCGCTGGGAGAAGGCGAAGTGGGCTTCGGCGTCCTCCGACGCCGGGACCACCCGGCCTGCCCCGCTGATGATCTGGCGGGTCACCAAAAACGGCAGCAGGATGCCGGAGAGCCTGCGGAAGTGGGTGGTGCGCGGAATGAGGTAGTTCTCGTGGCTGCCGTAGGAGTTGCCCGCGGAGTCGACGTTGTTCTTCAGCACATAGATCTGGCCGCTGAACCCGTCGAGGTGGATGGCTTCCTCCGCGGCCAGCGCCAAATCATGCATGATCCTGTCGCCGGCGGCCTCATTGGCGATCAGATCGATCAGGTCGGCACATTCCGCACTGGCGTATTCGGGGTGGGACCCAACGTCGAGGTAGAGCCGGGATCCGTTGGGGATGAAGATGTTGGAGCTGCGCCCGAACGTCACGACCGGCCGGAAGAGGTAGCGGGCCAGCTCATCGGGCGGCAGGCCGCGGCCCTCCACGGGCCGGTGGGAGATGCCGAACTCGGTTTCGACGCCGTAGACGCGGCGATCCACGCGCTACTGTCCGCCCTTCTGCACGAAACTGCCGACGAACTCCTCAGCGTTGGACTCCAGCACCGTGTCGATCTCATCGAGCAGGCTGTCCAGCTCCTCGGCCTGCTGCTGTGACTGCGGGTTCGCCTTCGCCTGAACCGCCTCGTCGGTGTTCTGGTCGTCGTCGCCGCCGGGGCGGTGGGGCTGCTTCTGCGGCTGGGCTGCCATAGGTGTCCTCCTTCAGGGCCTGGTACCCATATTAGGTCATAGACTTAGGCGCTTATTCCCTCGGAGGGGCTCATCGAACATTTCAGGAGAGGCCAGTCTTGCCTTGGGACATGACAACTCGATGACCCTTCAGCCGTCTAACCAAACTTGTCGCAATCCGCAGCGGTACGGCAGGGCAGCGGAAAATGTTGTGGGGCACCAACTCACGATGAACGTGTGTCAGTTAGGGATCCCCGTGCGGGCCGCTTATCAGCAGTGCTATAGCCTGGCTGACATGGTGCTTCCAGACTTCCAGCGCCCGGTGCGGGTGGAGTTCGTGGGAGTCCCTGGGGCCGAGGCCCTGCTGCCGCTGCTGGAGTTGGAACACCGCGAGTTCGAAGCTGTTCTGGGCCAGCCGGTGCAACTGGGCAGGGTCAGTTCTGCTGCTGATCACGTGTGGCAGGTGGTTCTTGATCCCGACGCTCCCGCTGCACAGTTGTGCGCAGAACTGAACAGATATCGTCTGAGCAGTGTGGTCCCTACGGCTGAGCACCTCGGCCAGTCACTGAACCTGCTTCACTCACTGGCACACTCGGACCAGCACACGTTGAGCTTCGCCGAAGTCACTAGCTATCCCGAGGTCCTCGCGCGGGTCCGCACCATGGTTGAGAACGTCTATCCCTACTCTCAGCTGCGCGGGTTGGAATGGGAGGATATCTGCTCCCGCTACGCGAACATTGCCGAACTGCCCGCTGGGCAGTTTTGGACGCAGCTGCAACGTTTGGTCGCCGAACTTGGGGATGCCCATACGACCATTATTCCGGCCGGGAAGGCTCATCATCCGCCCTACATCGCTGAGATGACCGGACACGGCGCACTCTTGCATCAGGTACCAGAGTTCTCGGCCGGGCATCGCGCCGGGGCGCGGAACGGGTGGGTGATCCTCGTGGAGGAGCCCGACCACTGGATGGCCACTACCGGGGCCTCAGTTCAGCACCACGCCCTGGTGGCAGCGCGTCGCTTTATGCAAATACGGGCGGACTCGCGGCGGTTCACCGCCCAGTCCCCTGCCGGAGACCTGGTGCACTGGGAAGAAACACCCGAACCACCCCAACCTTCGGTCACGGTCACGGAACCCGGGGTGCGCATCTCACGCTTCGACGCCGGGACCCCCAAACTATTGGCACAACAGCTACGAGAAAGACAAGATGATCCGGTCATTACCATCGACCTGCGGGGCAACGTGGGCGGTAATTTGGTGGCAGCCGATCAGTGCCGAAGGATGCTGCTTCACCAGTCCGGAGAGTACGGCCACCTACGGTACTCCGATGGCCAAGGAGGACTCTCCCCGTTATACCCGCTCTTACTGGAGCCGATCCCCACCGGATTCACCGGTGATGTACGGATCCTGGTGGACCAGATGACCTACTCCGCTGCCGAAGACTTCCTCCAACCACTGGTTGGCCTGGACCACGTACGTATTAACGGCGGCCCCACGGGCGGCGGCTCCGGACGCCCAACCACTGTGCCGCTCATGGACGGCTACTCGCTACGAGTCAGCACCACAATCACCTACACTCGCGCGCGAGAACCAGTGGAACACTTCGGCATCGGCAAGACAACCTGAAAGACGGGACCGACGCCTCCCCGCCAGGTCAGCCATAGCGCGCCTTGCCGTCCCGCTTACCGATCGACAACTGGGGCGCTTCATGGTGTTTCTGAGCTTGCGATAAGTGCTAAAGAGACTCAGGTCCCCCAACACAGACAGAATGGGTGGCCAGCAGGATCAGCATAAACGGCGAAACCACCATCGCCATATGCACGTTCCTCTTGAAGCCACCGTGCACCAGCAGCCATGACGTGTTGGTGCGCAGCGTCCATATCGTCGACGTAGAGATCGAGATGAATCTGTTGGGCAGCGCCATCAGGCCATTGCGGAGGTTGATGGTCCGGGGCGTATTGAACCGCCATTTCCCAGCCGTCCTCGGTGGTAAGGCTGAGCCACTCATGATCGCCGTGCATTTGGGCCTCGATTACTTCAGCCCAGAATGAGCCCACAGTGGTGGTATCGGCGGCATCGAGGACCATGATTCGTCGACGAAAGCGCATGGACCCAGTCTCGCGCAGCGATGCGGGGTCAGCAACATGCTCATAGCGTGCTGGTTACTATCAGTACTCCATCGAAGGATCCTCAGCTGGACGTGTCAACGTCGGCCGAAATCTGGACACTTATCGACGTTTGAAAACTGAACAC
>JBQCZP010000002.1:0-99957 GCA_052089225.1 Nesterenkonia sp.
AGCCGGCCAGAAGGCAGGATCAGATCCTCGATCGACTGGTGACCGCCCAAGGCGGCCTGGATCGCATGCTGACCGGGCACATTGGCGCACATGCGCATATTCATCAGCAGCCCCAGGCCCTCCAAGTAGTTCTTCGCCCGATGGGTGGGTCCGGAGATGTAGATCCACCCGGAGCGGAACCCTGCCACCCGCCAGGTCTTCGACAGCCCCGAGAAGGTGATCGTGAGCACATCCTCCGCCACAGTGGCGGCGTTGACCATCTCCACGCCGTCGAAGGTGATGTTCTCGTAGATCTCATCAGCCAGCAGCAGCAGTCCGTGGCGACGGCAGATATCCGCCATCCCCTCCAGCACTTCGCGCGGGTAGACCGCCCCAGTGGGGTTGTTGGGGTTGATCACCACCAGTGCCTTGGTCCGATCGGTGATCTTCGCCTCGATCTCCTCCAGATCCGGCCACCAATGGTTCTGCTCATCACAGATGTAGTGCACCGGGTTGCCGCCTGCCAGTTTGGTCGCCCCAGTCCACAGCGGGTAGTCGGGTGCGGGGATCAGCACCTCATCGCCGGAGCCCAGAAGCGCAGTCAGCACCATGGAGATCAGCTCAGAGACCCCGTTGCCCAGCCACACGTCATCCGGGCCAGCATCGACCATCCCGCGGGTCTGGTAGTACTGGGCGATCGCCACCCGTGCTGAGTGGATCCCCTGGGAGTCGGAGTAGCCCTGGGCCGTGGGCAGCTCCTTGATCATGGTCTGCAGGATCGAGTCCGGCGCCTCGAACCCGAAGGGAGCAGGATTGCCGATGTTCAGCCGCGTGATGCGGTGGCCTTCGCGCTCCAGCCGCGCCGCCTCCTCGGCGATGGGCCCCCGGACGTCATAGCGGACTGCGGCGAGCTTGGGCGACTGGAAGATCTCCTCAGGGAACTGATGCATCCCCCCATTCTGCAACACTGAGGGATCAGACGCTGGCAGTGACGGAGCTGGGTTTCGCCACGGCGTCGCGATACTCGGCCAGGAACTGGGCAATGCCGGCGATGGCCTCCTCCATGTCCTCCACAGACGGCAGGGTGACCAGGCGGAAGTGCTGATCATCGATCCAGTTGAAGGCCCGGCCGTGGGAGACCAGAATCTTCTGCTGGCGCAGCAGCTCCATGGCGAACGCCTCATCGTTGTCGATCGGGTAGATCTCCGGGTCCAGCCGCGGGAACAGGTACATCGCCCCATCCATCTGCTGGACGTTGACCCCCGGGATGTCGCAGAGCAGGTCGTAGGCCGCCTTGCGCTGCTCGTAGAGGCGCCCGCCCGGGGTGATGTACTCGTTGATGGACTGATACCCGCCCAACGCGGTCTGGATGGCGTGCTGGCCGGGCACATTGGCGCACATGCGCAGATTGCTCATCAGCTGCAGGCCCTCCAGGTAGTTCTTCGCCCGGTGCTTGGGCCCGGAGATGTAGATCCAGCCCGACCGGTAGCCGGCGACCCGCCAGGTCTTCGACAGCCCCGAGAAAGTGATGGTGAACACGTCCTCGCTCAGTGTGCACGCGTTGATCATCTCGGCGCCGTCGTAGGTGATCTTCTCGTAGATCTCATCGGTGAAGAGCATCAGATTATGACGCCGGCAGATGTCGACGATCGCCTCAAGGATCTCGCGCGGGTAGACCGCTCCGGTGGGGTTGTTGGGGTTGATGATCACCAGCGCCTTGGTGCGGTCGGTGACTTTTGACTCGATCTCCTCCGGGTCCGGCCACCAGTGGTTCTGATCATCACAGATGTAGTGGACCGGGATGCCCTGGTACAGCGCCGTCAGGCCGGTCCACAGCGGATAGTCGGGGGCGGGGATGAGGATCTCGTCGCCGGGGTTGATCAGCGCCTGCAGCGTCATGCCGATCAGCTCAGAGACCCCGTTGCCGAGGTAGACGTCCTCGACGGCGGCGTCCTTCATCCCCTTGGTCTGATAGTACTGGGCGACTGCTGTGCGCGCGGAGTAGATGCCGGCAGATTCGGAGTACCCCTGTGCGGTGGGCAGGTGCTTGATCATGTCCATCATGATCGAGTCCGGAGCTTCGAAGCCGAATGGCGCCAGATTGCCGATGTTCAGCTTGGTGATCCGGTGGCCGTCACGCTCGAGCCGGGCGGCCTCTGCAGCGATGGGACCGCGGACGTCGTAGCGGACATTGCGAAGCTTGCGCGCCTGGGTGAAGTCCTCGAATTCCTCCATGCAGAGATTCTGCCTCATATTGTCAACAATCTGCGAATCTCTGAAGCACTGTGTTTTCGGGTGCGGCGGCGGATCAGCCCCAAACGTCGGGTTCGGCGATGAATTCGTTCTGGACCAACCAGTATTCGGCCGCCTGCTGGGGGGTCAGGCCCTGGTCACCGTGGATGAGTCTGCGCAGCGTGCTCAGCGCCTCGTCGTCAAGGGCGGAGGAAATATCATCGACGACGCCGGGCACGCTGCCTGCGATCCGAGATGCGATCACCGGGGCGTACTGATCGTGGGGAAAAGCACGCTGGGTGTCCTCCAGACTGGTCAGCGCATGCTCGGCGACCCCGGGGTGCGAACTGGTCATCAGGGCGGCGTCGATCTCTGCGGTGATCAGCCCCTGAATCAGCGCGTCCTCGTCCTCGACCACCCACTGCTGCGGCTGACAGTCATAGACCTCCTCCAGACGGTCCTGCGAGGCGGTGCTGCCGCTGCGCACCCCCACAGTGAGCTCCGAGCACTGAGCCGCCAGTGCTTCCAGGGACAGCTCCTCATCAGACTCTGCGACGAAGTCTGCCTCAGTGATGCTGGTCAGGTGCACGGCGCTGCGCAGCACCGCTGAGGCGCTGGTGAGCAGCTGCGCATCGTTCAGCTGAGACTCGATGACCTCGGTGAGCTCCCCCGGAGCAGCGGCAGGTCCCAGATCGTCGTCGTTCGGTGACTCAGTCAGCTCAGCGTAGCCTTCTGGGTCCAGAGCCTGCGCCAAGTCCATCGTGCGGGCCAGGACGATCTCATAGCGCTCATCATCGGAGTTCTCGGCAGCCTCTTCAGCACCCTGCTGCCCCAGCGCGACGGCGAGCTCGGTGGCTTCAGCCTCCGTGTCCTCCACCACGGCTGCGGGAGCCTCATGGGCGTTGAGCGCCTGCGAATACAGCTGGGCAACGGTCCGGTCCAGCGGATCAGAGCCGACGGCGATCCGCCAGGCACGCTCCAACTCTGCACCGGTGGGCTCAGGTGCCGGCGGCGGCGGTTCGGAGCAGCCGGTCAGCAGCAGGCCGACCCCCACCACGAGGGCAGCGAGCGGTGTGCGGCGGTGTTGGAGGCGGGGCATCAGCCACATTCTACGTACCCGGTGTGATCGGAAGGTCCCCGGGCCGCTATCCTGGGGAGGATGAAGGGCGATTCTGCTGACCTGCACGTAGAGATGCCGGGCACGGCTCCGCTGGACGCGCGCCTGCAGGCGCTGCTGCAGGGACCCAGCACCACCAGGGCTGAGGCCAACACTGCACGCGGGTGGGTCGACCTGGCCTATGAGGCCGCCTACGGCGAGAGCTACGCCACCGCCGCAGCTGCGGCTGAACGAGGCTTGGACGCACCGGGCTCAGGTGACCCGGAGAACCGGCTGATGCTGCTGCGGGTGCTGTCCGGGGTCTACGAAATGCGCGGAGACTCAGAGCGATCCGCCCCCTATACCCGTCGGCGGATCGACCTGCTGCGGCAGCTGGGCCGCACCCGGCAGGCCGACACTGAGGCCCAGCTGGGGCCGATGCTGCTGCGTGAGCCCGACCGGGTGGAGGCTGAGATCCTCACCCGCGTGGCCGAGGAGCTCGACGACGGCGCACCCAGCGTCGAGCGCGCCGATGTGCTCTCCTCGCTGGCGGTGCGCAGCATGCACGATGACGGACCCGAAGCTGCCATGCCTCTGATCAGCGATGCCTGTGACATCTTGGAGCACCTTCAGCGCGCCCAGGCGCTCGCCTCAGCTCAGATGTTCTTAGCCCACGCCCAGCTGCTGTCCGACCAGCCCGATGAGGCGCTGAGCACCTCGGAGAAGGTTCTGAGCGCACCCACCAACCGTGCGGTGCGCGGGGCCATGAACATGCTGCGGGCCACTGTGCACTACAACCAGGACCGACCGGAGAAGGCCGCCGCTGAGGCAATCAGCTCGGCAGAGATGTACTCGGCCTGCGGGGTGCGCAGAGGAGCAGCTTCGGCGGCCGCTCTGCTGGCCGGCATCAGCGCGAGCCTGGATCAGGACGAGGTGGCGGTGCTGGCGTGGCGGGTCTCCGTGCAGCAGGCCGAGCTGGGTGAGTTCACCGAGTCACGGATGCTCACCCTGGCACTGGGGCAGCAGCTGCTGGACATGCAGCAGCACGCCGAGGCGGAGAGCATACTGGACGCACTCTCACTGCGCCTGGCCGGTTCGCAGGAGGATCACTCCACCAGGGCCCGGGCCCTGATGGGGCTGGGCCATGCGGTTACCCAGCAGAAGCGGCCGCTGGAGGCGATGTCGCATTGGGACGAGGCCGCAGGGCACTTCCTCGCCGCTGAGGAGACCGACGAGGCCGCCCGCGCACATCTTGCCGCCGGCGCGCTGGCCGCCTCATTGGACCGAGTCCACACTGCCAAGCACCACTATTCGGAAGGGCTGCGGCTGGCCGACCAGGGCGAGGACACGGATCCGCTGATGCTGCTGCAGGCCCTGCATTCCTTGGGGCACCTGCTCTGCCGCCACGAGGATCCGGCCGGTCTGCAGCATCTGGACCGAGCCGGGCGCATCGTCGTCGAGCACGGCACCGCCTGGCAGCGCGCGGACATCACCGACACCCGGGCCCGTTCCCTGACTGCCCTGGGCCGGGGCACAGACGCCGTGGCAGCGGCGTTGGAGGCCGCAGACCTCTTCGCCGAGGCCTCCGACGAGGAGGCGGCTGCCGACTCGGAGATCTTCGCCGCCACGGTGCTGCTTCAGATGAGCCGTCCCGAGGAGGCCGAGGCCATGTTCCGGATGGCCTCCAGCGATCGGCAGATCTCAGACGCACTGCTGATCACCGCATTGGAGGGCCGGGTCGAATCGCTGCGCAGCCTGGACCGCTCCCCCGACGCCGACGTCGTCGAAGCGCAGCTGCAGCAGATCAGAGAACGGTTGGCCACCGCGGAAGGTCCCCCGCGTCGGGAGTGAGGCCCACCAGCACCTCTGCGCAGCGCAGCCGGTGCTCGGCCTGCGCCTGCCAGTCGCTTCGGGAGGCGTCGCGGGCACCTGCCACCAGGGACAGCGCCACCGACGCCGACCGTATCCGCAGCGCCTCCGGGTCGACTTCTGCGGCGAAGGCGCGGGCGAAGCGGTCGAAGGCCGCCGGGGCGTGGATATAGCGGGGGTCGACCGCCGGCAGCACGGCCAGGTGCCCCAGGAAGCAGGCGAGGTCATCCACGCGGTGACCGGGCCCCAGCGAGTCCACGTCGAGCAGGCAGCTGATCTTCGAGTCGCGCATGAGCACATTAGCCTCATAGAAGTCCCCGTGGGTGGGCACCACCGGCCCGCGATCGGTGACCGGCAGTGTGGTGAGGATCTTCTCCTCCAGCCGCCAGATGCGGTCCACATGCTGCGGCAGGGCTGAGCCGGCTGCTGAGGCGTAGGCCGGCAGCCGGTCCGTCCATGCCTCACGCGCCGGGAGGGCCATGACCTGCGCCGGCATTCTGCCCAGCAGGCTGATGAAGTCCTGCGGCTGCACGGTGGCGCCGCCGTCGGCCAGGAAGTACTCCGCCAGCGAGACCCCTTCGCCCTGGGCCAGGGCGACGACGTCGCTGACCGGGTGGCTCACCGGCATCGGGGCGGGAACCCCGGCTTCCAGCAGCATACGGTGACGCTCATCGAGCTCGGCGGCCCGCCGAGTGCGCACCACTTTGAGATACCGACGGGTGCCGTCTGAGAAGTCTGCGGCGATCACCGCACGGCGCAGCGGCCGGTAGCTGATGGTCTCCAGCCTGATCAGAGTCCGGCCGGAGCCCCAGGTGGCGGCGACGGATTTGGGGTCGGTGGCCACCCGAAGCCCGGGCAGCGCCGGGTCCTGGGGGTGCTGCCAGATCGCCAGCTGCCCATAGGGGCAGTGTGAGAAGACCACCCCTTCGGCGTCGTCGTGGATTCGCTCAGTGGTCAGCCCTACGAAAAGCTCATCCACGTGATCAGAGGTTTCGGTATAGACCCCCTGGGCGGCATCCTGGGTCAGCACAGGTCGTGAAGTGGCGACCCGATAGACGCCGGTGACACCGGCGCCCGGCCGGTGCTGGACGAACTCGAGGTGGATGCTGGTGGCGTAGACGCCGGACTGCTGAAGCGCGGCAGAGATCGGCGAATGTGCGTCGTAGGACTGCAGGAAGGCCAGCTGCCGGGATTCCTGCTGGACGCGGTCGGCAGCCGGCGGCGCCGTCACTGACCGGGGGGTATGGGGCACGTGGGCGTACCTCAGGCTCGCCTGCGCTTCAGCACCGCATCCAGGTCCAAAGATTCCTCGGGCGCCGAGGATGCTGCCTCGTCGCTCTGCGCAGCTGCCGGAGCCGCAGGCTGCTTGAGCTTGGTGTCGGCACTGGGCGTCGGCTCCTGCGGTGCGACCAACGGTTCCGGTTCTGAGCGTTCCACCTTCTCCGTCATCAGGTACTTCGGGTGAGGCACCGCACGCGGGGTCCAGCTCTCTGCTGGGGTCACGGTGCCCTGTTGCCTGCTGGCCTGATCCGGACTGCCTTGGTCAAACAGCGCGGATTCGTCTGCGTGGGACTGCCGAGTCTGCGAGGCGCCCTCGCCGAACAGCCGCTCAGCGTCCTGGGGAAGCCCGTCCTCATCCAGCGTCACCAGGGAGTCGGGGCCCCCGTGGCCGGCCGAGTCGGCGCTGAGCGCATCAAAGGGGGCCGATTCGGCGGTGATGCCCATTGCCGCACCGGCTTCGGCTGCGCTGCGCTGCCGCAGCTGCGTCTGCTCACGCACCTGCGGCTGGGAGTCCATCGCATCCTGGATGGCGTGCTCGACCCGTGCCCGGCGCTTTCGCCGGCGACGCAGCGCGGCACTGACCTGCAGTGCCACCAGGCTGAGCAGCACCACTGCGCCGCAGATGCCCGGCACGCTCCAGGACAGCGGGCCGAGCCAGGCTGCCGCTGCAGTCCCCAGCCCCGCCAACAGTCCCAGTGCGGCGAGCCCCGCCAACAGCGTGCGGTCCCAATGGATGCGAAACTGCCCGGTGGGCGCGGACCGCTGGTGGGCTCCTGCTTCGGATGAAACCGTAGCCTGCTGCATGTTCTGCCTCATCGTCCCTTCTCTGGCGAGGGTGGTCACCTCAGCACCGTGCGTGTCGTGCAGCTGTTCGCGGCGGCCCGGACTTTCCCGGGTGCGCGAACGCCGACGTCTGCGCTGCACTCGTCGGCGCGCAGTGCGGGCCCGACGCGCCGTCAGCCCCGCAGCGTGATGCGGCCGCATCGACAGCCGCTGAGCCCGGATGATCAGCGCCGCCAGGAAGAGCCCGGCGATCAGCACGAACAGCAGCGAAGAGTGGATGGGCAGGCTGGGAAAAGACTCCATGACTGCGGCCGACTCCGACCGCGGGCCCAGCGCCATGTTGGTCTCCACCTGCCCTTGGTGCTCCTTTGTTCAACGTACTCTGCGCTCAACGTGTGATGCGACGGGGGTGCCGCTGATTCTCCCCAGGGTATCCGATGGCAGGGTGGACGGGCGCGCACAAACACGACTGTGCACCGCGGCCGTTCTGCTGCGAGGTTTTGGCCTGTTCCGCTGGTGGGCAAGAATGGGGCGTGTGACTACTCAGATCCATGCAAAACGCTTCGCCCCTGACCGGATTGCGATTCTGGGCGGCGGCCCCGGCGGCTATGAGGCCGCGATGGTGGCAGCCGACGCCGGGGCAGAGGTAACCATCGTCGAGGAGAAGGGCATGGGCGGCTCCGCGGTGCTCACCGATGTGGTGCCCTCCAAGACGCTGGTCGCCACCGCCGACGCCATGCGCAGGGTCAACGCCTCCACGGCATTCGGGGTCCGATTCGGCACCACCGGGGAGGATAAGTACGAGACCGAGGCCTGGGCCGAGTTCTCCAAGGTCAATGAGCGACTGCTGCAGCTGGCCCGCACCCAGTCGCAGGACATCACCGCCTCGCTGAGGGCTGCAGGGGTGCGCATCGTCACCGGACGCGGCCGCATCCTTCCGCCGACCAGCTTGGAAGTCACCGACCCTGCCGGGGAGACCTTCACCGTTGAGGCCGATGCGATCATCGTCGCCACCGGCGCCCACCCCAGGGAGCTGCCCACCGCCGTGCCCGACGGCGAGCGCATCCTCAGCTGGACCCAGGCCTACAACATCACCGATGTTCCCGAGCACATGATCGTCGTCGGCTCCGGGGTCACCGGCGCCGAGTTCGCCTCCGCCTACCGCCGGCTGGGAGCTGCGGTCACACTGGTCTCCTCCCGGGAGCAGGTGCTGCCCGGTGAGGACTCCGACGCCGCAGCCGCCCTGGAGAACGCCTTCACCCGGGCTGGGGTGAAGGTCGCTTCGCAGACGCGTGCCGAATCGGTGGAGCGCACGGCTGACGGTGTGCGGGTCGCCCTCACCGACGGCCGGGTGCTGGAGGGCTCGCACTGCCTGATGGCGGTGGGCGGCATCCCCAACACCACCGGCATCGGGCTGGATGAGGCCGGGGTGGAGACCACTGAGTCCGGCCATATCCGCGTCGACACGGTCTCGCGCACCACGGGGCCGAACATCTACGCCGCAGGCGACTGCACCGGCATGTTCCCGCTGGCCTCAGTGGCCGCGATGCAGGGCCGGATCGCTGTGGCCCACATGCAGGGCGATGCGGTGAAGCCGCTGCAGCTGCACCGGGTGACCTCCAACGTGTTCACCTCCCCGGAGATCGCCACAGTGGGGGTCACCCAGGCTCAGGTGGACTCCGGCAAGTACCAGGCGGACGTGGTGAAGCTGGACCTGACCACCAATCCGCGGGCGAAGATGATGAACATCTACGAGGGCTTCGTGAAGATCTTCGCCCGACGAGGCTCGGGCACCGTCATCGGCGCCGTCATCGTCGCGCCCCGGGCCTCGGAGCTGATCTTCCCGCTGGCGCTTGCGCTGACCCATAAGCTGCACGTGGACGATATCGCCGCAACGTTCACCGTCTACCCCTCACTGACCGGTTCGATCTCTGAGGCGGCCCGCCGGCTGCACCTGCACGTCAGCTCCCCCGACGACTGAGCCCCGTGCCTAGCTGCGGCTCATTGCGAAGCGCAGCGTGTCGAGGCCCAGTCCGCCCAGCTGCAGCAGCTCGGTGTGGAAGGCCCGCAGGTCGAAGTCGCTGCCCTGCCGCGCCTCACGCTCCGCGCGGATCTGCTCAAAGACGCACTGGCCCACCTTGTAGCTGGCGGCCTGGCCGGGCCAGCCCAAGTAGCGGACGAACTCGAAGTCCAGCTCACCTTCGGTCACCGGCAGGTGCTCGCGCAGGAACCGGTGCCCCACCTGCGGAGTCCACACCTGACCTCCCCACTGCTCAGGTGCGCTGAAGCCGCAGTGGATGCCGATGTCGAAGACGACGCGGGCGGCGCGCATGCGCTGCATATCCAGCATGCCCATCCGGTCGCCCGGGTCCTGCAGGTAACCCAGTTCGGCCATCAGCTGCTCGGCGTAGAGCGCCCAGCCTTCGGCGAAACCGGCGGTGCCGGCGGCATGCCGGCGCCAAGAGTTCAGCCGATCCTTGACCAGAGTCGCAGTGCCGATCTGCAGGTGATGACCAGGCACCCCCTCGTGATAGACCGTGGTGGTCTCAGCCCAGGTGGTGAACTCGGTGTTCTCAGGGGGCACCGACCACCACATGCTTCCCGGCCGGGAGAAGTCGTCACTGGGGGCGGTGTAGTAGACCCCGCCGTCCTGAGTGGGTGCGATGCGGCAGTCCAGCTGATCCATCGGCGCCGGAACGTCGAAGTGGGTGTCGCGCAGGTCAGCAATCGCGGCGTCTGAGAGCTGCTGCATCCATCCGCGCAGCGCCTCGGTGCCGTGGATCACCCGCTCCGGATCGCTGTTGAGGATCTCCTTGGCCTCCTCCACCGTGGCGCCGGGACGGATCTGCTCAGCCACCTGCTGCTGGGCGACGACGATCCGCTCCAACTCCTCAAGCCCCCACGCATAGGTCTCCTCCAGATCCAGCGTGGCCCCGGTGAAGGACCGGGAATACAGCTGGTAGAGCTCAGCTCCGACGGCGTCCTGCTCTGGGGCGTGGGGCAGCAGCTCCTCGCGCAGGCGCAGCGCAAAGCGGCGGTAGGCCTCAGCGGCCGCAGCCACACCGGCGCGAACCTCTGCCAGCACCGTCTCGGAGACTTCGGCGGCCTCGGCGGCTGCGCTCAGCGAGCTCAGTGCCCCGTCCTCGGATGCCCAGGACTCGGCCTGTTCGGCGGCGGCCCGCACCTGCCGTGCTGCGGCCACGTGACCCTGCGCCTGGGAGTGCTGCAGCGACTCCCAGTACTGGTCCAGGGCGGTGGGGACGTTGTGCAGCCGCCCGGCGATATGGGTGAAGTCCGCATCGGTGGACTGCGGCATCAGCTCAAGCACCATGCGGATGCCATGGGCGGCAGAGGCGATGTTGTTCAGCTCAGTGCGGCCGCTCGCCTGCTCAGCCAATTCCGCCCCGAGCCGTTCACGCATGGCGTGGATGGTGACCTCATCGGTCGCATCAGCGGCTTCGAGCTCATCCAACTGGGCCAACACGCTGCGGTGCAGCGACGCGAGCGCCTGTCGTCCGGCGGGCGAATAGTCTCCGTACTGGGTCTCCACACCGGTGCGGCCCAGCATGGTGGCCTCCTCGGGGGCCAGGGCGAGCAGCTGCTCAAAATAGTTCTCCGCCAGGGCATCGACGGCTGTGGGGGTGCGCGGTGGAGTCATGTCAGGCACTCTAACTCAGCCGCAGTCAGCCAACAGCAGGTAAGTTTGGGGATATGAGGACACCTGCGGACACTCAACAGCCCGACGACGACCCGACCGCCTCCGGCTTCGGACATGTCAAGCCCGGAGCCGACGGCGACACCGCGGCCGCGGCAGCACCGACCAACGACCCCACCAGTCTGCCGAACCAGCAGGCAGAGCGGGCGGCCAAAGCACTGTTGGTCGCCGCCGGTGTGGAGCGCATTGATCTGGCCTGCACCCTGGGCTCCGGCTGGGGCGAGGCCGCCGGGCAGCTGGGCGAGCTGATCGCCGAAGTCGACGCCGACCAGGTCCCCGGCTTCCACAGCTCCGGCGTCCCGGGACACTCCGGGTCGCTGAAGGTGATCCGCACCCCCGCCGGCCAGCACATTCTGGTCATCGGGGCGCGCACCCACTACTACGAGGGCCACGGGGTCGACGCCGTCGCCCATGGGGTGCGCACAGCTGCGGCCGCCGGTGCGGCCACGATGGTGCTCACCAACGGCTGCGGCGGCCTCAACCGCCACTGGGATCCCGGAACCCCCGTGCTGATCAGCGACCACATCAACCTCACCGGCGCCTCCCCGCTGCGCGGGGCACATTTCGTCGATGCCACCGACCTGTACTCCCCCAGAATCCGCGCCCTGGCCCGGCAGATCGACCCTTCGCTGCCCGAAGGCGTCTACGCGCAGCTGCCCGGACCGCACTATGAAACTCCCGCCGAGATCGGTTACCTGCGCACCATCGGCGCTGACCTGGTGGGCATGTCAACCGCCCTGGAGGCTGTTGCCGCCCGGGCTGCCGGCATGGAGGTCTTCGGCATCTCCCTGGTGACCAACCTCGCCGCAGGCATTTCCGATCAGCCGCTGAGCCACCAGGAAGTCATCGAAGCCGGGCGCGCCGCCGGACCGCGCATCGCCCAGCTGCTGGCCGCCATCATCTCCTTCGCGGTGGACGGCCCCCGTGAAGGAGCACAGGCATGACCGAGCTGCTGGCCACTGCCGCCCGCTGGATCCACCTGGACCCAGATCCGGCCACCGCCACTGAGCTGCAGGAGCTGGTGGACGACTCGGCGGAGAACCAGGTCGCCTATGCCGCACTTGAGCGGCTCTTCGCCGGCCGCCTGGCATTCGGCACCGCCGGTCTGCGCGCCGAGCTGGGACCCGGGCCGCTGCGGATGAACCGGCTGGTGGTCCGCCAGACGGCCGCCGGGCTGCTGTCCTATGCCGCGGAGAAGCTGCGCGCAGCCCAGTCCAGCAGCACCCAGTCCAGCGGCACCCAGTCCACAGATACCCACAGCATCGTGATCGGCTACGACGCCCGGCACCAGTCCGATGAGTTCGCCTTCGACACCGCAGAGATCTTCAACGACGCCGGCTGGCAGGTGCACCTGTTCGACCAGCCCGGGCCAACTCCCCTGCTGGCCCGGCAGGTCCTGGTCCAGGACGCTGAGGTCGGCGTCATGGTCACCGCCAGCCACAATCCTCCGCTGGACAACGGGTACAAGGTGTACTTCGGCGGAGAGCTCTCCCGCTTCCTGGAGCCCGACGGTCTCGGCGTCGGGGCTCAGATCGTCTCACCGTTCGACCAGCAGATCGCAGCCACCATCGCTGAACTGGTCGACGCCGACTTCGACGCCGGCTCCACCGCTGCGGCGGCCGCATCAGATGCGGCTGCCGCGCGTGCCCCCTCGAGTGTGCAGCCTATCGGCGCCGAAGCGCGGCAGGACTACCAGCGCGAAGCCCTGCAGCTGCTGGACGTCGAGGGGTATCCGCACCGGGACCTGACCGTGGTGTATACGGCGATGCACGGCGTCGGCGGTGAAGCGGTCACCAGCCTGCTGGAGGCGGCCGGCTTCGACCGGGTGATCCCGGTGGCGCAGCAGTTTGCCCCGGATCCGGACTTCCCCACCGCCGACTTCCCCAACCCGGAGGAGGCCGGGGCCCTGGACTTGGCTCTGCAGGCCGCCGCCGAGCACCGCGCTGACCTGGTGCTGGCCAACGACCCCGACGCCGACCGGCTCTCTGCGGCCGTCTACGACGAGGACGCCGGGCGCTGGCGTCAGCTCAGCGGCGATGAGATGGGCGCCCTGCTGGGTTCCCACATCATCACCCGCGGCCCGCTGCGACCCGGCTGGCAGAGCACCCAGGAGGCGTCGTCTCCGGTGATCGGCAGCTCAGTGGTCTCCTCCCGGCTGCTGGGCAAGCTCTGCGCCGCCCGCGGGATCGGCCACGAAGAGACGCTGACCGGCTTCAAATGGCTGGCGCGGGTGCCGAATATGACCTTCGGCTATGAGGAGGCCATCGGCTTCGACGTCGACCCGGTCCATATCCGCGATAAGGACGGGATCTGTGCCGCTCTGATCTTCTGCGAGCTCATGGCAGACCTGAAGGCGCGGGGCACCAGTGCCGTCGGCGCACTGGATGAGATCGCTGCGGAGGCCGGAGTCCACCTCACCGGCCAGATGACCATCCGCGTGGATGACATCACTCAGTTGTGCCACGTCACCGCACGGCTGCGCAGCGCACCGCCGGCTCAGATCGCCGGTGCTGCAGTCACTGAGACCTATGACCTGATCACCGACCCGCTTGCCGGCCAGGAGTTCACCGAATCGAAGTCCACCGACGTGCTGATCTTCCTCACCGCCGACGACGACCGGGTGATCGTCCGGCCCTCCGGCACCGAGCCGAAGGTCAAGTGCTACTTGGAGGCGGCGGCACAGCCGGCCTCTGCGGCGGCCTCGGATGTCACTGCGGCCCGACAGCGAGCCGAGACCCGCCTGACCCAGCTGCGCCGCGCTATGGAGACCATCCTCAACTGATCAGCGGATCAGCACCAGCGAAATACATCATCACCACAGTCCAGCTGCCCGCGGCAGCACGATTCACCGACCGGAGGCCCACCTATGACCACCACCCCCGCACCTGAGGATATGGCCGGTCTCATCGACCACACCGTGCTCAAGCCGGACACCGACGAGTCCACGGTTCGCCGAGTCATCGCCGAAGCCGTGCAGCATCGCCTGGCCGCAGTCTGCATCAACCCCAAGTGGGTGGCGCTGACGGCAGCCGAGCTGGCCGGCACCTCCGTGAAGACCTGCACTGTGGTGGGCTTCCCGCTGGGGGCCACCACCACCGCGCAGAAGGTCGCCGAGGCACGCGAGGCCGTCGACGCCGGCGCACAGGAGATCGACATGGTGGTCGACATCGCAGATGCCAACGCCGGTGCCGCCGAAGCGGTGACCTCCCAGATTGCGGCAGTCGCGGCCGTCACCCACTCCGGCGCAGCGCTGCTGAAGGTCATCCTGGAGACCACGCTGCTGGAGCAGCCGGCCAAAGAGCTGGTCTGCCGGGCAGCCCTGGATGCAGAGGCAGACTTTGTGAAGACCTCCACCGGCTTTGCCGGCGGCGGAGCCACTGTTGCTGACATAGAACTGATGCACTCGGTGGTCGGCGGCCGGCTGGGAATCAAGGCCTCCGGCGGTGTCCGCAGCTACCAGGATGCGCTCGCAATGGTGCGCGCCGGCGCCACACGCATCGGGGCCAGCTCGTCTCTTGATATTGTGGACCCAAGCAATGCTGGCTCAGCAGGCAGCTCCTCCGGGAACTACTGATCTGACCGCCCCTTACGACTGCGAAAGACAGGCACACCAATGATCGACTCCACAGGTCACGTCAGGGCCCACTCGGGACAGGGTCATTTTCTCGGCAACCTGGTGGCATTCATCTTCGTCTTCGGGCTGCTGCTGGGCGGTATCTTCGCCATCGGCTTTTGGGAGCTCGATCAGGCCTGGCTGCCCGGTCTGGCGTTCCTGGCCCTCTACGGCGGGGCCTTTCTGATTGCCAAGGAGATCATCGGCCGCTCCGACACGCTGAATGAGCGGGACCTGCGCGGTAAGCACGGCGAACCGCTGGATGCCATGGCCTCCCGCGAAGCCGAGTCGCAGGCCCCCCGCGGGGAGCGCAAGGCATCTGCTCAGAGCTGAGGCTCAGTCGGCTTCACACCATCTGATGCCGGATCGCACCTCCGTCGCCCCCAGTGTCGGCGCCCCGCGAAATGTCGGTATCGACCTGCTGCGGGTCATCTCCGTGGCCGCCGTCGTCGTCGGTCACGCCTGGCCCTTCATGCCGGGCGAGGAGTATCTGCAGATCTGGCGGATGCCGCTGTTCTTCTTCCTATCGGGATACTTCCTCTCCACGTCGCGGCGATTCGGCGGTGAGCTGCGCACCCGCTGGCGGACCCTAGGAATCCCCTACTTGGTGTGGCTGACGGTGCTTGCTGGGCTGGTGATCGTCCATCACTACACTCCACGGCCGTTCGAGGGCACCTGGCCCACAGTGCGCGGTGCCCTCATCGGTGGTGCCGAGACCGATACGCCGTTCTTGGCGTTCTGGTTCATCTCGGTGCTGTTCTTCGCCGTGCTGCTGGCCCGACTGGTGATGCCCCTGCCCTGGTGGGTGCACCTCGGGGTGGCCGTGGCCGGGCTGAGTCTGGCCCAGATCCCCGACTCGGCGGTGTCCTATACGCCGCTGGGCATCGGACTGGCACCGGCCTGCGCGGCCTACATTCTTGCCGGCTTCTGGTTCCGACGCATCATGTCCACCACGTCGGCGGCGGTGCTTATGAGCTCACGATGGTCGGTGGTGGGTCTGCCGCTGATCGTCGCCGGGTTCGCCGGGGTGGCCCTGGGTGCTGAGACGATGAACATGAAATGGTCCGGATTCGGCACGTTCCTGCTCTCGCCGATGCTGGCAGTGCTGATCTGCATCGGTCTGGTCCTGATCTTCGGCACCTGGGTGGACTCGGCGCTGCGAGCGCTGCCGCGTGCCGGGCGCACAGTCTCGATGCTGGTGAGCACCGGGACCCTGGTGGTGTTCCTGCACCCCTATCTGCTGTTCCTGCTGTGGGACGCGGTGCCGGCTGCGCCGGTGCGGATACTGATCGCCCTGGTGCTGTGCTGGGCGCTGGGCCTGCTGGTCAACCGCACCCGGCTGAGCCCCTACCTGACGGGGCTGCCGCGCCCGCCGAAGCCCAGCGCCGCAGCGGCCCCCTCCTGAGCACTACCGCCCCTCCCCACTCCTCCCAGCGCTTTGAAGGATCTGCGTCTCCTCAGGCTGTGTGATCTGAAAAGCGCTGGGAGCTCTGCGGATGTGGCCCCATTCTCGCGGTTATCCACAGGTTCGCGCTCCCTCTGGTGTTGGCGCACGGGGCAGAGAACACTGGAGCTATGAGCACCGATACCACCTCCAAGACGCAGATCCGGCTGCTCAGATCCGGGCTGCAGGACGACGGACTCCACTCCGGAAGCCGCCTGGCATACCATCTGCAGCAGGGCAGGCTGCTGCGCGTGCGGCGGGGCGTGTACGTCGAGGCCGAAGCCTGGATCACCGCACCTGCCTGGACCCGCTACGACGTCGCGGTCGCTGCCGCCGCGCTGGCCGGCCCCACCCCTCTGTTCTGCCGAGAAGCAGCACTGCGCCTGCACGGGCTGCCGCTCCCCTACATCCCGAAGAAGGTGGCGGCCCGAACCGCAGAACCCGGTTGGGCGGGAACCAGAAAACCCACCAGTATGACCGGGACACAGACGCGACAGCGCTACCTCGCCAAATACCTGGGCCTTCATGGCTCCTCCCGCCGAGTGCCTCCAGCTGATGTGGAGAACATCCCCACCCAGCATTTCCAGCCGGCGCTGCCCGCAGGCACCACCCGGGGTCAGCTTCAGCGTCGAATCCACGACGGCGAGTTCCGGTGGCCACAGGTGCAGGTGGCCGGTGACGCGCTGGCCTCAGTCGGCGGCGGCGGGCTCGACTACCGGGCCGAGCCGCTGGGCCTGGCACTGGCTGACACCGTTCCCCGCATGGCGTTCGCCGACGCCGTCGTCGTGCTCGACGCTGTGAAGGCCCTGGATCTGCCGAGCCTCGGCGGCTGGGAGGATCACATCGGGTCCAAACGGTTGGCGGCCAATTGGCAGCAGGCCCTCGCGTTCGCGGATGCGCGGGCCGAGTCCCCGGCGGAGTCGAAGTCCCGGGCGCTGTTTCACACCCTGGGGCTCACTCCGCCGTCGCTGCAGACGAGGATTCGCACCGACGCCGGCACGTATCGCTGCGACTTCTGCTGGGAGGAGGATGGTGTGATCGGCGAGGTCGACGGCCGCATCAAATACTTCGACCCCGCAATGCTGGCCGGCAGGGACCCGCGCGAGGTCGTCTACGCGGAGAAGCTGCGGGAGGATGCGCTGCGCCGAGCCGGCTGGATCGTGGTCCGGTGGGGCTGGAGGGAGCTGCAGGACCCGAAGCTGCTCGCCCGGCGCCTGCTCCAAGCGGGGGTGTCGCGGCAGGCCGCGGCCCGAATCGCACAGCGCTATTCAGATCACCCAGGCTGAGGAGACGCAGTTCCTTCACAGCGCTGGGATATACGGGGCGGGTGGGTCCGACGACCCCCGGTCACGCCGTGGGCTTGAACAGGGCCTCGTAGACCTGGTTGAGCCACTCCACCAAAGGCCCGTCAGTCAGGTCGGTGCCGCCGATGCGCGCCGTGGTCGGTTTGGGCAGCAGGATCTGCTGCATCGCGGACTTGTGCTGGCCTGAGTACATCCGTTCCATGCGCAGCTGCCGGGACTCGGCGAGCTCCTGCACCGGGCCGAAGCGGATGTACTTGCCCTGGACGCCGACGTCGGTGATTCCCACATCCCGCACACGGTTGCGGAATCGCGTCACCTCCACCAGGTTCAGCGCGGCCTCGGGCAGCTCGCCGTAGCGATCGGTCCACTCGGAGACCACATCATCGACCTTCTGCTGCGTATCGGCGGCGGCGAGCCTGCGATAGGCCTCCAAACGCAGCGGTTCGGAGGGCACGAACTCCACGGGCAGATGCGCGTTGATCGGCAGCTCGATCTTGACCTCTTCGGGGTGGGCGTCCTTCTCGCCGCGGTAGTCGGCCACGGCTTCGCCGACCATGCGCAGGTAGAGGTCGAAGCCCACCCCTTCGATGTGGCCGGACTGCTCACCGCCGAGCAGGTTGCCGGCACCGCGCAGCTGCAGATCCTTCTTGGCCAGCTGGAAGCCGGCGCCGAGCTCATTGTGCGCCGCCACGGCCTTCAGCCGCTCCAGCGCCACCTCACCCAACGGTTTCTCCGCCGGGTAGAGGAAGTAGGCGTAGGCGCGCTCACGGGAGCGCCCGACCCGGCCGCGCAGCTGATGCAGCTGGCTCAGTCCGAAGGCCGAGGCCCGGTCAACGATCAGGGTGTTCGCGTTGGAGATGTCCAGGCCGGTCTCAATGATGGTGGTGGAGACCAGCACGTCGAAGCGACGCTCCCAAAAGTCCTGGACGATCTGCTCCAGCCGGGTCTCGTTCATCTGCCCGTGGGCGACCTCCACTCGCGCCTCGGGCACCAGTTCCCGCACCCGGGCGGCGACCCGATCAATGTCGGCCACCCGATTGTGCACGTAGAAGACCTGGCCCTCACGCATCAGCTCACGGCGCACCGCGGCTGAGACCTGCTTATCGGTGTACGGGCCCACATAGGTGAGCACCGGGTGCCGCTCCTCCGGCGGGGTGTTGAGCTCCGAGGTTTCCCGGATCCCGGCCAGCGACATCTCCAAGGTCCGCGGAATGGGTGTGGCGGTCATCGCCAGCACATCCACATTGGTGCGCAGCTTCTTCAGCTGCTCCTTGTGCTCGACGCCGAAGCGCTGCTCCTCGTCGATCACCACCAGGCCCAGGTCTTTGAACTTCATCTGCTCACCCAGCACCCGGTGGGTGCCGACGACGACGTCGATGGTGCCCTCACTGAGCCCCTGCACCACCTCCTGGGACTCCTTCGCCGACTGGAACCGCGAGAGCGCGCGCACCCGCACGGGGAAGCCGGCGTAGCGCTCGGTGAAGGTCTCATAGTGCTGGGCGACCAGCAGCGTGGTGGGCACCAGAACGGCCACCTGCTTGCCCTCCTGCACGGCCTTGAACGCGGCCCGGATGGCGATCTCGGTCTTGCCGAACCCGACGTCGCCGGAGATCAGCCGGTCCATGGGGACCTCGGCCTCCATATCGCGCTTGACCTCCTCCATGGCCGTGAGCTGGTCGGGGGTCTCCACGTAGGGGAAGGCGTCCTCCAGCTCGGACTGCCACGGGCTGTCGGAGCCGAAGGCGTGGCCCCGGGAGGCCATGCGGGCGGCGTAGAGTCGGATGAGCTCAGCGGCGATCTCCTTGACCGCTTTGCGTGCCTTGCGCTTGGTGGCGGCCCAGTCGCTGCCGCCCATTTTGGAAAGCTTGGGCTCATCGCCGCCGACGTACTGCGAGACCTGGTCCAGCTGGTCGGTGGGGACCATGAGCCGATCCTTGGGTCCGCCCCGTTTGCTGCTGGCGTACTCCAGCACCATGTATTCGCGCATCCCGGCGGTGCCGGAGCGAACCGCCGCCGGAGACC
Source organism: Nesterenkonia sp. (assembly GCA_052089225.1). Classification (GTDB taxonomy): domain Bacteria; phylum Actinomycetota; class Actinomycetes; order Actinomycetales; family Micrococcaceae; genus Nesterenkonia. The sequence continues at coordinate 19,339 of JBQCZP010000002.1, forward strand.
CGACCGGGCGCTGGATGAGTTCGATGAACTTTCCGATGCCGTGCTGCTGGTGGACCACGTAGTCGCCTTTGCTCAGCGAGAGCGGGTCCACCGGGTTCTTCTTCCGGCGGGTGGCGCGCTTCTTGCCGGCCTGGCCGTCCTGTCGGATGGAGCGGCCGAGCATCTCGGACTCGGTGAGCAGCGCCAAGTGCAGCGAGTCCAGCGCGAACCCCTCGGCGACGTTGGCCGTGGTAATGGTGATGGTCCCGGCCGACGGTGCTTCCCTAAGCTCCTCGACCAGGCTGTGCGGAACCTCGTGCTCGCCCAGCAGCTCGGCCACACGCGAGGCGGATCCGGCGCCGGCGGTGGTGACCACCACGCTCCACTGATCCGCGGCCCGACCAGCGAGGAACTCCATGACCTGCTCCACGCTGCCGCGGTACCCGATGGGTTCGCGGGACTCCACCGAGACGATGTCCGCATCCTGCTCCAGCTCCGCGTCCAGGCCCAGGGAGGTGATGGTCCACCAGCCGCTGCCGTGCTCCAGGGAGGCCTCCCGGGTCTCTGCCAGCGAGGCGAAGGCCCCGGCGTCCAGGCTGGAGCGCTCTTCGGCAGTGATGTCGATCGGTGCTGAGGCGCCGTCGGAGGTGGCCTGCCAGGCGGCTGCGAGAAACTCCTCGTTGGTGGCTGCCAAATCGTGGGCGCGGGTGCGCACCTTCTCAGGTTCGACGACGACGGCGAGCGAGCCCTCGGGCAGCTCGGAGAACACCGGCACCATCTGCTCCACCAGCATCGGAGTGAGGGACTCCATGCCCTCCACCGCCTGGTGCTGGCTGATCTTCTCCAACATGTCCGCTGCGTGCGGCATGGTGCTCATCAGGTCTTTGGCCCGGGCTGCGATCTCACCGGTGATCAGCAGCTCCCGGCAGGGCACTGCGTGCACCGTGGTCGGCGGCTCCTCAGAGTCGATCGAGAGCTGATCGGCCACCGAGAAGTGGCGCATCTGCTCGACCTCGTCGCCGAAGAAGTCCACGCGCACCGGGTGCGTCTCATTGGGCGGAAAGAGATCGATGATGCCGCCGCGGACCGCGAACTCCCCGCGCCGGGTGACCATATCGACGCGGCTGTAGGCGGCTGCGGCCAGGTGGGAGGCAACCTCGTCGAAGTCGTAGAGCTCCCCGCGGGTCAGCACCACCGGCTGCAGGTCTCCCAGCCCCTCCACGATGGGTTGGATGACGGCACGAACCGGCGCGACGACGACGTCCAGGCCCCCAGCCTCGCGGGGGTTCGCCAGGTGGCGAAGCACTGCCAGCCGCCGGCCGACCGTATCGGAGCGCGGAGAGAGCCGTTCGTGGGGCAGGGTCTCCCAGGATGGGAAGTGGGCCGTGCGGGCACTGGGCGCGAATGCCGCCAGGGATGAGGCCAGCTCCTCCGCCTCGCGGTCGGTGGCGGTGACGGCCAGCACCACGGCGTCGTCGTGCGCTGTGCGGAGGTTTTCGGCGATGTCGGCCAACAGCGCCGGCCGCAGCCCGGACACCGCTGAGATCTGCAGCTCCTCGGTGCGCTCTGCTGCCGGGTGGGAGGCGGCTGCGCCGACGCGCGAGTACGACGACGACTCACCGAGCGCCGTCCGCAGACCCTTCAGAGACACAGCTGCACCTCACCACATGAGACCGAGGAGAAAAATACCTCCCCCACACTACCGGCTGCGGCGACCGGTGCCGAGGCCAGTCTGCGCAGCGTCCAGACCACGCTGGCCGATGCTGATCTTCGCGGAGCTCACCTGCGGCAGCTGGTGGGCATGGATTTCCTGTGCGGTGCGGTCATCAGTGCCGAGCAGCTCACGGAGCTGGCGCCCGGCCGAGTCGCCCGGCAATGTCACTGCTGTGTCCGATTTCCGCTGGACACCGCTGCTTTTCGGCGATGGAATGGTGCTCATGAGCCAGAAGCAGGTCGGTCGGGATCAGGGCTTCGCGGAGAAGTACGGCGCGGTGCAGTCGCGCGATGCCCGCTTCGACGGCCAGTTCATCTTCGCCGTCTCCTCCACCGGGATCTACTGCCGCCCCTCCTGCCCGGCGCGGACCCCCAAGCCGGAGAACATCATCTTCTATCCCACCTCAGCGGCAGCGCACGAGGCCGGCTACCGCGCCTGCAAGCGCTGCCTGCCGGAGGCGACGCCGGGCTCACCGCAGTGGAACGTCCGTCAGGACCTCGCCGGCCGCGCCATGCGGCTGATCCGCGACGGGGCCATGCTCGACGGCGGCGTGGAGGCGCTCAGCGCTCGGCTGGGCTACAGCAGCCGGCACATCCACCGGGAGGTGACCGCCCAGCTGGGCGCCGGCCCCCTGGCCCTGGACCGGGCCCACCGCGCCCAGACGGCCAGGTCGCTGCTGACCTCCACGGACCTGGCCGTCTCCGATGTGGCCTTCGCCTCCGGCTTCACCTCGATCCGGCAGTTCAACCAGACTCTGCGGGAGATCTTCGACGCCGCCCCCGGTCAGATCCGCGCCCGCCGGGGCACGCAGGCCACCAGCACCACGGTGACCGCGGCGGCCGAGCAGCCGGGTGACGGGCCTCGGCTGACGCTGCAGCTGCGGCTGCCGGTGCGCGAACCCTTCGACGCCGTCGGGGTGTTCGGCTTCCTGGCCCAGCGCGCCGTCGACGGGGTGGAGGTCGCCGAACTCGGCGAGAGCCGACTGGCCTTTGCCCGCACGCTGCAGCTGAAGCACGGCCCCGGTGCCCTGCAGCTGGATGCGGTCGCCGACGGCTCATCCTGGCGGGTCGGGCTGCGTTGCGAACTGACCTCCCTGACTGATGCGCCCGCCGTGGTCTCTGCGGCACGGCGGGTGCTGGATGTCGACGCCGACCCGGTGGCGATCGACGCAGCCCTGTCCCAGGACCCGGTGTTGGCACCTCTGGTGGCGGCCACACCCGGTGTCCGGGTACCGGGCACCGCCGACGCCCACGAGTACCTGATCCGCGCGATCATCGGCCAACAGATCTCGGTGGCAGCCGCCCGCACACACTTAAGCCGGCTCAGCACGGAATTGGGCACCGCCTACGCGTCGAGCATCCCGGGGCTGGACAGACTTTTTCCCACCGCCGATCAGATCCTGACCGGAGTGCCCGAGCCTCCGGGCGCCGGCCACCAGCTGGACCCGCAGCGGCCTCTGCGGCTGCCTGCTCGGTCGATCCGCACCGTGCGCCGCGCCGCGCACGCACTGACCTGCGGCGAGCTGGACCTGCACCCGGGGGCGGAGCCGGACGCCTTGGCCGAGCAGCTGACCGGCATGCAGGGCATCGGGCAGTGGACGGCGTCGTACCTGCGGCTGCGCACCTTGGGTCACCCCGATACGTGGATGCCCGGTGACGTCGCCCTGGCAGCAGGGGCCAAGAATCTGCAGCTCATCGACCCGCAGCTCTCCCCATCCGCCGCCCACCGCACCCTCGCCGCACGCGCCGAGCGATGGAGCCCGTGGCGCTCCTATGCGGCCATGCACCTGTGGAAGGCCGCTGCTGCACGACCGCGCCGCGGCTCCGAGAAAGGACCCATGAGATGACCAGCATCCATACTGCCGCACTAGAGACCCCCGACGGAGTCTTCACCGTGCTGACCGACGATTCTGCGGTGCTGGCCTCCGGCTGGACCCAGGATGCCGCGGAACTGATGCGGCTGATTCACCCGAACCTGCGAAGCGACCTTCGGGAGGAACCGGTGCGCGGCGCTGATGATCAGGGCCCCCAGGTGCTTCTGGACGCGCTGGCGGCGGTGACCTCCTACTACGACGGCGATCATCAGTCGGTGGCCGCTGTGCCGGTGCAACAGCGCTCCGGTCCGTTCCGGCAGGGCGCCTGGGAGGCGCTGCGCCGGGTGCCGCCGGGGGCCACGGTGACCTACACCGAATACGCCGCCCGCTCCGGCAGCCCGGGTGCGGCCCGGGCCGCCGCCGGCGCCTGCGCGCAGAACGCGGCCGCGCTTTTCGTGCCCTGCCACCGGGTGGTCCGCACCGACGGCAGCCTGGGCGGATTCCGCTACGGGCTGGACGTGAAGCAGAGCCTGCTGCGGCGGGAGGGCGCTGCATGAGCCGCCCGGCACCGCAGACCCTTGCGGTGCTGGCGATTGTGACCACGGTGCTGATGTGGGCGTCGTCGTTCGTCATCATCCGCGCCTACGCGCTGGAGCTCTCCCCCGGCCCCCTGGCCCTGCTGCGGCTGCTGGCCGGATCTGTGACGCTGAGTCTGCTGCTGCTCTGGGTGCGCCGCGGCCGGATTCGGCTGCCCGGAGCCCGGGGTCTGCTGCTCACGGCGACCTTCGGGGTGATCTGGTTCGCCGGCTACACCGTGGTGTTCAACTGGGCGGGCCACTTTCTGGATGCCGGGACCATCTCGATGCTGGTCAACCTTGCACCGCTGCTGGTCGCCCTGGGGGCGGGGGCACTCTTCGGTGAGGGGTTCCCGAGGCAGCTCTTCACCGGTATGGCGGTATCCCTGCTGGGCATCGTGCTGATCACCCTGGCGGGCAGCACCGGGGATCTGGCGCTGGCCGGGATCCTCATCGCCATGCTGGCCGCCGTGCTCTACGCAGTGGGAATGCTGGTGCAGAAGGTCGCACTGCAGCACACCGATCCGCTGACCGCCACCTGGATCGCCTGCCTGGCCGGGACCCTGGCCCTGGTGCCGTTCATCGGCTCGGCCGTTGAAGAGGTGGCGTCAGCCTCCACCGGCAGCATCATCGGTGCGGTGTATATGGGCATCGGCCCCACCGCCATAGCCTTCTGGTGCTGGGGCTACGCGATGATGCAGCTGCCTGCTGGACGCGTGGCGGCAAGCTCCCTGGCCGTACCGGCGCTGGTGGTGGTGATGGCCGCCGTTGCTCTGGGCGAGCTGCCGCCGCCACTGGCCCTCATCGGAGGCGGGATCTGCCTCCTTGGTGTCGGAGTGGCCCAGTGGCGGCGCGCCGCACCTCGGTGATTCAGGAGTCCAGGTGCTCGGCGATGCGCTGCACCTTCTCGGTCAGCTGATTGGTGTGGCCGGGCCGGATATCGGCCTTGACGACCAGGCTGACGCGGGAACTGGTGGCGACGACGGCGTCGGTGGCGCGTTTGATGACGCCGAAGACCTCATCCCACTCCCCCTCAACGGTGGTGAACATAGAGTTCAGCTCATAGGACAGCCCGGAGTCTCGGACGACTTTGACCGCCTCGGACACGGCCTTGGCCACTGAGCCGTCGTCAGTCTCTGCCGAAGTGGTCGGTGCTACGGAGAAAGCAACCAGCATATTCACTCGCCTCCTTGGTTTCGCGAAACCGTTGGGGGAACCGCAGGTCGATCAGACCCGCTTAGGGGCCAGGCTACGTGGACTGTCGGCTGAGGTGAACCCCCGGTGGGACCTGCACCTGCCCGGCGGATAGGATGGATCCCGTCAGGTCTCGCCGAACCGTTGAAGGAGCCAGTGTGGCCATCGAAGCTGAGAAGGTTATTCCCCACAACGCCGAAGAGATTCTCAACGCCTATGCCTCCCGCGAGTTCCACGAGCACCTGGCCGCGAAGGTCGGCTCCGAGCTGAAGAGCTTCGAGGTCAGCGGCAGCGCGGAGGCAGGCTATGAGATCGTCACCCAGCAGGCCATGAGCGTCGACAGGCTTCCCGATATCGCCAAGCGGGTCCTCAAGGGCACGGTCAATGTCACCGTCACAGATTCGTGGGGCCCGGCGGATGACTCTGGGTCCCGGCGCGCCGACACGCGTGTGGACGTCGCCGCCGCCCCGGTGAAGGGCCTGGCTTCGCAGAACCTGCACGCCCGCGGAGAATCGGAGACCCTGGCTACCGTCCGCGGCGAAGTGGAGGTGAAGATCCCGCTGATCGGCAATAAGGTGAAGTCGGCGGCCGAGCCCTACATTGCCAAGTTCATTGAGCTGCAGACCAAAGAGGTCAGCCGCTTCATCGATTCCCGCAGCTGAGCAGGCACCCGAGCCGTCGCCGGCGCTCAGTGGACCTTGTTCTGCGCCGCCGTCATCCCTTCGGTGAGGATGAGCTCCACCGCGTCTGCGCACTGACCGATCAGCGCGGGCAGCTCCTGCTGCTGCTGGGCGGAGAACTTCTGCAGCACGTAGTCGGCGGTGGCCATACGTCCGGTGGGTCGGCCGACGCCGGCCCGCACCCGGATGTAGTCCCGGTCGCCGCCCAGGTGCTGGGTGATGGACTTCAGCCCGTTGTGACCGCCCTCGGAGCCGCCGCGCTTGATCTTGATCCGGGCAAAGTCCAGGTCCACCTCGTCGTGGACCACCACCAGCTGCGCCGGATCGACTGAGAAGTACTCAATGAGCGCGCGCACCGGTTTGCCGGAATGGTTCATATACCCATCAGAGACGGCGAAGATCACCTTGGGCCCGCCGTCTCCCAGTCGTGCCCCGACCGCGTGGGCGCCGACTTTGGTGCCGGTGAATTGGGCCTGCATGCGCTCCAGCAGCTCATCGAGGACCATGTGACCGATATTGTGCCGGGTATGACGATAGCGGGCCCCGGGGTTGCCGAGACCCGCTATCAGCCAGGTATCTGATGCCATTGATTCAGCCTAGCAACTGAATCACTGGTCGCTGTCGCCTTCGCCCTCTTCGTCGGCAGAGACTTCAGCTTCCTCTGCGGCAGGCTCTTCGGCCTCCTCAGCGTCCTCTTCGACGTCCTGCTCCTGCGGCTCGTAGATGGAGACGATGGGGGACTCCATGTCTGACAGTGCCAGCTCGGCACCCTTGGGCAGAATCAGCGCATCGGGCAGCGCGTTCTCCTCCAGGTCTGTGATGTCGATGTCGATGTGCTCCGGCAGGTTCAGCGCGTCGGCCTCCACCGGCACAGTCGGGGTATCGAGCATGTACTCGAATCCGACGGCCGGCTCACCGGTGACCTCTACGGGCACGTCGACGACGATCTTCTCGCCCCTGCGCACTGCCAGCAGGTCCATGTGCACGATGAAGGGCTTGAGCGGGTCGCGCTGGATGTCCTTGGGCACCACCATCTGATCTTCACCCTCGATGTCCAGGGTGATCAGCGCGTTGGGGTTGCGCACCGCCAAAGAAGTCTGGTGTCCGGGCAGCACCACATGGCGCGGGTCATCGCCGTGGCCGTAGATGACCGCCGGGATCAGGTTGGCGCGGCGGACCCGGCGGGAGGAGCCCTTGCCGAACTCAGTGCGGGTTTCGGCGTGGATACGAATCTTGTCAGCCATTGGAGTTCCTTGTCTGCAGTCGGTTTCGCCAGGCCGACGGAAGCAGAACAGTACGACGACGTCGTACGAACTTCGCCTTGTCGATCACGGGGCCGGAGTCACCGGCCCCCTCGCCTGGGCACAGCTGATCAGTGTAGCCGACGCTACGCGTTGCCGTCGAAAAGCGTGGTGACCGAACCGTCGGTGAACACTTCGTTGATGGCCCGGCCCAGGATCGGCGCGATCGAGAGCACGGTCAGTGTCTCGAAGCGCTTCTCCGCCGGGATGGGCAGCGTATTGGTCACCACCACTTCACGAGCACCGCAGTTGGCCAGCTTCTCGGTGGCCGGGTCGGTCAGAATCCCGTGGGTGGCTGCGATGATGACGTCCTTGGCTCCGGCGTCCTTCAGGATGGAGACCGCATTGGCAATCGTCCCACCGGTGTCGATCATGTCATCGATGATCACGCAGGTGCGCCCCTCGATGTCGCCGACGACCTGCTTGGACTCTGCCTTGTTCGGCTGGGTCAGGTCCCGGGTCTTGTGCACGAACGCCAGCGGCACCCCGCCGAGGCGGTCCGCCCAGCGCTCTGCCACCCGCACCCGGCCGGTGTCCGGGGAGACGACGGTGACGTCTTCGCCGGCGACCTCCTCGCGGATGTAGTCGGCCAGCAGCGGCACGCCGAAGAGGTGATCGACCGGCCCGTCGAAGAAGCCCTGGATCTGATCGGTGTGCAGGTCCACGCTCATGATTCGGTCTGCACCGGCGGCCTTGTACAGATCGGCCACCAAGCGCGCGGAGATCGGTTCGCGGCCGCGGCCCTTCTTGTCCTGCCGGGAGTACGGGTAGAAGGGTGAGACGACGGTGACTCGTTTGGCGGAGGCTCGCTTCATGGAGTCGATCATGATGAGCTGCTCCATCAGCCAGTTGTTCAGCGGCGCCGGGTGGGACTGCAGCAGGAAGACGTCCTTGCCGCGCACCGATTCTGAGGAGCGCACGTATATCTCTCCGTTGGCGAAGTCGTAGGCGCTCATCGGCAGCAGTTCAGTTCCGAGCTCCTCGGCGATCTCCTGGGCCAGCTCCGGGTGCGCCCGCCCGGAGGCGATGACCATGGTCTTCTCTGCGCTCTGCTTGATCTCGTCCATCCGCCTGTGTTCCTCTGCTCCCTATTCGCTGTGGCTTCACTGCTGCTGGTTGGTATCGGCGCTCTGCCCGTGCTCGTTCGCTCGGGCAGCCGCCTGGGCCGCCGCGGTGCCGGGGCGCTTGGACTCAACCCACCCTTCGGCGTTGCGCTGCGGCGCGACTGAGAGTCCCAAAGCACCCGGCGGCACGTTCTTGCGCACCACTGCCCCAGCACCGGTGTAGGCGCCGTCGCCGACGTCCACCGGTGCCACGAACACTGTGTTTGAGCTGGTTCGCACATGCGAACCGATCACCGTGCGGTGTTTGGCCTCGCCGTCGTAGTTGGCGGTGATGTTTCCGCACCCGATGTTGGTGCTCTCCCCGATCGTGGCGTCGCCGGCGTATCCGAGGTGGGAGAGTTTGGAGCCGCGGCCCACGGTGACGTTCTTGGTCTCGTAGAACGCTCCGATCCTGCCGTCTGCGCCCAAGTCGGTGCCGGCACGCAGGTAGGTGTAGGGCCCGACGACGGCGCCTGGTCCGATGCGTGCCCCGGTGCCGTGGGTGCGCAGCACCTCTGCGCCCTCGCCGACAGTCACGTCGGTCAGCGTGGAGTCGGGGCCCACCACCGCATCGCGGGCCACATGGGTGGACCCGTGCAGCTGGGTGCCCGGCAGGATCGTGGTGTCCTCCTCCAGCGTGACGCTGGCGTCGATCCAGGTGGTGGCCGGGTCGATCACGGTGGTGCCGGCGCGCATGTGAGCGGTCACCGTGCGCCGGTTCAGCTCAGCAGCCAGGCCCTGCAGCTGCACACGGTCGTTGGCGCCCTCGACCTGCCATCGGTCCTCGGTCACCAGTGCTGAGACGCTGCGGCCCTGGGAGCGGGCGAGCCCCAGCACATCGGTCAGGTACTTCTCGCCCTGCGCGTTGTCGGTGGAGACTGTGGCCAGCGCCTCGGTGAGGGTGGCGGCGTCGAAGGCGTAGATTCCGGAGTTGATCTCGGTGATGGCCAGCTGCTCGTCGGTGGCGTCCTTCTGCTCCACGATGCCGACCACCTGGTCGCCCTCGCGCAGGATGCGGCCGTAGCCGGCGGCGTCGTCGAGCTGGGTGGTCAGCACGGTCACCGCGTTGGCCTGGGACTCGTGCTCGGTCACCAGCTGGCCCAGCAGCTCTGCGCTGAGCAGCGGGACGTCGCCGTAGGTGACCACCACTGTTCCTGACTCGGCGGGGGTTCCGGCCGAAGCCAGTGCTTCCAGGCCGCACTCGACCGCGCGGCCGGTGCCGGGCACCTCATCCTGATCGGCCAGCAGCACTGCGTCGTCGTGTGCGGTGATGTGTTCGGCGACCTTGTCACGCTGATGACGCACCACGGCGACCAGCTGCTGCGGGTTCAGGGCTCGGGCGGTGCTGAGCGCATGCCCGATCATGGAGACCCCGCCCAGGGTATGGAGGATCTTCGGGGTACGCGACTTCATGCGGGTCCCCGCTCCGGCTGCCAGAACTATGACGGCTTGTGGGTTCACGTTCCGCCACTAGGATTCGAACCTAGACTATCGGTACCAAAAACCGAGGTGCTGCCTTTACACCATGGCGGAGAGCATGCGCTGGACCATCATCGCATGACTTCGGCTCTCGGTTCGAACTGCTGCCAGCCAGCCTCATCAGGACACGGCAGAAGGCGGCGCGTTGAACCCCAGGACTCGCTCGCTGACGGCCAGCCAGATGGCGAACAGCGCAGCTCCAGCGTCGAAGGCGCGCCCCTCGGCTCCCCATCCTTGGCCTGATGGTATCGCCCAGCGTGCCAGGGCCAAGCCCCCGACAAGGTTCATTCCACCCCATATGGCATTGGCCTTAGATCCTGAGCTGTATCCGGCCAATGGTGTGAACGTGTCCTGGCCCGCCGCAGCAGCTGCTAAGTGCACCCCGCTGTTGACCGTCAGCATTCCGGAGACGAACGCCCAACCTGGTTTTCCCGCAGCTTCGCTCATCGCTTCCTCCTTGAGAAGCCGGTAGGTCTCAGGAACTGTACCTGCGTCTGCGCACAGCTCGCAGCACCAGGCCCAGTCCCAGGTGAATCAACGACGGCACGCCGACGATCGGTGAGATGAGGATTCTGCGCCCAGCAGCAATGCGTGCGTGCTCCTCGACGAATACGGCATTGAGCATGTCCTCCAGAGTGTGCATCAGCACCCAGGGCCATATGGAGCCGGAGAGCCGGAACAGCTCGGCGTAGGGGACGGCCCAAGCCACGACCACACTCCCGAGCCTCAGGGCGAATACCCCACGAGGGACATCGAGCACCCTACGCACCTCCTCCTCAGGCAGGAAGTACAGCCAGTACGGCACGTGCCAGAGCGCCCAGACGAGGCCCGTTCCGAGGTAGACGCCGGAATCGCGCACTCGGCGGTCCACCAGTTCAGCGGTGAAGTATCCCTGCCACACCGACTCCTCCAGGACGTTCTTCACCAGCCCGGGGGCACACTCGGGGATCCCAGCCTCCGGATGATTGGTTTCGCCGCAGGAGTCGGTTGACCGCATGGCCGATCCAGCCGCTGGCCAGTGTGACTGCGGCGACTCCGCCCAGCCACTTCAGACTGGTCCTGCCGTTCATAGTGTGCTCCTCCTCCGCAGCAGATCCAGCAGCCAGTCGGGCTCAGGCAGGTGCACCGCTGGATCGCTGAATGCCTCCCGTGCTACTCCCAGCAGCGCGGCCCAGAAGACCAGAGCCAGTGCCTGCGCCGAACCTGCTCTGATCTGCCCTCTCGTTTGGCCCGCCTCCACCACCAGCGCCCATTGAGCCACCGGGTCGCGGTCGGCCATGATGGTGTCGACCTCCTGCACCAGACCCGAGTGCGCCGCCGCATAGTCCATGAAAACGAACATGCGGGCTGTGCGCGGCTGCTCCTTCAGCATCAGAAGCATCCGCTCAGCGATTTGGCTGAAGAACCCCATGGGGTCCGTGGAACCGGCCCGGACATCAACGGCGATCTCCGCTGAGCCGATACGGACCAATTCGAGATAGAGCTCAGCCTTGGAGCCGAAAGTATGGAACATCAGTCCGTGGCTGACCCCCGCCGCAGACGTGATGCGCCTCGTCGAGGCCCCGGTGAACCCCTGGGTGATGAATTCTTCAAGAGCAGAGTTGAGCAGACGCCGTCTCGTCGAAGCCCGCTGCCTATCGCGCACTCCAGACGTTTCAGAAACAGCCTCATCCGGTTCATTGAGCATATGCTTAATGTATAACTGATCAGCTGCTCAGTAAAGAGGTGAGACAGCCACAGGACAGATCTCTCATTGAATGGGAACTCTGTGGTGTCAAACACCTCTCTACGGCCAGACTGAAGACGAGTGACCACGCACCGGCAGCGCACACAGAAGAGGAACCACATGGCAGAGCACACGACAAAGGTCGACGTCGGCATCGTCGGCGGCGGACCCGCGGGCCTGATGACGGCCATATTGCTGAAGCGACGAGGAATCACCGCTGCAGTGGTCGAGAGGCGCAGCAAGGACGAGATCCACAAGACGCAGCGCGCAGGAATCCTGGAGGCAGGAACCGTCCAAATGCTCGTTGACGCCGACATCGACTCCCGAGTGCTGACCGAGGGACACGAGCATCCCGGCACGGTGCTCAGCTTCGAAGGAGTTCAGCACCGCATCGACTTCCAGGAACTCGTCGGGCGATCCGTCTGGCTCTACCCGCAGAACGAGGTTTTTCTCGACCTGGCGACAGCATGGGAGCGCGAAGGTGGCCAGATCAACTGGTCCGTCTCGGACACAGCCGTGGAGGGCATAGACGCTGACGCACCGACGATCACCTTCGTTGACGAGCACGGGTCCCCGGAAGGCATTGAGGCCAAACTGATCGTCGGTGCCGACGGATCACGCTCGAGGTGCCGCAAACTGATCCCCGACGATGCGCGCACTGACTACTTCACCGTCTACCCGTTCGCCTGGTTCGGAATCCTCTGCGAAGCGCCCCCCACCGCACCAGAGCTGATCTATGCCAACTCCGAGGTCGGCTTCGCGCTGATCTCACAGCGCAACGAGTCTGTACAGCGGATGTACTTCCAATGCGACCCGGAGACCGATCCGGATCAGTGGGATGAGGGTGAGATCTTTGACCACATTCAACAGGTCCTCGGCGACGGCGTGGAGCTCAAACGTGGCCCCATCTTCGAAAAGACCGTGCTTCCGTTCCGCTCCTACGTCTGTGACCCGCTGACCCACCAGCGACTGGTGCTGGCGGGAGACGCCGGACACACGGTGCCACCCACCGGCGCCAAAGGCCTGAATCTGGCCTTCTGCGATGTCCGCGCACTGGTCCCCCGGGTCGAGGATTTCCTGGCTCAGCCGCCGCACTCGACGGATCCGTTCGCCCCACTGCGCAGCTACTCACGCACTGCGTTGGACCGGGTGTGGAAGGCGCAGAACTTCTCCTACTGGGCGACGAACCTGCTGCATCGGACACCGGACGAGAATGCCTTCGCCCACCAGCGCCGCCGCGGGGAGTTCGAGACCATCACCGGCTCGGTCTACGGGCGGGCCTACTTCGCAGACTCCTACACCGGATGGGGGGATCGCCCGCAGGCCGCACCATCAGCATGAGGCGCTGACCCGCGGCGCAGACCCTGACCGCACGACATCAGCGCAGCGGTATTGTGGCTGATATGGCGAACTCCCCCACCGGCGACGCCCTCTTAGACCGGGTGCTTCGTCTCTTCGAAGCACTGGAGGTCCAACCTCGGCTGCACCCCGGGGTCCTCGCCGACCAGGCAGACCTGCCGCGCACCACCGGCTACCGACTCATCCAGGAGCTGATCTCGCGCGGGCTGCTGATGAGGTCCGACTCCGGTGAGATCGAAATCGGCCAGCGGCTGTGGGAGATCGCCCAAGGCGCCCCGATCAGCCGCACTCTGCGCCAGGCGTCGCTGCCGTTCATGCAGGATGTGAGTTCAGTGGTCCGCCAGACCACTCAGTTGGCCGTGCTGGAGGGCCCCGGGGTGCTGATCGTTGAACGGCTCTCCCAGCACGGTGCAGTGGTCAACCCTGCCGAAGTGGCCAGCACCATGCCGGCACACCTGACGTCGATGGGACACGCCCTGCTGGCCTTCTCTGCCCCGCAGGCCCTGACCGAGTGGTTCGAGGCCAACCACGAGGTCATCAGCACGGAACGTCCGCAGCTGCGCCGTGAGCTGGCTGAGGCCAGAACCCGCGGATACGCAGCCCTAGAAGGTCTCATCAACCCCGAGACCAGCGGCGTCTCGGTTCCCGTCCTCGACTCCCGCGGCTTCGCCGAGGCTTCGCTGACGATCGTGGTGCCGCGCAGCTCGCCCCATATTCCGACGTTTCTCATGGCGCTGCAGACCGCATCCAGGGGCATCAGCCGGTCCCTGCGTCATCACCGGTGACGCCCACGCAAAGCACCATTGAATGGGTTTGCCCTGGAGTCTGGAACTCCCTCCGGTGCAGAATCATGACAAAGCACACACGGTCCAAGGAGTGGAGCACAGATGGCCGCAAAACCAGCTGACCCGGATGCCGCCGCGGCGTCGCAGGAGGAGATCAGCGCTGAGATCGCTGATATTCACACCACCTACCGGCGGCAGAAGGAACAGGAGACCAACGTTCGGCTGAACTTTCCTCCGTACCGCAGTTCCCTGCTGCGCCACCCCACCAAGTCCCTTCACCATGCCGACCCTGAAGAGATCGAGCTGCACAGCCCGGCCTTCGGTCAGCGCGATGTGTCTCCGCTTGAGTCGGACCTGACCATTCAGCACGGCGGTGAGCCCATCGGCGAGCGGATCATCGTCACCGGCCGGGTCCTGGACGGCGCCGGCCGACCCGTGGCCGGTCAGCTTCTGGAGGTGTGGCAGGCCAATGCAGCTGGGCGCTACATGCACAAGCGCGACCAGCACCCGGCTCCGCTCGATCCGAACTTCACCGGTGTGGGCCGCACGCTGACCGGCCCGAACGGCGAGTACAGCATCACCACGATCAAGCCGGCTCCCTACCCTTGGAAGAACCACCACAACGCGTGGCGATCGGCCCACATCCACTTCTCACTGTTCGGCACGGATTTCACCCAACGGATCATCACCCAGATGTACTTCCCCGGCGATCCGCTCTTCGACCTGGACCCGATCTATCAGGCCATCACTGATCAGGCAGCCCGCAGTCGGCTGGTCGCTGAGTATGACCATTCGGTCTCCCAGCACGAGTGGAACACCGGGTACCGTTGGGACATCATCCTCAGCGGCAGCAACCGCACCTGGAACGAGGAGGACCACTGACCATGAAGCTGACCCCCACACCCGCGCAGACGGTGGGCCCGTTCTTCGGCTTCGCACTGCCCTACGAAGGCGGCTCCGAACTGGTGGATCAGGCGCGCCCAGGATCGATCCGGCTGCACGGGACCGTCTATGACGGCGACGGCGCCCCCATCCCCGATGCCATGATCGAGATCTGGCAGGCCGATGAGGATGGCACCATCCCCCGGGCCACCGGCTCTCTGGTGCGCGACGGCCACACCTTCACCGGCTTCGGACGCGCCGCCGTCGACGGCGAGGGCCACTACACCTTCACCACAGTGAACCCGGGGTCAACCGCCGCGGACAGGGCCCCCTACATCCTGATCACCGTCTTCGCCCGCGGGCTGCTCGACCGGCTCTTCACCCGGGCCTACCTGCCGGAGAACCATCAGGCACTTCAGGCCGACCCGGTGCTCCGCGCGCTGGATGAGGATCGCCGCAGGACTCTGATCGCCCAGCGCGAGGACGACGGTGGTCTGCGTCTGGACATCCGGCTGCAGGGCGAAGGCGAGACCGTCTTCCTCACCTATCCGAACACCCCGCAGTTCACCGGTCACAGCGCATGAGCACACCTTCGGGCTTCTTGTCCCCCGTGTGGGCCGGGACGGAAGTCGCCGACCTGACATCCGATGCGGCGCTGCTCAGCAGCCTGCTTGAGGTGGAGGCCGCCTGGGCTGACGTTCTCGCTGACGCAGGCGCAGCTCCGCGGGCAGACGCTGAAGCCGTGCGGGCGATCGCTCAGGACCCCGCGGGTGCGGGGCTGGATGCGGAGCAGATCGCGGTCGCCGCAGCCGGCGGCGGCAACCCGGTGATCCCCCTGCTGAAGGAGATGCGCAGCGTCTTGGCAGACCGTGGGGCCTCCGCCGGAGCGCTGCACCTGGGCGCCACGAGCCAGGATGTGCTTGACACCGCTGTGGTGCTCATCGCCCACCGAGTGGGGCGGAGCATCCTTCGTGACGCCGTCGCCATCGGCGACGCATTGTCCGAGCTGGCGCGGACTCACCGCAGCACGGTGTGCGTGGCGCGGTCGCTGGCCCAGCACGCACTGCCCACCAGCTTTGGTCTGCGGATCGCCGGTTGGCTGGACGGCATCTGCCGTGCGGCCGCTCGCCTTGACGCTGCCCTGCACGGACTGCCCATCCAATGGGGCGGTGCCGTGGGCACTCAAGCAGCACTGAGCGACCTGGTGGGCCCCGCACAGGCCGGGGTGCTCACCGAACGGCTGAGCACCCGGCTGCAGCTGCCTGCCGCGTCCCGACCCTGGCACACTCAGCGCCAGCCGCTGCTGGACGTCGCCTCGGCGCTGGCTGGGCTCCTCGCTGCTATGGGCAAGGCCTCCACAGACGTGCTGACGCTGCAGCGCCAGGAAATCGCAGAGCTGCACGAGCCTGTCGCCGCCGGGCGTGGAGGCTCTTCGGCCATGCCGCAGAAGCGCAACCCGGTACTTTCCACCCTGATCCACTCAGCGGCGCTGAACGGACCTGCGCACTTGGCCGGGCTGCACCAGGCGGCCGCGGCCGCCGCTGACGAACGGCCCGACGGCGCATGGCATGCCGAGTGGCCGCACCTGATCGAACTGCTGCGCCTGACCGCGGGTGCCGCCGCCCGAGCCGGCGAACTCTTCTCCGGGCTGATCGTCGACACCGAAGCCATGAGAACCAACCTCGGTCTCACCGGTGCCGCAGTGGTTGGCGAGCGGGTCCTCGCCCGGCTTTCCCCCTCCTTCCCCGGGGGACGGACCGCGTTGCAGGAGGCGCTGAGCCACAGTGCCGCAGACGGGGCCGCGCTGCGCCGCCTGCTGCGCGAGGCGCTGCCGACTGATGAGGTCAGCGACGCCGAACTGGACCAGGTGCTGGACCCCACCGACTACCTGGGACGAGCCGGAGAGTTCATCGACTCCGCCCTGGCCGACTACACCGCAGAGAGGACCCGATGGACCTGAAGCAGACCACCGTCCCGCAGCTGACCCCAACCCTGCTCACCGGTTCCCCGGAGGATCTGTCCTCCGGTGGGCGGCCGGTGCTCGTCGTCGGTCCCTCCTTGGGAACCAGCGTCAGTGCCCTGTGGGGCCCGGCATTGGCCCAGCTTGCCGAGCACTTCACGGTGATCGGCTGGGACCTGCCGGGACACGGGCGCAGCTCACCCTCTGCGGCTCCATTCACCATGGACCAGTTGGCAGAGGCCGTTGAGTCGCTGGTCTCCGCCCAGTTCACTGCGGCAAGCTGGCCTGCCGAGCACCCGGTGTTCTTCGCCGGGGTCTCCATCGGCGGGGCGGTCAGCTTGGCGCTCGCCCGCCGGGAGCACGCGCCGTTCAGCGCCTATGCGCTCATCTGCTCCGCGGCGAATATCGGGGCGCCACAGGCTTGGCTGGACCGGGCGGCGCTGGTAGCTGAGGCCGGCACCCCCACCATGGTCGAAGGCTCAGCTCAGCGGTGGTTCGCTGAAGGGTTCACGGCCGCACACCCGGAGACGGCGACTGCTCTGCTGGACTCGCTGCAGCACGCCGAGCGCCACTCCTATGCCCACGCCTGCTTCGCACTGAGCCGATTCGATATGCGCGAAGATTTGGGGAGCATCACTGATCCGCTGCTGGCTGTCGCTGGTGATGAGGACGTGGTCTGTCCGCCGGCGGAGGCCTATTTCGTTGCGCAGAACGTTGCTGGAGCACGGGCTGAGGTGCTGGCCGGAGTCGCTCATCTTGCCCCGGCAGAGGACCCGGTCAGCACTGCCCGACTGTTGAAGGAGCATTTCCTTGGCTGATGACACCTATGACGAGGGCATTCGGGTGCGCCGTGAGGTGCTCTCCGATGCCCATGTCGACCGCGCCGAGCAGAACAAGAACGCGTTCACCGAAGACTTCCAGGAGCTGATCACCCGCTACGCGTGGGGCTCGATCTGGACTCGTCCCGGCCTGCCCAGGACCACCCGTTCGGCTATCACGCTGACCGCTATGATCGCAGGCGGCTACTGGGAGGAGCTGGAGATGCACATCCGGGCAGCTCTGCGCAACGGCATGACTGCCGAGGAGATCAAAGAGGTGTTCCTCCAGTCGGCGATCTACTGCTCAGTCCCGGCCGCCAACGTCGCCTTCGGCATCGGCAAGCGGGTCCTGGCCGAAGAGCTGGGCGAAGACACTACCCGCTGATGACGCCGACGGCGCCCAGCCCGATGCCGGCGAACAGCAGGACGACGAGCAGGATGGCAATGGCCCGGGTGATTGACGAATTGTTCACGAAGCTCTCTCTTCAACGGTCGTGGCTCAGTTCTCGACGAGGTGTGCGGCGTCCAACCAGGCCTCTTCTGCTTCGGCCAGCTGCCGGTCGACGTCGCTGAGCTCTTCCTGCAGTGCGGAGAGCCGCTCCAGGTCCGCCTGGTGGGAGACCTGGGCCATCAGCTCGTGAAGCTCGGCTTGGCGCGCCGTCATCTTCTCCATCTGCTTCTCCACCCGCTGCATGACCTTACTCGCCTGCCGCTTCTCCGCCGAGGAGGGCCCGGCAGAGGAGAAGCCCGCTGCCGGGGATTCTGCAGCAGCCGAGGATTCTGCAGCAGCGCTGAGCGGTGATGCCTGGCCGC
This sequence comes from Nesterenkonia sp., assembly GCA_052089225.1. Lineage (GTDB taxonomy): Bacteria > Actinomycetota > Actinomycetes > Actinomycetales > Micrococcaceae > Nesterenkonia. The sequence continues at coordinate 37,520 of JBQCZP010000002.1, forward strand.
CCCGGCGAGGTGCGGATTTCTGGGGCGTCTGAGCGGCCGTCGTCGAGCTCTGCCCCCGGTAGGTGCGCCCGTCCACGGCAGGCGCGGCCTCCTTGCCGGACCTGATCCGCAGGTACTGTTCCACTCCCCCGGGCAGCGCGCGCAGCTTCGCGTCACCGAGCAGGGCCATCTGGTGGTCGGTGACCCGCTCCAGCAGGTAGCGGTCGTGGCTGACCACGATCAGGGTCCCCGGCCACCCGTCCAGCAGGTCCTCCATCGCGGCCAGCGTGTCGGTGTCCAGGTCGTTGGTGGGCTCATCGAGCATCAGTACGTTCGGCTCGCCCGTCAGCAGCTTCAGCAGCTGCAGTCTGCGCCGCTCACCGCCGGAGAGGTCGGCCACCGGGGTCCACTGCCGGGACTTGCTGAACCCCAGAGTCTCCAGCAGCTGGGAGCCGCTGAGCTCCTTGCCGCCGACGTCGAAGGTGGACTTGTGCTCGGTCATCACTTCCAGCACGCGCTTATGCTCGTGCTCCATCAGCTCCGTCACTTCCTGGGTCAGCACGGCTGTCTTCACCGTCTTGCCCCGCTTGACCCGTCCGGCGTCGGGCTCCACCTGGCCGTCGAGCAGACGCAGCAGCGTTGACTTGCCGGCACCGTTGACGCCGACCAGGCCGACCCGCTCCCCCGGGCCGAGCCGGAAGGTGATGTCCTTGAAGAGCGGAGGTCCGGTCTCTGCCGCGGAGTGCGTGACGGCCTCCGCGTCCAACACGTCTTTGCCCAGCCGTGCGGTGGCCATCCGTTTCAGGCTCACCTGGTCGCGGGGCTCGGGCACATCGTTGATGAGCGCGTTGGCCGCGTCGATGCGGAACTTGGGCTTCGAGGTTCTGGCCGGAGCGCCTCGGCGCAGCCAGGCGAGCTCCTTCTTCACCAGCTGCTGGCGCTTCTGCTCGGCCACGGCGGCGCTGCGGTCACGTTCGGCCCTGGCCAGGGTGTAGGCGGCATAGCCGCCGTCGAAGACGTCGACTGTGGCGTCGTGGACCTCCCAGGTCAGGGTGCAGACTTCGTCGAGGAACCAGCGGTCGTGGGTGACCACCAGGAAGGCGCCCTGTCCGGTCTTCCACCGGGTCTTCATGTGATTCGCGAGCCAGGCGACACCTTCGACGTCCAAGTGGTTGGTCGGCTCATCGAGCATGATCACATCGTGGTCCTCCATCAGCAGCCGCGCCAGCGCCACCCGGCGGCGCTGGCCGCCGGAGAGCGATCCGACCTCGCTGTCCCATTCCAGGCCGCCGAGGAGACCATCGACGATGTCGCGCTTGGCCGGCTCCGCGGCCCATTCGTGGTCGGCGGCCTCGCCCACGACTGCGGCGCGCAGGGTCTGTGTGTGGTCCAGCACGTCCTGCTGGTCCAGGAACCCCACAGAGACACCGCCTCGCCAGGTGACCCGTCCGGCGTCCGATTCGCCGCGGCGGGCCAGCAGACGCATCAGGGTTGATTTGCCGTCGCCGTTGCGGCCCACCACTCCGATGCGATCGCCCTGATCCACACCCACAGTGAGGTCCTCAAGGACAGTGCGGGTGCCGTACGTGATGGAGAGCCCTTCGGCTCCAAGGAGATGAACCACGGTGGTTAACCCTATCGCCCGTACGCACTCGAAGGCACCGGATAGGGTTGATGGCTGGGCACGGCCGTGCCTGAAGCACAGCAGAACGGGGTGGAGATGACGGCGGAGCTGCCGGTTGCGCTGACCATCATTGGTCTGGTGGTGCTGGCCTCGACACTCCAACGCCTCACCGGAATCGGCTTCGCCATGATGCTGGCGCCGTTCCTGGTTGTGATGATGGGCCCGCACGGCGGCGTGATGCTTACTGCACTGCTCAGCATCTTCGGCCCGTCAATGATGATTCCGCAGGTGTGGAGAGAGATCGAGTGGGGCAAGCTGGCGATCATCGCACCGGTGGCACTGCTGGTTATGCCGTTCTTCGGCTGGTTGGCCGCCACCACCCCGCAGGGTCCGCTCTACATCGTGGTGGCTGTTCTGGTGATCCTGGGTCTGAGCGCCTCACTGATCGTCAGCGGCTTCAGCGCGAGGACCGAGGGATCAATCGCCCAATCGCTGACCGGCTTGGGTGTGGGCGGCGGCGTGATCCTAGCTGGGGTCGGGGCGCCCGCCATCACCATCTACGCCGTGCTCTCCCGGTGGGAGATTCGCAGCTTCGCCGCCACCATGCAGCCGCTGTGGGCCCTGGTGGCCATCGGTGGGTTCCTCACCAAACTGACCTTCAGCGGCAATGCACTGCCCGCAATGCCCTGGTGGTTCTGGCTGGGCAGCTTGGCGGCGATTCTCATCGGGCTGCGGATCGCCGTCGCCGCGCGCCTCTGGCTCAATGATGCCTTGGCACGCAGGATCGTGATCGTTCTGGCCTTCCTCGGCGCCGGGCTGTCCCTGTTCACCGGTGTCCGCGAAACGCTGGCGATGTAGGACTACAGAAGCCTGGCTCCTGCAGCCGGGCCGCTGACCGGGATGGCCCAGGCCCCGGTGCTCTCTTCCAGCCGGGTGGCCAGCTGCACTGCTGAGGCGGCGTCACGGACGAGGAACATCACCGTGGGCCCGGAGCCGGAGACCATCCCCTGCAGAGCACCTTCGGTCATGCCGGCGTCCATCATGTCCTCCAGCTCGGGCGTCAGACGCACCGCAGGCGCCTGCAGCTCGTTGCCCATCAGCGCGGCGATCTGAGCAGCGTCGCTGGTGCATACCGCGCGCACCAGGTCGGCGTCCAGCTCGGGGACCTCCACGGTGATTCCCGCCTCGGCGCGCAGCGTGTCAAGAGTGTGGTAAACCTGCGGGGTGGAGAGCCCCACAGAAGCCGGTACGAGCACCAGGTGCAGCTCTCCGCGGGTGAGCAGCGGGGAAAGCTCCTCGCCGGCGCCCTGACCCACGGCCGCTCCGCCCAGAATGCTGAAGGGCACATCTGCCCCCAGTTCCGCGCCCAGTTCGGCCAGCTGGTCCTTGGTGAACCCGGCTTCCCACAGTGCGGAGCAGGCCAGCAGGGTCGCTGCTGCGTCAGCTGAGCCGCCGCCCATGCCGCCTGCGATCGGCACATTCTTGGTGATAGTCAGGTCCACCCCTTCGCTGGGACCGGCAGGACCCTGCCCATTCCTCGCAGGGAAGCTGAGCACCGAAGCCTCGCGCTGCTGCAGCGTCTGCCGCAGCAGTTCGGCGGCCCGGTAGGCGATGTTGTGGTGATCCAGCGGCACCTCGGCGGTGAGGCTCCTGCCGGTCTGCGGATCCTGATGGTCGACGCGGCTGAAGGCTGAACGGTGCGACAGGCTCACCGTGATGGCGCCGTCGTCCCGGGGCGCTGCAGTGACCTCTTCGTAGAGCGATACGGCGAAGTACAGTGTGGCGACGTCGTGATACCCATCAGCGCGCAGCGGACCCACCCGCAGGCTTAGGTTCACTTTACCGGGGGCCAGCGCGGTGACGTGGCCGAAGAACTCACTGTCTCGCATGTCAGTCAACGGTAGCCCAGGCCCCTGATGCGACCGGTGTCAGAAGCTACACCGTGCCTGTGTTCAGCGCGGCTGCGATGCGGGCGAAGGCGGTGACATCCAGTGTTTCGCCGCGGGCTCCGGGGTCGATGCCGGCCGTCTGAAGGGCTGCTGCTGCCTGCTCGCCGGAGCCGGCCAGGCGCGCCAGGGCTGCGCGCAGCGTCTTGCGGCGCTGGGCGAAGGCGGCGTCGATCACGGTGAACACCTGCTCACGCTGCACCGACGAGGACACCGGCGTACGGCGCTGGAAGCGCACCAAACCGGAGGAGACACGCGGTTCGGGCCAAAAGACCTTGGTGCTGACCACCCCGACCTTGCGGGTGTCAGTGTCCCAGGCGATCTTGGCGCTGGGCACCCCATAGATCTTTGAGCCGGGGCCGGCGGCGAGCCGGTCTGCGACCTCCTCCTGCACCATGATCAGGCCCTTGGTGAGGCTGGGCAGCACCTGCAGCAGGTGCAGCACCACCGGCACGGCCACGTTGTAGGGCAGGTTGGCCACCAGCACCTGGGGGGCGTCGACGTCGTCGGCGGTGAGCCTCAGCGCGTCCTGCTGCAGCACGCTGAGCCCATCGGCACGCTGCGGCCGCATCCGCTGCACCGTGGCGGGCAGGTGATCGGCGAGCGTGGCATCAATCTCGACTGCGGTCAGACGCGAAGCCTCATCCAGCAGACCGAGAGTCAGTGACCCCAGGCCCGGGCCGACCTCCAGGACGTGTTCGGTGCCGTCGAGTCCAGCCAGCCCGACAATGCGGCGGATCGTGTTCGGGTCGATCACGAAGTTCTGGCCGCGCTGCTTGGTGGGGCGCACGCCCAGCTGATCGGCGAGCTGACGAATATCAGCCGCCGAGAGCAGCGGGGGCTTGCTGGAGTCGGCGCTCACGTCCAGGAACCGTAGGCCTGGGCGGTGTTGAACATGACCTGCTGGCAGAGCTGGGCGAGGTCGCTGCCGCGCACTTCGGCCATCGTCCGCATGGTCTGCGGGATCATGTAGGGGGCGTTGGGCTGACCGCGGTAGGGGTGCGGGGTGAGGAACGGGCAGTCGGTCTCCACCAGAATCAGCTGCGGATCGGCGACGGCGAGCGCTTCGCGCAGCGGCTCGGCGTTCTTGAACGTCACGGTGCCGGCAAAACTCATGAACCAGCCGTTGGCGTTGCAGATCCGGGCCAGCTCAGCGTCGCCGGAAAAGCAGTGGAAGACCACCCTCTCCGGCAGAGCGGGCGCGTCCTTAAGGACCCAGACGATGTCGTCGTGGGCTTCACGGTCGTGGATCTGCATGGTCTTGCTGGTCTGGGCGGCAAGCTCAATGTGGTCGCGGAAGCTGCGGACCTGGTGGTCCCGGCCCCCCTCGCCGGTGCGGAAGTAGTCCAGGCCGGTCTCTCCGACAGCGACCACTTGCGGGTCCTGTGCCAGGTCGGCGATGCGGGAGAAGGCGTCGTCGTACTTTCCCTCCTGCATCAGCTGCGGAGCGTCATTGGGGTGCAGGGCGACGGCGGCCTTGGCACGGGGCTCGCCGTGGGCCGCCTCCACGGAGAACTCGCTGCTGGCCAGGTCATAGCCCACCAGCACCGCGCCGGCGACGCCGACCTGCTGGGCAGCGTCGAGGTGCTGTTCCACAGTGACCCTGACCATCCCGTCTCGGAAGTCTAGGTGGGCGTGGTTGTCGAGGACCGGCACCGGCAGCGGCTCAGGGGCCGGCGGATACTCCAGGCGGCGCTGCCGCTTGGACTTCTCCTCGGTCTGGCTGCGCACTGGGGCGTCGTCGTGCTCAGTGTGCGTCGCCGTGGGGATATAGGCCTGCGGGGTCTGGCCGGGCGTCAGGCTGTCATGGTTGCTCACAGCACCTAAGCCTATCGCCCCGGCGCCGCCACCTCCCGCGTGGACTCACTGGCCGATTCTGCCCATAGAACCGGACTTTGAGCTGGCCTGCACAGTCACAATCGGCCAGTGAACGTGGCGGGCCCCGGCCCAAGCGCAGCCTGAGCCGCAGCGGTGCGGCGCAGGGTGACTGCGGCGACCGCAGTGGCATTGGTCCGCGGTCACCGGGTGCGGCGCAGCTGGACCGCGGCGTCGTAGAGGTCGCTGGCGGCCACACCGTGGGCGGTCCCCACCGCTTTGGCTGCGGCCTTCAGCCTCTCACCGGCGGCGGCACGCTCGACGACGACGCCCGCCAGCTCATCCACAGTGGGTGCTGCCTCCCCGGGCCGGTCCCCGGCAGAAGCGCCGGCGAGCACCAGCACGAACTCGCCCTTCAGCCCCGCCTGGGACCGTTCGGTGAGCTCGGCGGAGAGTTCGCCCAGGGTGCCGCGGAACACCTCTTCGAACTTTTTGGTCAGCTCGCGGGCGACGGCGGCGCGCCGGTGCTCCCCCAGGTCAGCGGCCAGCTGCGTGACGGTCTCTGCGATCCGCCGCGGGGAGTCGAAGAGCACCGTGGTCCACTGCTCGGTGCGCAGCCGTTCCGTCAGCTGGGAGCGCTCGCTGTGCTTGCGCGGGAGGAACCCGGCGAAGGTGAACCGGTCGGTGGCCAGTCCGGAGAGCGCCAGGGCAGTGGTGACCGCCGAGGCCCCGGGAGCCACAGTGATCCCGATACCGGCGTCGATGGCTGTGTTGGCGATTCTGAACCCCGGATCGGAGACTGCCGGCATCCCTGCGTCGGAGACCACCAGCAGCCGCGCGCCGTCGTCGACCTGGCCCATCAGCTCTGCGGCGCGCGAGGCCTCGTTGTGCTCGTGCATGCTCACCAGTCGGGCGCCGGTGCTCAGCCGAAGGGCTTGGATCAGGTGGCGGGTGCGCCGGGTGTCTTCACAGGCGATGATGTCTGCGCTGCTGATGAGCTGCTTCAGCCGCTCGGTGGCGTCGGCGAGATTCCCGATGGGGGTGGCGGCCAGCACAATCGGTGACTCCCACAGCGGGTCAGGCTCTTCCTCGCGGCTCATCCTCAGTAGGATACCCACGATGAGCGCTGCTGTGACCGGGCCGCAGGCCGAGGACGCCGAACCGCCCCCTGCGCAGGCAGGCTCCGATGCCAGGGTGGGCGCAGACAGTCGGCGTTGGTTGGAGAGCCGGCTCAGCGCCCACCGGTTCTCCCCGGGCCTCTGGGGCTGGGTGGTGCCGGGGCTCATCGCGGCCTTCGCCGCAGTCCTGCGCTTCAGCGGCATCGGCAACCCGCACAAGCTGATCTTCGATGAGACCTACTACGCGAAGGACGCCTACGCGCTGCTGCAGGTCGGCTATGAGCTGACCTGGCCCGAAGAGACCGACGGTGACTTCCTGGCCGGAGACCCGCAGGTCACTGATGAGGCCTCCTATGTGGTGCATCCGCCGCTGGGCAAATGGCTCATCGCAGTGGGGATCCGTCTCTTCGGCACCGAGACCGCCCTGGGCTGGCGGTTCTCCGCCGCAGTGGCCGGTGTGGTGGGCGTGCTGCTGGTTGCCCTGATCGCCCAACGCATGTTCCGCTCGGTGTTCCTCGGCGGTGTCGCCGGGGTCCTCACCGCCGTGGAGGGCCACCATCTGGTGATGTCCCGGGTGGCGCTGCTGGACATCTTCCTGATGATGTTCGTGCTGGCGGCGTTCGGCGCAGTCCTGATGGACCGCTACAGCTCACGACGACGATTGGCGAGCTGGGCGGCGGAGCACCGCGCTGATGCTGCGGCGATGCGGTGGGGCCCGGTGCTGTGGTGGCGGCCCTGGCAGCTCGGCGCCGCGCTGCTGCTGGGGTGCGCAGTGGCGGTGAAGCTCTCAGGCCTGGCGTTCTTTGCGGTCTTCGGCGTGCTGGTGGTGCTGTGGGACCTGCAGGCCCGGAGGCTGGTGGGGGTCCGCCGGTGGCTGAGCGGCGGGCTGCTGCGCTCCGGGCTGCCGGCGATCGTCACCGTGCTGCCGGTGGCCGCGGTGACCTATGTGACCTCCTGGAGTGGGTGGCTTTTCACCACCGGTGGGTGGGGCCGGATGTGGCACCAAGAGAACCCCGCCGAAGGCCTGGGAGTGCTGGTGCCGGGGCCGCTGCGCTCGCTGTGGAACTACCACACCTCTGCCACCGACTTTCACACCGGCCTGGACTCTGGTCACGAATACGCCTCGCCCCCCTGGACCTGGCTGTTCATGGGCCGGCCAGTCTCGATGCACTATCAGGGCCTCAGCCAGGGTGAGGAGTATGAGCACACTGAGCAGGTCTGCTCGATCGACTCCTGCTCCTCGGCCATTCTGGACCTGGCCAATCCGCTGATCTGGTGGACCGGGGTCATCGCGCTGATCGTCGTGCTGCTGCTGTGGCTGGGCCGCCGCGACTGGCGCTGCGGCGCCATCCTTTCGGGGTATGTGGCCGGTGGGCTGGTGTGGCTGCTCTTCCCGGACCGGACGATGTTCTTCTTCTACACCATCGGTTTCCACCCGTTCGTCATTCTCGCGCTGACCGCACTGGCGGCCACGGTGCTGGGCATCGGCACCGGCCCTCGAGATCGGCACTCGGTGCCGCGCACCGCGTCACAGATCCTCAGCGCCAGGCAGCGCAATACGGTGCTGGTGCTGTGCTTCGTGCTGCTGGCGGTCGCGGTCTCAGTGTTCTTCTGGCCGGTGTGGACCGCGCAGCTCATCCCCTACGATCAGTGGCAGCTGCGTATGTGGCTGCAGTCCTGGATCTGATCGGAGGCGCGGTGGAGTCCAAGGCAGAGATACGACGACGCCACCGGGCTCAGCGCGCTGAGCTGAGCCAGGCGGAGTCGGCCGCACGCGCTCAGCGGCTCGCTGCGGTGCTCGGCGAACAGATCAGCGCCGATTCGCTGGTCATCGGGTATATGCCCATGCGTGGGGAGCCGGATGTGCTGCCGCTGCTTGATGAACACATTCGGCGCGGGGGCCGCGTCTTTGCGCCGGTCGTGGTCGACGCCGGCACCCGCCGCCTCGCCTGGGCACCGTGGACACGCAGCGTGCAGCTGCGACGCAGCACCCCGCTGCCGGTCATGGAACCGACCGGAGAGCGAATCACCACCACTGAGCTGCTGCAGCTTGCCGTGCCGACTGGCATGTGTCTGCTCGTTCCCGCCCTGGCGGTGGATACCGAGGGGGCGCGCCTGGGTCAGGGCGGAGGCTTCTACGACACGCTCTTCGCCGAGCATCCTGGGCTGGTGGAGAGTGCGCTGGTCGTCGCTGTGCTCCACGCCGAAGAGGTGCTGAAACCGGGGAGCTTCCCCGTGGAGGACCACGATCTGCGGGTTCGGCGGGCGGCGACCCCGGACGGCATGATCGACCTGTCAGGACAGCACGACGAATCGGTATAGAATTGGCACTCAGACCTATCGAGTGCTAAGCCATTGACGAGGAGTCCCATGCCTACCTACGCGTACGCCTGCAAAGACTGCGGGCACGCCTTCGACATTTTCCAGACTTTCAGCGAGGATACGCTGACCGAATGCCCAGAGTGCTCCGGGGTGCTGCGGAAGAAGTTCGGCAACGTGGGTGTGACGTTCAAGGGCTCCGGCTTCTACCGGACTGACTCCCGCAGCAGCTCCAGCTCGTCGCCGACCTCCAACTCGGCCAGCTCGAACGGCTCATCAGATTCCACAGGCTCTGCAGGCTCCAACGGGACAGCTGGCTCTACCGGGACATCCGATTCCGGCTCCTCCTCCTCAGACTCCTCCAGCTCCGCCACCTCCTCCTCGGCCACCGGCTCCAGCTGAGGGCCGTCCGCTATGCCTGCGGTTCGCTGACCAGGCTCAAGTGCAGTCGGCCCTGATGACTTGCCTCGGCGATCGCGGATGCCGTCTCAGAGTCCACGGCGAGGATCACCACCCGGCTGGCCTGCTCGGCGGCGCCGAGCCAGTTCTCCGACTCGCCCTGCGGGACCCACAGCACCGGGGCGGACTCTGCGATGCGCTGGGTCCCACCCGCTGATTCGGGGGCGTCGGAGGAGGCGGTGACGTCAACGTGCTGACCCGGGGAGAGCAGCCCGATCATCGAGGCGTCAGAGGGCCTCACCGGCACGGCGACGGTCTCTGCTCCATGGCCCTGCAGCAGTCCCGGACCCACCATCTGCGAGGGGTGAACCAGCGCTCCGGCCGGCAGCGCAGTCGCGGCCGTGCGGCCTGCGAACTCTTCGATCTCACCGATGTGCTCTGCCGGTACGGCCTCCACGTCCACTTCGGCCTCCTCCAGCAGCTCCGCAGTGAGCACCTCCCCTGCTGCCACCGACGAGGTCACCCGCACTGCCGTGGTCGTCTCCACCTGCGACGACTCTGCGGCGAGCATCGCCGCAGCAGCCGCGCACAGCCCCAGGACCAGTGCGACGGGGATCCGGAACCGGCGCACCCACCGGTAGAGCCCGCCCGGTCTGAGCCGGCGGCGCACTCGCGGCGGCTTGGGCCTGACCGCGTGTGCTGGCACTTCTCGGCGGCGTCGTCGCGGCACGGCGGCACGCTTTTCAGCCGCCCTTCGGCCACGCTGAGGCTGCGGCTTCTGCCGCTGCGGCTTGGCCGGCACGAAGGGCACTGTTTTGTCGGCCGGCTCGCTGCTGGGCCACGGGGTCCGACGCCGACGCGCCGACACCGGTGAGAACGTGTCGCTGCTCATGGCCCAATCCTGATGCAGCCGGCGGATCGGTCGGGATCGGGAGTCGATCATCGTGAAGTGTCCGGCGTGTACGTCAGCAACCGCAGCTGGTGGGGGAAAACGCAGTCCCTCACATACATTGTGTATTGCATTTGAGGCAATCTGGTTATATGAGTTCGCTGCTGCAGATCAGGCATGTGCCCGAGGACGGGCGTCGCACGCTCAAGAAACGGGCCACAGCTCGTGGTGAGTCGCTGAACACCTACCTGTTGAACCTGCTGGACCAAGAGGTCGCCACACCCACAGCTGCCGAGGTGCTCGACCGGGCAGCGCGTCGCAGTGAACGCGCCTCGGTCTCAGCCGTTGAGGCGCTCGACGAGACCCGGCCACAGCGTGACGAGCACCTGCAGCAGGTCACGTCCACGTGATCGTTGTGAACAGTGCTGCGGGGGCTCTGCCTGGGTGGCGATCTCAGTGTGAACCGGGTGGAAGACCTGTTGACCGACTTCAGCGACTTGCCTCTGCAGCTGAGGCACAGTGTCTCAGCCTCCGACGCCGCCTATGTCTCCCTCGCCGAGGCGCTGGAAGTCTCCTCTACCAGTGGGGCGGGCGTTCGACCCTCAGCCATTCAGCGCGGGCATCCTGCTGGTGCTCACGCTGGGAATCGGCCGCATCCTCCAGTGGGTCAGGGACGTCGGCCTCCTGCTCCTCGGACTGCCCCGAGGTGCCCGGCGCGGTCACCCGACGGTTGCCGCGACGAGCCGGCTTCGGTGAGTCGACGCTCACGGGGCGCCGTCGTTTCTCAGGCGCCGCTGCTGAGGCGCCAACCACTGCTTATGACGCCGCTCAGCCTCCTCATCCTCGGCATCGGCAGCCCCGCCGAAGCGCACCGGCCCGGTGGTGCTGCTCAGCGGCCCGCGTCCGGACTGGGCGAACTCAGGACCGGCGGCCAGCCCCACCTTCTCCGCCACACGTTCGGTGGTGGACGCCGGGTCGGTGAAGACGTCGATGGTCCACAGCACAATGTAGTGCCATCCCAGCTGCTCGAACTGCTCCGGGCGCAGCCGGCAGCGTTCGCGCACCGGCAGCTGGGCGTATTCGGCAGTGCCGTCGGAGATCATCGCCACCGGTCTGATCTGCGCCTCAGGCGTACTGCGGCGTGGGCAGGCCGCCAAGTCCAAGGTGCCGCGGAAACCGTCCTCCACCCGGCCGCCGCGAGCGCGGATCCGGTCCACCAGGTCAAGGACCAGCGGGTCGGTGACCTCAGCGGAGACGCTGGGATCGGAGGCTTCTCCCGCCCCCACCTGAAGCAGGTCGTGGACCAGCAGCGCACCTTCAGCCAGCCGGCTGCGATCCAAAGAGTCCGCGCCGATGGAGCTGACCACCTTCAGCCGGCCGCGGGCCCGGGTGACGGCCTGCACGAAGTATTCGCGGCCGCGGGGCCCGGAGAGTTCGCCGAACTCGTGGGCGGAGTCTCCCTTGACAGTTCGGCCGAAGCCCAGGGAGAAGATCACATCATCTCGCACCACACCATGGGCACGCTCCACCGGGGCAACGACGAAGCGCTCCCCCGCACCTTCTCCTGCGGCACCGGATCCCGAGCCGCCGGGAACGCCGGCGGCGCCGTGTTCGAAGAAGGGTGCTGCCCACGGGTGGTTGGACAGGTGCAGCCGGATCGCATCGGCGACCCGCTCGGCGTGCCACTCAGATCCGGTGACCACGGCCAGGGAGCGGTTGCGCCGGGACCGGACATGTTCGAAGACCAGGTCCACCACCCGGTTGACCTCGGCTGTGGGTGACTCCACCGGCTCCCGGCCCGCGCCGCTGGAGATCCGCTCCAGCGTCAGTCGGCGCTGATGACCGGTCAGCTGGGCGGCGTCTGGCAGCCGGACCAGGGGCTGCTTGGTGTCGTAGAGCGGTGAGATCAGCTCAGTGAGCTCCTGGTCCACCCCGCGGTGCACCTGCCGCAGCCGGTATTCGGGCAGGATCTGGGCCAGTTCGGCGTAGATGGACCCGGGCACCTGTGCCTCCGCCTCGCGGGCAATCGGGTCGGCAGATACGGTCATCGGTTTCGGGGCTCCGGAGACCGGGTCGCCGAAGGCCACCACCTGCTTCGCCCGTGAGATCGCACCCAGCCCGGAGGGCACCGCCAGAGTTTCGGAATCCAGCAGCAGTACTGCGTCGAAGCTGGGTTCACTCTGCGGCCCACCGGGGAACTGGGCGGCCAGCCCCAGCGGTGAGGTGGTCCAGATCGGCGTCAGCGGTTGGGTGATCGAAGCGGTCACCGACTCCAACGCCGCCACGCTCGGAGCGGCGTCCCGCAGCAGGCTGCGCAGGTGGGCTGCGCCGTCGGGGTGTGCCTCCACCGCAGACTTCCAGCGGGTAGCCAGGGCGTGGTTCAGCCGCTGGGCACCAGATTCGATGTGGGCTGAGTCGGCCCGGCGATACTCCGACTCGATGCGCCGCAGGTTCTCTCCGCTGGTCATCGCCAAGTACTCGTCGCCGGAGATCATCGCCTCCAGCGCCGACTGCCACCACGCCAGCTCCAGCTCATCGGCGACCTCAGCGGCGGGCACCTGTCGCTGGGCGAAGTCCTCCAGCAGCTCTTCGAAGCCCTGCTCGCGCAGCTGCTCGGCCAGCAGTGTGCGTTCCGGAAGGGTGTGCAGCGACCGGTCGTCCTCGGCCAGTGTGCCGATCATCTCCGTCAGCTGCTCCACCGGAAGGTCGAAGAGGGTCTCGGCCTGGTCATCGACCGGTTTGAGGACCGCCACCAGCCGCTGAAGACTGCTCTGCAGCTCACCGATCTGGTCCACCAGCTGGTCCAGCTGTCGCGGCACCTTCGGCAGGGAGCCGTCCTTGGCCCATCTGAGCCACCCCTCACGCTCAGACTGCACATCCACCAGTGCGCCGTGGAGATCGCTGATGGAGGCCCCGGAGCGGATGTATTCCTTCGCCACCCGGCGCAGCCGCGAGCGGGCCATGGAGTTCATCTCCACGTTGTTCTGCCGCCTCCACCAGCCCGGGGCGGTGGCAGCGATCAGATCGTCGACGTCGCGGGCGTAGACGTCGTGGCTGAACCGGCCCATGGACTCTTGGACCCGTTGGAAGAGCAGCACCTGGGCGTGCCAGTCTGCGAACGTCTCACCAGGAACAACATCGACCTGCTCGCACGCGCTCTGGATCTTCGCTCGGCAGCTGGGCAGCTCCGCGCGCAGCTGCTTGACCAGCGCATGGGCATCGTTGGTCTCCTGACGGTTGGACAGCTGGGCTCCGAACCAGGGACTGGACCGGGTCTCTGCGGAGAACTCACCGAGTTCGGCGATGCGCTTCAGCTTCACCGACACGTGGCTGCGGTCCACGGTGTTGTCCAGCACGGAACGCTTCAGCCGCACACTGGTTCCCGGTGCAGGAGTCAGCGCAGTCAGTGCCGCAAGCGCCTGCATCGCTTGGTAGGGCGAGCACCGCCACCGTTCACGTACCTTGTGCAGGCTGGTGACGTGGTCGCGCAGCTGGTGGCGGGTCTCGGTGAGTCTCTGGTGCACCCCGGCCAGACGCGGCGGCTCCGCACGCTCAGCACGTTTGATGGCGCGGACCACCTGTGCCCCGATGTCCTCAGGAGTCGACGACGCCGGCACATGGACCGCCAAGGTCCCGACTTTGGCGGCGGAGAGCCGTGCGCTGAACTCGGTGAGAGTCTCGGTGCGCTCGGCGATGACCAGCACGCGCTTTCCCGCCCAGGCGAGGCCTGCCGCAGCGTTGACCGCCGTCTGGGTCTGGCCGGTGCCCGGTGGAGTGTTCACCACAGCCGAGACCCCGCTGAGGATCGCATCCGCTGCCTTCTGCTGGTCAGCGTCGGCGTCTGTGACCAGCCGTTCGTTCTCCGGTGCCCGCTCATCCAGCGGGTCTGAGGCCTCGACTGCGGCCAGCGCCTGCCTCTGGTCGAGCCGGCCACCCTCAGCCAGCTGCTTCAGGATCCGGTGCTCGGTGTTCAGCGCCTGCGGGTTGCCCAGGTCCGCCAAGTCGGCGAAGGTCGAGACGTAGAGCTGCCTCCACACCTGCAGCGACCCCAGACCGGATGCTGGATCCTCGGCAGCGGCTGCCGCGGCGATCTTGGTCAGCAGCTCGGCCGTGCCGGCGACGTCGAAGCGCGCGGTGACGTAGCCGGCACGGTGGAACTCTGCCGGATCCAGGTGGACTCCGTGGGCGGCTTCGACGTGTCGCATCAGCGCACGGTTGAGCCGGGCCGGGGCGTCGAACTGGATCTCGTAGTCGTTGGTGTCGGCTCGGGTGCGCAGCGAGATCGGAATGAGCATCACCGGTGCGGTGAACGTCTCCGTGCCGGCATGGGTGGCCTCGGTCCACGAGGCGATGCCGGCGGCGAGGCAGCCGACTTCAATGCCGCGCTCCTCGCGCATCTCACGGATCTTGGCCCGAATATTGGATGCGGCCTGAGCGCCGACTTGGAAGGCTGTGGGCTCATTGAGCAGCGTGGAGAGTCGGGTGCGGCGCCCACCCAGCAGCTGCATCATCCCGGAGGCGTTGGCTTCGGTGAGGTCGATGGCATTGTGCTGGCTGGGTGTGAAGCGCAGCATCGTGTCGTTCTCAGTGCCGGTGCCCAACGACTCCACCCAGGAGAGCACCGGGGCAGTCGTGTTCACCTCAGTCGGTGAGTCTGCTGAGCCGGGGCCGGACGGCGCTTCAGGGCTTGCCGGGCTGTCCGGGGAGCCGCCGCTGTCCGGCGAGCCCGCAGAAGCACCACTGACGGGGCTGTCGGCACTGGTCGGGTTCTCAGGTTGGTCAGCTTCGCGCATGGGGCTCTCTGCGGAAGCAGCAGACTTTTCTTCGGACACCGATTCCCTCCACGACACGTACACGTATAGCTCAGAAGGTTACCGTCACTCCCACTCGATCGTCCCCGGTGGTTTCGAGGTCACATCGAGGGTTACGCGGTTGATCTCTTCGATCTCGTTGGTGATGCGGTTGGAGATGGTCGCCAACAGGTCGTAGGGCAGGCGCGAGAAGTCGGCGGTCATCGCGTCCTCGGAGCTGACCGGGCGCAGCACCACCGGGTGGCCGTAGGTGCGTCCGTCACCTTGGACGCCGACCGACCGGACGTCGGCCAGCAGCACCACCGGCATCTGCCACACATCGGCCTCCAGGCCCGAACGGCTCAGTTCCTGCCGCGCTATCGCGTCAGCCCGGCGCAGGATGGACAGCCGCTCCTGGGTGATGTCACCGATGATGCGGATGCCCAGCCCAGGGCCGGGGAACGGGTGGCGCTGCACCATCTCTGCCGGCAGGCCGAGTTCGGCTCCGACAGCGCGGACCTCGTCCTTGAACAGTGCTCGCAGGGGCTCAACGAGCTGAAACGTCATGTCTTCCGGCAGCCCGCCGACGTTGTGGTGGGATTTGATGTTCGCCGCACCTTCGCCCCCGCCGGACTCCACGACGTCGGGGTAGAGGGTCCCCTGCACCAGGAAGTCCACTGTGGCGCCGTCGGCAGCGGCTTCGGCCAATACCGCCTCTTCGGCGTCTTCGAAGGCGCGGATGAACTCGCGGCCGATGATCTTGCGCTTCTCCTCAGGATCGGCGACCCCCTCCAGGGCCGCTAAGAATCGGCCGGACTCATGGGCGACGTGCAGCTTCGCTCCGGTGGCGGCGACGAAGTCTCGTTCGACCTGCTCGGCCTCGCCTTCGCGCAGCAGTCCGTGATCGACGAACACGCAGGTCAGCTGGTCTCCTACCGCCTTCTGGACCAGGGCTGCCGCCACGGCTGAGTCCACCCCGCCGGAGAGCCCGCAGATCAGTCGGGCGTCCCCGACCTGTTCGCGGATGGCGGCCACCTGCTCCTCCACGATGCTGCCGGTGGTCCAGTCCGGCCTCAGGCCCACCCCCTGGTAGAGGAAGTTCTCGATCAGGCGCTGACCCTGCGGAGAGTGCTTGACCTCCGGGTGCCACTGCACCCCGTAGAGGCCGCGCTGCTCATCGGCGAAGCAGGCCACCGGTGCCGCGTCGGAGGCGGCGAGCACCTCGAAGCCCGGTGGGGCCTGCTGCACTGAGTCGGAGTGACTCATCCAGGTGGACTGCACCGGGTCGGTGCCGTCCAGCAGCCCGTGGGGGGCGGTGGCGGTGCGCACTTCGGTCTTTCCGAACTCGCGCTCGCCGGTTCGGGCGACCTTGCCGCCCAAGGCGTGCGCCATGGCTTGGAATCCGTAGCAGATGCCCAGTACCGGCACGCCGGCTTCGAAGAGCTCACGATCCACTGCCGGTGCACCCTCGGCGTACACGCTGGCCGGGCCTCCGGAGAGGATCACAGCCGCTGGGCCGCGTGCCAGGATCTCAGCTGCTGAGAGCGTGTGGGGCACCACTTCGGAGTAGACGCGGGCCTCACGGACTCGGCGGGCGATCAGCTGGGCGTACTGGGCGCCGTAGTCGATCACCAGCACCGTCTGCGCGGTCTGGACGGGGCGTTCGGCGGCGGCTGCGGGAGAGTTCACCCTCCCATCCTAATAGTGTGTCGAACAACCTCGTGAGTTCAGGTCTTCTGCGGCCAGGAAACCGTTCTGGTTCGTCGGTCCTGAGACGATTTGGCCCCCGATCCCAGCGTCGTGGGCGGCTTCGGTCACGGTGTCACCGTTGGAGTCCCTGTCCCCTCCGCTGTAGGAAGAGCGCGAAGCAGTGCCACCTGGTGGTGTCATGGGTGCCTGCCAGACTCAGAGAGGAGGAACGACCAACAGGTGATTAGGAGGTGCCGGCTTCGCCTACAACCAAGCACTGCGGCTGCCGCTGAGCCCCCGCAGGGGCTCACCGCACAGTCCTCAGGCTGGCTCCTCTGTGCCGTGGTCTGGATTCGACCTGATCAACGCGTGGAAGAAGAGCGAAGACGCCGGACGGCGGGTACTCATCAGCAGTGAAGGTGCCGTCGAGCTGGGGCGGCACCACTACCGTGTGACGTGCCTGCACCACCACTGGCTGCATCAAGTGTCGAACGCACTGGTCAAGACCCACGACCGGTACGTCCTCGAAGACCTCCACGTAGCCGGCATGATGAAGAACCACCGGATGGCTGCTGCTATTGGCGATGCCTCCTGGGGGGGGGCAGCTGGCCCAACAGCTCACCTACAGGACACAGTGGCACGGCGGTACTGTTGTCGTCGCTGATCGGTGGTTTCCTTAATCGAAGACATGCAGCAGATGCGGAACCACCAAACAGCACCTCAGCCTTGAGGACCGCGTGTTCTGCTGCGAATGCGTGCTGGTCCTGGACCGTGACCTCAACGCCGCTGTGAACCTCGGTGCCTGGGGTGATGATCACCCTCCTCCGGACCTCGAAGCACGGGGCCGGATCATCAATGCCTGTGGACAGGCAAGCTCCGGCGAACCCATCAGGGATCGTGAAACTGGCCTGGACGAAGCAGGAACCCTCTGGCCCACCGGCCGAGGGACACCCGAGAAGGGTGGTGCCGGGCCCCTCTCACGGAGGATGTTCGACACGCTTTAGTAGCGTCTGGCGGCCTGCGGGTTCTCCTCGAGTTCCCGGCGCACCTCGCCTGCGATCCGCCGCTCCACGATGAAGCTCAAAAACGGCACCACTCCCCCGGCGACGATGACCAGCAGTCGGCCGATCTGCCAGCTCATCAGGTACCAGAGCCGGAACCCGGCGACGACGTAGACCACGTAGATCCACCCGTGGATGACGGCGACCCAGTAGGAGATTCCCTCGCCGTCGACGATGGACCCCTGCGGGTGGAATCCCAGGCTGTTGGCATCCCCGGCCAGCGTGGCGCCGCCGGCGTAGAGCTCATAGCCGAACCCGTAGTCCATGATCATCTTCGCCACCAGGATCAGCAGCATGATGCCGGTGATGAAGGCGAACACGCGGTAGAAGGTCAGCGAGCCGCTGATCTGGTCCACCGTGCCGGAGAAGCGTCGCTGCCTCGGCCTCGGCGGCGGGGCCCCCAGGTTGAGCTCGTCGTCGGGCTGTCGGTGGGATGCGGAGTCAGTCACGCGGTGGGTCCTTCGTCTCTTCGGTCTCGGAGTTCTCTGCATCAGGCTGGGCCTGCAGTTTGGTCAGCTGCTCGCGGCGCCACTGCTCTTCCCATTCGCGGTCCAGCCGATCCTCCTCCTGCTGCTTCAGGTGGGCGTCCTTCACCAGGCGCCACCACAGGTAGAACGCGAATCCGGCGAAGACGAACCACTCCAGGCCGTAGAAGAGGTTGAGCCAGTTGACCTCGTCCTCCTGCGGCTGCGGGTCCACCCACACCGGTTCCAGCCCGGAGCCGCCCAGAGCCTGATCACTGAAGTCGACGACGAACCCGGAGTAGGAGTCCTCGTTCCACAGGTTGATCAGCTCAGCCGCTGACAGGCTGGGCAGCACCCCAGCGGGTTCGTCCCGGGGGCCGGGTCCGGGCGCCTCGGTGGGCAGCAGCCGACCGTGCAGGTCCAGCTGACCGGTGGGCGGCTGACCGGCGTCGTCGTAGTCTTCGCTCCACCCGCGGACCACGGGGATGACTTCGTCGTCGGGGGCGCCCTGCACCCGGAAGGCGGCCACGGCCCAGTATCCGGCCACATCGTCCTGGAGCCGGTCGGCGATCATGACCTGGGTGTCCTCAACGAACTCTCCGCTGAGCTCTACGATCCGATCGGCCTGCTGCGCACTGATGCTGCGGGCAGGCTCATAGATCTCGGTCAGCGGCACCGGCGTCTCTGTCTGCTCCGACGGTTGGCCCTGCTCAGTGGTGGATTGGTCGAACTGCCAGGCGGAGAGCACCACAAAGACTGTGGCGATCACCAGGGAGAGGACCAGCATGGCGATCCATTTGGGCTGGAAGGCAGTTCGAAGCACCACTACAGGATACGTGTCACGACCCTGCGTTTTCTACGTGACGTAGAAGAATCTCGATTTCAAGTCTGGCACCGGCGGTGTCAGGATAGGAGCCATGATGCGACTGGACCACGTCTCCTTTGCGGTCGGCCCCGATGGCATGGACGCCACGGTCGACCAAGTTACCCAACAGCTCGGCGTCGACCGCGTCAAGGGTGGGATTCATCCGCGCTTCGGCACCGCCAATGCCATCATCCCGCTGGCCAACCGGCAGTACCTGGAGATTGTGCAGGTTCTGGACCACCCCAGCGCCGATAAGGCCCCCTTCGGTCAGGCGGTGCGCAACCGGTCACAGATCGGCGGCGGCTGGATAGGCTGGTGTGTCAGCGTCGATGATCTGGCTGCCTTCGAGGAGCGGCTGGGTCGGCGCAGCGTGCCGGGGAACCGAAAGTTCCCCGACGGACAGGAGCTGACCTGGCAGCAGATTGGGATCAAAGGGCTGATAGCTGACCCTCAGGTGCCGTATCTGCTGCGCTGGGACGACGGCACCGAGCACCTGCACCCCTCACGCGCCTATGAGCCGCAGGCGACACTGACTCGACTCTCCATCGCCGGGTCTCCGCAGCGGGTCTCCGACTGGTTGGGCTCATCCGAGACCGACCCGTTCAACGATGTGGCGGTGGATTGGCTCGCCCCCTCAGGGACACCGGGGATCATGAGCGTCACGTTCCAGACCCCCCGCGGAGACGTCACCATCTGAACGAGTTCGTCCGGATTCGACGCCGCGTGTTCGGTCACATAACCCTGGCATTGAGCCGCTTGTGCAACATTCTCCGGGTGATTGAAGCGGCAACGGCGTTTCTCCCACCCGATGTTGCATGTGACGCATGTTTCAGCGGTCAGTTGCAACATCGGCCGGGAGTTTCCGCAGGGCCGCCGATGCCAGGGCGTCCGGCAGTGAGCTCTCCCCTTCCGGTCAGCTGTGGGCCGATGCGGAGTTCAGCTCCTTGATCAGCTTCTGACGACGACGGTCGTGGACCTCTGCCAGACGCTCAGCCCGCCGGGCCCGACGACGCTTGGTGGGCCAGGTGATCAGCAGCGTCACCACGCTGAACAGCAGCATCAGTCCGGCGATCCAGATGCCGGCATCGATCCAGAACTGGTTCGGGTAGAGCCTGATCAGCGTGAACTCGTCACCGAAGGCCCAATTGCCGTCGAAGAGAAGATTGTGGAACTCGGCGAAGAACATCCGCCAGTCAACGATAGCCAGCACGGCCAGGGCGATCAGTACGGCAATCGTCGCCCAGGCACCGGCGAAGACTCCGCGGGCGATGCTGCCGGGCCTCCAGGAGCGCAGCAGCAGAGCGAAGATCAGCGTCAGCAGCAGCAGCCCCATGCCGATGACCATGGCCAGCCACACCACCTCTTTGACGTCAAGCATATGACTGACCTCGTTGAGGTCGGAGCCGTCGGAGGTGAACAGCGCCTCCCCATCAGGACCGGTCAGGTCGGCCAAGTAGCGGGCGTTGGCCAGGTTGAACAGGAAGTCCATGCCGTAGGAGCCGTAGAGCATCCGCTCGTCAAGCCCGAATCCGTGCGGATCATCGGGGAATCCCGGTCGGTGGTAGGTGATCCACAGAAACACCGGTGTGCCGACCAGCCGGATGGCGGCGACGATGAAGAGCACCGGGGTGAATATCGCGATGAGGACGGTGAAGAAGCGTGATACCCCGCGCTTGGACTTCACGACCTCCTCATCAATATCGGCTGAGGTGATCTCATCGTTGGACCCTGCGTACTGGGCCGGTGACGGTGCCGGGGCCACGGCTGCTGGGGCCCGCTGGTGATCCGGGTGCGGCTCAGCCGATGGGGCAGGCTCGGCCTGCGGCGGCACCACTGTGGTGGGCTGCTCATCGGCGGCGGCAGGCGCTTCGGCAGAAGCTGATTGGGCGGCCTCCAGCCGATCGGCCGAGGAGGCGGACTTCGCAGCGGCGAGCTCCTCGGACAGTGACCGGGTGCGCTCATGGTCCTCGGCCGGCGGCACCGCACCAGCAGCCTGGGCATCATCAGCCACCGGTGCCGACGCGGGGGTGGCTGCGGACTGCCCCTCAGCCGCCGACTGCTCCTGCTGCGCGGATTCCTCGGGCGCACGCTCGTGCTCGAGCCGATCTTCGGGGAAATCAGGCTCATCGGCTGCGAATGCGCCATAGTCGAGTTCGGATTCGAACTCGTTGTCCTGCGCCTGCGAGCCGCTGCTCTGCGGCCCGTGCGTCTCGTCAGGGTTCTGACTCATGATTCGCCTCTCCACGCATTACTGTCCACTGACAACTTTATGCGTGGCAGCCGCAGCGCAATGGGAAGGCACTCGGAGAGTCGAGAAGTTTAGGCAGTCAGCTCGTGACTTCCGGCGTCGTAGCGCCCCAGGTCCCCGGTGGCACCTGCTTGAGCGGCGCGCCGTCCCAGGGTCAGCGCGTAGGTCCAATAGCTGGCCAGCACGGCGGCACCGATGCCGATCCGCACCCAAGCCGGCCAGGGGGCGGGGGTCACGAAGCCTTCCACCATCCCGGAGATGAACAGCACCACCACCAGTCCCAGGGCAACGGTGATCAGGCTGCGGGCCTCGTGGGTCAGGGCCATCAGTCGTGTGCGCTGACCCGGCGCCACCCACGCCCAGAAGATGCGAAGCCCCGCGGCCCCGGCGATGAAGATCGCTGTCATCTCCATCAGCCCGTGCGGCAGCAGGTTCAGCCAGAAGTCACCGGCGGCGCCCTGCTCGTGCATCACCCCGCCGGCGATCCCGATTGAGGCGGCGTTGAGGCCCAGAATCGCCGCCGGCCAGATGCCGGAGACCCCGAAGGCCACACATTGGGCGGCGATCCATGCGTTGTTGGTCCACACCTGGGTGGCGAAGGATGAGCTGGGGTGCTCCGAGTAGTAGTTGACGAACTCCTCCTGCGCGTACGCCTGCCGCGCCTGCTCGGGCATGATCAGGTCCAGCTGCGGATGATGAAACGTCCAGTAGCCGGTGGCTGCGCTGATCACGATGAATGCCGCAGCGACGATCAGAGTCAGCCACCGCAGCCGGTAGAACGCCAGCGGCAGAGTCTCTGCGAAGAAGGTCGCCGTCGCCGTCAGGGGGTTCTCTGCCGCGCCGGTGAGGTGAGTGCGGGCGCGGCCGATCCGGACCGAAAGCTGGGCCGCCACCGGAGAGTCAGGCTCTGCGGCCTGGATCATCGACAGGTGCGTGGAGGCCCGCTGATAGAGGACCAGCATTTCGTCAGCCTCAGCTGCGCCGAGGCGGGACCGTTTGGCCAGCTGGTCCAGTCTGTCCCACTGGGGCTGGTGCACAGCGATGAATGCGTCGATGTCCATCGGCGCCCCCTCCGTCTTTCCGCGTCGTCTGATGGGTCCCTGTGCTCACCCTATAGGGCAGCGGAGCGATACGCTGATGACATGGGGAGTCGAAGTGTCATCACCGGTGAGGCGGTAGCGCTGGACCTTCCGGCTGCCTCGCTGATCACCAGAGGCGCCTCGCTGCTGATCGACCTGATCGCCTACTGGCTGCTGTTCGGCGCCCTGGTGCTGCTGGGCGGCTACGTGGTGATGTTCAGCATGGACCCGGCCATGCAGGCCGCGCTGAGCCTGGGAATGATGGTGCTGTGCCTGGTGATGGTGCCCATCACAGTGGAGACGCTGACCCGCGGACGCTCGCTGGGCAAGCTGGTCTTCGGGCTGCGCACAGTGCGCGACGACGGCGGGGCGGTGCGGCTGCGCCACAGTCTGATCCGCGGCCTGGCCGGTTTCGGTGAGATCTACCTGACCCTGGGGCTGGCGTCGCTGATCACTGCGATGTTCACCGAGCGCAGCAAACGGTTGGGCGACGTCATGGCCGGAACCTACGCGGTGCGGATGCGTCACCCCCCGGTGCGGCCCATGATGCTTCCGGTGCCTGCGACGATGGCCGCCTGGGCGCAGATCGCTGACATCGGACGTATCCCACAGGCCCAAGCCACCCGGGCCGCACGGCTGCTGCGCACACTGCAGGCCGGCGGCAAGAAGGTCAATATGGCTGCGCTGACGGCCGCCGCCGATCGGATCGCCGATCAGATGCTCGCCCACGTCTCCCCCGTTCCGCCGGCGACGTCGTCGATAGACTTCCTCTCTGCAGTGATGGCCGAACGCCGCAACCGCGAGTATCAGCGGCTGACTCGCACGGCCCAGCGCACCGGCCGGCTGCACCAGCGTCTGCACGCCCTGCCCTACGCCTAGCCGTATGCCGGGCGGCCTCCTCAGTACCGGTAGTGGTCGGGCTTATAGGGGCCGGCGACGTCGAGTCCCAGGTAGTCGGCCTGCTCCTTGGTCAGTTCGGTCAGGCCCACGCCCAGTGCCTCAAGGTGCAGTCGGGCGACCTTCTCGTCGAGCAGCTTGGGCAGCACGTAGACGCCGGTCTGGTAGGCGTCGGATCCGGTGTCGGCGGCCCTGTGGGACTTGGCGAACAGCTCCATCTGGGCCATGACCTGGTTGGTGAACGACGCCGACATCACAAAGCTGGGGTGTCCGGTGGCGTTGCCGAGGTTCAGCAGCCGACCCTCGGAGAGGACGATGATGGAGCGGCCGGCGGCGTCGGGAAACACCCATTCGTGCACCTGGGGCTTGATCTCCACCTTCTCCACACCCTCGATCGCAGCCAGGCCGGCGATGTCCAGCTCATTGTCGAAGTGGCCCACGTTGCCCACGATCGCCTTGTCCTTCATCCGCTGCATCTGCTCGGCGCTGATGATGTCCTTACCGCCGGTGGTGGTGATGAAGATGTCACCGGTGGAGATCACATCATCCAGCTTCGCGACCTGGAAGCCGTCCATGGCGGCCTGCAGGGCGTTGATCGGGTCGATCTCGGTGACCACCACGCGTGAGCCCTGGCCCTGCAGCGCCTCAGCGGCGCCCTTGCCGACGTCGCCGTAGCCGGCGATGACCGCAGTCTTGCCGGCCAGCAGCACATCAGTGGCGCGCATGATGCCATCAGGCAGCGAATGGCGGATGCCGTACTTATTGTCGAACTTGGACTTGGTGACCGCGTCATTGACGTTGATCGCTGGGAACAGCAGCTGGTCCTCGTTGGCCAGCTGGTACAGCCGGTTCACCCCGGTGGTGGTCTCCTCGGTCACGCCCATCAGCGCCGAGGCCACCCCGGTCCAGCGCTTGGGGTTATCCGCCAGGGAGCTGCGCAGGGTGTCCAGGATGACGGTGTACTCATAGGGGTCATCGGCAGTGGCCGAAGGCACCGCACCGGCCGCTTCGAACTCCACCCCCTTGTGCACCAGCAGAGTCGCGTCCCCGCCGTCGTCGAGGATCATATTGGCGCCGCGCTGCGGGTCCTCGTCCGCGCCGGGCCAGAGGAAGATCTGCGAGGCGGTCCACCAGTACTCTTCCAGCGTCTCGTTCTTCCACGCGAAGACCGGCACGCCCTGGGGGTCCTCGACAGTCCCCTGAGCTCCGACGACGACGGCGGCTGCGGCCTCGTCCTGGGTGGAGAAGATGTTGCAGGAGGCCCAGCGCACCTCAGCGCCCAGTGCGGTGAGCGTCTCAATCAGCACAGCGGTCTGCACGGTCATGTGCAGTGAGCCGGCGATCCGTGCGCCCTTGAGCGGCTGCTGATCGGCGTACTCCGCGCGCAGCGCCATCAGCCCCGGCATCTCGTGCTCGGCCAGGCGGATCTGGTGGCGGCCGGCCTCGTGCAGGGTGATGTCGGCAATGCGGAAGTCGAAGCTCATGGTTTTCCTTCTGGTTCGGCGGAGTCGGGCAGCAGCTTGGGCACCCCGTGCTGTATGGGGTAGCGGAGGGTCTCGTCGTCGATTCCGACGAGCACATCACCGCGCTGAGTCAGTGCACCGGCGGTGACTGGGCAGCGCAGAATATTCAGGATCTGCGGGTCCAGTGCTTCGGCGTACCCAATGGAGCGTGTGGCCATGGTGCTCAGCCTATCGCCCGGGCGCGGCCGCTGAGCGCTGCGACGTCATGAACTGACTCGTGTGTGAGGTCAGTCGCGCAGCATTCGCAGGTGGCCGCGCGCGATCGAGGCATCTGTCTCAGGCGGCGGCATCGGTGCGGGGGCCTTCCTGGCCGGCAGCCGCTGATCGGCGACGGGCTGGTCGTGGTCATCGCGCTGTCTGCGCGGTTCGCGGACCGCTTCGGCCAGGGCGAGCAGGTCATCCCCATCATCTGCGGCGGCGGAGTGATAGTCCAGGCGCAGGATCTCCCAGGAGCGCGGTGGACTGACCGCGTCGGCGTGCGCGGCGCACAGGTCGTAGCTGTGCGGCTCCGCGTAGACGCTGATGGGGCCGACCACAATGGTGGAGTCGGCGTAGGAATAGGTCAGAGTTGCCACCGCTGAGCCTTCACAGCTGCTCTTGGTGCATCGGCGCTTAGGATCCACAGCACCTGAGCCTACCCACCACGGCCGCTTTTGACGTGGAGCCCACAAGGCATGTCAGCGCTGCAGACGCAGGGGCACGTACTGCGCCGTGGGACTGATGGCCTCCAGGGCGCCGACGCTGAACCTGCCCTCCTGGTCACGGGTGATCAGTCCCCCGCGGGTCTGGCCCTCGACCTCGCTGACCACCACGCTGTGGGCGTCGTCGAGCTCTGCCTCCTCCGCGTGGTCCTGCAGCTGCTGGTGCGACACCACGGTGGAACGATCCGCCTCGACATCAACGGTGATGTCCTCGCTGGCGGCGCCGGAGGAGTCCAGCAGCCGGTAGGTGATCTGCCCCTGGCCGAAGAGGCGGAGCTCAGTCTCTGC
The DNA here is from genome assembly GCA_052089225.1 of Nesterenkonia sp. GTDB lineage: Bacteria > Actinomycetota > Actinomycetes > Actinomycetales > Micrococcaceae > Nesterenkonia. Next base: position 63,214 of record JBQCZP010000002.1, read on the forward strand.
CACCGGGGGAAGAATCGCGCCGAATCCCGGCTGCACCGGCTCGGCCGCCGCGCTCCAGCTGAGGTCCTGCGCCTCCTCGCTCTGCTGACCGTCGTCTGTGCTGCGCACGGCGGCGAAGCTGGGTTCTTCGGTGCGCACCACCACGTCATAGGTGCCCGGTTCCAAGCCCTCGACGTCGACGACAGTGACCTCCCCGTCCTCCACGGCGAACACACCGGGGGTGTCGATGGGCACCTGACCGTCGGGGCCGAACACCTGAAGCTCAACAGTGCCGTCGTCGGAACCGGGGGTATAGAGCCACAGCTGAGGCTGCTCCTCGGAGCCGGCCGACGCGGCGAGCATGTGATGCTCAGTTCGCGCCTCGCTCATTCCCGGCAGCATGTCGGTGCCCAATCCGCCGCTTCCGGAGGCCCGGCTGGACTGCAGGTGGCTGGCCACGGGCGCACCGGAGGCTTGAACGTGGACCGCCGTGGCAGAAGAGTCTTCGGTCAGCGAAGCCATGTTGACCGTGCGCACCGAGTCGGCGGGCACCAGAAGGGTCGTGGCGCCCAGGTTCCCGGTGCTGCCTTCAGCACTGTAGGTGGTGACCGTGACGGTCGCCTCGCGGCCGCTCGGATTGGTCAGAGTCAGCAGCGAGGCGGCGCCGGACCCGGTTTCCGGCCCGAGGAACCATCGGCTGGGCATAGGCGGGGCACAGGAGGAGGCGATCAGACCGGATTGGGGGCCTTCGTCAGCGAGGTAGGTGAACCCCGCAGCTGCCGCGGGGGCGTCGTCGACGCCGACTCCCTCCAACGGCTGAACCTCCAGCACTGCCGGCCGCTCAGTGTCAGGCAGTTCGGCCAGGGTGGGCTGCCGGTCCGCCAGCGGCCCGCCGCTGGGCTCGTTCTCAGGGGCGGTCTCCTCCTGGAAGTGGTCCTGCTCGCCGCGGCCCTCGTCGGTGATGGTGCTCCACTCAGCGCTGGGGGTGACCCCCCACGCTGAAGCGAACAGCAGTGCGGACCGGGAGGATCCGGCCGAGTCGTCGCGTTCTGCGTACTCCAGGGCTCCGGAGTCACTCAGCGATTCAGGCGTTCCCGGGGTCGGTGGGCAGACCAGGCGTTCGGTCACCAACGGCGCCACCACGTAGTTGGCCGGCTGTCGCAGCGGGTCGGCGGTCTCGGCCTCTGCGATGTGGAAGGCGACTGATCCCCCGGCTGCGCCGATGAGGCAGCATCCTGCCAGCAAGGCGATGAGGCGGGCCGCCCTGCCGGTTCCGGCAGCAACAGTATGCCCCGGCTGCATTGTGACCGTGGGCTGCTCTGCAGTGTCGGTGCCGCGCTGATCAGCACTGCTGTGGCGCGGCGGCTGGGCCGAGGGCGTCTGTCGGTCCTGCTGCCTGAGCGCCTTCCTGCGGTCCCGGCGCTGCTTGCGAAGACGTCTGCTGATTTTGGCGCTCATGCCCGGACCTCCAGGATTCTCCAGCTGCGCGGCAGCGGCACGGCGATGAGGACGAACAGCACCAGCACCCCAGCGATGCCCAGCAGGATCGGATACTGGAAGTCCGAACGGTGACCCAGAACCAACTCGGCCCGCTCCTGGGTGAGCGCCTCGGCCGGGAGGTGGTACTGGCGCATCCAGGGCACGGCCTCGGGCTCGACGTCGAGGCTTGAGGATGTGACAGTCCTCAGCGGCTCACCGTTGAGGTCGGCGTGCCAGCCTTGGGCCCGCTCGGAGGCGATCTCCACGTAGTAGTTGCGATCCGGGTCCACGGTGAGCGGTTCGCCCTCGGGTCCGGTGACGGCGCTCAGGTCGGTGTGCACCTGGTGCTCGGAGCTGGGCAGCAGGGCGATGATCTCGCCCTGGTCGTCGACGATGCGTGCCCAGGAGGTGGCGGTGCCGGATATTCCGGGCCCGGCCGGAAGCTCTTCGGCGGGAGGTTCGGCCCGCCACAGCGCCCCGCGGTCAGTTCGGCCCACACTGACCAGACCACCGGCCGTATCGGTGACTTCCGCCAGGCCGCTGCCTTCGGTGACCAGCACGTGGCCGATCCCCAGTTCCTGCATCAGCCCTGTGACGTGCTGCGAGCCCGGAGAGACCAGTGCGGCGATCAGTTCTGCCAGCCGCAGGCTGCTCTCAGAGAGCTCCTGGGGTGCGGCCGCAGATGCTCCCAGCGGTCCGGCCGGGTCGGTGGCCCACAGCGGAAGATCCTCTGTCGCTGAGGCGGTGCGAGCCTTGTCCAGCGTTCGGCCATGGCCGGAGACGACCTGCGCGGCGACCCCGTCGAGCCCGCTGGCCAGCATCAGGGTTCGGGTTGCCGCTGGGCCGTCGCCCTGGTCGGCGGCCGTGGCCGGCAGGTTTCTGGTGCTGCCGGGCGTGATGAGGACCGGTTCGGGGTTGACGGCGGTGACGCTGCGATCCGTCATCCCGGTGGCGGCCAGCATCCGCGGCGCAGCCCAGAAGACTCCGGAGGCGAAGATGGCCACGATCAGCAGAGTCGACGCGACTGACGCGAAGATGCCGCCGAGCCCAGATCCGGAGCGGGGCGCGGCGGACAGGGCGCTGAGGGCTGCGGCGATCAGGCACAGGGTCACCACTGAGACGAGCACCGCCGGATTGGCCGGCACCAATTCGCCGGCAGTGTGGTCAGCGCTGAGCTTGGTCACCAGAGCGGAGTATGCCAAGGTCCCCAAGCCGATGAGCCCGCTGCTCAGCACCACCGCGCGACGCCCGGCGGCGAACAGTGCGATCACGGCGATCATCAGCAGCGGTCCGCCGACGAGCAGCGCCAGGCGGAGACTCCAGAAGCTGCCGTCGAACACAGTGGGCAGCCACGCCGCCGTGTCTGCGAAGGACGCCCCGGGGAGCCCACTGGCGGGGTCGAACGCTTGGGAGAAGCCCAGCAGCTGCTGCCACACCGGCGCGGGTGATCCGGCCTCAGCGACGCTGAGTGGGCGGCCAGGTTCACTCAGCAGCACTGCCGCCAGGTTCGACCCGCGGTCCCACGCGGAGATGAGCATAGGTGCAAAGATCGCCAGTGCGGCAGCGGGCACCAGCCACAGCACCCGGGCGCCCCTGCCGATCACCAGCGGTGCTGCGGCACAGATGATGACCGCGGGCACCAACAGGATCGGCGATGCGGCAGCGATCACAGCCAGCAGCAGGGCGGCAGCGGCAGCCGTCTCCCACCCTGCGGCCAACCGCAGAGAAGCCACCCTGCGGCGGGCGCCTGTCGGCTCGGCCCGCAGCCGCGACTGCACTGCCCGCACGGCGGCCAGCACCAGGATCGGCAGCAGAATGTGGGCCATGACCGCGCCGATTCGGCCCTGACCTGCTGAGGCGTGCAGCGCCGGCAGCAGACCCCAGATGAGGGCGGCGATGATCCGGTGAAAGGCCCGGCGGCTCCACAGCCCCGCAGCCCACCATGCTGTCAGGGCGCTCAGCGGGGCGGCGAGGATGACGATCCACACCACAACGGCTGAGGCGTGGCCCGCGGAGATCACCGAGAGCACCAGCAGCACCAGCGAGAAGGGATCAGCCGCTGAACGTTCACCCAGGGAGTCGGCCGCTAGGAACGAGGTGACCTGATGCCAGACCTCGGCGATGGATGGGGACACCGGCAGCGCAGCCCCGCCGCCCAGGGCTGATGCAGTGAGCAGCTCGCGGAAGCCCACCAGGGAGACGCCGGCGAGGACTGTCAGCACCAGGAACAGCCCGAGCCGGTCCTCAGAACCGCGTGCAGGGATCTGATCGAACTCGCCGTCGCCGCTTCCGGGTTCGTTCAGTCCCCGGTCCTGAGTCTCGGGATCCGCTGTCGTCCGATAGCTGTGGCCGCTGACCGTCTCAGCAGTGACATCACGGCTGCGCCGGCCCCGCAGCGCCGCGGCTGACATGCGGCTCTGCCGCACTCGGCTCCGACCTTGGGCGAACTGGTGTTTGGCCTCATCCGGGTGCTCAGACCGTGCGGCCGCAGCCCGGCGTCCGGAACGGCTGAAGCCTCGCAGGTGGACCAGTACGCTGATGTTCAGCAGCGCTGAGGCGGTCGCAGCAAGCTGGCTCAGTGCGGCGTCGGGAGCCTTGCAGACGAAGAGCGCGAGCGTTCGCAGCAGCGCAGTGATCCATTGGCCCAACCACAGGAAGGGAGCCGCCAGCACGGGTGCGGCGCTCAGCCGGGTGCGGATCTGGCCCTTCCGCTGCTCGGGCGGCAGCCACAGCATCCCGCCCAACCGATGCACCAGGTCGCGACGGGGCGGAGCCGTTCTCCTGATGCGAGCACCGGGTGCGACGACGACCCGGGCTGCGGCCTCCTGGGCGCGGGCACAGAACTGGGCGGCGGCGTAGTCGCCGGTCAGGGTCGGGTCGAAGCCGCCGAGGTCGCCGAAGAGCCGGGCATGAACAAGCATGCCGTGCGCCGAAACGGCTGGGACCTCGTCCGCACCGTCGTACTGGCCCTGATCAAGCTCGCGAGGCTCGGTGCTGGTCAGGATCTCGCCGGAGCGCGCCGGATGCAGCCCCACATCGACCAGACGCTGCGGCTGGTCAGCATGGACCTGTTTGGCCCCGACGATTCCGATCTGGTCGTGGGTGGACTCGTCCTTGACGGTGAAGATCCGGTCTTCCAGCTGCTCCAGCGCATCGGCCGCAGGCAGCGCATCGGCGGGGAGGATCCACAGCCATTGGTATCGGGGGCTGAATCCCTGCCCCAGCTGGCGTTCCAGGGTGCGCCACAGGCTGGTCGACGCCGTCCCGGCGGCACCGGTGGTTCGGGTCTGCTTGGCGCGCCTGCGGTCGGTGAGCAACTCCGAGCGCAGCGAGCGGGAAAGGTCCTCGGCGCCGATGCGGGCGTCTGCGGACAGTTCGATGATCGAGTCGGGCTGCCGCGTTTGGGCCTCGAGGGCTTCGTTGAGCGCAGTAAAATCGCCGCCGTGCAGCACGACGGCGGCGATGTGAACTGGGGCGCCGGCAGCGCTGCTCACCGGCTACGCCCCCGTCTGCGGCGACAAGGCTACGCGAACTTCTTCTTCAGCTTGCGGCGCTCCCGCTCAGAGAGTCCGCCCCAGATGCCGAAACGTTCGTCATTGCCGAGTGCGTAGTCCAGGCACTCCTGCTTCACCGTGCACGCAGCGCAGACCTTCTTAGCGTCCCGGGTGGAGCCGCCCTTCTCCGGGAAGAATGCCTCCGGGTCGGTCTGGGCGCACAGCGCGTCGACCTGCCAGGCAAGCTCCCCCTCAATCTCCTCTGCGGGAATGAGGGCGGGCAGTCCGAGCCAGACGGAGTCGGCGTCGTCACTGCTGTCATCGGATTCGGTGCGGCGGGAAGGAGCCTCAGTGAGTGCGGTGACGGTGGAATCGGACTCATCGGCTTCGGCGGCGGCGAGGAAGGCCGTGGCCTGATCATCCAGGGCGCTGCCGTGCTGCAGCTTCTCCGCAGCGGCGGGGTCAGCCGGGTCGACGAACCAGTCCGGCGGCACGTCGACTCCGCTCCTATGGGCAGGTGTCTCGTCCTGCTCCGGGCTGACGCTCGGCAGCCGTTGTGCCTTCCCCATGGTTCCGGGCCTCCCGCTAAGTTGAGTGACATGGTCTGTGTCTGCACCTAATTACACTGGTGTGAGTAAACATTCGTCAAGTAACCCCGGCGCGTCGAACACCGGCGACGTGCCGGGGTATGCAAGGAGGTCGACCATTATGGCTCCGTTGTCCCTCTCTGGACCGTCCGAGAGCGTCCCCGCGGATTTCGCCCAGCTGTTGGACCTGCTGGGCTCTCGCCCCCAGCCGGCGGTGGTCTTCTACGGCGCTGATGACTCCCGTATTGAGCTCTCTGGGCGGGTGCTGGCCAACTGGGCGGCGAAGCTCATCGGGCTCTTCGGCGAGGAGTACGACTTCAGCGCCGACGACGTCGTCCTCCTGGACAGCCCCGCCCACTGGAAGGCGGCGGCGGTGCTGCTGGCCGCTTCGGCGATGGGAGCCGAGGTCGCTGTGGGCTCCGCCGATGATCCCCAGGTGATCATCACCGATCGACCCGCGGCCTGGATCGGCACCGAGGAGCTGGGGCAGGCAGAGCTGGCCGCCCTGTCGGCCGGGATGCTTGACCCCTCCTTCGAAGAGGCCACCGGTGAGGCGCTGCCCGCTTGGGTCCTGGACATCTCCGCTGAGACCCGGCAGCAGCCGGATCAGCTGCTGACTCCCCTGGAATCGGTGGTGCTTCCGGAGGCCGCTGAGGCGCCCTCCGGCCCGCTGCTTGTGACCGGATGGCAGCCGGATTCGGCGGCCGCGATGGTCGGCGCCTGGGCACACAGCGGCGTCGTGGTGCTCTTTGAGGGCGAAGCCGGTGGTCCGCGGTGGGAGCAGATGCGGCGCAACGAGGGACTCGCCTGAAGCCGCTGCGCGGCGGTCGTCTCAGCGGCGGTCCTCGACAGCCCCCTGCTGGGAGGCCTCAACCGCGGCAGAGTCGCCCTCACCGGTGAAGACCCAGAGCTTATAGGCCACGAACCTGAAGCACATGGCGAAGCCCAGGCCGATGATGTTGCCGGAGACGAACGACGCCGTCGCCGAGGTCAGCCCCAGCCCGTAGAAGGAGACGAAGACGCAGGCCGCCTGGATGCCCATGCCGATGAGGTTCATGATGATGAACATCACCAGTTCGCGTACCCGAGTCTTGGTGCGCTGGTGGCGGAAGGTCCAGTAGCGGTTGCCGACCCAGGAGAAGAGCGTGGCCACCCCTCCTGCGATGAGGCGCGACTTCACGTGGGAATCTTCCATGGGCCCGGTGATCAGCGACAGGAAGATCACGGAGTCGACGATGAATGCTCCTCCGCCGACGACGCCGAACTTGGCCAGCTCTCGCCAGAAGGCCTGGAACAGCCCGATCGCTTTGTGCCACAGTCTGTTCATGATGCGGCCTCCTGCTGCTGTGGGGCGCTGGGAGCCGCAGCGATGAACAGCTGCGCTGCCGCGCCGGAGAATTCTGTGCGTTCTGCGGCGGGGATGAACACCGACTCGCCTGCCGTCAGTGCGATCCTCCCCGCGGTCACGGTGCCGCCGGTGCATACCGCGATGGCCGGTCCAGGGTCGAGCATTTCGTACTGCAGGCCGGAGTCGGGGAACTGGATGCGGCGCAGGGTGAACTCCTCGGCTGGGGTGCTGTAGAGGTGGTGATGCTCCATGGGCGTACTGGGCTCCACCAGCGCCTGCTGCACCACCTCGCGGTCAGCGATGCTCAGCAGTTCGGCGACGTCGACGTGTTTGGAGGTCAGCCCCCCGCGCAGCACGTTGTCCGAATTGGCCATGACCTCCACACCGACCCCGCCCAAATAGGCATGGAGGCACCCTGAGGGCAGGAACAGGGCTTGGCCGGGCTCAAGGTCTCTGCGGTTGAGCATCAGCGCAACAAAGAGGCCGGGGTCTGCGGGGAATGCTGCGATGATGCGTTCCACGGTGTCCAGGCTCTGCGGCGTGAGGTCGGTGTGGTGAGAACGCAGGTCAGTTCCCGCCAGCAGCTTGGCTGCTTCTGTGAGCTGTGCGGCGCCGTCCTGCAGTGCGGTTCTCAGCGCAGCATGGATGTCGCCGTGATACAGATGCCGGCTCAGCGTCTCCATCGCCTGGAGCGCCTCATGGTTGGTACCCGGAGCCTGGTCGGACAGGACGGCGCGCAGCTCCGCCACATCGTTGAGCGTCCGGCTGGGATCACGGAATCCGCAGAGCGCGGAGAACCTGGTCAGTGCCACCAGGAGTTCAGGCTTGTGATTGACGTCGGCATAGTTGCGCTGCCGCGCCTGAGGGTCGAGGCCCAGGGCCTCCTCCGCGGCGAAGCCGGCTCGGGCCTGGTCACGGCTTGGGTGCACTTGGATGGACAGCGGAGACGCCACCGCCAGGATCTTCAGCAGGAATGGAAGTGTTGTTCCGACCTCCTGCCAGGCGCCCAGATGCTCAGGATGTTCGCTCAGCTGGGCGTCCAATCCCCGAGACTCTCCGGAGGCCTGCACGATCTCTGAGGGGGCCTTCGGGTGGGAGCCCATCCAGATTTCGGCCTGCGGGCCTGCTGGCTCGGCCCAGCCGAAGAGCTCGCTGAAAGCTGTGGTGGACCCCCAGGCATAGTCCTGAACGGGGTTGATCATCCTGAACATCGCAGAAACCTTATCAGCGCGAACCGCACAGAAGCCGGTATTGGCTGTTCAGGGAGCCGAAGTGTGGCCGAAGTCCCAGCACGGCTACTGAGCAGGACTGCACTCCCCGTTGGTGCTCGCAGCCTCCTGGAGGATGCCGGTCTCCCCACGGTCCTCAGCTGCTATGAGGTACTCAACGGTCAGCGGCGAACCGTCGGGCTGGGTGAGTTCCTCCGGCTCGGCGGGAGTCTCGACCTCAGGCCCGTCGTCGGAGACGGCAGGGTCATCCTGGTCCGGGGTGGGGCCTTCCGGGGAATCCTCGGAGCTCTGGTCAGTCCCGGACTCGGCCTCTGCGTCCGATTCTGCCTGGGTCTCAGCGGGCGGCTCCTCGGAGTCGGCGTCGTCGTCCTGCGCCTCCTCATTGGCCGCGTCCTCATTAGCAGTGAGCTCATCGACGCGGGCACGGATCTGGCTGAAGTCCGGGTAGGTGGAGAAGTTGTCGCCGGCGGACCCGAAGTCCGGGGCCCCCAGCGTCAGTCGCTGCGGGTCGTGCTCCTGAGCCTCAGCGGCCAGGTCCACCAGGCTGCCCAGCTGCGACTGCGGAATATCGGTCTCCACCAGGTTCTCACCGGCGGTCATGATGTCGGTGAACCGGGTGAGCAGAGTCTGCGGGGTGAACTGAGCGATCATGGCCTGCTGGATGCACTGCTGGCGCTGGATGCGGTTGAAGTCTGAGCTGTGGTCCCTGGATCGGGCGAAGGACAGCGCCATGTCGCCGTCGAAGGTGTGCACCCCGGGCTCCAGCCAGGTGTCGCCCCAGCCTGAGCCGTCGGGGCGCTGGCCGCGGTAGGGCACCCAGCCTCCGGACTCCACGGTGACTCCGCCCATAGCATCGATCAGCTCGGAGAAGCCGGCCATATCGACCATCACGTAGCCGTGCATGGTCAGATCCAAGGTTCCGGCGGCGGCGTCCATCATGGCTTCGGCCCCAGGGTCCTGGGCCTCGGGGTAGAGGTCGGCGTAGTTGTTCTGGGTCTCGGTGTAGAGGAAGTTGATGATGCACTCGTTGCCGCAGTCGTAGCCGTTCGGGTAGACCTCGTTCAGGGGGGAGTCTGCGGAGAACTGGGCGTTCTGAAAGTTGCGCGGGATGGAGTAGATGATGGTCTCCGCCGAGGATTCGTTGACCGAGACCACGTGGATCGAGTCCGGACGAAGACCTTGGCGGCCCTCACCGGCGTCGGCACCCATGAGCAGGAAGTTGTAGCGACCGTCCTCCGCGTCGATCGCGGGCCCGCCGGAGAAGATGCCGGCCAGCGCCTGGCGGCTCTCGTTGAGAAGATGGGCGCCGTAGCCCAGGCCGCCGGTGGTCAGCAGCGTCAGCAGCACCAGCGCGACCCCGATGATCGGTTTGAACCCCGGGGCCAATGAGGTCAGCCGGATGAGCCGCAGAGTGTCGAGCCACAGGATGAACCACCCGATGGCCAGTGCCGCGAGCACCACTGATCCCACCCACATGATGAACGGTTGGGTCAGTGCGCTCAGCAGCGTGGAGCGCAGGGTGAAGAACATGATCAGGCCCAGCAGCAGCACGAACCAGCAGCCGACGGTGACCGCGAGCGCGATCCGTCCCAGCCTGCGCGAACCGGCGGTGATCTGGGCCCCGCCGGGGATGAAGAGGGTGAGCAGGGTCAGCACGACAGCGCGGCGGCTGCGGTCGCGCTGACTGGCCCGGCGAGGATCGCGGACGACATCGTGCTCGGCACGGAACTGGTGGTAGCTGATGGTCGGTGTGGTCACTGCTGGTGCTGGGCTCCGCCGTCGTCGGGGGGTGTGTGGGCTGTGTGTGGGATGTGTGTGGGCCAGTGGGCGGCTTCTGAGCGCAGCGCATCGCCCTTGGCGTGTGCTGCGGAGGCGAGTTCGGATTGGAAGTCCACCATTTTGTCACGAAGCGCCGCCGCCTGCTCGTCACCGCCGGCGGCGAGGGTGCGCACCGCCAGCAGTCCGGCGTTGCGCGCACCGGCGACTGAGACGGCGGCCACCGGCACCCCGGCAGGCATCTGGACGATGGAGAGCAGCGAGTCCATTCCGTCGAAGTGCTTCAGCGGCACCGGCACACCGATCACCGGAAGCGGGGTGACTGAAGCGAGCATCCCCGGCAGGTGGGCCGCTCCCCCGGCTCCGGCGATGATGACCCGCAGTCCGCGCTGGTGCGCCTGCTTGCCGTAGCTGATCATCTCCTCAGCCATCCGGTGGGCTGAGACGACGTCGGCTTCGAAGCTGATGCCGAACTCATCCAGCGCATCAGCGGCTGACTTCATCACCGGCCAGTCGGAGTCTGATCCCATGACCAGGCCGACCAGGGGCGTATTCGCTGCGCTCATTCGATGCGTCCTTCCACAATGATGGCGGCCACCTCTGCGGCGGCGGTGCGTGCGGCCTGCAGCCGGGTCTCAGCTTCGTCCGCCTGGTCGGGCCTGTCGATTCGGCGGGCGCTGCTGGTCTGGCCCACTCTGCTGATCTGGCTGAGGATGTTGACGTGGCCGACTTTGCGGCCGGCCTTGGGCTCTTTGCCGTAGAGATGGATCTTGCAGTCGGCGCTGCGGCGCATCGCAGCGGGCACTGCGGCGTGCAGGTCGTGGTTGCTGGACCCCAGCAGGTTCTTCATCACCGCGTACCCACCGGCGCCGCCTGTCACTGCGGTGGCACCAAGGGGCAGGTTGAGGACGGCGCGCAGGTGCTGTTCGAACTGGCTGGTGATTGAGCCGTCCATGCTCCAGTGCCCGGAGTTGTGCGGACGCATGGCCAGCTCGTTGACGCAGATGCCGGCCGGCGTGCCGCGGTCTGCGTCGTCCTCGGCGACTTCGAAGAGCTCGACGGCGAGCATGCCGGTCACCCCCAGCTGCTCGGCGATGGTGCGGCCGATGCGTTCGGCCTCGGCAAGGTGGGCTTGGGAGGTGTGCGGGGCCGGGGCGATCACCTCATCGCAGACGCCGCCTGTCTGGGTGGACTCCACCACCGGATAGGCGGCGACTTCCCCCGAGGCGCTGCGGGCCACCTGGGCGGAGAGCTCTCGGGTGAAGGGGACCTTCTGCTCCGCCAACAGTCCGGTGCCGGATTCGGCAGCTCGGCTGAACCAGTCGGTGACCTCGGCTGCTGAGGCTGCTGCGGCGTCGTCGAGGATCATCACGCCTTTGCCGTCATAGCCGCCGCGGGGAGTCTTGAGGACCACCGGCCACCCCGAGGCATCGCCGAAGCTGGTCAGTTCGGCGCGGGTGTGAACTGGCCTCCAGCGCGGGTTGGGCAGGCCGAGCTCGTCGAGCCGTGAGCGCATGGCCAGCTTGTCCTGGGCGAAGATGAGCGCCTCGGGCGTGGGGTTCATGGCGATGCCGGCGTCGGCGAGCGCGGTGAGCACCTCGGCTGGGACGTGCTCGTGGTCGAAGGTGATGGCGTCCAGGCCATCAGCGAAGGCCACCACGTCCTCGACCGAGCGGTAGTCGCCGACAGTGGTCTTGGCGATGACCTGCGCAGCGGAGGCCGCGGGACTGGCGGCGAGCAGATGGAGCTCAACACCGAGGTGGGTGGCGGCCGGTGCCATCATGCGGGCCAGTTGGCCGTCGCCGAGGACCCCGACTCTCGGTGGGGTGGAAAGGTGCGCGCTCACAGTCCCCCATTATGTGGCACCGACCTGGGCAATCGGTAAATCACCACACCGGGGCGCCCCTCCCACTGCCTTGCGTTGTAGTGCGAATGCGCAGGTTTCGCCGCTATCCTGGTGCCGAAAGTTCCCCTGGGACAGGAGCGCACATCATGGCACGGTATGTAGTAACGTTCGACACCACTGGACCTGGTGTGCTGGAGGAGCAGGCCCCCGGGGTGCTCAGCGCCGAGGGGTTCTCCACTGTGAGCTACTTTCCTCGGCTGGGAATCGGCGTGGTCGATTCGGAGCCGGAGCATCTTGATCGGCTGAATGCCAGGTGCCGCGAACAGCGGCTGCCGATGAGCTTCCGGCAGGAGCTGACCTACTACGCCATCGCTGAGGACCCGCGGTCCCCCGGCCCGACGGCGCCCAGGTTCGACGACAGCGCTGAGCTGACCTGGGGGCTGCAGGCCGTAGGCATCACTGCCGCGCAGCAGGGCGGGCAGGCAGGCGCTGGTGTGCGGGTGGCCGTACTGGACACCGGCTTCGACCCCGCGCACCCAGACTTTGCATCACGGACCATCATGGCGGAGTCCTTCATCGATGGTGAGGGTCCGGATGATGCCCACGGGCACGGCACCCACTGCGCGGGTACTGCCTGCGGCCCCTGGGATCCGCAGTCGGGCCCCGGCTACGGTGTGGCGCCGGAGTCGGAGATCTGTTCGGGCAAGGTCCTCGGCGCTGACGGTTCCGGCTCCGACACCTCGATCCTGGCAGGCATCGACTGGGCGCTGCAGCAGGATTGTCAGATCATCTCCATGTCACTGGGCGCTGATGTGCGCGAAGTCCATCCGGCCTATGTTGCTGCCGGACGCCGCGCGATGGAGCGCGGTGCGCTGATCATCGCTGCCGCAGGCAACAACGCCCAGCGCAGTGCCGGGGACTACGGGTTCGTCGGCGCCCCGGCGAACAGTCCCCAGGTGATGGCGGTGGCCGCCGTCGACTCAGATCTTCGAACAGCGGACTTCTCGGCGCGGTCATCGCCGCAGGACGGCGCCGAGGTGGATATCGCAGCCCCCGGCGTCGACATCTGCTCCTCCTGGGTCGGAGACCAGCGCTACCGGACGATCAGCGGCACCTCCATGGCCACACCGCATGTCTCCGGCATTGCCGCGCTGATCTGTGGCGACACCGGGGCCCGCGGCGAGGACCTGTGGAAGCAGCTGATCGACCACGCTGCTGCCCTTGAGGACGAAGACGGCCGGGACGTCGGTGCTGGCTTGGCCCGCGTTCCCGACGGGTGGGCCTCGTGAGCTGGGCGCAGGGACGCTGAAGTATGGTCGGGCAGCAATGGGTCGTGACAGTGGGCGATGAGCACCTGCACCGGCTTGATGCGATCGTCGACGAGCTGGAGGCCGCCGGCCTCCAGGTGGACCAGGTGCTGCGCATTCTCGGCCAGATCACCGGCCGCGCCGACGCTGCCGACACTGCTGAGGGCGCTCTTCACCGGCGGCTGAGCACCGTGACCGGTGTGGAATCGGTGGACTCCGCCCGGCAGCACAGTGTGGGGCCGCCGGACGCTGAGATTCAGTGACGCGCCGATGCCCAAGGAAGCACTGAGGCGCCGCTCAGTTCGACGGCGTCTGCAGCTGGGCGAGGACGTCTTTCCATACGGCTTTCCACGGGCCGATCAGTTCGTCCGACTCAAGCTTTGAGTGCTGTACGGCCACTGTGGATTTGCCGCCGGGCTTATCCGAGATCGTCACTGACACCCGTGTGCCGTCTGTCAGCTTCGCCCGCCAGTACCGCCACTTCTCGGTGAAGGAGGTGGTGGGATCATCTTCCAGGGGGACCTCACCGAATGCTTCAGGCGACTCGACGACCTCCAACCACCGGGCGAAGGCTGCGTCTTTGTCTCCGGGAAAGGTCTTGGAGACTGATGCGGAGAACTTTCCGTCGCTTGCCTGGCCGGGAACGCGCAGGCCCTTCTGATGCTCATAGGCGATGGCTACCCCTTGGGCCCACCATCCGCCGTTGGTGACGTGGTCGCGCATGTGCTGCTGGCTGAGTGCAGCGGCCTCACAATAGGCGCTTCGCCACGAGACTCATCCCACAGCTCGTATGCAGTCTGCATCGCCGTCCACTGCCGCGCAGTGCTCACCCCAGCCTGCTCCAAACGTCGCGCGAGATTGGGACTGATACCTGCCCTGCCGTTGAGCACCCGGCTGAGCGACACTCAGGAAACGCCCAAACGATCCGCAGTCTCTGAAACACTGAGGCCCAACTCCTTGATCACATCCTCACGAAGGATCTCTCCAGGATGAACAGCTTCAAACGTCTCCATCTGACCCGCCTCCCAGTGATAGTCCTTATAGGTGACCAGCTCAACGTCCTGGCCGATGAGCCGAAACGTGGTTCGCCAGTTTCCGAGACACTCTTTCAACGTGCTCACATGGGCGCACTAAGTCACAGGTGCCGGCCGCAGGGTCTCGGGAGCGGGGAACGGAAGCTCGTGGTCCTGAACATCGGCCCCCACATTCGCAGCCGCCCCGAAGTCGTCTTCCCGCACGCGCACACCACGGGGGCTGACCTCGACGATGCGCACGAAGACGGTTCCCCGGGCAGGCGAGTCGAACAGCCACCTCTCAGCAAGGAAGGAGAGTCCGCGTTCATCGAGAGTCTCCTCGGCCTCAAGCCAGTCGACCCCTCCGGTGATCTCGCGGCCGAGCACATCGACGGCGATGAACTGCTCCCCCACCATGCGTATCCAACCGAGGCGTTCGCCGTCCTCGCGCCGGTGCTCAATCCAGTCTGCGTCCATGGTGCCAAGCTATCGGCTCAGGCCTCGCGCAGGAAGGCCCGCACGGTCCTGCTCAGATTGGCGAGCTGCTGGGCGGCGTCGAAGTCCGGTGCTAAGGCAGTCTGCAGATAGACGGCGCTGACCAGGGCGCTGATCCAGGCTGCGGCGTCGTCGACGTCCAAAGCCGGGTCGGCCTCTCCTGCCTGCACTGCCCTGCTCAGCAGAACTCGCAGACCCCGCATCTCGTCGTCGTCGACCCTGGCCAGCTCCGCACCGACGTCCGGGTCACGATGGGCCTGAAGCATCGCCTCCAGCACGAGCTTGGGCACGATCGGATCAGCTGTGGCGGGCCGGGCCAGATGAAGGACAAAGCTGATCAGAGCCTCCAGCGGCGCAGCCTCTTGGGTGAGCCGATCCAGCAGCGCATGCGTGTCGTGCTCGTCCTGAGTGAGCACTGCCAGGAACACCTGCTTCTTGCCCGCGAAGTAGTGATAGAGGTTGCCGGGGCTGATGCCGGCCCGTGCACACAGCTGGGAGGTCGTGGTGCGCTCATACCCCTGCTGAGCAAAGAGGACGGCGGCGCAGTCGAGTATGTGCTGCCGCTTCGCCGCGTACTTCGCGGGGTCGACCGTGCGTGCCACAGAATCCCCTCCCCCAATTAATAGATCGAGCGCTCGGTTTTAGGTTACTATGGCTCTGCCCCATCGACGCAATCCGCCGCAGTCGAGGCCACGACAGATTGAAGGAGCCCGCCACGATGTCCGAGTCGAGTATCACGGTGACGGTCGATTCCAAGCTCGCCCCGGCCTTCGCTGCGGTCGGGGCCAGCATCGGGCTCGTCGTCGCACTGCTGGTGGGGCCGGTCGTCTCCTGGCTGCTGGACCGGATCGAAACGGCGCCGGCACCGCTGCGCCTCATCGATCAGCTTCCGCTCATCTGGTCGGCACCGCTGCTGACGATCGCCGGTGCGGTGGTGGGATGGATCGTCTTCTCCATCTGGAATGAGGAGGTCGGCCGCGTGGTGATCGATCCTCAGGCTGTGCGGGTGGAGAGCGGGGACTCCGCAGCGGTCTTTGGTCGGGAGGAGATCGCCGAGATTTTTCTGGACAAGGACGAACTGGTGCTGGTCGACGACGATTCGATGGAGCTCTCACGCACTGCGTCCGACAACAGTCTCGCCGACAGGCTCTCCGAAGCGCTGAAGGGCTTCGGGTATACCTGGGTCGGTGCGCAGGATCCGCGCGAGGGCGACTTCTGCGACTGGGTGGACCGCAGCCCAGACTTGGCCGAACCAGTGCACGAGCTTCTGCGGGCCCGCAGCCGCGCGCTGGCCGACAGCAGGACCGGCGAGGCACAGGCGCGCCACGATGAGCTGGCCGCCTGCGGGGTGGTGGTCCGCATCCGCGATAAGCGCCAGCAGTACCGGCTCATCCCCGCCCCGGAGTGAAAACACACGAGGCTCTGTGCGCGCGCTGGGGCAGAGTCAGACCATCACAGCCGGGATCAGATGATCGACAGCTCGCGCAGCTTCTCCTCGACCTCGGCGTTGCTCGGCTCCACCTGATGCGCCCCGTCCGGGTAGACCACAACCGGGATATTCGTCCGGCCCGAGATCCGCTGAGCCGCCTCGGCAGCCTCCGCATCGGCGTCGACGTCGATGCAGCGGAACCCTACGTCCAGCTCAGTGAGCTGGTCTCTGGTGCGGCGAAAGTCGCGGCACCAGTCGGCTCCGTACACCTGGACCTGGTCTCGGTCGCTCATCACTGCGTCGTCTCCTCTCACCGGGTCATCCGTCGCCGCAGGGCGCGGCTCACATGGGCATCGTACCCAGTGGAGGACTCCCCGCAGACTTGAGTGTGTCAGAACGTCGGGAACTGCCGGCCCTGCGGCGTCAGTTTCATAAGTTCTGACACACTCAACGCCGGACTACCTCAACAACCGTCTGCCTCAACGCTCGACTACCCCGTGTAGGACTCCCATTTGCGGTGACGGTGCTCGGCTTCGACCATGCGGACAGTGCCGGACTTGGAGCGGGTCACCATCGACTGGGTCCATACTCGGTCGCCGCGGTAGCGCACCCCGCGCAGCAGGTCGCCGTCGGTGATCCCGGTGGCGGCGAAGTAGCAGTTGTCGCTGGTGACCATGTCTTCGGTCCGCAGAATCTGGGTCACGTCGTGTCCAGCGTCGATGGCCCGCTGCTTCTCCTCGTCGTCGATCGGGGCCAGCCGGCCCTGGATCACCCCACCGATGGCCCGGATCGCACACGCGGTCACGATGCCCTCCGGGGTGCCGCCGGTTCCCATGAGCACATCGACGTCGGAGCCCTCACTGGCTGCTGCGATCGCGCCGGCGACGTCGCCGTCCATGATGAACCGGGTGCGGGCCCCGGCCTCGCGGATCTCCTCAACCAGCTGGTTGTGCCGCGGCCGGTCCAGCACGCAGACGTTGAGTTGGTCGATGCTCTTGTGGGTGGCCTTGGCGATCAGCTGCAGGTTCTCCTTCACCGACAGCCGCAGGTCGACCACATCGGCGGCCTCGGGGCCGGTGACCAGCTTCTCCATGTAGAACACCGCCGAGGGGTCCAGCATGGAGCTGCGCTCGGCGACCGCCAGCACGCTGAGCGCATTGTTGTAGCCCAGCGCCGTCAGCCGGGTGCCGTCGATCGGGTCCACAGCGACATCAGCCTCCGGCCCCGCGCCGTTGCCGACCCGCTCGCCGTTGAAGAGCATCGGGGCTTCGTCCTTCTCGCCCTCACCGATGACGACGACGCCGTTGAGGTTCACGGTGTCCAGCAGCGAACGCATCGCATCCACAGCCGCCCCGTCGGCCCCGTTCTTATCGCCCTTGCCGACCCAGGCGCCGCCGGCGATGGCTGCCGCCTCGGTGACGCGCACCAGCTCCAGGGCGAGGTTGCGGTCCGGTTCGGAGTCGCCCACCGCCAGCCGCGGGTTCAGCTGAGAGAAGTCCTGATCGTCGTCGTGGTGTGCGTTGTCTGCAGTCGGCATGATCCACCTTTGGGTCGGGGTCTTCAGCTGAGCCTCTGATCGGCTTTGACCCTCAGCATATCTGTGCCGGGCGACTGAGGATCCCTTCGGGCGGAGGGAAATGTCACCGGGGCTCCAGCCGCACCGCACCGTCGAGGCGGATCACCTCACCGTTGAGCATCGGATTGGCCAGCACCTGGGTCACCATCAGCGCGTAGTCCTCCGGGCTGCCCAACCGCGGCGGGTGAAGGGATTTGGCCTGCAGCGCCTCACGGGCGGCATCGGGCAGTCCGGCCATCATCGGGGTCTGGAACAGCCCCGGGGCAATGGTGACCACCCGAACTGCGCTGGAGGCCAGCTCGCGGGCCGCCGGAAGGGTCATGGAGGCCACCGCCCCCTTGGACGCGGCATAGGCGATCTGGCCGATCTGGCCGTCGAAGGCCGCCACTGAGGCAGTATTGATGACGACGCCGCGGTCCTCACCGGAGAGTTCGTTGGACTTCATCGCTGCCGCAGCCTGGGACATAAAGTTCAGCGTGCCGCCGGTGTTGATCGCCAGCACCTGGTTGAACGCCTGCAGGTCCAGCGGGCCGCTGCGGCCCACCAGCTTGCCCGGTGTTGCCACGCCGGCACAGTTGACCATCACCCGCAGCGGGCCGAACTTCTGGGCGGCTTCGACAGCCTCGCTCGCAGTCTGGGCGTCGGTGACGTCGCCGGGGTGAAAGTGGGCGCGCTCTCCGATGCTGGCCACCGACTGAGCCCGGGTGTCCTCCCCCTCGGCGTCGGGCAGGTCCACGACCACTACGTGTGCCCCGGCGTCGTGAAGGCTGCGGGCAGTCGCCGCGCCGAGCCCGGAGGCTGCCCCGGTGACGATCACACTTGCTTCGGCCAGTTCCATGGCAGTCACTTCCTCATCTCTTGGGCCGCACGCCGATCGATCACCGGAAGGCCGGCTCGCCGGTGAGCCGATGACCGATGATCAGCGTGTGGACTTCGTCTGTGCCTTCATAGGTGCGTACTGATTCCAGGTTATTGGCATGGCGCAATGGTGAGTAGTCAGTGGTGATGCCGTTGCCGCCGAGAATCGTGCGCGATTCGCGACAGATCTCGATCGCGGTACGGCAGTTGTTGAGCTTGCCGACCGAAATCATGTGGTCCTCCAGGGTGCCGGCGTCCTTGGCCCGGCCCAGCTGCAGGGAGATCAGCTGCCCCTTGTTGAGCTCCATGGTCATATCGGTCAGCTTCTTCTGGGTCAGCTGGTAGCCGGAGAGTGGACGGTCGAACTGCTGACGCTGACCGGCGTAGTCCAGGGCGACCTCAATGGAGTCTCGTGCTGCGCCCATCGCGCCCCAGGCGATGCCGTAGCGCGCCTCTGACAGGCAGGCGAAGGGCCCGCGCAGCCCCGGGTTGTTCGGCAGGATGGCATCTGCGGGCAGTCGGACCTCTTCCATGCTGATGTCGCACTGCAGTGAGGCGCGCATCGACAGTTTCTGCTCAATATCGGAGACGGCGAATCCGGGGGTGTCGGTGGGAACGATGAAGCCGCGGACCTTTTCGATCAGCTCTCCGTCGGCTCCTTCAGTGGGCGCCTTGGCCCAGATGACGGCAACCTGGGCGATGCTGGCCAGCCCGATCCAACGCTTCTGACCGTTGAGCACCCACTGATCGCCCTCCCGGCGTGCCGTGGTGGCCATCGACGAGGGGTCGGATCCGGCGGTGGGCTCGGTGAGCCCGAAAGCCCCGATGACTTCGCCGGCGGCCATCTTCGGCAGCCACTGGTTCTTCTGCTCCTCGGAACCGTTCTTATAGATCGCCGACATCGCCAACGACCCCTGCACCGAGACGACGGTGCGCAGCCCGGAGTCTCCAGCTTCCATCTCCTGCATGGCCAGCCCGTATTCGGTGGCGCTGCGGGACGCACAGCCGTAGCCGTGCAGGTGCATGCCGAACAGTCCCAGCTCGGCCAGCTCGGGAATCAGCTCCGTGGGCAGCTGCGCGTTCTCGTACCAGTCGGCGATGTTCGGTCGGATCCGACGGTCGACGAAGTCAGCGATGCGGTCCCTGACCTGAAGCTCCTCAGCGGTGAAGTGGGATTCGATGTTCAGCAGGTCTGTGGGATGTTTCGGCATGAGGCCTCTCTCTGGTGAGGGTTTCGGTCTACGCTCCTATTCTGCGCAAAGCGGGTCCCGGAGACCTCTTTGTTGCGGAACGCTCATCAATCTCTGACTCTTCTCACCTGATTGCCCGGCACCGGGTACAGGGCTTCGGCGACGTCGATGACCTCCGCCAGGGCCGGGCTGGGATCCTGGCGCCGCCAGACCAGCCGCACCGGCAGCGGCGGCGGCGATTCCGCGATGGGGCGAAACACCACCCCGGGGGCGTAGATGTGCTCCTGCACGCTGGACTGGGTCATCGCCACCCCGAAGCCTGAGGCGACCAGCACCAGCGACGTCGTCGAATCAGGTGCGATCTGGGTGATGCGCGGGACGAATCCCACCTTGGCCGCCAACATATGCAGCCGCTGCGGCAGGGCGGCCCCGGGGCCGGAGGGAAGGGTGATCCAACTGTCGCGCTCCAGCTCCTTCACCGATACCCTCGATCGACCGGCCAGATGGTGACCGCTGGGCAGCGCCAGCACCAGCTCCTCGTGGGTGACCACCCGAGAGGCGACCTCAGCCGGCAGCAGGTCCCAGCGCCCCAGCGCTATGTCGAGACTTCCCTCCAGGATCTGATCCAAGCCGCGGTGCGACAGGGCCGAAGACTCCAGTTCCAGGCGCAGCCCGGGCAGCCGACGGCGAATCTCACGCGCCAGCGACCCTACGATGTGGTTGGTCGAGGCGCTGGCGAACCCCAGGCGGACCCTTCCGGTGCGGCCCTCAGCCGCCTCGTCGACGATGTCGCCGCACCTGTCCACCAGGGTGATGATCTCACGGGCATGCGGCAGCAGGGCCTCCCCCGCCGGCGTCAGCTCGACCGAACGGGTCGTGCGGTCGACAAGCTTGGACCCCAGGGAGCGCTCCAACTGGGCCACTGACCGGCTCAGGGCCGACTGGGTCAGCCGAAGCCGAGCAGAGGCTCGGCCGAAATGCAGCTCCTCAGCCACGGCGACGAACCCTCTGGCCTGCTGAATTTCCATGCAGTCATTGTAGGTGGGGTCAGTCATGACCGCTGCACATGAGTGCCTGCGGAGAGTTCTGGCACGGTCACTGTCTGCGGTGATGAGAGAATGCACAGTGTGACCGACCAGAATCCTGAGACCGACAGCGCGCGCCGTGCCGACGAGGACGCTGTGAGGGCCCGTACGCAGAACGACGACGCCGATGAGCCGGTACCGCAGCTGACTCAGTCGCAGGCGAAGCGACTGATGACGCCCATGATGGGAATGGTGCTCACCATGGGCGCGCTGGTAGCGATCCTCGCCGCCCTGTGGTTCTTGAACCCGGAGCCGGATACCACCTACACCCGCGATGAGAATGTTGCCGAGGCCGCAGTCTGGGCCGACGACGTGACCGAGTACTCCCCCATCTCACCGGATGTGCCTGCGGAATGGTCCGCCAACTATGCCCGCTGGGAGACCCGCACTGAGGTTGGAGTGGATGCCTGGGAGGTCGGCTACACCACTGAGGCGGTCAACTTCGTCGGCTTCGCCCAGACCGACGGCGCCAATGCCGCGTGGGTGAACGCAGAGGTCGACCAAGCACCTGAGACCGGCACCACCACGATCGACGGACTGCAGTTCCGAACCCACCAGCAGGAGGACCGTCGCTACTACGTGCTGGAGACCGAGCAGAACCACCGTGACGGAACTACTGTGGTCATCGGCGGTGACGCCACTGACGAGGAGTTCACCATCGCTCTGGAGGCGATCACCGATTCGGTCGGCCGGGAGGTCAGCAACAATGAGTGAATCCACCAGCACTGCCCACCAGGTCACTCCGGCTGAGGCCTGGGGCCTGCTCAAGGCAGGAAACGACCGGTTCGTCACCGGCGACGTGGCCCACCCGAACCAGAACGCCGCCCGACGCTCCTCGCTGACGGAGTCCCAGCATCCGATCGCGGTGATCTTCGGCTGCTCGGACTCCCGGCTGGCGGCCGAGATCATCTTCGACGTCGGGCTCGGTGACGTGTTCGTCGTCCGCACTGCCGGTCAGGTGATCGACGACGCGGTGCTGGGTTCCTTGGAGTTCAGCGTGGACTCGCTGCAGGTGCCGCTGATCGTGGTCCTCGGCCACGACTCCTGCGGAGCTGTCAGCGCTGCGGTGGAGTCGACCCAGAACGGGCAGATGCCTGCCGGCTACGTCCGTGATCTGGTGGAACGCATCCTGCCCTCTGTGCTCTCGGCCCAGCGCAGCGGCAGGGACAGCATCAACGAGTCGGTGGAGGAGCACGTCAAGCAGACCACCGAGCGAATGATTGATCAGTCCAGGGTGCTCCACGACGCCGTCGCCGATGGCCGAACCGCCGTGGTGGGGGTGACCTACCGGCTGGCCGAGGGGCGGGCGGACCTGGTCTCTCAGGTCGGCCATCTGTAGGCCCGCCCTTCCCGCGGCGGCCCGGTGTCCTTAGGCTGGCACCTGTGTTCTCGATGATCGGTGAGCTGCTCACCTCCGGCTCGGCTGCCCGCATAGTGGCGGCGGTGCTGCTGCTGGGCGGCGGCGCAGTCTTCGCTGTGTGCGGGACGGCTTTGGGGTTCATCGACGTCCGCGAGCACCGGCTGCCCAACCGCATCCTCTACCCCTGGGGCGGCATCACCTTCGGACTGCTGATCCTGGTGACCTTCCTGCTCACCGACGCCGCCGGGCTGTGCCGGGCGGTGGTCGCCGGGCTGGGGTGGGGCCTGCTGTTCCTGCTGATCAGCCTGATCCACCCGCCCTCGTTGGGCATGGGCGACGCCAAGCTCGCCGTCGTGCTGGGCATGTACACCGGGTTCTTAGGCTGGGGGACGTTCGCCGCCGGGCTCATCCTCTCCTTCGTGCTGGGCGGCGTGGTCTCGATCGGTCTGCTGCTGAGCCGGCGGGCCGCATCCACCAGCCGCATCGCCTTCGGCCCGTTTCTGATCATGGGCACCGCCCTGGCCCTGATCTTCAGCTGAGCACCTCGGACTGACCTAAGGTGGGGCTATGCCCACACCGGAGTTCGTGAAGGATCTGCGCCGCGGCATCGGCACCAAAGAAATGTGGCTGCCAGGTGTCAGCGCAGTCGTGGTCAGGCGCCAGGACGAGTACGGCGCGGCATTCGACGTGCCGCAGGTCCTGCTGGTGCAGCGCAGCGACAACGAAGAGTGGACCGTCACCTCCGGCATTCTTGAGCTGGGCGAGGATCCTGCCCCGGCGGGGGTGCGCGAGGTGCACGAGGAGACGGGAGTGCGGGCTCGCCCCGTCCGGTTGGCCGGGGTCTGGACCATGCCGCTGGTGACCTACGCCCACGGGGACAACTGCCGGTACTTGGACACGGTCATGGAGTTTGAGTGGATTTCCGGAGTCCCGCGGGTCAACGACGATGAGTCCGTCGACGCAGGCTGGTTCAGCCTCAGCATGCTGCCAGAGGGTCTGAGTCAGGCCCAGAAGCGCAAGATCGACTGGGCTGCGGACTTCGGCTCCGCCGCCAAATTCATGAGGTGAGCGTCGATTGTGCCGGCCCGGCACTGTAGGGCTGAAGACTCTGTACGGCAGCCTCGGCGGCGAGCGCACGGCGCAGCGACTGCAGCAGCGGCCGAGTTCGGGCCGGGATCCGCTGCCGCAGAACTGTCTCAGTTCGACTCCGATGCACGCCCGGGATCGCCAGGATCCGCTGGATCGCCTCCTCCAGATCCTGCGGGCTGGAGGTGACCACCACGCAGAGGATGTCGCTGTCGCCGGTGGTGGAGTCTGCCTCCATCACCTCGGGAAGCCCGGCCAGGTGCTCCGTCACCTCATCGAGCACCCCCTGCGCCAGATTCAGCCGGATGAAGGCCTTGGACTCATAGCCCAGAGCCGCCGGATCGATCACCGGCTGCCACCCGTTGAAGACGCCGCGTCGCCGCAGGCTCTCCAAGCGGGCCTGGACCGTTCCACGTGCCACCTGCAGCTGCCGTGCGTACTCACGAATACCGGCTCGGGGCTGCTCAATGCTCAGCAGCAGGATCTGCAGATCCAAGTCATCGATCGCCTTCATCAGCGCCTTTCGCAGGTGTGGTGCATGTCACATTGATCACTGTAGCTCAACAAAATGTGCTGTGACTAGTCCATTGGCCCAGTTCAAAGCGGCGGTCATTGAATCTTTGGCTCAGAGAACACCATGATGGGGATCACAATGACGCACCTGCAACCCAAGGCCTGACATGACTCTCGAACTGCAGAATCCGTCACAACCGGCTCCCAGCCCGTTGGAGGCCCGGTATACGGAGAACTCCGGAATCGTCCAGCTCACCGGAATCCAAGCGCTGACCCGACTGCCGGTGGACCAGCACCGCCGCGACCGGGCTGCCGGGCTCAACGTTGGCACCTACATCTCCGGGTACGAAGGTTCCCCGCTGGCCGGCTACGACCTGGAGCTGGCCCGACACAAAGAGCTGCTCGACGACAACGACATCCACCACCGCCCCGGGCTCAACGAAGAGTCCGGAGCCACCGCAATCCAAGGCACCCAACTGGTCCAGACGCTGGAGGGCGCCACCCGTGACGGCGTCGTGGGGATCTGGTACGGAAAGGCCCCCGGCCTGGACCGGGCCGCTGACGCGCTGCGCCACGGCAACCTGATGGGCGCCCACCCCAACGGCGGCGCCGTCGTGCTGGTCGGTGATGACCCGGCGGCAAAGTCCTCCACTGTGCCCTGCGCCTCGGAGATGGCCCTGGCCGATCTGGGCATGCCGGTGCTCTACCCCGCTGACAGCCAGGAAGTCCTGGAGATGGGCCAGCATGCGGTCGAGCTATCCCGGGCCAGCGGGCTGTGGGTGGGGATGAAGATCGTCACCGCAGTGGCCGACGGCTCCTCCAGCGTGGACCTTCAGGCCGCAGCGGAGCAGCCCCAGCCGCACCGTCCCCACGGGGCGAAGAAACACGTTCCCACCGGCCGTCTGCTGCAGCCGACCCTGGGTCCGCTGGAGCGCGATATGGTCACCACCCGGTGGCGCATTGCACGCGAGTACGCGGCCCTCAACGGACTGAACACCACCGTGGGAGCCTCCGAGGGCGACTCGCTGGGCATCGTGGCACCAGGGCGCACCTTCCATGAGGTGGCCTCTGCCCTGGGTCGGCACGGCATCGACGTCAGCACCTTGGCCTCCACGCCCATCCGGGTGCTCAAAGTCGGCATGCCCTGGCCCATGGACGAAGAGACCATCCGAGAGTTCGCCGAGGGACTCGATGAGGTCCTGGTCATCGAGGAGAAGCGCTCCTTCATCGAATCTGCCGTGCGCGATTCGCTCTACGGCACTGCGGCACCCCCGCTGGTCACCGGCAAGCGAAACAGCGACGGCGCTGAGCTGATTCCGGCCTATGGGGAGCTGGACGCCTCCACGCTGCAGCGGCTGCTCGCCCGGCGGCTGTCGGCCCACGGAGTGGACACCGCTGCCGTTGACGTCTCCCCGGGCTCCCCCAACGGCCGTCTGTCACTGCCGCTGACCCCAGCGGCGAAACGCGCCCCCTACTTCTGCTCCGGCTGCCCGCACAACTCCTCCACCAAGCCTGCCGAGAGTGACTCGCTGGTAGGCGCGGGCATCGGCTGTCACACCATGGTCCTGCTGATGGACGACTCCCAGGTGGGTCACGTCACCGGGATCAGCCAGATGGGAGGCGAGGGCCTGCAGTGGGTGGGCATGGAGCCGTTCATCGACCGCGATCACTTTGTGCAGAACATCGGCGACGGCACCTTCGACCACTCCGGCTCCCTGGCGGTGCGCGCCGCGGTTGCCAGCGGTGCCAACATCACCTACAAGGTGCTCTACAACTCAGCGGTCGCTATGACCGGCGGCCAGAGCCCGGTCGGAGAGATGTCGGTGGAACGCGTGCTGAAGGTGCTTCAGGCTGAGAACGTCGCCCGCATCATTGTCACCACCGAAGACCCGAAGCGCTACCGCGGCAGAAAGCTCCCCCGCGGAGTGCAGGTCTGGCACCGAGACCGGATGGAGGAGGCCCAGAAGACCCTCTCCGAAGTCCCCGGAGTCACCGTGCTGCTGCACGATCAGGAATGCTCCACTGAGCTGCGCCGCAAGCGCAAGCGCGGAACGGCTGAGACACCCACGACGCGCATCGCCATCAATGAGCGGATCTGCGAAGGGTGCGGCGACTGCGGGGTGAAGTCCAACTGCCTCTCGGTGCAGCCGGTGGACACCGATCTGGGGCGCAAGACCCGGATTCACCAGACCTCGTGCAACTTCGACTACAGCTGTGTCAAAGGCGATTGTCCCGCCTTCATCAGTGTCGAATCCACCGGCCAACAAGCGGCACACACCGGCGCCCCGCCCTTGGAGGAAGATGACCTCCCCGCACCGCCGAAGCGTGAGCCGAAGGAGGACTTTGGGGTCCGGATGACCGGTGTGGGCGGCACCGGTGTGGTCACCAGCTCCCAGATTCTGGCCACCGCCGGCCTGCTGGCGGGGTGGTATGCCCGTTCACTGGATCAGACCGGCCTGGCGCAGAAGGGCGGGGCCGTCGTCTCCGATGTGCGCTTCACCCGGGGCGGGGCGCCGACTTCGAATAAGCTCATCGACGGCGAGTGCGATGTCTATTTGGGCTACGACGTGCTGGTGGCCGCTGAGGAGGCCAATCTCAGTGCGGTCTCCGGGGATCGGACCACTGCGGTGATCAACACCGCCCTGGTGCCGACCGGTCACATGGTCGCTGATGCTTCCATCGACTCTCCCGACACGGAGCAGCTCAGTCAGGATGTGGCCCAGCGCGCCGCCTCCACGTCCGTTGCGCTCAATGCGGCGCAGCTGGTCCGGGAAATCTTCGGAAACGACCAATACCTGAACACCTTCATGATTGGTGTCGCGTTTCAGACTGGCGCCCTGCCCATTGCGGCATCAGCGATCGAGGAAGCGATCCAGCTCAACGGCGCTGCCGTGGAGTCCAATGT
Organism: Nesterenkonia sp.; assembly: GCA_052089225.1. Lineage (GTDB taxonomy): Bacteria > Actinomycetota > Actinomycetes > Actinomycetales > Micrococcaceae > Nesterenkonia. The sequence goes on from JBQCZP010000002.1 coordinate 89,769, forward strand.
GCAGGCCTTCAGGCGCGGACGGCAGTACATTGCTGATCCGCAGTCGCTGATGGCGGATGCGGCGGATTCAGTCGGCAGCGCTGACTCAACCAGCAGCACTGATCTGCAGGACCCGTGGGTCGGCCTTCCGGGAGAGTCCGAGCTGCAGCGGCTGCTGCGCACCCGTGCGGATGACCTGGTCGGATACCAGGATGAGAAGTACGCCCAGCAGTACCGGCAGGTTATTGAAGAAGTCCGCGGCCGTGAGGACCAGGTGACTCCGGGGCACACTGATCTGGCTGAGGCTGCCGCACGGTACCTCTACAAGCTCATGGCTTATAAGGACGAGTACGAGGTCGCCCGGCTAGCCTTGGATACGCAGATGGCTGCGCAGATCGCCCAGGACTTCGGCTCCGGTGCCAAGACCACCTGGCATCTGCACCCGCCGATGCTGCGCGAGCTGGGTATGGACCGCAAGATCAAGCTCGGCAGCTGGTTCCGCCCGGCCTTCTCCACACTGCGGAAGATGAAGAAGCTGCGCGGCACCCCCTTGGATCCCTTCGGCCGTGCCCATGTCCGAGTGTTGGAGCGTGAGCTCATCGAGGAGTACCGGCAGCTGGTCGACTATGTGCTGCATCGGCTGACAGAGCAGAATCACGCTCAGGCGGTGACGCTGCTGTCGCTGCCGGACATGGTGCGCGGCTATGAGTCGATCAAACTGGACAACGTGGAGCGCTACCGCCAGGAGAAGACGGCGCAGCTGGCGCAGTTCGACGCCGCCTGAACCGGCGCAGGCGCCGCGCTGCGCCTCAGACCAGTCCCAGGGAGCGTGCGATCAGCATCAGCTGCACCTCCGTAGTGCCCTCGCCGATCTCCAGAATCTTGGAGTCCCGATAGTGCCTTGCCACGGTGTACTCGTTGATGAACCCGTAGCCGCCGAAGACTTGGGTGGCATCGCGTGCGTTGTCCATGGCGGCCTCGCCCGCGATGAGCTTGGCCATGGAGGCCTCGGTCTTGAAGGGTTTGCCGGCCAGCATCAGCTGGGCCGCGTGATAGTAGGCCTGCCTGGCGGCATAGGCGCGGGACTGCATGCGCGCAATCTTGAATGAGATGCCCTGGTAGGAGCCGATCGCGGCACCGAAGGTCCGGCGGCTGTTGGCATACTCCACCGCCTGGTCCACGCAGCCTTGGGCGGCACCGGTGGCCAGAGCGGCAATGGCCACCCGTCCTTCGTCGAGGATGCCTAAGAAGTTCGCGTAGCCGCGGCCGCGCACTCCGAGCAGATTCGCCTCCGGCACGTGACAGTCGGTGAAGGACAGCGGGTGGGTGTCGGAGGCGTTCCACCCGACTTTGTCATAGGCGGTGCCGACGTGGAACCCGGCGGTGCCGGAGGGCACGATGATGGTGGAGATTTCTTTCTTGAGCCCACCATCGGGCGTCTCGGAGGTGCCGGTGACTGCGGTGGCCGTCACCAACGAGGTGATGTCAGTGCCGGAGTTGGTGATGAACTCCTTGGTGCCGTCGAGCACCCATTCCTCGTCGTCCAGCCGGGCTGTGGTGGCCGTGCCCGAAGCATCGGAGCCTGCATCGGACTCGGTCAGCCCAAAACCGGCCAGCCGCTTACCGGCCAGCAGGTCGGGCAGCCACTGTGCCTTCTGCTCCTCGGTGCCGTAGCGGTAGATCGGCATCGAACCCAGCCCGACGCCGGCTTCCAGGGTGATAGCCACCGACTGGTCGACCTTCGCGATCTCCTCCAGGGCGAGGCAGAAGGCCAGGTAGTCCCCGCCCTCACCGCCGTACTCTTCGGGGAAGGGGAGCCCGAACAGCCCCATCTGCCCCATCTGGTCGATGACCTGGTAGGGAAAGCTGTGTTCGGCATCGTGCTTGGCTGAGACCGGTGCGATGACCTGGTTGGCGAAGTCGCGGACCGATTCGGCCAGTGCCTGGTGCTCTTCGGATAGCAGCTGTGTCATGACTCGTCCTTACTGTTGTCTGCGGCGCTCGCCTCCACTGTGGCCAGCACTTGGCCCAGGGAGACTTGGTCCCCCACGGCCACACTGATTCGGGCAGTGCCCTCGGACAGGGCTCTCAGGCGGTGTTCCATCTTCATCGCTTCAATGGTCACCAGCAGGTCGCCGACACTGACCTCGGAACCCGAGATGACCTCCACTGCGACGACGGTTCCGGGCATCGGCGCGGTCACCTCTGGTACGGCGTCGACGAGCTCGGCCTCAATCTCAGCCAGCTGCCGGTGGGTCTGCGCCTCAGCGTCCAACACGGTGAACATTGCGGTGAAGTCTGCTGCGGTGACCCAGACCTCTGCGCCGGCGCGGCTGTGGGCGCCTGCGGTGAGGTGCACCGGCAGGCTGCGGTGCTCGCTGCGCAGCGTGAACTGCCCGGCTCCCTCCCCCGGCAGCAGCTCCCAGGCGTCGTCGAGGGGGACCCGGAACCACTGCGGCTGCGCACCGGTGCGGCTGCAGCTGACGCTGAAAATCGGGGTGTGGGCTGTGCCGGGCCGCCAACTGTCGCGCTGCCAGGCGGCCGGGCGCCGCGCTGCACCCGGTGACGATGCCGGAGTATTTCTGTCCGCCGACCGCAGCAGTCCTCTCTGTCCGGCGAGGAACAGTGCGGCCGCCGCTGCGTGATGCTGCTGCGGCTCCGGGAACTGCAGATCGGGCAGCTTTCGCTCGATCATCGTGGTGTCCATCGTCCCGGCGCGCACCTCGGGGTCTGCGGCCAGCTGCTGCAGGTAGGAGGTGTTGGTGGTCAGCCCGTGCACCACAGTGTCGCCGAGGGCCCGGTGGATCCGGGAGAACGCCTGATCCCGGTCAGTGCCGGTGGCGATGACTTTGGCCAGCATGGGGTCGTAGTCGGTGCCGACCACAAGGTTTTCTCGCATCCCGGAATCGACCCGGACGCCTGGGCCCTGCGGTTCGCTGAGGCCGAGGACCGTTCCGGCGCTGGGCAGAAAGTCAGCCTGGGGGTCCTCCGCGTAGATGCGGGCTTCGACCGAGTGGCCGCTCAGCACCACGTCGTCCTGCCTGATTCTCAGCGGCTGGCCGGCGGCGATGCGCAGCTGCTGCTCCACCAGGTCGATGCCGGTGATCTCTTCGGTCACCGGGTGCTCGACCTGCAGACGGGTGTTCATCTCCATGAAGTAGAACTTCTCCGGCTCCTGGTCGGAGACGAGGAACTCGACGGTGCCCGCACCGCGATAGTCCACGCTGGCGGCAGTCTCGCAGGCGGCCTGGCCGATGCGTCGTCGAGTGTCTTCGTTCAGCAGTGCGGAAGGCGCCTCTTCGATGATCTTCTGGTGCCTGCGCTGCAGTGAGCATTCACGCTCCCCCAGGTGGATCACGTGGCCGTGAGCGTCGGCGAGGACCTGCACCTCAATGTGCCGGGGGGCGCGGACCAGCTGCTCGATGAACAGGGTGTCGTCGCCGAAGGCGGCTTTGGCCACCCGGCGGGCGGTGGCGAGCGTGGCTGCCAAGTCTTGAGGATCCTCGACGACGTGCATGCCTTTGCCGCCGCCTCCGGCTGAGGGTTTGATCAGCACCGGGAAGGTCATCGTCGCTGCGGCGTCAGCCAGCTGCTCATCGCTGAGCCCAGGTTCGCTGATTCCCTGGACCATGGGGACCCCGGCGGCGGCGACGTGGTTCTTCGACCGGATCTTGTCCCCCATAACCTCCAGGGCGTGCTCGCCGGGGCCGATGAAGGTGATTCCGGCTGCGGCGCAGGCCCGGGCGAACTCCACGTTCTCCGACAGGAACCCGTAGCCGGGGTGGATCGCTTGGGCGCCTGTTGCCGCGGCGGCGTCGATGACGGCGGCAATGTTCAGGTAGGAATGCGCAGCTGCGGCCGGGCCCACGCACACCGCCTGGTCTGCCATGGTGACGTGCTTCGCGTCAGCGTCAGCCTCGGAGAAGATCGCCACCGAGGCGATGCCCATGCGTCTCAGGGTGGTGATTATGCGGCAGGCGATCTCACCGCGGTTGGCGACTAGGACTGTGCTGAACATGGGTCTCCTACATCCGGAACAGGCCGAAGCCGGTGTCGGGCAGCTCGGCGGCGGCACAGGTCTGCAGGGCCATGCCCAGCACCCGCCGGGTGTCGGCCGGGTCGATCACCCCGTCGTCCCACAGCCGCGCCGTGGAGTAGTAGGGCTGGCCCTGTGCCTCATACTTCTGCCGGATGGGGGCTTTGAATGACTCTTCCTCCTCGGCCGACCACTGCTCGCCGGCGGCTTCCATCTGGTCGCGTTTGACGGTTGCCAGCACCGATGAGGCCTGGACCCCGCCCATCACCGAGATGCGCGCATTGGGCCACATGAACAGGAAGCGCGGAGAGTAGGCGCGACCGCACATCGAGTAGTTGCCTGCGCCGAAGGAGCCGCCGATGATCAGCGTGATCTTCGGGACCCTGGTGCTGGCCACTGCGGTGACCATCTTGGCCCCGTGCTTGGCGATGCCGCCGGCCTCGTAATCACGGCCCACCATGAACCCTGAGATGTTCTGCAGGAAGAGCAGCGGTATCCCCCGCTGGTCGCAGAGCTCGATGAAGTGTGCGCCCTTCAGGGAGGACTCGGAGAACAGGATCCCGTTGTTCGCCACGATGCCCACCGGGTGCCCGTCGATGTGGGCGAAACCGGTGACCAGGGTGGTGCCGTAGTCGCGTTTGAACTCATGGAAGTCACTGTCATCGACGATGCGGCCGATCACCTCCCGGACGTCGAAGGGCAGGTTCACATCCTGCGGGATGAGCCCGTAGAGTTCCTCGGCCTCCTGCTGGGGAGGCTGCGGGGCCTGCACTTTCCAGGCCGGCTGCTGCGCGGCGGGCAGGGTAGCCACAATGTCGCGCAGAATCTGCAGGGCATGGTCGTCGTTCTCAGCGATGTGATCGGCCACCCCGGACTCGGAGGTGTGCACCTTTGCGCCGCCGAGCTCCTCAGCGGTGACCACCTCACCTGTGGCGGCCTTCACCAGGGGCGGGCCGCCCAGGAAGATCGTTCCTTGGTTGCGCACGATCACCGACTCGTCGCTCATCGCCGGCACATAGGCACCGCCAGCTGTGCAGGAGCCCAGTACGGCAGCGATCTGGGGAATCTTCTTCGCTGAGAGGTTCGCCTGGTTGTAGAAGATGCGGCCGAAGTGGCCCTCATCCGGGAACACCTCGTCCTGCATCGGCAGGAACGCCCCGCCGGAGTCGACCAGGTAAAGACAGGGCAGGCGGTTCTCCTCGGCGATCTGCTGGGCCCGCAGGTGCTTCTTGACGGTCATGGGGAAATAGGTGCCGCCCTTGACCGTGGAATCGTTGCAGACGATCATGACCTGCCGGCCGTGCACCAGTCCGATTCCGGTGATGATGCCGGCGCCGGGCGCGGCGTCGTCGTACATGCCGTGGGCAGCCAGCGCTGCGATCTCCAAGAAGGGGCTGCCCTCGTCCAGAAGCCGGTTCACCCGCTCGCGGGGCAGCATCCGGCCGCGGTCGATGTGCCGTTGGCGAGACTTCTGTGACCCGCCGCGTGAGACGGCGTCGAGGTGACACCTCAGCTCATCGACCAGCTCGCGGTTGACCTGCGCGTTGGACTGGAAATCTGCACAATGCGGATCCGCCTGGCTCAGCAGTGATTCCAAAAGCTGACTCTCCTGTCACCGGTGCACTCATATTTGGGTTAATATCGACTAACTGAAACCAAGATAGTGGTGGTGATCACATTTGTCCAGCGTGCGAAATGAGCCGACCCGGGCCAAACCAAAGACGCGGCGCCAGGCGGAGAAGGAGCAGCGGCACCGGGACCTGGTCGACACGGCCGGACGGCTGTTCGGCACCCACGGTTTCGCCGCAGTCACCTTGGACGACATTGGTCGTGACGTCGGCGTCTCCGGACAGGCCATCTACCGGCACTTCAGCGGAAAGCAGGACCTGCTGGCAGAGCTGCTGCTGGGAGTCAGCGCCGCGCTGCTCGAGGGCGGCCGCCGGATTCAGCATCAGCAGCCGAGCCTGAATGGGCGGATCGAGCGCCTCATCAGCTTCCATACGGACTTCGCACTGACCAGTCCGGAGATCATCCGTGTCCAGGAGCAGGAGATGCCGCAGCTGCTGGAGGCGGACCGTCGGGAGGTGCGGCGCCTGCAGCGTGAGTACATCGAGATTTGGAATCAGGCCATCGGCGAGCTGCACCCGGCAATCAGTCCGGTCGAGCTGCGCACTCGGGTGCACGGGGTCTTTGGGCTGATCAACTCCACGGTCCGCTCCATGAAGCGCTCTCCCCAGCAGCCGCCGGCAACTGGTCAGAAGAACCGGCTCGAGAGCATTCAGATCACGGCCACCCTTGAGTCGATGGCCCGGGCGGCCATCGACTCACGGTGAGCCGAGATGCTCAGTTGCGGTGAGATGCTCAGTTGGGATGAGTCATGGACATCACGTCCAGCCCGGAGTCCAGCTGCTCCTCGGTGAGCTCTCCACGCTCCAGGTAGCCCAGCTCGATCACGGCGTCGCGGACTGTGACCTTGTTCTTCACCGCGTGCTTGGCGATCTCCGCTGCGGCCTCGTAGCCGATGTATTTGTTCAGCGGGGTCACCACCGATGGGGAGGCGCCGGCGAGGAACGCGGCGCATTCGACGTTGGCGGTGAGTCCTGTGACCATCTTGTCGGCCATCACCCGGCTGGTGCTGCTCAGCAGCCGGATGGACTCCAGCAGGTTCTGGGCCATCACCGGGATGCCGACGTTGAGTTCGAAGGCACCGTTGGTGGAGGACAGGGCCACTGTGGTGTCGTTGCCGATCACTTGGGCGCAGACCTGGATTGCTGATTCGCAGATCACCGGGTTGACCTTGCCCGGCATGATCGAGGAGCCCGGCTGCAGGTCCGGGATCGCGATCTCGCCCAGGCCGGTGTTGGGCCCGGAGCCCATCCAGCGCAGGTCGTTGTTGATCTTCATCAGTGAGTAGGCGATATTGCGCAGCTGCCCGGAGGCCTCCACGAGGCCGTCGCGGTTGGCCTGCGCCTCGAAGTGGTCCCGGGCTTCGGTCAGCGGCAGGCCGGTGTCGGCAGCCAGCTTCACGATGGCCCTCTCGGCGAAGCCCAGCGGGGTGTTGATGCCGGTGCCCACTGCTGTGCCGCCCAGCGGCACTTCGGCCACGCGCGGCAGGGATGAGTCGATGCGTTCGACGCCGTAGCGGACCTGGGCGGCGTAGCCGGAGAACTCCTGGCCCAGGGTCACCGGTGTGGCATCCATCAGGTGGGTGCGCCCGGCTTTGACGACCTCGGCGAACTCGCCGGACTTCTCCTCCAGGGCGGAGGCCAGGTGGTCCAGGGCCGGCTTGAGGTCGTTGATCAACGCATTGGTCGCAGCCACGTGCACGGAGGTGGGGAACACATCGTTGGAGGACTGTGAGGCGTTGACGTGGTCATTGGGGTGGACTTCGGCCTGCGCGCCCTTATCCTTCAGCCACCTGTTGGCCAATGTGGCCAGCACCTCGTTGGTGTTCATGTTCGACGAGGTCCCCGAGCCGGTCTGGAAGACATCGATGGGGAAATGCTCGTCCAGGTCGCCGGACTCCACCTGCTCGGCGGCGGCGACGATCGCCTCAGCCAGGTCGGCGTCAAGCACTCCGAGTTCAGCATTGGCCTGGGCGGCAGCCTTCTTCACCTGTGCCAGGGCTTGAATGTGGGCCCGCTCAAGAGTGCGCCCAGAAATCGGGAAGTTCTCCACCGCCCGCTGAGTCTGCGCGCTGTAGAGCGCGCGGGCCGGCACCTTCACTTCGCCCATCGTGTCGTGCTCGATTCGGTATTCGGTCTCACCTGGTGTCTGCTCAGTCATAGCCCCATCCTATTGACTGGCACAGTCCGTGCACCAGTATGACGGCGAATCAGGGACGGTTCAGGGTGGGATCAGGGGACGCACCCGTCCCCGGCTTCCGTAGCATGGCAGGTATGAGCGAATCTGGTGACTCCCTGGGATCCATCGGCCAGGATGTGGTGGCCGCGGTGAAACGTACCTTCATCCCCGTGCTGCTGCCTCTGGCAGCCATGTGGGTGCTGTTCTTCGTATCACTGGCGGTGGGCAACTGGTTCAACCGAAGCCTGGCTCTGGAGGCGCGCAGCCTCTCCGGACTCATCGGGGTCGTTTTTATGCCGCTGCTGCACGGCGGCTTCGGCCACCTGATCGGCAACACGATGTCCTGGCTGGTGCTGGGCGGGATGACGTCGATGCTGACCAAGCGATTCACCCAGGTGATGGTGGTGCTCTGGCTGCTCTCCGGTGCGATTCTGTGGCTGATCGGCACCCCGTGGATCTGCCACCCGGAAGGCAGCCGCTGTGTGGACAACCATGTCGGCGCCTCCGCAGTCATCTACGGGTTCGCCGCATTCATCATCACCTTCGGAATCCTGGCCCGCCGGGTGCTGCCCATCCTCTTCGCGGTCTTCGTGGCCTTCGCCTACGGCATCTCCATGCTGGTCGGCATGCTGCCGATGAGCCCGGGCGTCTCCTGGTCAGGGCACCTGGCAGGCGGGATCGCCGGCGTCGTCGTCGCGTTCTTCCTCACCAAAGAAGCCCGCGCTCAACGCAGCGGTGCCCGGGAGATCAACTCGTAGCAGCGCTCAGACTCAGCCCTCCTCCAGGAGCTCAGTCACCAGCGCGGCGATCCGGCTGCGCTCGGACCGGGTCAGAGTGATGTGGCCGAACAGCGGGTTGTCCTTCAGGATCTCCACCACCGCCCCAACGCCGTCGTGTCGGCCCACGCGCAGGTTGTCCCGCTGGGCGACGTCGTGGGTGAGCACGATCTTGGAGTTCTGTCCCATCCGCGACATCACCGTCAGCAGCACGTTCTTCTCCAAGGACTGCGCCTCATCGACGATCACCCAGGCATCGTGCAGGCTGCGTCCGCGGATGTGAGTCAGCGGCAGCACCTCCAGCAGACCGCGGGCCACGACCTCCTCCAGCACGTTCTCGCTGACCACCGCACCCAGGGTGTCGAAGACCGCCTGGCCCCACGGGTTCATCTTCTCGGCCTCACTGCCGGGCAGGTAGCCCAGGTCCTGCCCGCCGACGGCGTAGAGGGGACGGAAGACGATGATCTTCTTGTGCTCGCGGCGCTCCAGCACCGCCTCCAGCCCCGCGCACAGGGCCAGTGCGGATTTGCCGGTGCCGGCCCGGCCGCCCATGGAGACGATGCCCACTTCCCGGTCCAGCAGCATGTCGATCGCCAGGCGCTGCTCGGCGGAGCGACCGTGCAGGCCGAAGACGTCGCGGTCACCGCGCACCACCTGCACGTACTTCTGCGACGCCGCATCGATCTTGACTCGGCCCAGTGCCGAGCCGATCCCGGATGAGATGACCAGACCGGTGTTGGTGGGCAGGTCCTCGGCCGCATCGACGTCGACGCGTTCACCCTCGTACAGGTCGGAGAGCTGGTCTTCGGTGGCGCTGATCTGGGCCAGACCGGTCCACCCGGTGTCGGTGATCCATTCGTTGCGGTACTCATCGGCGGTCAGCCCCATGGCTGAGGCCTTCACCCGCATGGGCAGGTCCTTGGAGACCACGGTGACATCGCGTCCCTCATCGGCGAAGCTCTTGGCCACCGCCAGAATGCGAGAGTCGTTGTCTCCGTGGCGGAAGCCCGCCGGAAGCACGCCCTCGTCGATGTGGTTGAGCTCCACCAGCAGGTGCCCGCCGGCATCGTTGAGCGGGATCTGCTGATTCAGCGAGCCGTGGTTGAGCCGGAACTCGTCCAGCAGTCGCAGGGCTGTGCGGGCGTAGTAGCCCAGCTCGGAGTCGTGGCGCTTGTTCTCCAGTTCGGAGATCACCACGATCGGGATGATCACCTCATGCTCTGCGAACCGCAGCACGGCCTTGGGATCAGAGAGCAGCACCGAGGTGTCCAGCACATAGGACTTCCGCGCCGCTGCGGAGGCGACCTCGGACTCGAAGTCCTCAGTGACGTCGTGGGCAGTGTTCAAAGAGGCCACAGTTTCTCCAGACCGGGGACAGCGGCTGGACTCAGCCAGTCCTCACATCGATACGCGGATGGTGGTCGGACGGCCCGCAGCCGTGGTGGCGGCCAGGGACCGTACCGGCCCCTGCTGCCACTGGGCATAGACGTTGGGCCTTCCGGTCAGTGTTCTGACACTTCCCAATCTAGGCACTGTGGGCGCCGTTTCGCGTCAGAAACGCTCAACGGCCACATGTCGATCTGATGAACAGGTG
>JBQCZP010000003.1:0-99030 GCA_052089225.1 Nesterenkonia sp.
GCGCGTGCTCCGTAGTGTCTGACATTGATGACAACCTAAGATTTCGAATCCCGCCACCAGGCGGCTCACAGCCGATACTAACTGTTTGTCGAAGAATTCCGGCGACTTGTTGGCGCAATAAGTCTTTGGCCGAGCTTGTACAGGTTTCGTTGCGGCGTCATGGTCAGGCGGGGAGCGCGGCTGCAATTCTGTCAAGGCTCGTGCGGGCGGCGTACTGAGTCTCTGCCCGTTGGTAGATAAGCGCGAATGCCAGCATCGTAGTGTCAGTCTGGCAGTAGCCGGCGAGCGAGTCTTGGAGCGGTTGTCGAGTTTGGTAGTTGACAAAGAGGGTCCCCGTTTTCGCGCGGACTTTGTCGACCGCTGGTGAATTGCGCATCCTCTCCCGAAGTGTGCCGTCCTGTGCGGCGCGTGGCAAACACTCAGTAACGGTCTCTTGGAGAGCATGCCCTCGGAGTCGTTGAAGATAAGCGGTGACGTCTCGAGGTGTGCCTTCATTTCCCGAGAGTCGGCCTCTGACCTGGCGTCTCATACCAGATCCATTCCACAGGTCAATGGTGGCACCCATGTTCGTCGCGTGCTTCTCGATGACGGCACATCCACCAGCTGTGGTGCCGCCTTTGCCCAGGTTGACTCGTGCGCCGAGGTGTTTGGTCAGGACTTCTGAGACGAAATTGTCGCTCTCATGCCCAGCACGAACCGCAAGGTCGTGGACCGTTGGGGAGTCCACGGCAGCAATCTCTGTGGCGTTGTCCGGTGTGGGGCCTTCTGCGGCGCCACCTTCGACCCGCACCCCTTCAGCATTGAGGGCGATTGAGATAGCTTGAGCCGCCTCAACGACGGGATCAGCAAACTTGGTGCGGTTGAAGGACAGGGCACTGATCCAGTCAGTTCGGCGTCGTCCTTCGGGGGCGAACAGAGAACCATCGGCCACCAGGTTTCCCGTCACCCGCTCCACACCCGCTCGCCGCAGTGCCGCGGCAAGGTAATCGATGGACGTACCCTGACCACCGAACCTGTTGGTGATGTGTTTCTTGCTGCCTATGGTCGGGTCGCCTCCGCCCCGGATGAAGAGGTCGCCGTCGAGTATGCCATCTGCGCCCACGGGTGTGGCAGAGGAAAATTGTGTGGTGAATTTCGTGTTGCCGCCGAGGTTTTCACAGGCTGCGCCAACCGTGAAGATCTTGGTCAGTGAAGCCAGAAGGAACGTCTGGTCCGCATTGTGGCTGAACACCTCATGTCCACTGTCCAAGTCGACGACGTGGACTCCCACCCTGCCCGTCATAGGGTCGTCGATTTCTCGTTGGATGGCTTCTTGTAGTGAGCGTGGTGCCTGCACGTATGGGATCCCCTCAGTTATTCGTTGGCCACGGTGAGCTCCTTGACCAAGCCCTGCAGGCCCATGGTGCCAGATGCCTTCATCAGGACCACATCACCATCGTGCAACAATTGGGGCAGATCAGTGCGAAGATCATCCAGGGTCTCCCAATGCTGGACATTGAGGGCCTTGCCCCGGGCGGCCTGATACAAGTGCTGCATGTGTTCACCGAAGAGGAATACCTGATCCAGTTCCGCATCTGCCAACGTCCCGGCCAGGCCCCGATGAAGTTCTGCAGCCTGAGTGCCGAGTTCTCCGATATCACCCAGGACGGCAATCCGTCGGCCCCCCTCCGGCACCGACCTGACGGCAAGCGAGGCCACGGCGGAACGGATTGAGGCTGGGTTGGCGTTGTAGGCCTCATCGATCAGGGTGATGCCAGCCCCGTTGGACAGATTCACCTCAACAGTCTTGCCGCGTCCATCCGCTGCTTGGAACGTATCGAGGGACTCCACGCCCGCACGCCAGTTCTTGATGCCGTGTGCTCGCAGGGCGGCTATCACCGCCAGGCTGTTGATGGCGTTGTGCTTGCCCTCCGGCCCCACCGCGTATTCGACGGTCTCCTGTCCCACCCTGGCGAGGGTGCGACGAGTTGCCGGGTCCCATTCGATGAGTCGAATGGTGGCCTCAGGGGATTCCCCGTAGGTGACCAACTGACAGCCTTCGGCCACGGCTCGCTCCATGAGAAGGTCTGCACGCAGAGTGTCCCGGTTGATGATTGCTGTTCCTCCCGGCGGGGGAAGGCGAAAGATATCAGACTTCACGCCAATCAGGTTCTCCAGGCTCCCGACGTAATCCAGATGTGCCTCTGCGATGGAGGTGATGATCCCGACGTCGGGGGAGATGCTGAAGTCGTGCTGTCGATACGCAAGAAATGCCGCGCTGGAAGCTTCGATGACTGTGTGCTCGTACTGGCCGGACTGGCTGATGCTGCTGAGCACCGTCCGGTACATATTCTTGTTCCCGGGAGTCGACGTGACGCGGCCTGCCCCGCAGGCACGCAGGGCGTGCACCACCATCGACTTCACCGTCGTCTTGCCCGCTGAACCGGTGACTGCAGTGATGCGTTGATCGCCCAGACTGGATCGGACGGCTGCGGTCATCCCGCGCACCAGCTCATAGGTATCGGTGGAGAAGAACACGTTACTGCCCTCAACCACAGATGAACTTTGCAGACTGGATGAACAGATCACGCCAGACGCGCCACGTGAGAACGCCGCTCTGATCCTTCGCTCAGCGCGTCTGCGGCTGGGAACGTCGGGGTCTTCGCCCTTGGTCTCGGCGGGCCAGGAATCATCGCGGACCACGATGAACCGGCCCTTCGGCGGCCTGCGGGGGAGCCCGGTCGTCATGCCGGTGAACGCAGCATCGAGGTCTCCCTGGTACTGGGGCTCGATCCCTGGAAGCAGGTCGAGCAGCTCTCTGACGCGCACGGGCCCTCCTGAGGCGCTTTGAATCGGGTGCCGCAGTAGATTATAAGCCGATGATCTGTACTACTGCCCATGAGTTCAACCCCACGCAGTTCTCCGGTGGTACGATCTCTTCGACCCAGGTACGGGGGATTGGGCAGCGGGGTCTCGAGGGGAGGACTCTGCGGCTGAACAGTGTCTCGGCCCGGAGAATGACTGCAATCAAAACAATATCGATGCTCCTGCGAACGAAGAGTCTTTTCTATGACCGTGGATTCACCAGTCCTCTCCACCAGCCCCCAAGCCGCCTCCGGCACGCTCAAGGCAGGTTCAGCGCGACTGAGCAGAGTGCGAGCCATCGCCTACCAGGCACCACGGCGCAGGGGCCGGCGGGTGAACTACCTGGTGATGATCGAGCTCACCGATCAGGACGGGCGCTTCATTGAAGGCGTCGGCGAAGGCCAGCCACGCAGAGACCTGACCGGTGATGCAGGTGAGCAGTCCTGGACGTTTCTCGAAGAAGCACTGCGACTCTTGGAAGACCGTGAGCTGTCCCTGGGCGACAGTGCCTCCTGCAAGGATCAGGTCCGACACATCATGGATGACCTGGGTCAGACCGCACTTGAGATGAACCACGACGACGGCCAGAAGCGTCCATACCGCGGAACGCTGCTCGGTATAGAACTGGCGCTGCTGGACATGTTCGCCCGAGCCTTGGGCCTCCCACTCTACGAGCTCTTGGGCAAGCAGCGCGATGAGGCCCCCGGACGGCCGCCCAGCGCTTCGGAGAAGGCCTCCACCTTGACGCTGCGCAGCATGCTGCGCCACCAGCACGGCCGGTACTCCCACTTCCGCATCAACGGTCCGGAGAGGGTCAAAGACGCGGTCGGTCAGATGGAGAAGGCAGCCGTCGTCGACCGGTCCCGCACAGGTGAGCACCGCGAGCTGCCGCTGTGGGTTGAGTTCGAAGGCAGGCTGAACCGCAACGCGGCCAGCAACATGGTGCGAGAGGTGGCGCTGAGCATGGCCTCAGGGTTTCTGCCCACCACTGTGCTGCTGGAACAGCCAGTGCCGGTCCATTACGGCGACCACATGCCCACACTGCAGAAGCAGGCTGATGCTCACCTGCGCGAGGCCGGACGCGAGGACCTGCAGCTGACGGTGATCGGCGATGAGTCCGTCTGGGATCAGCACAGCCTGGGGCGACTGAAGAAGCTGGGCGGGCTGCGAGCTGTGGCCGTACGGCCCGCGCGGGCCGGCGGGCTGCTCGCCGCACTGGACTTGGCACACACTGCCGTGCAGCGGCACGACGCCTGCTTCATCACCTTGAGCGGTATGGACAGCGCCAGCCTGATCACCCGATCAGCAATCGATCACCTGGCGCTTGCGCTGCCGCGGGTGGACGCAGTGAAGTCCAGCGGCTTCGATTCTTCGCAGCTGCCATTTGCCCAGTGGACTGATCACGCGGCCCACACTATGAAAGAGCCCGGCACGGCCGAGGAGGCTGACCAGCTCAGCGAAGGGTGGCAGGAAGGCGATGCCACCGGACGCGACCTGGCCGCGCACACCGCAAGGAACCTGCCGGGAATCGGGCTGGCCATCGACTATTCCGCATTCATCTCCGACGTCGAGAGATTCGTGCAGTTTCCGCCGGTGCCGGAACCCACCAACGAGGGCCAACCTCCTGCCCGGTATGACAACGTCGACGACGTGCGCCCGTTGGGCCCCAACGGCACGAAGGGCTACCTGTTGGAGAAGCGCGCCCTAGCACGTGGACTCTCAACAACCCGATACTCCAAGAGCGCATTCGTCGTCACCGACGGTGTCCGCCCCAATGTGGGCTTCAAGTGGAGCCGCAGCTCCATCTCCAGCGCGGTGGCCATCTCCGTGTGCACCCATAAGGAAGCGACCCGCCTGTCACTGCAGGAAGCAGGCGTGCCCACTCCGCAGGGAAGAACCTTCCGCAACGGGGACTTTGAGAATGCCCGGGCGTTCGTGGAACTCATCGGGTTCCCTGCAGTGGTGAAGCCCAGCATGGGGATCCGCGGAATCGGGGTGATCGCCGGCATTGAGAACCACCAGCAATTGGAGGACGCGTTCGATCTCATGGCCGACAGCAAGTTCGGCGGCCAGGACTTCATTGTGGAGAAGCACATCAAGGGTCGCGACCACCGGATTCTGGTGGTCGGCGGCGAGGTGGTCGGCGCGATCCAGCGCAAGCCTGCCTCGGTCACCGGTGACGGCAAGAGCTCGATCGCCGAGCTGCTCTTTCACCGCAACCTCGCCCGGCGCAACAACCCGCACCTGTGGACCCGGCCCGCCGTGTACGACGACGCTATGGCCCACTACCTGGACACCATGGGGCTCTCACTGGCCTCGGTGCTTCCGGCTGGACGCGAGGTCATGCTCTCCAACACCGCCAACATCTCCCAGGGCGCTGACTCCATCGACGTCTTCGACCAGCTGCACCCCACCATTGTCGAAGCCTGCAAACAAGCCGTAGCAGCCATTCCGGGCATGCAGTACTGCGGGGTGGACTTCCTGCTGGAGGACCCGTCACAACCGGTGGATCAGCAGGATGCGGCGATCATCGAGCTCAATGCTCATGCGGCCATCGGAAACTGCGAGTACCCGATGTTCGGCAAGGGCAGGCAGGTGGCGCAGAAGCTGATGGACCTGACTATCGACCACTACCAGCTGGATGCCGAGGAAGCCGCCGAGGAGCTCACCGTACGACTGATCGTCCGTGGCAAGGTCACACAGGTGGGCTTCCGTGAATGGTTGGTAAAGCATGCCGATGCAATGGGCGCTCGCGGCTGGATCAGGAATCTGAACCGCAGAACGTTCGAAGCAGTCATTCACGGGCCCACTGACCGTGTGACGCCGCTGATCGCTTCCTGCATTCTGGGCCCAGAGAAGGCGATGCCCACCTCGTACCATGCGACAGTGATTCAGCCTGCCAGCGGCGATATCGCGGAGACCTTCACAGTGCGTGACACCCCACGAGCCCAGAATCTCACTGAGCAGGAGAACGAGGACATCACGGCTCTTGCCGGGGCCGATGACGACGACGAATCATCAGATGATGACGCTGACGACGAGCCAGCAGGGATGAGGCACAGTGACGATTGATGGTGGATCAGCACCCTTGGATGCTGTGAACGTAGACGGTATCGACCGTGGCATTCGCGATGGTGCCGCTGTGCACGCAGCTGCACTGGCTGCCGGGTTCAGCACCCGGCTGCTGCCACGTCAGGTGCTTCAGGTGTGGACGCCCGGCGGAGAGACCACGTCGTTCACCCACGGCATCCCGCAGAGCACCACCCTGGCTGCCGTAACCTACAGCCAGGACCTGCGCATGCGACGTGGACTGTTGGGGCACGAGGAGATCTCGCAACCTCGTGGAGCGACGTTCTCCTTGGGGCGGGGCAGAGTCGCAGCCAAAAGGTATGCGCGAAAAATCGGATACCCCGTGGTGATCAAACCGGCCCTGGGTGACAGTACGATCAGTGTGAAGCCCCACGTGCGCAACACGATAGAGCTTGATGAGGCCTTCGACGAGCTGCTCACGCCACTGCGGGGCCGGCCCGGTCACACTGAGGCCGCCTATGGGATCACCGAGCTGAGAAAGCCCGGGTGGCGGAAGGGGGAAGAAACTGTTCCTCCCGGATACCGGGTGCTGGTGGAGGAACAGATCCCTGGTCGGTACCTTCGCGTACTGGTGCTGCGAGGAAAGATCGTCAGCGTGGTCGACTGCCCTGACGGGCCGTGGGGGACCGGCACGTCACCGGTGGAGAACCTCGGTGAGCTGGAAGGGCCTGTCATGAGCGTTGTTCGCGGTGTGACCGGCGCGATCCCCGGACTGAAAGTGATGAGCATCGACCTGGTCGTCCCCGACGATTCAGCCGCTGCCAGGGATGAGCCCGGTGAACCTCTGGTGGTGGATCTCTCAGAGCGTCCCTGGCTGGAAGTCCAGCACCGCCTCGACCCGCAGTCGGCTGAACGGCTGGCCCAGCGCATTCTGGGGACAGACCTGAGCCGTGACGCCATCGGCGCGCCCCGTTCGTGGGTCCAGACGCAGGCGAGGTTCGAAGGCGTCGTCGACCCTGCCGCGTTCACAGAAGCCGTATCCAGATATGCGGGCTCGCTCTCCCTGGAGGCAGACCTGGAGGTGACCAACGGCGCGCTGGGCCACGTCGGCGGGTCACTCAGCGGTGATCCGAAGCTGCTCGCTGAAACGGCAGAGGTCATCCTCGACGAAGGAATCCAGTCCCAGAGCGCGATGAAAGCGAAGCTGATCCAGTAAGCAAACGCGGTAGTATTTCCCGGACGCTGCGAAAGCGGCCGCGTCGACCGGGTAGGCGCGTACGGGTGTTGTAGCCTGGCACCACGTGAGTCAGAAGTTGAGGCAATAAGCATATGAATTCAAGGACCCCATTGCGGTCAGCAGCATCAAAGGCAGGACGCACAGAGTGAGTTCTGAACAGTCACTGGTTATAAGGCGTACTCACGCGATTCAGTACCGGATGCCGCTGAATCGTCCTTTCGGCACCTCGCGCCATGTCATCACGGCAACGACGAATCTCCTCGTTCGAGTCCATGCCGAGGTTGACGGACATCACCTCATGGGGGTCGGCGAGGCGCAGCCGAGAAACAAACTCACCGGCGACATCAATACGAATAAGGCCTGGCAGTTCTTCATGGAGGCCTCAGAGTCACTCCAGGGTGCGCAAATATCGCTTGCCTCACCAGGCGAAGCCCGGGCCACTATCCGGGACATCCTGAAGGGGCTGGGCGAGTTGGCTCAGCGACGCAGTACCAAGGCTAATCGGGACAGGCCCTTCCGCGGGAGCCTTTTGGGGCTGGAGATCGCCTTGTTGGATCTTGCCGCTCAAGCGCTGAATGTGCCGATGACGGAGCTGTTGGGCGGCGCCCGCCGTCCTCAGGTAGCAGTAACTGCATCCACAATTTCCACAGAGGTCACCGCTGAAGAGCTGCGGACGAGAATCGCCAGACAAGCACGCAGGAACCTGGTGAATCGGGTGAAGGGTCGCGGCGATAGTGCGAAGGACTTGGCAACGCTGAAGGTGATCCACTCAGCGAACCTCTCCGCTGGGACGCCGAAGATGGTGTGGATGGATGTCAACGAAGGGTTCAGCCCTGAGACGGCCAGAACCTTCGTTGCTGATCTAGCGGCGGGGATCGCAGCGGGGGAACTGCCAGAAGCCATCACGCTGGAACAGCCAGTGCCCAAGAGCAACGGTGACCAACTGCCTGAACTTCAGCGGGAGGCTGACCGCCTGACCACGCAGCAGGGGACAGGCGACATCCGAATCATGCCGGATGAAAGTCTGTGGGACATCCATGACTTGGAGCACCTGCACCGGCTAGGTGGCTGCCGAGCAATCAATATCAAGACCGCCAAGGCCGGAGGGCTGATCGCCAGCCTTGATACGGCAGAACGAGCCGTAGAACTGAATCCGGATACCTACGTCTATATCGGCGCCATGATCGGCACAAGTGATATCACCACCTGGGCCAGTCTTCAGCTGGCGCAAGCCCTTCCGCGCATCGACTACTTCACAGCAATGCCTCCGGGAAACGTGGCAGCGCGAATTTCAGACCCCCTCACAAAGCTCGACAAAGACAGCAACGTCCATCAGAACAGTCCCCTGCCGGGTTTGGGTGCGGCTTTGGCATACGACAAGTTGGCGCCTTACATCGTGAAGCACAAGTGGTATCCCACCCCTGCGGAATCACCGCTTATGGCTGGGGTTAACACCTATCCGGTAGACCACGTTCGTGGTTTTGGCGAGATGCAGACGGATAATCACATACTGGAGAAAGAAGCCCTCGCATTGGGGCTCGATACGGTCCGCACCTCGCCAGTGGACTTTATGGGTATCGACGCCAGTGGGAAGGAAATTTCCTTCTCGTGGACTAAGTCCACGATGTCCTCCACTGCGGCAATGGGAATCACCGTCGATAAGCAAACCACACGAGACCTGCTGAGGGATGCTGGTGTACCAACACCCAGAGGACGGCGGTTCCACCTCGGAGATGTCGATGCAGCCGTCCAATACGCCGACAGCATTGGGTACCCCGTCGTGTTCAAACCGCTTCGCGGAACCGGCGGCCGAGGCGTCATACCAGGCATCGCCGATGCGAACGAACTCCGCTGGGCATTCGAACAGGGAGGCAACCATACACTTTCCCGCGCAGGTGTTGTAGTTGAAGAGCACCTGGTAGGCCGGGAGTTCCGTATCCTCGCACTGCAGGACAAGGCCCTTTCAGCTGTGGAGAAGCGCCCCGGAGAGGTCGAGGGCGACGGGGACCTGACAATTGCCGAGCTGATGCTTCAGAAGCACACGATGCGGATGCATAATCCGCACTTGCGACTTCGCCGCATCAAGTTTGATGAGCGGAACCACCTGCAGCTGGCGCGGCAGAATATGACGTTCGACACCGTGCTGCCCCCGGGGGAGAAAGCGACCTACACGATCAGCCCGAGTTTTCACCTGGGCGGTGAGTCTGTCGAGATGCTCAGCGAGTTGCACCCCAGCATCGCCGAGGCTGCTGCAAACGCCGTGCGGGCGGTGCCCTCGCTAGGCTTTGCTGGGGTGGACTTTATTGTTGCTGATCCCGCGGCGCCCCTGACAGGACAGCGGGCAGGAATCCTCGAGCTCAACTCTAGTCCTGCTCAGAGTTCGCACGAATTTCCCATGCGTGGCAACGGTGCCCGGGTCTCACGGGAACTGCTGCGGTTCGTCGCGAGAGAGAGCGGAATGACCCTCGCGGAATCATCGCGGCAGGAGCTTCATCTCCGCCTGCTCGTGCGGGGGCGCTTCATCAGGACTACAGATGCCATGCGTCGCATTGCGGAGAAGGCGAAAGCCCGAAACCTTTCCGGATGGGTGCGCTCCTGGGGCATTGACCTGTTGGAATGCGAAATCAGTGGTACCACTGACGAGGCAGCTTCCCTCATCTCGTCGTTGACCGGGCGCGTCCAAGGATTCCGTGTCGGCAGTGTAGAAACCGAGCATCTGCAGCATAGTCATACAGGAGATTTCGAGGTGCGCTCATGACCACACGCCCAAGTGAACCCTCCGAGTCTCAGACGTGGCGACGTATGGTCAGGCGACTCTCCACTCATGACAGGGCCAGTTGGGCCGTACAGAGTCAGCTGACAGCCAGGGGCGTCTCCACCCTGCGACTCCCGCGTGCCACGGTGCTGGGATCGAAAGATGGCACGCCCGTCCCAGAACTCGTGTTCAAAGGCTCCGAAGCGGCGGGAACGACATTAGCCGGGGCGAGCCTGGCTGCTCATGCCGGGACAGTGGATGCTCACCTCAAGCGTAATAACTTCCCGGTGCCCCAGGGGCGCGAATACACCAGTAGGCAAGTCACCAGGGCCAAGAAATACGCTCGCCGAATCGGCTATCCCGTTGTCATGAGGCCTGCCAACAGTGCACGGGCCAACGGCATTCGGATTGTCGCCTCAACGGAAGCCGAACTCGTTCGGGGCTTTGCTCATATTCAGGACAAGACCCAAGGGCGAGTGGTGTTGCAAGAGAAGAAATCCCCACGCTCCGCATGGGTGCAGAAGCTGCCCGAGGGGAAAGTGCTGCGAATGTTCGTGGTGGGCCGCCAGGTTGTCGGTGTTGCAGAAGTCTCGGCTGATGGCACCGACCACGAGACCGTTCCTCTGGGCTCGATGCGACCGGACTACTTGCGGGCAGGGGTTGAATCTCTGCGGGTTCTCCCCGGGCTGGAACACGGAGAGGTGGAACTGCTGGTACCAGCAGACGGCGAACGATATCGGCATCTGAGCTACTTCGTCATGCATATCCGGCCAACTCCGCCCTTTGATGTCTACCGACTGATGGAAGAGCCCGGAAAACACGTGCTTGACGCCTACACCCAGTATTACCTCAGCAAGTCGGGGATCAGTGCGACAGAAGCCCGGTCCAAGCGACACGTGAAGGTCAGTTATGCCGGTGTTGTCAAGGTGGACCGGTTCACGGAAATCGTCGCATCCGCCTTCGCTGCCGAGGGCTACACCAAGGATTCCTTCGACCTCGAGCACCAAGGGGATGACTGGATCAGCCTTGAAACTGAGGAGACGCCTGAAATGTCAGCATTGTTGGCGCTGGCTGCATTTGGCGGAGCGTCACAGGAGGAGCATGCATCCAAAGCGGTCATCACAGTCCTCGACTGACTAAGACCAGCGGATGGCAGAGGTGGCCGCTATGCCGTTGGGACGTAGCGCAACGGTCTAGAGCTCGCTGGAAGGCTCGACAACCCAGCGGCAGAATTCGTCAAAGCTTCCTGCGATCACCTGGTCTTCTGCTGTGAAGGTTGGGCTCATGCTCATTCCCTCCACCAGTGGCGGCTTCGAGGTCGACTTTGCGGACGGTCCAGAGAATACAACGTCCACGGCTGCCCAACGAAGCTCCGGGACGGCCCGGACGGCCCGTATGGCGACCTCGCTGGCGGAAGCTATGGCCACGGCGTTCAACGACTTCTCAGTGGCCGCTGCCGTGACACCCCACGATTTGTGCTGGGTGGCCAGTACTCTGACGCGAACGCCGCGCGGACGAACCTGTACCCACATCCGACCCTTCATAGAAGTCATGGAACGGGCCCGCTGGGCAGGCACGACGTGGACGTCGATTCCTCGCCACGAGGACAGGGACGGAATCAACAACACATCTTCGTCAAGGTCTTTCGCCCAATGCCTCAACTGCTCTACTGTTGTGACCCGTCGACGACGAGTCCGGGGGATATCCCGTAGCCGTAGGAGGTGACACACCAGTTCATGGCGTTGCAGGACTCGTTGGACCACTGAGCGATCTGCGCCTGTCAGGCCGCCTCGCGTGACCCACGCCTCCCAGCCTTGGGGTGCTGAGATCCCCAAGACCCCCGGAGACTTCTCTTCGATGCTGTAATTCTGCCGCACCAGTGAGTTCGAGAAGAGTCTCCTGAACAGAACTTTGGAGCGACCCTTCGCCAGCTCCCTCGGCAGCAGTGGTGTAGGGGCGGGATTGGGCTGAGCGACTTCTGGCACTGACTCCGGGTTCGGTGCAGTAGCTGCGTATCGGAGCTTCCACACCGCCGCCCCTACGTCGCGCGGTCGCCCATAGGCAGGGAACAGGGCCGCTCCATAGGCGGCCTTAGCGTTGATCTCAATCACATACAGATTTCCGGTGCCCTTTTCGACTATGACATCAACGCCGCCCCAACCCAGACTGGGAACCGCTGCAACGGCAGAGGTGGCCACCCTTTTGATCTCGGGGCCGGATCCTTCCAGAACCTGATTGGTGTCCCCGCCAACGCTGAGGCCCGCTACATTGCGGACTGTGGCGGAAACGCCCAGAGGTGGCACGGAATCGAGCGTTAAACCACTGCGCTCAAGCTGCCGAATAGTCAGCGCATCAACAGGAATCGGCCGCTCGTTCAGCGACGGGTTCAATGTGCGCTGGAGGTTCTTATCGGTGATGAGCTGCTGAACAGTTGAGATCCCGTCTCCAATAATATGCGGCAGCACACGCCCGTTTATTGCGACAGTTTGGTCCGGGGAGGCCATGACTCGCAGTTCTTCGGACATCTCGATATGAGGCTGGAGAATGACTTGGCTGCCGTTCTCCTGCGCGAAGGCAAACCCTTCGCGGATTTCTTCGGCACCGACCAGACCCGTGGACACTCCTTTGCTCTGAATCCCGTCCCGGGGTTTGATCACGACGGGGCCAGTGATGGACTCGGCGGCCCGTACGGCTTCCTCAGCCGAGTGCACCAAGACCGTTTTGGGGGTGGGAACACCAGCAGACTCGAGAACCTCAGCGGTGAGGACCTTGTCATCGACCACTGCAGAACCCAAAGCCGACTCGTGTGCGGAATACCTGAAAGCGAGCATGCTCCTGTCATCGACTTCGAGAAGCGCCAAGTCTGGCGCCAACCATGTCGCTGTGCCTCCGGCGGCTTCAGCCTGAGAAGAGAGAAGTGTCACTGCGAGGTGCTTCCTGAGGCGCAATACTCTGTCCTCGATGGCGGCGCCCGGGCTGCGCAGCGGCCACTCTCCCGGATCGCCATCTCGGGTGGTTGGTTCAAGGCGAGAAGGTCTTTGGTCCATGACCCACTCGCCGAGGCTGAGTTCTAGAAAATGGCCAAGCTGATCAGTGCCGGTTCCCTGCGACGGATTGGCGAAACGCCACGGTCTCACTGGGCGAGAAGCCAGGGTCTGGGTCAGGTGGTCAAACTCTGCGGATGAGACGGGGCGCCACTGTGTGTCGCCGGCAGTGTCGGTCAGTTTCACGGGGTAGAGCTTGAGGGTGACCCATCGACGCGCCTGCTGGCGGTGAACTTCCATCATGGCCCAGAAGCTGTATGGAACGGCGTCGTTATTGTGACCGTCCCACAGGGACTTCCGACCGCTACGGGATGGGCCGTCACCAAGTCCATAGACGACCCATCGCTGCTGTTTCCGAACAATCTCTTGCGCGCGCTCGGAGCCGTTCCCAAGGACCAGGTCGTATTCTTTCTTCAAGAACCGATGAGCGAGTTTGAACTGCATGTGGCTGCGCCAGGAGTCAGCGCCGCCCCAATGGGGCAGCGCCACATGGAAAGAGTCCTCCGGGGCGGATGCACTGCGCGATGCAGGCACCGAGGATGCCTTAAGGGGGGCACAGCCTGGGGAATGGTCACCTGCAAATACGCCGCGCTGCCGATGGAGGTCAGCTGAGTATTGCAATGATCCGTGAAGGTGGACCTGCCCACCCCCAATGCGATCTGGCAGCTGAATACGATGGGGGGCCTCAGCTTCGGCGGCGGTGCGGCCGGCGCCGAACCACCCGATGCCACGTTCAGACAGGGCTTGGATGGTCGCTTCCAGTCCCGCTGCGCCGTGGTCGAAGACACGGTCACTGGCCAAATTGACGGCGTCTATACCCATCCGATTCAGCGCCGCCCCCACTGCTGATGCTTCCTGAGAAGCTTGCGTCAGGGGCGTTTCAAGGCTCAGAAGACGCGAATCAGCTGCGGCAAGAAAGCGTGGCAAAAACGCAGCTGAGTGCGGAATCCCGTCGGCACTGATGCTGCCAATATCGTGGGAGCAGTCAGTCCAGCTGGTGCTTCCAAGGATCAGTATTCGAAAAGTCTCCATGTCTCTTTCCTCAGTCCATCTGAACTACAACGCTGCGGCATAGGTGTGCCGTACTCTTCCTAAAGACGCCATCATTCAAGATCAAACGTGAAGCCGGGGAAAAGCGCACCGTCCCACGATTGAGGGTCGCTGAGCGTGGAGTTGGTCACCGTGGCCACAGTCTCTGCAAAGCTTTCGACAGCCTGCCTCGTCCCTGCCGCCATGAGTTCGAGCGAGTTGTGTCGACGACGAACAAACCCTGCTGCCGACTTTCTCTCGCTGGACCGCAGAATTTTTGCGCGTTGGTTGGTGCTGAGCGTTGTGGCACCGGTTATCGCGTAGAGGCGGCGTACAGGGAACCTGCTGGAAGGCAGAGCGGGGAAGGACACCTCACCGGCGTGGCCCGAGGCCAGCGGTCGGAGAACAGGAGACAACCGCAAGCCCAACAGCGCATCGGCGTCATTGCCTGAACGCTGCGAATCGGGGAAACATATATCGACGATTCTCCTTGGCACATCGACGCCGGTGCCGTGCGAAGGGTACATATTGACACCGATCTGCGGTTGGCTGTTCAGTTCGAGGACCACGTGTTCACCCTGGGGGGCGGCTTCCGGCCCCTCGTACAGAACATCTACTCCAGCACAATGCAGCCCTGGCACTGCGCCGAGCGCCCGAACAGCGGATTCTTGAATGTTCTTCGGCAGCTGCTCGGTGACATCGATGACGTCCCCGCCAGCACTTGCGTTGGCTGCGCTGCGAAGCCTCAGATACTCGCCGCTCTGGGGGATGCTGGCGTAGTCGTAGCCGTGCCGCGCCAAATAGTCTGAAACTTCCTGGTCCTTCCTGATGAGACCCTTGGACAAGAACGGGTTCCTTCGCCGCTCTCGGTTTTTGTGCGATATCAAGGTGTCGATTGTTGATTCGCCGTCGCCGGTGATATTTGCGGCTACTCTCTGACAGGCGGCGATGTAGTGACCACCGAACACCAATACACGAAAGTCTTCCCCCGGGGCGTGGTTCTCCAGAATGAGCAGCTCAGTTGACGACCGCCTCTTCAGCTCGAGGAATCGCTGCTTCAGGGTCTCCTCGTCCTCGATGTTGGCGAACACGCCTTCGCCCATAGCGCCGTTTCGTGGTTTAAGCACTACTGGGAATCCGAGGGCTTCGGCATGGTGTATGAGAGCCGCCAGGTCGGTCTCTTGCGGGTCGATCAGCACTGATTGGGGTACGGGAACTCCCGCAGCCCCCAACAGCTGATTCGACCGGTACTTGTTCTTGGCAGTCAGGTGAGCGGCGCGCGAGGTCCAATGCGGGCGGGACTGAATGAACCTGACCTCGTGACCGGTGCCGTCATTGATCTGGAACCGATACATCCGTGCGTTGCTGGTCCTGACCGTCAGTCCGCGACGCCACGCCTCCAGAGCCAGTACATAGCTGCTGAGCTTCTCTCCAAAAGCTTCCCGCACCACGTCAGGCTGAAAATGAGGGGGCCATACCGGGCCCATAGGCCAATCTCCTTAAGCTGATAGAACGTGAGGGGCCTGAGCTGCCTCAACCCCGGGACTCTGGAAGCATCGAATCGATAACTGCTGGTTCAGGAGCCCTTCGATGGATGCTCAGACTCGGGCATGAACTGAGCTCAGGTTATCCCACACGCAGGCGATCCATATGAGGGCTGGCCGACTGGGGGCAACGTCCGGTGCCCCTCTTCCAAGCAACGCGCGTTATCCTTCCTGAGGTCGGACAATCGGAGGAGAGTGAGGGCCAATCGATCGACAAGCCGCGGTGCGTACAGCGACCGCTGCCCTCGTCGTGGCGTTCTCCGGAGTCAGCTGCAGCCCTGCCGGGTCGCCGGAGGAAGCGACCACGACTTCTTCAACTGCCTCGGAATCGCCCAGTACCTTCTCGCCGCAGCCGGAACTGCAGGACCCCACGCCGCAGCCGCCGCGGCCACGCTGCTTCGACGCCTCCGATCATCAGGACCCGCAAGCAGATTCCCTCGGCGCCGGAAGCACAGCATTCCCCGTCACCGCATCCGGTCTCATAGAGGGGACCCATTATGTGATCAGCCGACACCTGTCCTTCTCTCCGGCGGTGGTGGCCGGCTTCGACAGCGCTGAAGACCGCGTCACGTACCAAGAGGAGGTGGCGATCGACGGTGATGCCTCGAACGGGACGTGGGGGTCGACGGTCTCCGGCAATGATCTTTACATTGGTATGAGCTTCGATGACGATGAGCGCCGTTCATCAATTATGAAGCTGGACCATGCCACCGGAGAGCTGACCGAGGCTGCGTCCACCTATCCAGCTCGCCTCATTTGGGACATGGACACCGCCCCGGACGGCACTGTCTATGCCGCCACGTCCAGACAGAACAACGCTGGTCTGTGGGAGTTTGATCCACAGACCGAAGAAGCTGGCCAGCTGCGGAGCCTGGAGGAGGAGAATCGGCAGGATGCTCGCAGCGTTGCGGCCACCGAGGAGACCGTCTACATCGGCCTGGGCAATGCTGAACCGGACTTGGTCGCCTACGACCGAACGAGCGGTGAGGAGCAGTCAGTCCTGCCCGAGGAACTCTCCGGCTCGGACTATGTCTATGCTGTTGACGCCACCGAGGACCTGGTAGCGGCGGGTACTTCACAGTCTGCGCACCTTGCGTTGCTGAACCCCGAGGATCCAGAGGAATACTCCGTGGTTGAGGTGCCCAGCGGTACTGTTCAAAACATCGAGATCGTCGACGAGACGGTCTACTTCACCAGCGGAGGCGCACTGTGGCGGTTGGGTTCCGACGATGATGAACCTGAAGAGATGGTCGAAGCAGACCCGCCCGGCGGCCAAAACAGGGGCCTCTATTACCAGGACGGCATCCTGCACGGCACCGGAAGCTTAGGCTACGTGTGGACCTACGACCTGGATTCCGACGAATACGAACGCACCAGCCTCATCGATGCACAGCGTGATGGTGATGTGGAAGATGCTCAACTCAGCCGGGCAGAGCCAGCCCAGTCATTGGCGGCCTCGGACGATGCGGTCTACACCGGAGGACACTTCACCCTCGGCATTCGTGATGAGGAGAACGATGAGCTCCAACAGCAGCCAGTGCCGGGGGAGGCCAAGGCGACAGCGCTGATCGGTGATGACCTCTACATGGCGATGTACTCCAGTGGTGAGCTTGTCCGCTACGACACCGAAAGTGGCGAACTTGAGACTGTGGCATCGGCGCCCGAGGGCCACAACAGGCCTCGAGATCTTCACCACGATCCAGTGTCGGGCCGGCTCTTTATGACGGTCCAGAACGACACGGGAGGAGGAGGTGCGCTGGTCATCTACCACCTCGAATCTGGAGAGACCACCAGCATCGAGCCCTTCGACTCTCACGCCGTGAGCGCCGTCACCGCAGATGAGGATTTTGCCTATGTTGCCGGAAGCGTGGGCATGCAGGGCACCGATGGCAGCGCAGTGGTGGCGGCAGTCGACCTTCAGACCGGGGACACATTGTGGGAAACCGCTCCGCTCGCCAACACGCAGGCCATCGGGGCCCTCGAGATGAGCAACGGTCAGATATACGGCATGACAGTAGGTGGGAACTTCTTCTCCATCGCCCCGGAGAGCCAGGACACCGCGGTGACCGAGGCTGGTATGGGGCCCGGAGACCTGGTGCGTCATCAGGGCAGCATCTACGGAGCGACTGGTGACGCGCTCTTTGCGCTGGATCTTCAGGACCTGGAGCCTCAGACCATACTGAACGACTTGGACGCAGACTGGTTCACCTGGCCCAGCCTGGCCTCTGACGGATGCTCGCTCTATACCCTTGAAGGTTCAGACGTCATTCAGGTTACTGCACCAGGTGCTTCTGGTGCGGGGGACACCTCAGATGAATAGAGGCACATGTCATGGTAGCCACACTCTCTGACATGCCGGGCTACCATGGCTGAAATGGGTCAGAGTACGCTGAAGAAACCTTCTGGTTCGGTCATTCGGCGGGATCCCCCCGGGTGCCGGTTTTCCTCCCACCCCTCAGGTCGAGGCTCCGTTGCCGGAGTCACTGACTCTGGGCGGGTAAAGTGTGGCTCTGAGTGGCCACCACAGAGTAGGGGATCGTGTGAGTTCAGAATCCGGTCGGAAGAGCGCCGTCGTCATCGGTCAGGGATATGTGGGTCTTCCGCTGGCGCAGGCAATGACCACCGCAGACTTGGCAGTGACCGGCTATGAGATCTCGCCCCAGCGGGTGGCGTCACTGAACGAGGGGCGCTCACACATTGGCGATGTCAGCGATGCTGGGGTCCAGCAGATGCTAAACGCCGGGTATCGTGCCAGCGCGGACCCAGCGGCTATTTCGGAGGCAGAGGTGATTGTCATCTGCGTGCCGACACCGCTGGATGAGAACGCCGGCCCAGACCTTGGTGCTGTTGAAGCTGCTGCTAAGACCATCGCGGAGAGTCTCAGGCCGCCAGCCACTGTGATTCTTGAGTCCACCACCTATCCCGGAACGACCGAGAACTTAGTGCTGCCGCTTCTCGAGTCTCACGGAGCGGTGCACGGCAGAGACTTCTACTTGGCATACTCTCCTGAGCGGGTTGACCCCGGATCTGCGACGTACGGCATCACCAACACCCCCAAGCTGGTGGGAGGGATCTCTGCGGAGGCCACGCAGCGTGCCGCTGAGTTCTATGAGCGCTTCATCGACACCGTGGTGCCGCTCTCTGGGGCGAAGGAGGCCGAGACCGCCAAACTGCTGGAGAACACCTATCGGCATGTGAATATCGCGTTGGTCAATGAGATGGCCCGGTTCTGCCACGATATGGGTATCGACATCTGGGAGGTCATTCGCGGGGCTGCCACGAAGCCGTTCGGCTTCCAGAAGTTCACCCCGGGCCCCGGCGTCGGTGGTCATTGCATCCCCATCGATCCGAACTATCTGAGCTTCCACGTGAAGAAGACCCTGGGCTATCAGTTCAGGTTCGTGGAGCTGGCCCAGGAGATCAACAACTCCATGCCGGCCTATGTCTCTTCGCGGATCAGTGATCTGCTCAATGATGAGGGCAAGGCCATCAACGGTGCCACGATCCTGCTGCTGGGGGTCACCTATAAGCCCAATATTGCCGACCAGCGTGAGTCCCCGGCCATCCCGATCGCCAACGTACTGCGCGAGAAGAAGGCCCGCCTCCAATTCCACGACCCGGCTGTGGAGACGTGGAACAGCGGCCACGACCAGCTAGAACGGGTGCCGGACCTGATGGAGGCAGTAGCGGACGCCGATATTGTGGTGCTGCTGCAGGACCACCGCGACTACGAGGTGAGTAAGCTCTCCCAGCAGGCCAAGATCTTCTTCGACACCCGCGGAACAGCAGAGAAGTCAGACAACGTCCACCGGCTCTGAACCCCTCCAACGTTGTGGAGGCACAGTGATGAAGTATAAGGACAGCATGCGTCGGTTCATTGATGTTCCCCACTGCACTCTGATCTCCAGGTATCTGTGCCAGGACCCGGCAGAAAGGTTTACCCTCTGATGTCCAGTGACTTTGTGTGGTCCCCCGAACTTCTGGATGACCTCTTAGACGGTCGGTGGGTAAACCGCAGTGAGTTCCGTGCCCAAAGGGTTGCGACCTCAAGCCAGAAGCGCGTGGAGAGCGCCTTGTTCGTCGGCTACACCGACGCCACCTTTAAGCAGTACATGGGCGACACCAACTCCGTCCGATTCGCGCCCCCGGGTCGCCGATTCGGAAACCTGCGTGCCGCCAGACGGGCTGCAGCCCAAGGATGGGCTGTCGCCATGATCGTTGAGACTGAACTCAACGTTGCCGTCCCCCAACTCGTGGTGCGTGATGCCTTTGCCGCCCTAGAGATTCTGGCACAGCATAAACGTTCTCTGGTGAAGTCAGCTGTGATTGCGGTGACAGGTACAGTCGGGAAATCTTCAACGCTGAAAGCGCTTGACACGGTCCTAGGCAAGGCCTCTGCTCGGCTGTCCCGATTCAACGTCCGCAACGCGCTAGCCGTGGGAATGGCCAACGCTCCGATTGGTGACGAGGGCAGCTATCTGTTGGCAGAAGTCTCTGTCTCCGCACTTTGGGGCGACACTAGCGGCGCCAGCAGATTCCTTCAGCCCGACGTCGCCCTCGTCACAGAGATCGGGCTCGGTATGACCCACCGCGTGCTTACGGTGCGCGACACAGCCGTGGTAAAGACGAATCTTATCGATGGCATGCCAGCGGACGGGGTACTCATCTACAACAGCGAGATGAAATACGCCGACTATGTCAAGAGTCGAGGTGCACGTCAGCAAGTGACGACCCGGTCCTTCGGGTTCGACCAGGACGCTGACTACCGGATCATTGACGGCGGCCCTGCGGAGGGCCCAGGAGGAGTTCTTCATCAATCAGGCGAGGTGGTTGGGCCTGAGGAGCGTGCCTCATTAACGATTCCCGCCCTCGGAAAAGCTCATCTCTACGCCAACACAGCTGCGGTCGCTGTGGCAGATGTGCTGGGGAGAAACTTTCCTCAAGCGGCCGAGAGCGCAAGTCGCTACCGGCCCTCAGGTACTGCCGAACGCATTATGCGAATCACCGATGAATCGTTGCAGGTCACCCACCACATCGTCGACGGGACGTTCAGCGCCACCCCACTGTCAATGCGTAACTCCTTCTCTCTTGCGGCTCAGATCCGCGCCTATGCCAAGGACGGAGGTGGGGAGATGATTGCAGTGCTCGCACGTATCGTCGCGCTCGGGGACCAGGCCGAAGAGACTCACCTGGCCTTAGCAGAGCCGTTGGTGTCAGCAGGGTTCGACCGGGTCTACACGTATGGGCCCGAAATGCAGGCGCTTGCCGAAGAGCTGACGGTTCGCGGCCTTCACGCAGGGCACTTCGATGACACCGAGAAACTGGTGAATAACCTCACTGGAAGCCTCACAACCCATTCGACCATCCTGCTGAAGGGTTCAAAGCGTGCTTCCGACTTCAGAGACGTGCGTATGCATCTCAATTCGCATTTCGAGATGGACACTCTGGCAAGCGCAGTCACCGTTGTCGGACATGTCCAGGGCGTCGGCTATCGGAAATGGGCTCGAATACAGGGCCGAGATCTTGGGCTGGTGGGATGGGTCCGCAATTCCGGCTCGGCGGTGGAAATGCATGTGCAGGGTCCCCGCAAATTCGTCCGAGAGTTTGTTGAAAGGTGTCAGCGTGGTCCACGGTCAGCGAATGTTTCTGAGGTAATCCAGCGCGAAACGCGGATTAAGCGCTTCAATCAGTTTCGTGGACGGCAGTCCGTCAGTCCGCCACCCACATCGACTCACGCCCGGACCGACCGCGAAGACGGGGAAGGTCAACCCGCAGGTTCACCAACTCCTATGTCAGCCGGGATCGCCCCGGCAGGCTTCGAGCCTGCGGTGGTGGCATCGGGATTCGGAAGTCAGAAACTATCTGCCTACGTCATCGCCTTGGAGTGTTGGCGCCGTGGCCTCACCTTGCGCTTCTACAGTCCAGACGGTTTCAAATTCACAGTGAGCGATGGCGAGCGGGAGCTCTCATTCTTCGGGTCAAAATCATCAATGACCACCCGACAAGCTGTCCGCGCTGTGGACAATAAGCACGTTACGCTCGCTCGCCTTCGCAGAGCTGACGTGCCAATACCGGTTTCTAGGCTTATTCAAACCTCTCAGACCAGTACTGATGAGCTGGTGGCCGTTGCCGAGCAGGAGTATCGGTGGCCGGTGGTGATCAAACCGGTTTCTGGAAGTCGTGGCGATGGCGTATTCGCCAATATCAGCACTGTAGAAGAGCTGAAAGCGTCCTATGAACACTTGGTCAACGACCTGGGCGCTACCCGTGTACTTCTGGAGGAACACGCTCGCGGAGACGATTTTCGGATCTACGTCGTCGGCGAGAAAGTCATCGGAGCTGTTCGACGCATCCCCGCAAACGTCACTGGTGACGGCGTCAGAACGATTCGTCAGCTGGTCAAGGCGAAGAACTCTGCTCGTAAGAAGAACCCTTTCCTCTCCAAGGGGCCCATTCGTCGTGACGTTGAGGTCGACAATATGCTCGCCCGTAAGGGGCTGAATTATGACTCGGTGCCTCAGGACGGCGTCTATGTCCAACTCAGGCATAAGGCCAATGCCAGTGCAGGCGGCGATGTGGAAGATGTGACACTTGAGTTGCCCGAAGCGTTGCATGAGGCGTCCGTAGCCGCAGTCGGGGCCATTGATGGCTTAGCGGCTGGCGCTGTGGATGTTCTGTGGGACAGAGACGCAGGCACCGGGTCAGGATCATTCGTCGTCATCGAACTCAACTCTCGTGCTCACATCGGAGTCAACATGTATCCCACTCGAGGGCAGGGCGCCGACGTTCCCCGGGCGATCGTCGATCACTTCTTTCCCGATTCGAGACGTGACGCCGCTGACCGGAAGAACACTCTGGGACTGAACCTTGACTCGTTGCTCAAGCCCCTCCGTGAGGGGGCCGCGGCACATGTGGAGGTCAGGCCATTGCCGGCTCATGCATACCCGGACCGGCGTGTCATCGATCTGGGGAAAGACGCGAAGCTTTCGTCGGAGCAGCGGGCGCGGATACTCCTGGCTAGTCGGAAGCTTGGAGTTTCCGGGTCTTGGGGAGCCCACGAGGGGTCGTCCCGCCTTGTGGTGGCAGGTGAGGAACAGAAAGTAGACGATTTCCTCGCCCGTGTGGCAAGGGTCTTGGCCCAGAAACTACCCACCAGTCGCGAATGGAGGGGCCCCGTCCAGATGGGTTTCTATATCGATGAGCGGCCTCCTGCCACCGCACGTGCGACGTGATGCTGAGTATGTGCGGCGGTGGGCATGGAAGAGGTGCACGTGCGGGCTGTGAAACCGTGCTAAGCTCCGCGCTGGGTCAGGAACGGAAGACAACGAGATAGGAACATGGAGTTCATGAAGGCATACTTTCGCAGCACGTCGGCAGTGATTGCGTCAATCTCTCTGCTGGCACTGGTGGGATGCTCAGATGCAGGCAGCAACGGTGAAGACACGGGCACTGGCGAGGACTCGGCCAACGAGGAGGCGGCCCCTGGTGTTGAGGACGTCCCAGCGCTCTCCGAGGTCGAAGACCTCATGTGGGATTCGATGGAGGAGGCCGGGTCGGTGACCATGATCGCTGACATGCAGGACATCGCCGAATTTGATGAGCAGGGTGCGGAGGCGTTCCAGCAGATGCTCGGCTCTGAGGGCTCAGAGTTCAAGATCTATGGCGAACTGGACGGATCTGCCTCAGCGGTGAGCGTCAACGACAGTGACGTCATTGCCACCTTCGGCGGCGAGGAGGCCTATGTCTCCGCCGATGTGATGTTCGGGCTGCTGGGAACGCAGGATATGGGCCTCAGCGATGGAGAGCAGGACCTTGTCGAGCAGATGAGTGACGAGTTTTCCGGAAAGTGGTTGGACTTCAGCGAGGAGATCCAGTCCACCGAGGACGATCAGTTCGACGTCGGTTCGATGTTCGCCGAGCTGCGTGGCGGGTGGGCCGATGAGGAGGACTCATCCGAGTCATCCGACTCCTCCGACTCGCCGGTCGACCGTGAGGAGATCTCTGATGAGGGTACGCATGAAGTGCGCGACGACGCCGACGTCTGGGTCTATGGAGGAGAGGACGAGGGGCAGGAGCTTGTCCTTACCGCTGACCACGAGGCCCCGAAGATCGTTGAGGTCTCCGACGGCGAGATGACCATAACTTTGACCGACTGGGGCGAGACGCAGACACCTGAACAGCCTGATGAGTCCGATCTGATGACGGAGCAGGACATCCAGCAGGCCATAGTTGAATCCATGATGGGCGGCGGCTCCGGCTCGGGCGATGCCGACTCTGGTGAGTAGAGCGCCTCTGACTGACGGCGGCCCGCGGCAATCGTCGCCTGGGTCACGGTTTATGCCCGAACTTCCGGTAGGCATTCTGCTTTGAGGTGCGCAGTGCCATCCCGATTGCGGTCCAGGAGTCTCCAGCCTCGCGGGCTTGATCTACGGCGTGCTGAAGGCGATTCTGCGCGTCGTAGAGAGCTTGGCGGGAAGCGGCGATCTCACGAAGGTGCTTAGCGTCCCGCATGCTTGCAGGGTCAATGCTGTCGATGAAGGTATCGATATCGCTTCTAGTAGGTTGTTCTGTCATGGTGGTCACCTCATCTATAGAAACTCGTAGTGGCTGGGCCGGAGGATGTCTGCGCCAATGTGACTGCAGAGTCTGAGTTTCCTCCTGCAGTTCCTGATCAATGGCAGCCCCCGTCCCCGTACTTGCCCTACGTCGGTACTGACCACCACGTCTGCTGGTTTCACCTGGCATACTGGGCCATTGGATTCGTACCTGCACACGTTGACGTTGACTTGGGGGATCGGTGGGCTCTGAGACCGCTGTGACGCAGTCGCTGCTGCGCAGCCGCCTCATGCAGCTCTATGTGGAGAATGCCGGGCCCCACGGCATCGCGCTGGACCGCACCGCGCTGCGCAGCGAATCCGTGCAGATGCGCGAGCTGCTCGCCTACGCGGCCAGTCACGGGACACTGACCTACCCTGAACTCAGCCGAGGTGTGCTTCAGGGCGACGTCGCCGTCTATTCGCTGGATCCCGAGGCCCTGGGCAGACTCGCCCACGTGGTCGCACTGCAGAACGTGGAGCCGGAGGACACCGCATTCGCCACCAAAGCGTTGGAGCTGGCGCTGCCCGCTCTGGGTGCGGCGCCTGAGTCGAAACGCTTCGCCAAACTGCTGGCCGACCTGTATTTCGAACAGCAGCGCTACGACGACGTGGAGCACCTGGCCCAGCGTCGCCGCAGTGTCCGCGGCCACTTCTACTCCTA
The DNA here is from genome assembly GCA_052089225.1 of Nesterenkonia sp. Taxonomy (GTDB): domain Bacteria; phylum Actinomycetota; class Actinomycetes; order Actinomycetales; family Micrococcaceae; genus Nesterenkonia. Next base: position 24,742 of record JBQCZP010000003.1, read on the forward strand.
CCTGCCTGTGGATTCGGCCAACCCCTTCGTCCGCAACGACCTGGATCAGGCCGCCGAGGAGCGGTGGCTGCGCCGGTTCAACTGGCAGTTCACCCGCCACGACCTGAAACCCGTCCACCTGCGCACCGGCGACGAGGTGCCGTTCAACCGCCTCGCCACGCTCCCCGACGAGGAGCCGATCTCCGATGAGCCGACACCCGATGGGCCGCTGGTCACGGTGATCATGACCAGCTTCACGCCCCAGCGGGCAGATGTGCTGCAGGCGGCCCGCTCCATCCTGGAACAGACCTGGACCAACCTGGAGCTGCTGATCATCGACGACGCCTCACCGGCCGAGTACACGCCCGTGCTGGAGGAACTCGAACAGCTGGATGAACGACTGCGGGTGATCCGGCTGGAGACCAACGGTGGGACCTACGTGGCTCGTAACGTGGGCATAGACCAGGCTCGGGGACAGTTCGTCACCGGACAGGACTCCGACGACTGGTCCCACCCCCAGCGCGTCGAAACGCAGGTCACCGATCTGCTGGAGAACCCCCACCGTCCCGGCAACCAGGTCTACACGGTCAACATGACCGAAGACCTGGCGCGGGTCCGCCGCGGCTACGGGCCCTTCATCCCCTCAGCACCGACCCTGATGGTCCCCACCGCGATCATGCGCGAGCTCGGCGGCTACGTCCCCGCCCGCAAGGCCGCCGACAACGAGATGCGTGACCGGGTCGCCGCCTATGCGCGCAGCCCCATCTATGCGATCCCCGAACCGCTGATCTTCATGCGGATCCTTCCCGATTCGCTCTCACGCTCTGACTTCAAGCCAGGGTGGCAGCACCCGGGACGCCGCGCCTTCTGGAGCAGCTATAGAACCTGGCACGCCACCGCCAGCGCCGGCCAGCTGCGCCGAGCCGCCGACCGCCCAGCCCCCATCTACGTGCCCCCACGCTTCACCACCGCTCCCGGCGACAGCGTAGACACCGTCGATCTTGACCTCGTGTTCGCCGCCGACTGGTGTGAGGACGGCGAAAGCCAGGTCTCCGCCATTGATGAGATCCGCCAGCTGCTGGATGCCGGCTACCGGGTCGGTGTGCTGCACATGGAGAACGCGATCCACCTCTCCCGCTATGCGCGCACCTACACCCAGCCGATCCAGCAGATGATCTCCGCCGGGCAGGTGACCCACGTGATGGCCGACGAGACCCATTACCGGGTGAACCTGATGCTGGTGCGCAGCCCCGAGCTGCTGCAGTTCATGCCCCGCGGAAGGGTCGGGTTCCCTGTCCGCACGGTGGCCGTGGTGGGGGAGAAGTCACCCTGGCAGCAGCACGGATTCGTGGTGCGATATCTGCCGGCCGACTGCTCCGCACACGCTCAGGAGTTCTTCGGCACCAGGCCGCGGTGGGTCCCGAAGACCTCAGAGATACGCGAGCAGCTGCGCCCACTGGTGGCCGCCGAGGAACTCCACGATAAGGACTACGCCATCCCCTTCGCCGCCGAGGAGTGGGATGCTCCGCGACGCCGCCCATCCCGACGGACCCCGGTGATCGGCCGGTGGGCCGGAGACACCGCCTGGCAGTGGCCGGCCACGCGCACGCTGATTCAGACGGTCTGGCCCACCGACGGTTCGGCCGATGTCCGGTTCTACGGCAGCCCCACTACGGTGCTGACCCTGACCGAGCGAACCAGCCTGCCCCCGCAGTGGCTCTGCTTCCGGGTCGGAGAGATTGACCGGCGCACCTTCTACCGCTCCTTGGACTTCTACGTCCACCACCGGCAGCGTCGCTCCGCCGCGGATGTCGAACTGCCGGTTCTCGAGGCCCTGGCCGCCGGCTGCGTAGCCCTGCTGCCACCCTGGATGGAGCCGGCCTACGGAGCAGCCGCGGTCTACGCCGAACCACACGACATCGCCGCGACCCTCGCCGGCTACACGCAGGACCCTGAAGCCTTTATGCGCCAGTCCCGCCGCGGCGTAGAATTCGCCCGAGCCCAGCACAGCTCGGGCTACCTAGACCTGATCGACGCCCTGGTGGCCGAGGGTCACCGCACCGCACAGCCCACCACAGCACAGGAGGAAACCGCAGAGTGAAAGGTTTGTCCCGATCACAGGTAGGACTGCTTGCCCTGGTGGCCCTGGCACTTTTGGTGGCCCTGATCGCCGTCGTCGTGGAGGCGTGGACGCTCGCCGCTGCCGCCGGTGTCATCAGCTTCGGGCTGTTCGTCGTCCTAGTGGTGCTCACCCTGGCGGCCCTGACCCACTCCGTGCAGCGGCAGAGTGAGCTGCTGCGTGATTCTGCGCTGCGCACGCGCGAGACTGTCTCCGGCATACGCCGGATCGACCAGCGCACCGAAGAGCGTTTTCAGACTCTGGACTCGACTGCGGCACGATTGGAAGCCGCGGAGCGCCGCATGCTGGCCGCCTTCGACGCCCAACGCTTCCAACTGCAGGATGAGCTGGATGCATTGCAGCGACAGATCCAAGAGCCGACCACCGACTCAGGAAGCTGAGGGGCGAGGACGTGGACAGTACTGGAGCACCTCGGGTGAAATTCGACAAACCCAACCACAAGTCGCCCTACCTCAGTTTTCTGGCTGCGGAGTTTCACAGGCGCGGCACTGAGCTGCGGCGGGAGCTTTCGAATAAAGCCGCGGTTCACAGCCTGCTCAAGGACACGACTGTCGGTGGCACCCACATTGGCCTGCCCCATCGGTATGAGGTTCTGACCTCGACCGATCAGATCTCCCCTGAGGTGCTCGGGGACCGAGTCGCTCTGAAATTCGCCAATGGCTGGTCAGCCAAAGGTGTCATGCTGCTCGAACGCACAGGCCAGGGGCGCTACTTCGATCACTTTTCACTACGTGAATGGACGTTGAAAGCTATTCGTGAAAAACAGCAAGCGGTAGCCGCCAGCTTTCGAAAGAAGAAGCCTGCCTGGATCGTTGAGGAGCTGTTGCACGGATCGCAGCCGGGAGCGATTCCCTTCGACTACAAGTTCTACGTGTTCCAGGGCCAGATTGCGTTAGTGTCTCAGATAGACAGGAATGCGACGCCGGCGCGAAACGCGTTCCTGGGGCCAGACCTGAAGCCGCTGATTGAAGAGCGAGACTACAGGCTCACATCAGAGCATCTGCAACCGGCAGTCCCGATCGTGCCGCGCTCTGCAGTGATGCTTTCGAGATGGGCTATCGAGCTCTCGAAAATGACCGATGCGCCTTTCGTCAGAGTCGACCTCTATGACACCGACAAGGGGCCCTACTTTGGTGAGTTCACGTTCTCATCAGGGGCGGAGTACAAACGAACAATAATGTTCAGCCAGAGAATGCTCAACAAGTTTGATCGGCTGTTCATTAACGCGGAGAAGACGCTGAACGGCGAGACGCTCAAGCCCCCGCGCACGTGGAGCACCTTACTTCAGTCGACCAACTCCGAAACGCTGACTTCTCAGCCCCGGCTGAGTCTGGCACAGTACGAGCGCCTCGCCTACAACCTGTATAATCAAGGCAGCCTTGGGGGAGTCCGGCTGGCGGAAGCCCAAGGGAGGTTATCGGAAGAGGGGGCCGATGCCGCTATCAACCGATACGTCTCGCGGGCCCACAAGTCGACAGCGCAGTGGGTAGAAGCCAGGCACAGGCTTGCTCCACCTGTGTTGGACGAGGCCGTGCGTCAGGTGCGCGAAGATGACCGTCCGGCAAGAGCAGTGGCGGCGGAGATCGGTTTTCCGCTCGCCCGATTGAAGAAGTTAGTGGTGCTTGCCGAGGAAAGAGACCAAGAGTCCGCACCAGACGCGGAAGCTTAGGCAACGCACCAAGGGAGCGGAGGAGAAACCAGGTCTCAGCACAGCCTACGTCCTATACGGCGCCCCAGATATGCGTCTCATGATCGCGAGATTCGGATACCTGGGCTGGCCGTAGGTGGGGTATCGAAATTCGCGCAGATCCGCCCCAGGCTCCACGCCGGAGACCAGGGCTTTGTCCGCGGAACCCAGCGTGGGAGTGAGTATGTCCACTGCGGCGGCACCCATCCCGGGGAAGGCCCAGGTGGCGTTGACGGCCAGAGTGAACAGTTCCGCGCTGACCTGGTCCGTCACGTCAACGCTCCAGCCCGCTTCGCCCTGGCCGCTGCGGTCGTAGGTCAGCAGCTGCACATGGCCGTGTTCCAAGACAGTGTCTGCCTCCAGATGGATGGACTGCAGAAAGTCCAGGGCACTTTCTTCTTCCACAGGTTTCAAATACCTGCAGCCGTTCCGCCGCTGCAGCTCCTGCTCAGCGAGCTGCAGCGCGCTCTGGACACCATCACCGACCACGTACAGCGGCACCCGCACCAGTGCCGCCGGCGCATCCTCCCCGACGACGAAAACTCGTAGGGGGATCCACGGCAGATAGACTTCTACATCAATCTGTTGGTGGGGGGCCGGCAGCTTCGAGCAGGCTGCGACTGCGCGCTCCCAAGCCTCGGCGAAAGCCTCTTCAGTAGCCAGGTTGGCCGATGCGCCGCCCTGGGCAGCCTGTGCGGTCGACTTCAGACTCACCGATGTGCTGCCGTGGTGGCGAAAGGCGACAGCGGGCTTGTACTGCGAGACGTGAAAAGTCCGAGCGGGCACGTGAGGTATCTCGGAGAGGGCCAGACACTGTCTGGTGAGTTCTCGCGAGTTCGCAGTGCGTAGAGCGTGGTGACTGACCAGGGTGGTGACCGCCCCGTCGATCCCACCCAGCAGATGACCGCGCCGGGAGAGGGTAAAAGCTCGTGAATTCTTCCCACCGATCTGTTTTGAGCGCAGCTTCTGACCCTCCCCGGTGTGAAGGAGTATCTTGGTGTGGCTTCTGGGGGAATCCCACTCGTTCAGCTCATCGCGCTGCGGCTCAAGCTCATCCAGGATGAACCGCTCCAAGGGGGAGGCCCCCGATTCCTCCCTGGGGCCGGCGCTGTCCGCAGGGTGTTCGAATGTCTCGGTCATGCCCCAACACTACTGCGCTGCCGCGCCGTTCGTGCGGCCGGCAATCTGGGGTGTCTGCGCCGTCTCACGTGGATCCTCATAGCATCAAGTTCGGGTCCGGCCGGGCACACAAGCGTGGCCTATTGGTGCCGTCTACGATGACCTGGGGGTTTCGTCGTCGGGGTTCTGCCGGACTGCGTGCGCGGTTTCGATCAGCTGTGGTCCCTCGGCGGTGTTGAGAGCTTCGAGCATGCGGGCTGCACCTGGGGCCAGGCGGGATCGGCTGGTTGTGGCGCCGTAGATTTCAGCGAGGTTGGCAGCGGCGGCACCGAGTTCTGCGGCGGCGTCGTCGTTGGTTTTGCGCAGGATCAGCATGGGCAGATGCAGTTTCAACAGCCGGTTCCAGTAGTCGGCGCGCATCCGGCCGGCCAACCGGGCGGTTTTACCGCCTTCGCCGCGAGCCAGGGCCAGGATGCCGAAGCAGTCGTGGAGGAAGCGCAGCTGCTCGGCAGGGGAGAGGGCCGCCCGCGAGACGTGGCCGGGACCCTCGGTGCCTGCGGCGAGGGTGATGTAGTAGCAGTCGACGCTGTTGACGAAGGAGACCCGTTCGGCGTGCAGAAACGCGCTGAGCATGAACGGGTGGTCGTTGGCGTAGTTCAGCTGCGGATTGAACCGGTAGCCCAGTCCGCGCAGGAACGTGGTGCGAAACAGCTTCTGGATGTGCAGAGAGTTCAGCCAGCCGGAGTGATACTTATGAACCTCCGGCAGCTCCTCAGCGCCCAGGACGTTGGGGGCGGAGCGGTCTACGCCGACATAGCGACCCACGACGACGTCGCAGCGGTGCCTCCGGGCCGAGGCGGTCATAGCGCTCAGTGCTTTGGACCCGAGGTAGTCGTCGGCGTCGACGAAGAAGAGGTACGTGCCAGTGACGGTCTCCAGGATGCGGTTGCGCCCGGTGGAGGCGTTGCCGGTGTTGCGTTGCCGCAGCACCTTGAACCGCGCCCACGGGGCGGCCGCGCGGAACCGGCGAGCCTGGGCCAGGGTGTCGTCGGTGGAGCCGTCGTCGACGATCAGCACCTCGACCCGCGAGGCGCCCAGCGACTGGTCGGCCACCGACTGCAGGCACCGGCCGATCGTGGCTGCGCTGTTGTAGCTGGTGACACCGACGGTGACCAGCGGTCGCTTGAACGTCTTCCTCACGCAGACCAGCCTATCGGCCGGGCGGTCCCACTGAGGAGCTCGACCGAGCTCTCCATTGCCCGGCGAGGCACGAAAGGGCGCACGGCTGGCTCGCGCCAGGAATCGGGTCGCGGCGGACCGAGCAGTTCGTGAACTCCATCGAAGTCCACAGCTTCCAGGCTGGATTTGGGTGCCGCTGATGGCTAGACTGAATCAATATCATAAAACTGATTCAGGAGGTGGAAGCGATGAACGTTGTGCCTGCGACTATCGAGAGTGCTCGTGCTGCCGCGGGCCTCTCCCAGCGTGCATTGGCGGACAAATCGGGCATCTCTCAGGCGACCTTGAGCCGCATTCTGAGCGGTGAGCGCATGGCGAAGATGCCAGAAATCATTCTGATCGCCGACGCCACTGGCTGTACCGTTGCCCAACTTACTGGCAGCGCAGTCGCTGACCGCGTGCAGTGCGCCGCCCGGGCAACGAACGGATCGAGCATGGCTTCGATGAGGCAGCGACTGTTGCACTTCGCCGAACTCGACGCATACCTCGACGACCACGCGATCCCCACAGCGTGATGAATCCGGGCGTCGAGCAGCAGGCAAGGCACGCCGCGGACAAGTTTCGCAAGGATCATCGGCTAGGGGTGCAGCCCCTCGGCGACCTCGTCGAGCTGATCGAGCAGACGACAGGGTACGAGGTCGCGGTCTTGGAAGCTGATGAAGGTGAGCACGGCCTGACGATGTCTGACCCAGCACGGGGAGCAGTCTTCATTGGCCTCGCGCGTAGCCGAAAACCAATGCGGCAGCGCAGCACACTGGCCCACGAACTTGGCCACCTCATCTTCGAGGACTGGACTGAAGAATCCGAGTACGGGCGGCGGTCACCCGAGGAGATCCGAGCGGATGCGTTCGCCCGTCATCTCTTGGTGCCGATCGAAGGTGTACGAGAGCTGCTTGGTGACCGTTGCCCAGTCAGCGAAGCCGATCTATCGGTCGTTGTTCAGAGATTCCGTGTTTCGCCACAGGTCGCAGCGATCGCCATGCGGGAGGCGCGATATATCACCGAGGCGACCAAAGAGAACTGGATGAAGGTCTGGACTCCGCAAATCGCGACCCGGCATGGTTGGACTGACCATTATGCAGCGCTGCAGGACGACTCGAATCGACTGCGGGCACCCCAGGGGCTCGTCGCGCGGGCAGTCGCCGGATACGCCGAGGGCATCGTGACCGCACAGTCGATTGCGACGCTGCGCGGAGCAAGCGTTGGAGAGGTGCTAGATGAACTCGATAGGGCCGGAATCGTTCCGAGTCAGCGTGAGCCTGTCGACGTGGATATCGGCGCCTTGCCTGAGGTCGATACCGATCTCAGTGGTTTGGAGGATGAACACGGGTCCTCATGAGTCAGCGCCCCATTATGGATGCCGGGCCCGGCATCAATTTCTTCTCTCTCAACAAGGAGCGCCTCTTGTTCGGTACGCTCGGCGCGCTCGCCGTCCCGGAGGTTGTTGAACAGGAAATTCTGCGGAAGGCGCAACAGGATCATCGATTCGCGGCCGCGGGGCGGGTCCTGCATAAGGTGCCTCAAAGTCTGCTTGAAGTCCTATCCGACGACGTTACCGATGACTTGGCCGCCTCAGTGCACCGCATCACTGGCAAGCCGATCGAACAGCGGGTCCGTTCCAGCAAAGATCTCGGTGAAACGATGGTGATCGCTCACGCAGCCATGGCAGCGGAGCGAGGGGACCGGGTCATCGTGCTTATCGACGACGGCGGGGGGCGACAAATGGCTGCCAACGAAGCGGGGCGTCTTCAACGACTCCAAGCCGCCGGTCGCAGTGTCGGTCAGATCGACCTGATCAGCACCGTGACGGTTTTACGGAAGGCCGCTGGACGCGAGCACCTTCCTGACCGTGCCTCGATGCGCGGCCTCTATGCTCGACTCCGCCAACTTGATGACGGCCTTCTACCGCTAGAATCTACGGGGCTCATGGATCTGCCATGCTGGAGATAGCTCGGAGACAAGACCATGCACCCGGTGCGAACTGAATGGAGACACCTGTGCAGACTGACCCCATCATCGCCGTCGTGCCCTGCCGTGCTGGCAGCGAGCGGGTGAAGAACAAGAACACCCGCCCCTTCGCCGGGTTCGACGGCGGACTCCTGGAGCTGAAGCTGGCCCAGCTTGCTGCCGTGGCCGAACTGGAGGAGATCATCATCTCCACCAACGACCCGGTGGTCAGCGACTACGCCCAGAGGTTCTCTGCGACGCAGGATCGCCGGGTGACTGTGATCGAACGGCCCGATGAGCTGGGCCGCTCCTCGACACCAATGAGCGAGTTCATCCAGTATCTGGGGCGCCTGCGTGAGCGCGGCACCATGCTGATGACCCATGTGACCCACCCGCTGCTGACCTCCGGGGTGTTCGCCGAGCTGATTAGCTCCTGGCGGCAAGCCCACGCCCAGGGCCACGACAGTCTGCTGACGGTCACCAAGCTGCACACCTTCCTGTGGGACGCCTCCGGCAGACCCTTCAACTACGACGACGCTGAAGAGAAGTGGCCGCGCAGCCAGGACATTGAGCCGCTGTTCGAGGTCAACCACGCCGCGTACCTGATCCCGTTCTCCCGTGTGGGAGAGGTCGGTGACCGGGTGGGGGAGAACCCCTATATGCATGAAATGTCCGGCGAAGCGGTGATGGACATCGACTGGGAAGATCAGTTCCAGCTGCTGCAGGACCTGGCCGAAGCCAAGCAGATGCGCGACCACAGCTTGATCTGAGGGGAGCACTCGGGTCTTGCTCCGTCCAATACGTGGGCTCCGTTCAAAAATGGGCAACGTTCAGCATGACTGAATATCGACAACTAGTGAATGTCTGCAGCGACGGGCGTCCCCGGAACCGTGCCAAAATGGGTCAGAACAAGGCAGGTGAAGCGCAAATGGCCAGGCATCGTCGTCGTACTGTGGCTTCCGCTGTAGTCGGTGCCGTGCTCCTGGGGGTTGTCGCAGCACCGCCGGCCAGCGCGTATTCGGACCCCGGCGAGGTGCCGGACCCGTTTCAGGGCTACAGCGCTCGTGACTACGCCGATGCGCTGTGGAATTTAGAGACCAGCACCTCTGTGCGCACCTACGAGCGTGAGTCCGGTGACGACTGCGACACCCTAACCCACGAGGTCAGCCACCCGTTGGGACTGGAACCCGGGCAGACCTTTGTGCATATCGAGGACGACGACGGCTGGTGGTGCTCCGGTTCCGAGGATGACGAGCTGCGCGAACAGGTCGATGAGCGCGCCGAAGAGGACGAGAACTTCCACCAAGGCCGCCCCTACGAAGACGTCACCCAGCGAGAGCCCTACTTCGGCACGTGGGCAGACGTGACCGGAAATGGGGTCACCTCACGCACCGAAATCCATGCCCGCGACCTGGGCAATGCCACGTTCAACGTCTCCGGCACCTACCGGGACCACTACAACGGCGACGACGTCACCATCGCCGAGACCGAGACCCACGCTGAGCACATGATCCCCGTGGGCCACACGTGGCCGGAGATGCAGCACCGCAGCCGCGAGGAGAGGATCGCCGCCTACAACGACGCGATGAATCTCACCAGCACTGCGGGCTCAACGAACCGGGAGAAGGCCGGCCACACTCCCTATGAATGGATGCCCTCCAACGAGGACGTCCACTGCGCCTACGCGATGACCTGGACCCATATCGCCAATAAGCACAGGATCTCGCTGTTCCAGCGCGACGTCGACCATCTTCGTGACCTGCTGTGGGACTGTTTGGCCGACGAGCTTGACGGTGCTGACACCCTTGGCGAGCAGCGCAGCGATGACTTGGACTGGCAGGCACTGCCCCCGGAATCCGATCCCGCCTCGGTGACGGAGCAGGCCGCCGGCAGCCCGACCGAGCGCTACACCACCCGGGACTACGCCGACGCGCCGCAGAACTGGACGCCGGAGAACCAGGACTTCCACTGCCGCTATGCCGTGGCGTGGTCCCACAACGCCGTCAAACACGAGGTGTCACTCTTCGCCTCCGACGTTCGCGTGCTGCGAGAGGCGCTCTACCGGTGCTCAGTGGAGGAGAGCGACGACGCCGAGGCACCACGGGAGGACAAACGACGGGCTGGGCTCCAGTGGGCCAGCATTCCGCCGTACTGAGGAACACCCCTTGCGTGGTGACAGTGTCTTACCGCGTGTCATATAATCGTGGTATGCCTGTTGTGAACTTCAGAACCGATGACCGGGCCGAACGTGCGTTGGCGGAACTGACCTCGGATGGTGCGACGGTATCCGACGCCATTCGGCAGGCGTTGGCAGATGCCGTCCGACTGCGCCGTCGAGAGCGAATGCGTCAGGAGTCTCTGGAGGCTTCTCAAGACGCGGCTGACCTGGCGGAGAGCCGACAGGTGCTTGCTGAGATGGACGAGCTGCGTGCGGGGTGACATCCACCGTCTGCGTGCACCTCGTGGCATCCGTGGCAGTGATCAGCGTGGGTCCCGGTACGCCGTCGTGCTCCAGTCCGATGACTTGCTGCTGTCCACACTGCTTATCGCGCCCACATCCCGCTCTGCGCCGCTACGAGTATTCCGGCCCACGATCACCATCGCAGAAGAGGACACCCAGGTGCTGCTTGAACAAACCGTCGCGGTAGCGGCTGAGCGACTGGGGGACCTGGTTGGCCACACCAGCCGCAGCGAGTTGGAAGATATCGACCGCGCACTGCGCTTGGTGCTGCAGCTTGACTGAAGCCCGGGGTCATCCCAGGTCGTCAGTGACGGAGATCGTCACGTCCAGCGACTCAGCGAGCTCGTCCAGCAACAGGCGGCCCGCACCCTCTAAGAGGGACCCCGAAGCATCCCGATAGGCGGCCAGGGTCCACGCATTGCGCGCCTGCGGCACACGGTCTGCGAACACCAGAGCCACCTCCTGCCCTGGCCTATCGGAGATTTCGGCCTGTCGGGAGTGCCAGAGAATGCCTGCCGGCCGTGGATCGGCCGTGGAAGACGGGGACGCATGGATTGCACGCGCCACTCTGCGCGTGCACGGGTAATGTTCAGGAGAACTGCTGGCAAGGTTCTCCCGAACCAGGCTGAGCGATTCCAGCTGTGGGTCACGCAGGTCAACCAGGTTGAGATCTCCCGGGGGCACAACTCGGGCGTGCAGCTTGCCTAAGAGCGCCGCCTCGGCGACCACACGCGGCTTCTGCTGGTGTATGTCGTGAAGGCTGCTCTCCAACAGTGCGGCTTCCAGAGTCTCGGCCAGGTACAGCGTTGGGACTCGGCTGCCGGTGCCCAGCGCGTCGAATGGTGCGAAGCGGGTGTCGCCAAACCCCGGATTCGGGTGGCTATGACCGTCCTGTGCATCATAGATGCGGAACCAGTGACGAGTCTCAGGCTCAGAGACGCGGGCCAGCTGGCGGCTGCGTGCCAGCGATTCCAACGTCTCCACAGCCACAGGGCAGCTTTGCGGATCAGGACAATCAAGGTCCTGTGCGGGGAATCCGGCTGTCATCCGGTGCGGTCTTCGCTACGCTGGAGCTCAGCGGCGTACCGAGTGGCTGCCTTATGGGCACGCTTGATGTTGGTGGCGGCCACATCGGCTGGAACCTCGCCACTGAGCAGCCCCGAGGGGCTGGTCAACCACGCCCACAGTGACCAGCTTTCCAAGCCGGCTTCCAACAGCGGCCGAACGATCTCGGCGATAAGCGGGTCGACCTCTCCCGTTTCAGTGAGCTGGACTGAGGGAATCAGTGTTTGGGCCTTGAAGCTCACGGTAAAAAGCTCGTTTCGCCTGCGTTCCCGTGATACCCACGTGCGGATAGAACTCTGCTGGGCCGCACGCAGTTCCGCCAGGGACGCGTAGGTTTCAGTACCGTGCTCCTGGAGAAGACGCTTGCGAAGATCCGTACTGCGCTGCAGCTGCCGCTGTGAGGCGTGGGAGATCAGTGGGATGTCCGCTTCAATCATGGCCTGGTTCACATACGCTGCAAGGGCGGAACGCGCCTTGACTCGCTCACCGGGGACGGCCTGGTAGAGGGAGATGGCATTCTTCACATCTTGCTCGTTGAGACCTCTGACCTCAACATAGTCTGACTGATTGCGCACTGTGATGCTGTCCGGTGCTTGCTGGCTCATGATGCACCTCCGTCATTCCAGTGTAGCGATGTAGCGCGGCTATATGAAGTGCTTCATCCGACTCACGCCGCGTTGACCCTGCCAACACGGGCGTAGGTAATAGACTCGGGTCCTGATGGTGAAACCACTGGTGATCGGGGCCCAGGTGGGCCAACGGGCGGTCCGTGCGCTCGCGGCACTGCCCGCAGCTGATGCTGCCCTGGCGCGGGCCGTCCTGGCCGCCGGCCGACCGCTGGCCACCCCGGTGGAGGCCGGTGTGGCAGGCGGTCCCTCCCGACTGAGCTCCTTCTACGAACGCGCAGCCACTGTGCTGTTCGAGGCGAACAGATCCGGGGCCGAATCGCTGCTTGAGAAGACCGTCCTCGACACGCTGAATGCCGATCAGCTGGAGCGGCTGGCAGCACGGTACTTCAAACTCAAGTACTACACGACGGCGCTGAACATGCGGCGCAGAGCTGCAGAGCTGCAGCCGAAGAATCCGCTGCGCTGGGTCGCACTGGCGCGCTCGCTGCAGCGCGCAGAGCCCGGAGCCGTAGTGCACGACGTCGTCGTCGGCCTCAGCACCGGCCCTGCCGCCCACACTGAGGAGGCCCGGACGGCGCTGCGCACCGCCGAGGACCTCGCCCCGGAGAACCCCTACGTGGTGCATGAGCGCGGCAAACTGGAGTTCGACCACGGTGACGCCCAGACTGGGCTTCAGCTGATGCGCCGGGCCACAGAGATGCAGCCGCGCGCCAGCTGGTGGACAGATTTGGCCGCCGCCTACCGCAAGCCGCATGTCGCTGACCTGGACCGCTCCCTGGACGCCTACGAGCAGGCCCTGCAGCTCAAACCCACCAGCCCCACCGCATTCCGCGGAGTGATCGTCATGGGCTGCCGGGCCGACCAGGACTGGCCCCGGCTGTGGCGCAGCGCCGAACTCTTCGAATCGGCCAAACCCCGACGTCGCGGCCAGCGCATGCAGCTGATGAAGTGGCTGCGGCCGCTGTTCACCGCCGACCCGCCCCGGGCCGACGTCAGCGCCGCGCTGGTCAACATCTACTACGCCCACAACAAGGGCCTGCGGCTCTCCTGGCCCACCACCTCGCTGATCGTCTACCGGCTGCAGTTCGCCCAGCGGATGAAGGCCGCCTTCGGGCTGCGCCGCACCCTGGCCGAACGCTCGGTGGACTGGCTGGGCACCACCTCCGCCGAGCACAGCCGCCACCGGCAGAAGGTCCTGGCCGCGCTGACCTATTTGGAGCGCTACGAGCAGGCCCAGTCGCTCATCGACCCGATGCCCTGGACCCCGGCCAACCAGGTGGAGCGCCACCGGTTGGAGAAGATGGCCGCCGACGTCCACCTGATCCAAGGGCGGATGCAGCCGCTGGTGGACTACGCCCGGCGTCGTGCTCAGGACTCTGCGCTGCACGGCGAGGAGCGGATGGCCCAGCTGATCCGCGGCAGGCGCGTCGCCGTCGTCGGCCCTGCAGACACCGGCGATCGGTTCGGTGCGGAGATTGACGACTACGAGGTGATCATCCGCCCGCGTCTGATGACCCACTTCGACGACGAGCAGGCCGCGAGGCTGGGCACCCGCACCGACATCGCCTACTTCTCCGGCCGCGACATCGCCGCATTCATGGAGGAAGCCGGTGCGGCGGTGGAATCCGATCAGCTGCAGATGGTGGTCGGCCGCGGTCTGAGCCTCGAAGCGTTCGAAGGGCAGATGCCCGAGTGGCTGCGCTTCTACCGCCACGACTTCGCCCTGGGCTTCCACGGGCCACCGATGGGCATCGGCCGGATCCTTTACGACGTGCTGCAGTTCGAACCTGCTGAGGTCGGGCTGTTCAACATCGACTTCTTCTCCGGTCAGACCGCCTTCAGCAAGGGCTACCGGGAGCAGAAGGACCAAACTATGGGGCCGTATTCGATCGTCAACGAGATTGTGCTGGCCCACGACCTGGTCTTCGAGCACCGACTCACCAAAGCCATGGCCGCCACCGGGGTGCTGCGCGCCCACGGGGTCGCCGGCGACGTGCTGGCGCTGAGCGAAGCCCAATACTTGGAGAAGCTGGAACATTCACCGGCTGTCACCACACGGATCGGGTCAGGGTAGGGGCCGTGGCGCTGAGTCTGCACGGGCTGCGACCCAAGATTGCCGCCGCCGCGGTGGTGAAGTCCACCGCTTGGCGCACCACACGAGTCCCCGGGGGACGGAAGGTCATCAGCAGCCTGGCCGGACGGATAGACCCCGGCGGTGAGGCCAGCGACTCCTACCGCGGAATGCTGGCCCAGCTGCTCTATGACACCACTGAGCACGACGACGGCGCTGACCCGGTCTACGACCCGGTGGCCGGCATCATCGCCGGCACCACCACGATCCCACCCGCACCCTCAACGCTGGCCGAGGCCGCAAGGGCCGACCCCACCGCAGGTAAGCACATCGCCGCCGCTGCCGCCTACCGCAAGCCCTACGTGGCCAACTTCGAGGCCGCCTACCGCCACTACGAGCGCGCCCACCGGATGAACCCGGATGACCTGCGGGCCGTGGAGGGCATCCTCACCCTGGGGGCACGCACCCACTATGACTGGCCGCGCATCTGGCGCTTCGCCGCCGGACTGCGGCCCCGCAGCGGTGCGCTGGCCGCTGAGCAGCTGTGGGAGCCGGTGGGCGGGCTCTTCCGCCAGAATCCGGACGACGAGACGATCCAGCAGGCAGTGACTGCCCTGGACGCCCGCGGCGACGGGCTGGCCGGACTGCACCAGCTGCTGCTGGAGACCCTGGCCGTGCGGCTGCAGTTCTTGGGGCAGTTCCGCACCGGCTTCGGCCTGCGCACCATGATGGCGCAGAACCGGGTCGCCGAGCTGCAGGGCATCCCGCTGGAGTCGGCCCTGTGGCTGAAGCACCTGTGGGGCGCCTACGCCTATCTGGGCGATGAGGAGGCGCTGACCCGTTCGGCGGCCAAACCCCGGGTGGGCATCATCAGCCCCCGGGTGGAGGCCCAGGTGACCAAGCTGCGCGCCGATCTCGCCCTGTTCACCGGCGAGGCACAACCACTGATCGATCATTCCCGCGCTCGCCGCAGGGACCTGCCGCTTGCCGCCGACGCGCACATGGAGCAGCTGGTGCGCGGCAAGCGGGTCGCCGTGGTCGGCCCCGCGGCGTCGCAGGAGCATTTCGGGGCAGAGATCGACGCCCACGACGTCGTCATCCGCACCCGCAACCGCCCGGACCCCACCCAGGAGCAGTCAGTCCGGTCCGGTGCCCGGACCGATATCGCCTACTACTCGGGCAAGGACCTGCTGGAGTCCTACGCGGAGGTGGCAGCCGCCGCGGAAGCCGGGGCCCTGCAGCTGGTGGTGACCCGGCCCTTCGTCATCGAAGCGATCCCTGCCGTGCCGGCCTGGCTGCGCCCAGTGCGGTTCGAGTACGGCCTCTACTTCCGCGGTGCGCCGCAGGGGATGCAGCGGATTGTCTATGATCTGCTGCAGTTCGAGCCCACCCAGGTCAGCCTGTACAACGCCGACTTCTATGCCGGTCAGCAGGCGGCGGTGGCCGGGTATCGGCCCGGTTACGGCGGGTTCGGCCCCTATGCCGAGACCAACGATGTGGTGGTGATGCACGACGTGGCCTACGAGTTCCGGCTCATGCAGAAGCTGATGGCCACCGGGCGCGTCACTGCCCGGGGAGTGACCGCTGAGGTGCTGGCTCTGGGCGAGGAGGAATACTTGAGCAGGCTGACGCACGGGCCGTTGGGGAGGTCATCCCAATGATCCGCGTCATTCTGGTCCGTCACGGCGAGACCGAGTGGAACACCAGTCATCGGCTGCAGGGCCAGTCTCCTGTGGATCTGGTGGAGTCGGGCCTGGTACAGGCGCGGCAGGCCGGCCGCTATGTGCGCGGGCAGAATCCCGTTCGCGGCTACGTCACCCCGCTGCACCGGACGCGGCAGACTTTTGAGCAGTTTGGGCTGGGCTTCGATCCGGAGGTCTGCGAAGGGCTGATCGAGCAGAGCCTGGGTCAGTGGGAAGGCATGAAGACCGCCCGGGCCAAAGCCGAGTACGCCGAGCTGTATAAGTCCTGGAAGCGCGGCGAGGGCACTCCGCCCAGGGGAGAGGCCCCCGCTTCGGTGGTGCAGCGGACCACTGAGGCGTTCTGTTCGCTGGTGCGTGATGCCGCAGAGCTGACGCCTACCGCCTCGCCGGATCTGAGCTTCGAGGTCCGCACCGTCGTCGTCGTCTCTCACGGGACCTCGCTGAAGTCCCTGATGGAGGGGCTGGGGCTGATTGACCGGTCGCAGGTGATCTCGCTGACGGCAGCGGCGATCAGTGTGGTGGATGTGCCGCTGCACGGCGGGCCGCTGAGCAGCTCGCTGCCGCGGGGCGGTACTGAGGTTTCCGGTGATGCTGGGGTCGCCGGTGGTGCTGAGACGGAGTCGCAGATCATTGCTGATCTGAGCGACGAGCAGATCATCAGCTACGCCAAACTGCGCATGTTCAACCTCTCCCCAGAGGTCCTCGCCCAGCTTCCAGGATAGGCGCCCAGCCCCCGAAGATGTGCCGGACAGTGCTGCAATTGCCACATGGTGAGACTGCTGCTTGCCATGTACCCAACTGAGCGTGGAATTGTTCGGGCAACCACTGACGCAGACACTGCCTTGGACAACGTTGAGGTTGTTGGCGCTGCGTCGAGCTCCCATCGCCGTTGACGTGGAGGCGAGGATGAGTGTCGACGAACTGCTGGAGTACCGCACCTTTGTTCCGGATGTGGAGACGGCCACCATCCTTAAAAGCCCACAGCTGGCACGCCCGAGGTTCGGAGAAAGTGACGCAGGAAAATTGTGCCCTCCAGCGTCACACAGATGCGCTGCGGCTGTCCGCACTCATCGCCAAACACATTGCCGCAACCAGGATCAGTCGCGCTTGACCACCCGGCGCATCCCCGCCTGATACGTGTCCGGATCTGGGAACGTGCGACCCATGATGGATATCAGCCCGGTGCCCTGATCCATGGCGGCCAGCAGCTTCGAGACTTCCTCGACGGGCAGAGTCTCATCGGCTGAACGCTGGTCGCGGGCCATCTGCCGGTAGATGTCCAGCAGCGTCTCGAATCGATCCTGCAGCGCAGCGGAGAGCTCGTCATCCCGAGCGGCCATGGCGATGAACTCCAAGGTGGCCAGGGCGAACCCCACCAGCCGGTGATCGCTGGGCTGTGCTTCTTCCCCCGGGCGGCTGCCCGGGTAGCGGTCCCAGGCTTGGCCGAAGCCCTCGGCGATGTCGGCGTCCAGCACCGCAAGAAACAGCATGGATTTGCCCGCGAAGTTGGAGTACACCGCGCCCTTGGAGAACCCCGCGGTGCGCGCGATCTGGTCAAGCTTTGCGCCGTGGAACCCGTGCTCGGCGAACACGCTCTTCGCTGCGCGAATCAGCGCAGCGCGGGTCTGCTGCTGCTGCTCGTGCCGTGTGGGAGGGTCTGGCACCTGTGTCATCAGCACAAGTTTAGACCAGGAGCCGGTTGACGTACCCACAGAACTCAAATACCGTCAGTATCAACATACTGTCGGTATCTTAGGAGTCCATCATGGACGAAGCCGTTCTGACCATCGATCACCTGAACCGACGATTCGGTTCCACCCTCGCCAACGACGACGTCTCGCTGCACGTGAAGCCTGGAGAGGTGGTGGGTCTGCTGGGTCACAACGGTGCAGGCAAAACCACGTTGGTCTCCCAAATTGTGGGCCTGGTCCGGCCCGACGCCGGCCAGATCCGGGTCGGGCAGGTCGATGCCGTCTCCTCACCTGCGGCGGCCCGGCGGCATGTGGCCCTGCAGCCCCAAGCCCAGGCGCCGATTGACGGACTCACCCCGCGCATGGCAATAGAGATCAGCGCTCGCATCCGCGGCGCCTCCGTTCGCGAGGCCCGCCGGGCAGCCGCTGAGCTTGCCGAGGAGCTTGACATCGGCCCCTGGTTGGATACGAAGGCTCAGTCGGAGGGAGCCGGACTCTCCGGCGGGGTGCGCCGACTCACTGCGTTCGCGATGGCCCTGGCCAAACCCACGCCGCTGCTGATCTTCGACGAGCCCACCAACGACGTCGACGCCTCGCGCAGGCGCCTGCTCTGGGACGCGGTGCGCCGTCGTGGGGACCGTGGCTGCGGGGTGCTGCTGGTGACACATAATGTGGCTGAGGCAGAACGCGTCGTCGACCGCCTCGTCGTGCTTGATCAGGGCCGGGCGCTCGCCTCCGGGACGCCGGCCCAGCTGCGCGGCACCGGTGCTGATCATCAGCGTCTGGAGCTGCAGCTTCCGCCCTCAGGCACTTCCGACCTGGATATTCCGCAGACGCTGGACCTGCAGAACCGGGTGGCCATCGGCGCTCGGCTGCGGATGACGGTCCCTGAGGCCGACGTGGCCGCCGCCGTGTCCTGGGCGAGCGAAGAGTACGCGGCCCGCCGCATCGAGGGCTACTCCCTCTCCCCGGTCACCCTGGAAGACACCTACCTGCGCCTCACCAGCGACGCCGGCCTGACCAGCACCGGAAACGAGCGCCTCCAGGAGGCCCACCATGGCTGATCTGCACACATCGCCCGAGACCAGCCCGTCCGGCGCCAGCTCGTACAACAGCAGTCCGTCCGACGTCGACCCTCACCGGATGCCTGTGGCTCCCGTGGAGACCAGCCTGTGGGTGAGCTTTCGGACTCTGCTGCGCTGGCAGCTGGCGCAGCTGGGTCCGATGCTGCCGCTGCTCATCGTTATCCAAGCGCTGCTGGCAGCCGGGATCATCATCGGCTTTGGTCTGATCATCCCCGACATCACCGAGGAGTCCGCACTGTTCCTCTCCACCGGGGCGCCGAGTGTTCTGGTGTTCACCATGGGGCTGGTCCTGGTGCCGCAGGCGGTCGCTCAGTCCCGTGCGGCCGGGACGTTCACCTACATGCGCTCGCTGCCGCTGCCCCGACCGCTGCTGCTGGTGGGGGAGCTGCTGGTGTGGTCCATGATCGCGCTGCCCAGTGTGGCGGTGGCCGTGCTGGTCGCCTGGCCCTACTACGACCTGAGCCTGTCGCTGGACTGGCCTGTGCTCCTGGCCTCCACCGTGCTGCTGGCCACCACCTCCACAGCAGTGGGCTACGCGATCGCGGTGACCCTGCCGCCGATGCTCGCCCAGCTGATCAGCCAGGTGCTGGTGTTCTTCGTGCTGCTGTTCTCCCCGGTGACCTACCCCGCCGACCGGCTGCCCGACTGGTTCCAATGGGTCCACGACGTCCTGCCGATCCGCCCCGGGGCAGACCTGCTGCGCGCCGGCCTGGCCTCTGAGGCGTTCGAGGCCAGTGCCCGTGATCTTATGGTGCTGCTGGCTTGGTGCCTGGTCGGTGTGTTCGTCAGCGTCCGCGCCCTGGTCCGTCGTCGTTGAGGACCTGGAGGCCCCGGTTGACACTTTGGCCTCGGCTGGGCTGCGGCCCCGCCGCAGGCCGTCCTGGCCGATTCAGCCCGAGCAGCTGAGGCGTGTCAGCTCAGCGATGCTCACCCCGGGCGGGCCCCGTTCCTGGCGCCTGACGGTGTCGCCGGAATGATCACGGTGAAGGTGGCGCCTTCCCCGGGGGCGCTCTCCACGGTGATGGTTCCGCGGTGAGCCTCGACCATCGCCTTAGTCAGTGACAGTCCCAGGCCGAGCCCCGGGATGGCGGATTCGCGCACCCCGCGGGTGCGGAAGAACTTCTCAAAGAGCTGCTGCTGATCGCTTTCGCTGATGCCCCGCCCGGTGTCCTGGATCTGCAGGACCAGCGCTGCGTCGTCGTCGGACCAGACGCGGGAGGTGACCGCGTCTCCGGCGGAGGAGTACTTGATGGCGTTGCTGATCAGGTTGTCCAGCACCTGATGTATCCGGTCGGGGTCGAAGTGTCCCGGCAGGCTCGGTGGGCTCCGGTCTATCAGGGTGATGCCCTTCGCCTCAGCCTGAGGTCGTGCCGAGATCAGGCTGGAGCGCACCACATCGGCCAGGTTCCCCGGACGGATGTGTATGCTCGGCACAGTGGCCGTGTCCAGCAGATCAGAGACCAGGCCCAGCAGACGTGCGGCATTGCGCTCAGCCACCCGCAGGTTGGCAGCCAAGTCCGCGGTCTCCGGCGAGGACTCGGCCTGATCCAGGGCCAGGTCGATGTAGCCGAGGATGGACGTCAGCGGAGTCCTCAGCTCATGGGTCACCATGTGCAGGAAGTCATCTTTGACGTGGAGCGCTTCCACCAATTGGGTCACATCATTGAACACGATCACCGAGCCGGCGGAGGCACCGGAGGGATCCTTCATGGGGCTGGCTGAGACCGACAGGGCGCGACGCTGCCGCTCATCTCCCAGCCAGATGAGCTGATCGGTGAAGGAAGCACCGTCGATGGCTCGCCGGACCGGACGCTGAGCGGCCGGCACCGGGGTGACCTTGTCATGGTCGAAGACCAGCAGCTGATCCTCACGCGGATCGGCCACATCCTGCGGGATCCCCAGTGGGTGCACCCGGCGCTGCTGGCTGTTCATCATCACATCATTGCCGTGGGCATCTACGACGACGCCCACCGGGACCGCTTCGATGACGGCGTCCAGCAGCTGGGCGTGCCTGCTGCTCTCGGCACCGGCTCCACCGCTGCCCGCTGCGAGGTCACGGTGACGAATCCGCTGTCCATCGTGGTGGTCATTGTGGTTTCCATGACTGTCTCTCCCCCGTGTCCTCCCATCCGGGAGGCTCCTGATATCTATCCTGCATCCCGCACCTCAAGACGCATGCACAGAAAGACACAAGGTTCACACAAGAGTTCGGCAAGACCCCTTGAGACTGGCGCCGGTCAGCTGAGCAGGAGCCCGGGTGCGGGGCAGAGGAGGAGGCCTAGTGCTTGGGCGGAGGCGGCAGCTTGGTTTCAGGTTCGGTGCCCAGGGAGCGCAGCCGCGAGGTGTTCGGCACCGGGGAATGATGGCGCTGCTCGTCCTGCCGTTTGTACTCGATCGCCTCGAACAGCAGGTCTTTGCGGATCTGGGAGGTTGAGGTGCCCTCAGTGCGCGATAAGTAGGTCACCTCGCAGTGCTCCCGCAGGTACTCGAATCGCGGGGATTCTTCCCAGTCGGAGCCCATCACCACCGTGTCGATCTCGTGCTCGAACACATCCAGCCGCTTCTGCTCCCAGGAGGTCTCCGGAATCACGAAGTCCACATACCGGATGGACTCCAGCATCATTTTCCGGACCTCATAGGGGTGGTAGCTGGGCTGTTTGCCCGGTTTGGCCTCATTGAAATCATCTGTGCTCAGCCCGACCACCAGATAGTCGCCGAGGGCCTTGGCCCGCTTGAGCAGACGGATGTGTCCCCAGTGCAGCAGATCGAAGGTGCCGTAGGTCAGGATGCGTCTCATCAGGCGTCGTCGTCGGGCCTTCGCTACGCCGTGCGATCCAGCTGCGCCATTTGGCTGGTCACCGGAGGCGGTTCGTGCCCGTTGGTGCCCAGGTCGGTGACGGCGTCGGCCAGCAGGTCCCGGCGAATCTTACTGGTGGAGACGCCCTCGGTGCGCGGCAGGTACACCAGCTCGCAGTAGTCGCGCAGGTACTCGAAACGCCTCGAACCCTCCCAGTTGGAGCCCATCACCACCGTGTCGATGTGGTACCGGCGAATATCGTCAACCTTCTGCTCCCAGGAGTTCTCCGGGATCACCAAGTCCACGTGGCGGACCGCCTCCAACATCTGGCAGCGGGTCCGATAGTCGTGGTACGGCCGACGGGAGTCCTTGCCGTCGGTGACGAACTCATCGGTGCTGGCGGCGACGACCAGATAGTCGCCCAGGGCCTCGGCCCGCTTCAGGAGGCGAATATGCCCCCAGTGCAGCAGGTCAAAGGTGCCGTAAGTCAGAACCCTCTTCATCGGTGGTGAAGCCTTCCCCTCATACGGGAGCGCGCGAGATCGTCTGAGTCTGTTCACGTACAGTTTACGATATTACCAATTCAGGCAAAAGGGCAGGTTTCAAGTTCAGCTGGAGGTGTGCGGGTGAGTCAGTCGCTGACAATTGCGCCCATAGCCTACTCTGGAACCCGTGACTGAGAGCATGTTCGCCCAAGAGGACGCCGCCCCACGCCGCAAGCGGCGCAATAAGACCGCCATCATCGTGCTCTCCGGCACTGGTGCGCTGCTGATCATTGCCGTCGTGGTGGCCGCCATCTACCTGTCCTCGCTCAGCGGGGCCTACCAGGATTCGGTGAACGTCATCCCGGAGGAGGAGACGTTCCCCGAGGAGCAGGACCGGCCTGAGCGCTCCACCACAACCGACGACGACGGCGAAGAGGTCGACGACGAGCAGCTGAACATTCTGCTGATCGGTTCCGACTCCGGCGGCGGCTCCGGCGAGACCGAGAACGTGCCGTGGCTGCCCAACGCCGGCAGGGCAGACACCATCATGTGGATGCACATCCCCCACGATCGCGACTCCATCCAAGTCATGTCGGTGGTGCGCGACACCTGGGTGCCGATCCCCGGTCACGGTGAGGCGAAGATCAACGCCTCCATGAGCTTCGGAGGCTCCGCGAAGACGGTGGAGACCCTGGAGGACCTGGTGGATGTGCGCATCGATCACGTGGCCGCAGTGGATATGGTCGGCTTCCAGAACCTGGTCGGTGGCCTGGGCGGGGTCACAGTGGACTCCCCGGTCAGCTTCACCTCCCGCGACGGCCACTTCTTCCACGGCGGACCGCAGCAGCTCAACGCCACCGAGGCGATGAGCTTCGTGCGGGAGCGCAAAGCCTTCGACGACGGCGACTTCCAGCGCGTCGCCAACCAGCAGGCCCTGGTTCGAGGGGTGCTCGATGAGGTGCTGACCGCCTCCACGCTGACCAACCCGGTGACCGTTCACAATATGGTCTCTGACTTCTCGCCCTATATGTCAGTGGACTCCCAGCTGGGCGAGTCCGACTACGTCGCCGACTTAGCCTGGTCAATGCGTGATGTCCGCGGCGGTGACATCGACATGTTCACCATCGACAACTTAGGCCTGGGCACCGCCGGCTCGCAGTCGATCGTCGTCCCTGACTATGAGGCGTTCACCGATGCCGGTGAGGCCATGCGTGAGGGCACCTTCGACGAGTACGCCGCCGCCCAGTGACCCCCCCGGCACTGCTGCGGTGCTCCCTGCAGTTCGGATGTCGCGCTGGCCATGTGCTGAGATCCCGGCCGATGTTGCGTGTGCCGCCCAAAAGTGGCGGTGGGTGAAACACGAGGCGGGATGAACGCAGCGGTCAGGCCAATCACCCGGTCAATGTTGCGTCACCAGCCTGGAGGAGGCCTTCTCGGGCCGCGGCCTGTTCGCCGTCGAGCGGCAGCTGTTGGTCCATCGGGGGATCGCTCGATGAGTTGACCGTGCTTGGACGTGGTCCATCAGTATCGCAAGAATTCGGCACGGATCCTGGCCTCCACATATGCTGGACCATCATGACCGACAATAATGACGCTGCGGACCTGGAGGCCATGGCCTCCAATCCGCATTCTGACTGGGACGTTCTCCATTGGATCGCGGAGAATCACCCTGAACTGCGTCCGGCCGTCGCCGCCAACCCCGGCACCTACCAGGAGCTCGTCGACGCCCTGGCAACTTTGGGCGATCCCGACGTCGATGCCGCTGTTTCGGCCCGCCACCGCGGTCGTGACGTCTCCTCCGAAACGGCGGCCACGAACCCGCTGGCCGGCATGTACGACACCGCCAGCGGACTCATCCCCGCCTACCCGGCCGAGGAGACCGGGGAGGCGGAGCCCTACGACGCCCAGGGTCAGAACGACCAGCATCCCAAACAGCCCGAACAGCCAGAGCCCGCAGAGGAGCCGGAGTCCTCGGATGAGCCGGTGCAGTCCGAGGGGCCAGAGGCGCCGGTCCCCGCACCGGTTCCGTACGCCGAACCGGCAGGGCGTGATGATCAGGTTCCCGCAGCGTCCGAGCCCCCGGAGCCGGTGGAATACAGCGACCTCCACTATTCTGCAGATCCCGGTGGGGTGGACCCGGACGAACCGCAGCCGGCCCTAGCTGCTGCGACCCCCCGCCCGCACGATTCCGCCGATCATCAGCAGCGGCGCAGGGCTCCTCTGGGACTGATTGCGGCCGCGATAGTCTGCGTCGTCGGTGTCGGTGCGGCCGTGGCCCTGCTGATCACCTTCCTGGGCGGCGATGACGAAGCACCGGTGGCAGAGTCCGAGCCCAATCCCACCGAAGAGGCCGCTGCGGAGCAGACGCCGGCGGAAGAGGACGGTGAAGAGACCGAGACTGAACAGGCTGAGACTGAACAGACTGAGGCTGAACCGACGGAGACCGAGCAGCAGGAGGCTCTGGATGAGGCCCGGGCCGCAGTTTCTTCGCTGCCGGACGAGTCCGCATGCGAGGCCGATGAGGACTCCGGCGTCGTCGCGGATTTCATCACTGCCGGCACCGAGACTGAGGAGTTCCCCGGCGAGGACGCTGAGCTGCTGGAGGAGACCTTCGCCGAGCTGCAGTCGGAGTGCTCCACGACCCATGCGGCCTCGGTGTTCACCGCAGTTCGCGGCAGCACCGCCTACGACGACGCGGCCCCCGAGGGCGCTCAGGCTGCTATGGACAGCGTCGGCACCGAGTGGGCGGATCGGGCAGTGGGCACCCGCGATGCTGAGATGGTCGGCGGCTTCACCGCCCAGGACGGCAATGTGGAGTGTGAGTTCGACGGCGGGGTCACCTGCACCGTCTACGACACCGACCCGGAGCTCTGCGACACCGGGGCCACCTATAGCATGACGGTGGAGGGGTCCGGCTTGGACTGTGACGCCCAGTTGGAGCCCAACGGCTATGACACCCTCGCACAGGACGACAGCGCCACAGACGGATTCCTGGTCTGCACGGAGCTCAGCGACCGTCTCAGCTGCTACAACAGCGTGGACCCCTTCGGGTTCGAGATGTCCAACACCGGCAACTACGCCTACTGACCCCCACCGGGAGCCTCACTCGCCGGGAAGTGCCAGCGCCTCGACGATGCGATCGGCGCAGCGCGGCGGATCCTGCGGCAGCGAGCCGTCGTCGTCGGTGACGAAGTTCAGGTGCTTGGACCGAAACTCTCGATAGTCGGGGGATTCGATGGTCAGCGCGGTGCCCACCGCCTCGGCGGCCGATTCGACGATCGGGCCGGGAACCTCGGAGGCGTAGTCGACTGCCAGGCCCCGGGCCTGGAGGTAGTGCGCCATATCGTAGGGCCAGAACACCAGCGGAATGTTGCGCAGCGCAGCCTCGTAGGTCACAGCGGAGTAGTCGGTGATGACCACATCGGCCACCGCCAGCCAGTCCAGCACTCCGAAGTCGGTGCCGATGATGGTGCGCCCGCCGTTGGGCAGCGGAGACTTGTCAATGGGGTGGGGCAGCAGCACCAGTGTGCTGGCGTCCTCCTCAGCGAACGCTTGGGCCACGTTGGTGTAGGGAATGTGCTTGCCCCGGCGGAAGGTGGGGATATACAGCACCGTGCGTCCGCCGGCTTCGCGCGATTTCCGCAGCTGGGGATAGTGCTGCAGAACGTTCTCGCGCCGAGCCGCCATCCGCTGCTCATCGAGCAGGTGATCAACGCGCGGCATGCCCAAGGGCCAGACCTGGTCAGCGGTGATGCCGAAAGCGGCGGTGTAGATGGAGGCCGGCACGTCCCCGGAGGCGCACACGAACGTGTAGTTCTGGTGCATCTGCATCGTTGCCGCCACCTGCGGATGCGGGCCCTCATGCGTGCCCGAGGCCAGATGCCCGAACTTTTTGATCGCTCCCAGCGCATGCCAGACCTGGCCGATGCGCAGGTCCCGACGATGGTTGAGGATGCTCACCGGAATGATGTAGCCGTCCACCAAGCACCCCGAGCAGGTCGCCAGGTGATACATCTCCCGCAGCGCTTTGGGGATATAGGTCGGGGAGAGCTTCTGGTGTTTGATCACCACGATCTGGTGATCAGGATGCTTGTGCCGGATGGCGTCCTGCAGCAGGGAGAAGTCCACGGTGATCTGGCGCGGTTCGCGGGTGATCAGCACTACTTTTCGCTGAGTCGGCAACAGCTTCATGATCGCGTAGAGCGCTCGCGCTCCACCGATCAGAACGTTGAGTGCACGTGGGAGGATAAATCTGTTCAGCTGCCCCAGATCCTTCCCCCATCAGGCGCAGGCATTACAGCCACCCGCGCGGGCGTTCTTCTATTCAGGGTCACCCTAACGCACACTGAAGCCTATTGCCGGTAGCGTGGAGGGCCTATGCGCGTGACGATTGATCCCACCACCGAAGGCGTGCTCAACGCCGATATCGGTTCCACCGTTCGTCGCACCGTACTGCCCTCCGGAGTGCGGGTGCTGACCGAAGAGATGCCCGGGGTCCGCTCAGTGAGCATCGGCTATTGGATCGCCGTAGGATCCCGGCACGAGGCCGCGCATCAGTACGGCTCCACCCATTTCCTGGAGCACCTGCTGTTCAAGGGCACTCAGCGCCGGTCCACGATGGACATAGCCTCAGCCTTCGACGCCGTCGGCGGTGAGTCCAACGCGATGACGTCCAAAGAGTCCACCTGCTACTACGCCCGGGTGCTCGACGAGGATCTGCCGCTGGCCGTTGACGTGCTCACCGATATGGTCACCTCCGCGGTGCTGGACCCCGCGGAGATGGAGACTGAGCGCGGGGTGATCCTCGAAGAGCTCGCCATGGCCGAAGACGACCCCACCGATGTGGTGCAGGAGCGATTCGCCGCGCAGGTGCTCGACGGCCACCCGCTGGGTCGGCCCATCGGCGGCACCCGTGAGGCGATTGAGGCTGCCACCCGCGACGACGTCTGGGCCCACTTCAACCACTGGTATCGGCCCGATGAGCTGGTGATCACCGCCGCTGGGGGAGTCGACCACGATACGCTCTGCCGGATCGTCGAAGATGCGCTGGAGGGCTCCCAGTGGGATATGAGCCGGCGCAGCGCACCGGCGGCGCTGCAGGCCGCCGAGGAGCAGCACATCGGTGTGCGCGCCGGAACCGAAATGATCACCAAACCGGTGGAGCAGGCCCAAGTGATCCTCGGCGGACGCGGAATGCGCGCCGGCGACGACGACCGCTTCGCCCTGACGCTGATGCATTCGATCCTCGGTGCCGGCATGAGCTCGCGGCTGTTCCAGGAGATCCGCGAACGGCGTGGCCTGGCGTATTCGACCTTCTCCTTCTCCGCCGGATTCACCGACGCCGGGTACTTCGGCCTCTACGCCGGCTGCCTGCCCAGCAGAGTGGACCAGGTCACCGGTGTGATGGCCGATGAGTTGGAGCGCATCGCCACGCAGCGGGTCAGTGCCGAAGAGCTGGCGCGGGCCAAGGGCCAGCTGCGCGGCGGCACAGTGCTGGGCATGGAGGAGACCTCTGCGCGCATGTCCCGGCTGGGCGGGGCCGAACTGGTGCGCGGAGAATTCGTAGACATCTCCGACACGCTGGCCGAAGTCGAAGCCATCACCGCTGAGGACATCACTGCTGTGGCCGCCCGACTGGCCGCCAGCGAACGCGCGATCACCGTGGTCGCCCCCTGAGCCGAGCAGTCCCTGGTGCGCAGCAGGCGGCGCGGCGCGTAGGGTAGGGCCATGTCTGAGACGCCGCAGCAGGACTACGACCCGAGGGCGCGGGTGATCGCGCCGGTCATCGTCTCCACCCGTGCGGCGACCGGTCAGCGTGAGGATCTCTCCGCCCCAGTGATCGCCGAGTTCGCTGAGCAGATCGGCTTCGTGTGCCGACCCCCGGTGATCATCCCCGACGGTGAGGGCGTGCTGGCGGCCATCTCGGAGCTGCTGGTGCAGATCGCCCCGGCGGTGATCATCACCTCCGGCGGCACCGGACTGACACCGGATGACCTGACACCGGAGTACACCAGGCCGATGCTGGACAAAGAGATGCCCGGAGTTGTGGACGCAGTGCGCGACCACGCCAGGAAGACCAACCCGCTGGCTGCCCTGAACCGCGGCATGGCCGGGGTGACTGAGTCCACGGTGATCATCAACCTGCCCGGTTCACCGCATGCGGTCCGGCTGGGCATGGAGGTCATCGGCGAACTGCTGCCAGCACTGTGCGACCAGGTGGCCGATATCCGCACCGGTGAGGGCTGGGGCTGAACCCCGACACAGCGTTCGTTACCCAAACGTGACAATCGTGACCTGTTTGTTGTAAAGTCGGCAGTGCGCTCGGGGCAGGAGTCCGAAACTGTCCCAGGTGCCCAGCCTGGTCAAGAACCTGCACCCCGCAGTGGGCACATGCGCAGAACCACCGCAACAGCAGGAAAAGGTTTCTGAAGTGACCCACAACACCACCCACCTCTCCCGCCGCGACCGTCGTCGCGCAGCCCGCAAGAGCTGGGCTGGCACCAACGCCGCACCAGCAGGCCGTGCCACTGCAGCGATGCTGGCCGCATCCGGGCTGCTGATGACTTCCGGCGCGGCGGCCAACGCCGCCCAGGACAGTGACCAGGGCCGCGAATCCTCCACTGTTCAGCTCAACACCGCAGAGCTCACCATCGAGCGCACCTCCATCACCAACGATGACGCGGCAGTCGCCGCCTCCGACGACGTCGACCTGAGCTTCCAGCGCCCGGTCGTCAGCTCGAAGCCTGCCCCCGAGCCTTCCCCCGAGCCCGAGCCCGAGCCCGAACCCGAGTCGCAGCCCGAGCCTGTGGCTGCGGAGGCCGCTGCTGCGGAGCAGGCTGAGCGTGAAGCACAGGCGCCGGCTCAGACTCAGCGCAACGCCGAAGCCCAGCGCGAGGCCGAAGCACAGGCACAGCAGGAAGCTCAGGCCCAGCAGGAAGCCGAGGCCCAGCGCGAGGCCGAAGCTCAGCAGAACCAGCAGCAGGCTGAGCAGTCTCAGTCCCAGTCCACTCAAAGCTCCGAGTCCTCTGCGCAGCAGCAGGACTCGGGCTCCGACAGTGACGCTTCCTCCAACGATGGTGCCTCCCCCGCCGGCGGCACTCAGGACGAGCCGCAGAGCAGCGGAGGCGGCAGCGGCTCCGTGGTCGCGGCCGCCCAGTCCGGCATCGGCTCTCCCTACAGCTACGGCGGGACCACCACCTCCGGATTCGACTGCTCCGGATTCATCAACTGGGCCTACGCCAAGGCCGGAGCGGGCGACCTGCCGCGCACGACCCACGGCATGGCCTCCTCGCTGTCCAGCGTCTCCAGCCCTCAGCCCGGCGATATTGTGCTGGCCAACGGAAACTCCCACGGCGGCATCTACATCGGCAACGACCAGGTCATCTCCGCCACGACCTCCGGCGGGGTGCGGGTCCACTCCATGCACGCCGGATGGCACCAGGTCAGCGCCATCGTGCGGCCCAGCTGAGCGCGCAGCCCCACCGCGTCCTGAACTGCACCCCCAGCCGCCCCTGGCGACTGGGGGTGTTCTGCTATCCGGCGAGCACCAGCGACCACTGCCAGCCGCCCAGGAAGTAGCCGCCGGTCAGCACTGCGGCGATGACTGCGGCAGAGAGCATCAGGAGCCAGCCCGGCACCCGCGGCCGCGCCGAGGGGCCCAGCTCAGCCGGCTGCTCCAAGCCTGCGCCGATGAGCACCTGACCGGTCTGCGGCTTATCGAAGTAGCTGATGTGCTCCTGCCACCAGGGACGATCGGGATGGCGCGGCACGTAGCGCACCGAAACCTTCGTCGGCACAGCTGCGCGAGAACGCACTGCCTCGCTGCCGAAGGAGACTGGGTCCAGGATGGACTGCACATACCAGCTGGGCCCCGGCGGCAGGTTCCCGACATCCCTCGACGGTCGGGCCACCAGGCGGACGAAGATCATGCCCGCGGCCACAAATGCCACGATCGAGGCTCCCAGGCCCAGCGCCAGCACCGCCGGAAGCATTGCGTCGCTCAGCTGCTGATCGAGAACCAGCTGCCAGGCCAGCACGACGTCGGCAAAGAGCCGGTCGACCACCGGGTGCACAAAGACCGGCCACGCCAACAGGTATGGCCACAGCACCCACGGCAGCCACCGGCTGCGCGCCAGGGCACGGACGGTGTTCAGCTGGTTCTCGCCCGAGCCGACCCACACGAAACGGAACGACTCGTCCTCGGCGGTTTCGTCGTCGCGGGATTCGCGCGCCAGGCGCAGCCCCACCCGGCGGGTCAGCTCCGCGCCCTGGGAGTGGCCGAGCAGCACTACGCGGTCGGCGGTCTGGAGGGCCTTGCGCGCCACACGCTGCAGCGCCGGCAGCACCTCCTGATCCAGCTCCTTGGACCGGTAGAGCCAGGCATCGCCGATGACATCGACGATGATCGTACGCACCCGCTTCCTCCAGGCGGGCACCGCGGAAGCTGCCACCAGCAGCAACGGCAGCAGCACGATCGCAGCCGGAGCCAGCACCAGGAACAGCAGTGCCGGCAGAATTGCCACCGCCCACGTGCTCCAGGGCTTCTGCGCCGACTCCGAGGTGCGGTCGGCAAACCACAGCCATGCGGTGTTCAGCAGCATCAGCGGCGCGATGCGAAGCGCCCACAGCAGCACCGACCAGAAGCTCGGCGGCCTCAGATCCCGATCCCACCGGCCGTCGTAGAACTCGGCGATGAACGGTCGGCGCCCGGGCAGCTGCACCACCGCGCGGTGCATCACATCCGGAGCAGGCTCCGGCACCGGTTCAAGCTCCGCCACGCTGCCGCCCAGGCTCCGGGCGCCGCGGCTCAGGCACGCGGACACCGACTGGACGAACGCCGCAGAGTCGTGGACTCCGGCCCCTGGGACACACACATACGCCGTGGTCTTCACACCACCGACCCTATGCCGTGGCGCCGGGGCCGGTGTGCACGGTCCTGCAGGCCGCCCACATCCCAGCCACTAGCATCCTCGCCACGCAGACCAATCTTCCCAGCGCTGTGAAGGAACTGCGGCTCCTCAGGCTGGGTGATCTGAAAAGCGCTGGGCATATGTGCCGGGAGCGGGGCGGCACTTGCGTGGGAGCCTGCGGCGGCGCCAGCGGAGCTGCGCAGCCATCTCGGGCGGGGCCGGCGCAGGGCCGGTGCAGAGCCGGCGCAGGGCCGGTGCATTTCCCTAGGCTGAGCGGGCCGAGCGCTGCATGTCGATCGCCTGCGCCATAGTCCGCCGCGCCCGCGCACGGTCCCCGGCGACGTCGTAGGCGACGGCCAGCCGGTACCAGCTGCGCCAATCCTCCGGAGCGGCCTCGGTCTCCGCCCGGAACCGTTCGAACTGCTGATCGGCCTGCTCACGGTTGGGCCTCCCGCCGGGGGAGCGCTCCACAGTGTTCTCGGGCAGACCGCCCTCGGCCGCCAGGATCTTGCCCAACCGCTCGGTGCGCACCCCGAAGCGGATCGCGTGATACAGAAACCACACCCCGACGGCGACCAGCAGCAGCGTGCCCACGCCCAGCCCCCGGGCGAGAAGGTCGTCGACCCGCAGAAAGCGCACCGCAGAGGTCACCGCACCGGTCATGATGATCGCCACCAGCACGATCATCAGCCACGTCCAGAACTTGTCCTTCACCGCCGCGCAGCCCTACAGCCCAAGGTCCAGGTAGCCGTCCAGCCCGTGGGTCAGGCCCGGCCGGGAGGCGACGGTGCGCAGGCCCAGCAGCACTCCGGGCATGAAGCTGACCCGGTCGAAGGAGTCGTGGCGGATGCTCAGCTGCTCGCCGGCCGAACCCAGCAGCACCTCCTGGTGGGCCACCAGCCCGCGCAGCCGCACCGAATGCACGTGGATGTCCTCCACAGTGGCGCCGCGGGCGCCGTCGAGCTGCGTCGTGGTGGCGTCGGGGGAGGGTCCGACGTCGGCTTCTCGCCGGGAGGCTGCCATCAGCTCTGCAGTGCGCACTGCGGTGCCCGAGGGGGCGTCGACCTTCTTGGGGTGATGCAGCTCGATGACCTCGGCAGACTCGAAGTATCGGGCGGCCTTGGCCGCGAACGCGCTGGCCAGCACTGCCCCCAGGGCGAAGTTCGGCGCGATCAGCACACCGACGTCGCTGTGGCCGGCGAGCTTCTGCTCCAGAGCGGTGAGGCGCCCAGAGTTCCAGCCGGTGGCGCCGACGACGGCGTGGATGCCGTGCTCGACGGCGAAGTGCACGTTGGCCTCGGTGGCGTCGGGGACCGTGAGGTCCACTATGTGGGTGGCGCCGGCCTCGGTGAGCTGCTGCAGCGAATCGCCGCTGCCCACCGCGGCCACCAGCTGCATGCCTGCGGCGTCCTCAACGGCGCTGACCGCCTGAGAGCCCATGCGCCCGGAAGCGCCCAGCACCGCTACCCGCAGTGCGTCGTCGTCGTTGTGTTCAGCCACGCGGTGTTCAGCCATAGTCACCAGCCTACCCGCGCCCGGCATCCGGTTTTCAGCCCCCGGCGGTGCCGATAGGGTGAGGTGAGCAACGCATGCGGGAGGAGAGCACATGAAGCTGCTGGTCACCGGAGGCGCCGGATACATCGGGTCGGTGGTCACCGAACAGCTGCTAGCTGCCGGGCACAAGGTGGAGGTCCTCGACGACCTCTCCAGCGGCCACCACGACGCCGTGCTGCCCGGGGCGAGGTGGCACCAGGGGCCCATCACCACCGCCGGCGACATCCTGGATGAGAGCTTCGACGCCGTGGTGCACCTGGCTGCCAAATCCCTGGTGGGGGAGTCGGTGGCGCATCCGGAGCGGTACTGGCACGGCAACATTGTGGCCACCCTGGCGCTGATCGACGCAATGCGCGAGGCGGGCGTCAAACGGATGGTGTTCTCCTCCACCGCCGCGGTCTACGGCGACGCCGAGGCGGAGCAGATCACGGAGGACCTCCCTACTGCGCCCACCAACCCCTACGGGGCCTCCAAACTGGCGATCGACCATATGCTCAGCGCCGAGGCCACCGCCCACGGGCTGGCAGCGGTCAGCCTGCGCTACTTCAACGTCGCCGGGGCCTCCGGGAGCCTGCGCGAACGCCACGACCCAGAGACGCACCTGGTCCCCAACCTGCTCAGCGTCGCCCGCGGAGACTCCCCGCACGCCACCATCTTCGGCACCGACTACCCCACCGACGACGGCACCGCGGTCCGCGACTACATCCACGTGAAAGACCTGGCCGAAGCCCACCTGCTTGCGCTGGACTACGCGCAGCTCAGTCGGCACGAGATCTTCAACCTCGGCACCGGCACCGGCACCTCAGTGCGCGAGGTAATCGACGCCGTCCGCGAGGTGACCGGGGTGAACATTGAGGCCATGGAGCAGGACCGGCGCGCCGGGGACCCCACCGTGCTGGTGGCCTCCGGTGCCCGGGCCGCGGCGGAACTCGGGTGGCGGCCGACGCGCGATGTGCGCCAGATGGTCGCCGATGCCTGGGCGGCCGGCGCAGAGCACCGCTGAGACCGAGAACGGCTGAGGCGGGGCTGGGACGGGGCCGGAGCGCGACAGGGCTGCTGTCAGGGCTGCTTTTAGGGACGTCGCCCGGCAAGGGAGGTCCCGGCCGCGTGCGTCATCGCTTCCAAGGGGCCGCGACGCCGCAGCAGCACCTTCACCAGCCCCAACAGCAGGGCCGCGCCGATCAGCCACAGGACCATCGCCTCAGCGCTGAGCTGCAGGAAGACCTCGGGCATCGGAGCCCAGGGCTGACCGCCCGTGGTTTCGCCGCGCCACAGGGCAAGCACCACCAGGTGGCCCACATAGAGGCTCAGCGGCATCGCGCCGGCACCCACCAGCGGGGCCAGCAGCCACTTCAGCCGGGCGGCCAGCAGGCACAGCCCCACCACGGCCACCGCCACCCCGATCGTGTGCACCAGATCCACCGTCGATCCCTGGTGCGGCGTGCCCATCAGGAACCATTCCGGTTCGGTCACCAGCGGCAGGTAGTGGGTGCCGGTGAGCAGCTCGCCGCGCACCGCGGCAGGTTCCCACCCGGAGATCTGGAGCATCTGGGCCTCCACACCTGATCGCTGCAGCATCAGCCGTCCAGTGATCCAGCCCAGGGCGGCCGCCGCCGCACCGCCGGCCAGAAGCCAGAGGGCTGTGCTGAGCCTGCGCAGGTCCAACCGGCCGATGGCCATCCCGGTGAACAGGTAGGCCGGCCACAGCAGCAGCGGATAGTAGCCGGTGACAGCCAGGTCCAGACCCAGCAGCTGCGGCTGCCCCAGGTCGATCAGCGACGGCGAGTGCCACAGCCGCTCGGGCTGGCCGGCCAGCGAGGCGCTCGGCTGTTCCGGACGCAGCGCATTCTGCGCCATCCAGTAGAGCACCGGTGCGACTGCCACCCACGCGACCGCCAGCGACGCCAGAGCCCGGGCGCCCAGCCGCAGGAACGGCAGCGCCAACAGGAACAGCACCCCGTAGTGGACCAGGATGATCGCCACCCCGGTGGGAAGCATCGCGATCACCAGTCCCACTGCGATGATGATCAGCGCGCGCGCTGCGATCACCCTCCGCTCCCAGGCCACCTGCGCGTTGGGCCGCTCGATCTTCCGACCTCCGCTCAGCAGTGCCAGCCCCACACCGGCCAGCACTGCGAACAGCGCGGCGGAGCGGCCGGCGAACAGCTGCCCGGACCACGTCGCATCCCCGGTCAGCGGCTCGGTGTTGGGCAGCACGTGCACCACCATCATGCCCAGCAGCGCGAGGCCGCGGGCGGCGTCGACCCCCCAGAGGCGTCCGCCGCGGGAAGCGGACCGGGCTGACGTGTAGGGGCGAGGACTCACAAACGGTAGGCTAGCCTCTATGGCAAGCCAGAACGAGATCGCCCGCGAATTTGACCCCTACCTCGCGCAGGGCCAGGTCCAGCACCCGGATCAGACCGATCCGCACTTCGGGCATCTCATCACCGCAGTGGTCACCCCCTTCACCAAAGACGACCGGATCGACTTCAAGGCCTTCGAAAGTCTGGCCGCCAAACTGGTCGATGAGGGCAACGACTCCCTCGTGGTCTCCGGGACCACCGGTGAGACCTCAACCCTGGAGGACTACGAGAAGGCCGATCTGGTGCGCGCCGCCAAGTCCGCCGTCGGGGACCGGGCGAAGATCATCGCCGGCACCTCCACCAACCACACCAGTCACGACCTGGAGATGGCCGCCCGGGCCGAGCGCGCCGGAGCCGACGGGCAGCTGGTGGTCACCCCCTACTACAACAAGCCCAGCCAGGACGGCGTCCACGCACACATCACTGCCGTCGCCGATGCCGCCGACCTGCCGCTGATGATCTACGACATCCCCGGCCGCACCGGCATCCCGATCGCCACTGAGACCCTGCTCAAGCTTGCCGAGCACCCACGGATCATGAGCCTGAAGGACGCGAAGAACGACATCACCGCCACCACTGAGGTGCTCACCAAAACAGACCTGGAGGTCTACTCCGGTGATGACCAGAACGTGCTGGCATGGATGGCCATGGGTGCCGCCGGCGTCGTCTCGGTGACCTCCCACGTCGCCGCCCCCACCTTCCGCCGGATGGTCGACGCTGTGCTGAACTACGACCTGAAGGAGGCCCGCATCGCCCACGGCGAGCTGGGCCCCGTCATCCGCGCGCTGATGACCCGGGTGCAGGGCGCAGTCGCCTGCAAGCTGGTGCTCAACTGGATGGAATTCGCCATCAACACAGACGTTCGCCTGCCGCTGGTGCAGGCCAATGAAGACGAGAAGAAGCTCGTCCTCGCCGACCTGCGAGAGGCAGGTTGGAACCTCTAGAAAGGAACAACACCCACGTGTCACCCGAAATGCTCGCCACCCCCGCCAAGCTCAAAGACGGCACCCTCAGAGTGGTGCCGCTGGGCGGCCTCGGGGAGGTCGGGCGCAACATGACCGTCTTCGAGATCAACGGCAAACTGCTGATCGTCGACTGCGGCGTGCTCTTCCCCGAGGAGGAGCAGCCCGGCGTCGACCTGATCCTGCCTGACTTCAGCTACATCGAAGACCGGCTCGACGACGTCGTCGGCGTGGTCCTCACCCACGGCCACGAGGACCACATCGGCGCTGTGCCCTACCTGCTGCGCAGGAAGAACGACATTCCGATCGTCGGCTCGAAGCTGACGCTGGCGCTGGTGGAGGCCAAGCTGGCCGAACACCGGATCAAGCCCTACACGCTGACCGTCAGCGAAGGCGACGTGGAGAACTTCGGGCCCTTCGAATGCGAGTTCGTTGCGGTGAACCACTCCATCCCCGACTCGCTGGCCGTCTTCATCCGCACTGCGGCGGGCAGCGTGCTGCACACCGGCGACTTCAAGATGGATCAGCTGCCCATGGATGGGCGGATCACCGACCTGCGGCACTTCGCCAGGCTGGGGGAGGAGGGCGTGGACCTCTACCTCTCTGACTCCACCAACGCGCACGTGCCCGGGTTCACCACCCCGGAGAAGGAGATCGGCCCGGTCATCGACCAGGTGATCGCCCGAGCCGAGCGCCGGGTGATTGTTGCCTCCTTCGCCAGCCATATGCACCGGGTGCAGCAGGTGCTCGACGCTGCCGCCGCCCACGGCCGCAAGGTCGCCTTCGTGGGCCGGTCCATGGTGCGTAACATGGGGATCGCTGCGAAGCTGGGCTACCTGAACGTGCCGGAGAACATCCTCATCGACATCAAGAAGGTCGACCAGCTTCCCGATCACCAGGTGGTGCTGATGTCCACCGGGTCCCAGGGTGAGCCGATGGCGGCCCTATCGCGGATGGCCAACGGCAGCCACCAGGTCCAGGTCGGCGACGGCGACACCATCATTCTGGCCTCCTCGCTGATCCCGGGGAACGAGAACTCGGTCTACCGGGTCATCAACGGGCTGATGAAGCTCGGCGCCGACGTCATCCATAAGGACAACGCCAAGGTCCACGTCTCCGGCCACGCCTCCGCCGGCGAGCTGCTCTACACCTACAACATTCTCAAACCCCGCAACGCGATGCCCGTCCACGGCGAGCACCGCCACCTGATCGCCAACGGCAGGCTCGCCGAGACCACCGGCGTGCCGGCGGAGAATGTGCTGCTGTGCGAGGACGGATCCGTGGTGGACCTGCGGGACGGCCGCGCCCGCGTCAGCGGTCAGATCGAGGCCGGCTACGTCTACGTGGACGGTTCCTCGGTGGGCGAGATCACCGAGTCCGAGCTGAAGGATCGCCGCACCCTGGGCGAGGAGGGTTTCATCTCCGTGGTCACCGTGGTCAACCGGCAGACCCGCAGCATCGTCTCCGGGCCCGACATCCACGCCCGCGGCATGGCCGAGGAGGATCAGGTGTTCAAGAACATCAAACCCAAGGTGGCCAAGGCGCTGACCGAAGCGCTGCAGCAGGACAAGGAGCACACCACCCACCAGCTGCAGCAGGTGGTGCGGCGGACCATCGGTTCCTGGGTCAGCCGCAAGCTGCGCCGCAAGCCGATGATCGTTCCCGTCGTCGTCGAGACGTAGGCCTCGTCGGGGCCTGAGCGGTCCTTCCCTGCCCGGCCGGGCGCGGGCTTCCGGCCCCCAGCCCCGCCCGTCGGTGCGCGCCGGCATTCCGACGGGTCAGCGGACCCGCGCCGCAGCGATGGCCCCGCAGTTCTGCCGTGTGACCTCCTCCGCGGCTGATCGTGAGCTCGGATCCCTGCTGATGTTGCGTTCGGCGGCTGCATCCTGCCGTGGGCGCAACATCGACCGGGAGAACCCAGCGACCCGACCACGGATCCCATCGAATGTTGCGTCGCGGTGCCTGGGGTGACATCCGCCGCAGCTGCGGCGGCGGCCGGGGCGGGGAGGACGCCGAGGGACGCCGCCGCACGCGCAACATAGTGCCGCTGGGCGCGTAAATGCGGCGACACGCCGACCATGACGGCTAGATTGGGGAGCTATGGCGACACGTACTTCCCCCTCGCGGTCGGCCAGCAGGAAGAAGACCACTTCTGGCTCCAGCCGCGCGACGACGTCGAAGAAGAACTCTGCGGCCCAGCGCGGCAACATGTTCTACACCGCTGCCCGCGGGCTCTGGCTGGCCTTCGCAACCCCAGTCGGCGGCTCGGTGCGCAGCCTCGGCCGGCAGATCAAGATCCACCCCGATGACCGGCGCGACGGCGCTGGGCTGGTGTTCTTCCTGCTGGCGATCCTCACCGCGGTGATCGACTGGTGGGGCGCCCACAACTGGGACCACTGGATCTCCGAGGTGGTCCACCGCATCACCGCAGGCACCTTCGGCTGGGCCTCGGTGGTCCTGCCGCTGGCGCTGCTGATCACCGCCGTGCGCTACTTCCGCTCCCCGCAGGAGCACGAGGGCAACGGCCGGGTCGCCATCGGCCTGTCCATCGTGCTCGCCTCGGCAGCCGGACTCGCCCACCTCACCGCAGACATCCCCACCATCAACGAAGTCTTCGACTCCGGCGAAACGAGCGGATTCGAATCCATGCTCGCCTCCGGAGGCATCCTCGGCTACCTGGTGACGGTGCCCATGGCCTCCTTGGTCACCCAGTACCCGGTGTGGGGCATCCTGGGGATCACGCTGATCGCCGGGCTGCTGGTGCTCACCGACACCCCGCTGCGCAGCATCCCCGCTCGGCTGGCCGTGGCCCGCGACTACGTCATCGGCGAGCCCGGGCCACCACCGGCACAGAAGCACCAAGAGATCCCCTCCGGCGGAGACACCCAGCAGAACGACGCCGAGTACACCACCGGTGATGCCGCTGGTGAGCGCGCCCCCAGGCCCAAGCGTGGCAAGGGGTCGGCCAAGTCCGGCTCGGCCAAGACCCAGCGCCCCGGGCTCTTCTCCCGGCTGGGCGATTCGTCGAAGACCCCCGACGACGCCGGAGCCGCCTCCACTGCCCCGACCGAGGTCTATGATCCCGAGGCTGCGGCCCGAGCAGCCGAGGGCGCCTACGACTCACCGGTGGACAGTGAGGCCGCCGAAGCATCACAGGCGCCGCGGCCCAAGCCCGGCCAGAAGCGGCCCACCAAGCAGGAGCAGGAGATCGCTGCGGCCAAGAGTGCCGCAGGAATCGCGGAATCGGACAGTCAGGGGGCTGCGCCGTCGTCGACCCCCTCCTCGGTCTCCGCGCCCGAAGCCCCGGCGCCTGCCACCGATCTTCCGGTGCGCAGCGAACAGCTGGAGCTCGCCGGCGACGTCACCTACACCCTGCCCGAGCAGTCCCTGCTGCCGGCCGGGCCTCCGCCCAAGGAGTCCTCCGAGGCCAACGCCGAAATCGTCGCCGCCCTGGACTCCACCTTCCACCAGTTCAAGGTCGAGGCCGAGGTCACCGGCTTCTCCCGCGGGCCCACAGTCACGCGCTACGAGATCGAGCTGGCGCCGGGCACCAAAGTGGAGAAGGTCACCAACCTGGAGAAGAACATCGCCTATGCGGTGGCCTCCAACGAAGTGCGCATGCTCAGCCCGATCCCCGGAAAATCAGCCATCGGCATCGAGATCCCCAACCGGGACAAAGAGGTCGTCTCGCTGGGGGACGTGCTGCGCTCCAACGCCGCGCGCAAGACCGAGCACCCGCTGGTTATGGGAGTGGGCAAGGACGTCGAGGGCGGCTACGTCATCGCGAACCTGTCCAAGATGCCGCACCTGCTGGTCGCCGGCGCCACCGGCGCGGGCAAGTCGGCGTTCATCAACTCGATGATCACCTCGGTGCTCATGCGCTCCACCCCCGACGAGGTCCGCATGGTCATGGTGGACCCCAAGCGGGTGGAACTCACCGCCTACGAAGGCATCCCACACCTGGTCACCCCGATCATCACCCAGCCCAAGAAGGCCGCCGAGGCCCTGGAGTGGGTCGTCAAGGAGATGGACAACCGCTACGACGACCTCTCCCACTTCGGCTTCAAGCACGTCAACGACTTCAACAAGGCGGTGCGTGCCGGCAAGGTCCAGCTGCCGCCGGACTCCAAGCGGGTCCTAAGGCCCTACCCCTACCTGCTGGTGATCGTCGACGAGCTGGCTGACCTGATGATGGTCGCCCCCCGCGACGTCGAAGACTCCATCGTGCGCATCACCCAGCTGGCCCGTGCCGCGGGCATCCACCTGGTGCTGGCGACCCAGCGGCCCAGCGTCAACGTGGTCACCGGCCTCATCAAGGCCAACGTGCCCTCCCGCATGGCGTTCTCCACCTCCTCCTCCACCGACTCCCGGGTGGTGCTTGACTCGGTCGGTGCCGAGAAGCTGCTCGGCCAGGGCGACGCGCTCTTCCTGCCGATGGGTGCGGGCAAGCCGATGCGCGTCCAGGGCGCCTGGGTCAACGAGTCCGAGGTCGAGGCCGTCGTCGCGCATGTGAAGTCCCAGCTGAAGGCCCAGTACCGCGAGGACGCGGTCCAGGCGATGGAGCCCAAGAAGAAGCAGATCGACGAGGACATCGGCGATGACCTGGAGCTGCTGCTGGCCGCCACCGAGCTGGTGGTCACCACCCAGTTCGGCTCCACCTCCATGCTGCAGCGTAAGCTGCGCGTCGGCTTCGCCAAGGCCGGGCGACTGATGGATCTGATGGAGTCCCGCGGCGTCGTCGGCGCCTCCGAAGGTTCCAAGGCCCGCGATGTGCTGGTGGCGCCCGATGAGCTGGGCGATCTGCTGGCCACGCTCAAGGGCGGGGACGCACCCAAACCCTACGACGACGAGGTGATCACCCACCAGCAGGACCCGAACCGCAGCGTCCCCGCCGCTGAGGTGCAGCCCCAGGCGGCAGCCGCTGACGAGCCTGCGCCGACTGCAGAGCCGGCAGCACAGTCGACCGGGCAGCCGGCCGCAGAACCGGCCACAGAACCAGCGGAGGACTACGGCGCGGACCTGATTGCCGCCGATATGGCTGAACGCACCCGCGATCTTCCGGAGGTCGGGCAGTACCACGACGGCCACGACTCCACCTCGGACCAAGATGCTTGGCAGCTGACCGGCAGGTAGTCTCAGGTCTGTGACCGACAAGCCCGAGCTGCCCGAGCAGCAGGTTCCGCTGCTGAACATCGCCAATGTGCTCACTATGCTGCGCATCGCACTGGTGCCGGTCTTCGTGGTGCTGCTCTACCTCGACGCCGAGGGAGCGCTGACGCAGCCTGAGGCGACCAACGGCCCCTGGCGGTGGGCGGCGGCGGCGGTGTTCTTCGCCGCGATGGTCACCGATAAGATCGACGGCGACCTCGCCCGGTCCCGCGGCCTGATCACCGACTTCGGCAAGATCGCCGACCCCATCGCCGATAAGCTGCTCATCGGTGCCGGCCTGGTGATGCTCTCCCTGCTGGCTGAACTGCCCTGGTGGGTGACCGTTCTGATCCTGATCCGCGAAGTCGGCGTCACCCTGCTGCGCATGCTCATGCTGCGCACCCAAGTCATGCCGGCCTCCCGGGGAGGAAAGCTGAAGACCGTGCTGCAGTCGGCGGGCCTTCAGCTGATGCTGCTGCCGCTGGTGGTCTTCGCTGACTGGCTGGCCCAGGCGGCCTTCTGGATCATGATCGCAGCCCTGGTGGTCACCGTGGTCACCGGCGTCGACTATCTGATCAGCGCGCTGAGACTCAGGAGGGCCGGAGGTGGCCGTTGAGGACGACGCCGCACAGGCAGCACGTGAGGCTGGGCAGAGGAACCACCCGGTGCAGCTGGTGCAGCGCTGCGGTCACCGAGATCTGACCCTGAGCACCGCCGAGTCGCTGACCGCGGGCGCCCTGGCCTCAAAGATCGCCGAGGTGCCCGGCGCCTCCGCAGTGCTGCTGGGGGGAGTGATCTCCTACTCCAACCAGGTCAAGCACGGCGTGCTGGGGGTGTCGGCAGAGCTGCTGGAGGACCGCGGCGCCGTCGACCCGGATGTCGCCGCCGCCATGGCCGTGGGCGCAGCCACTCGGTGCGGCTCTGACCTGGCCGTCTCCACCACGGGGGTGGCCGGGCCCGAACCCCACCAGGGCAAGGACGTCGGCACCGTCTACTTGGGGCTGGCCTGCACTGCCGATGCTGCGGCGCGCCTGGAGCTTTCGCTGCCGGGGGACTGCGAAGAGTACGACGACGACGTCATCTCCCGACGGTGGGTGGCGGGCTCGCTGCTGCTGAACTTGGACGGGGATCGGGCCGTCATTCGTGACGCGGCGGTTGAAGCCGGGCTTAAACTGGTGAACGACTTTCTGCTGACTCAGCCCCCGGAGATGCCGCAGGGCCGCTAGGGTAGAAACGGTTCTGGGAACAAATACGAGCCGGTACGGGTTGTTCCCTGATAAGTAGGAAGAGTCTTTTATGAAGGAGTTCCCCATGGTGCGACAGCCAGTAACCATCAACGGCGTCACCCGTTGGAAGGACACCGAAGCCAGCGTGCCTGCCAGCGCTGAGTCCAGTGCGCCCAGGCCCGTGGTGCTCCGCGAGGAGATCGGCGATGTGCTGCGCAATATTCGCCAGACCGGCTCCCGGACTCTGCGCGATGTCTCCCACGATGCTCGGGTCTCCCTGGGGTACCTCTCCGAGGTCGAGCGCGGCCAGAAGGAGGCATCCTCCGAACTGCTGGCCAGTATCTGTGCGGCGCTGAACGTCCCGCTGGCTGCCATGCTGTTCCAGGTTGCTGAGCGCATCGCCTCGGCCGAGGGCTTCGACGTCCCCGATACTGTCCCCACCGAGCTGCAGCGCGAGTTCGGCACCGGAGAGATCGAAACCGGCGAGCTCGTCTCCTTCTGAGGCGACTCCCGCTGCCTTGACGTGGAGCACCCGGCACGGGCTGAGGGCATAGACTCTCCAGCATGACATCGTCTGACCGTCGTGAGCACGTCAAGGAGCTTCAGCACGAGTTCCAGAGACTCTTCATCCAGCGTCGCCGCAACGCGATCCAGCTGGCTCAGACCATCGACCCGGAGATCGAACCGGCCGCCTACTCGGTGCTCTTCACCATCCAGCGCGAAGGCCCGCAGCGCATGACGACCATCGCCAAACACCTGGGGATCGGCAAACCCACGCTGTCGCGGCAGCTGAGCACCTTGGAGGGTCGAGGTTTCATCACCAAGAAAGCCGACCCGGCAGA
Organism: Nesterenkonia sp.; assembly: GCA_052089225.1. GTDB lineage: Bacteria > Actinomycetota > Actinomycetes > Actinomycetales > Micrococcaceae > Nesterenkonia. The sequence continues at coordinate 67,844 of JBQCZP010000003.1, forward strand.
CGGTCGAGCCCTGGTCGTGTCGCTGACGCATCAGGGCTCCAGACGGCTTGCCTCGGCTCAGCAGGACCGCTCAGAGCGCTATCTTCACATGCTTCAGCCCTGGAGCGAGGAGGAGATCGTCACACTCTGCGGTCTGCTGCAGAAGCTCAACCAGACCTACGCAGAGTACGACGCCGCCTATGGCACAGGAAACGCGCTCCCTGCCGGGGTCGAAATGGTCGGCGCCGCTGACAGCGCAGCCAAGGGTCAGGGCGTCTAGCCGTATGCGACTATCGCAGTTCTGGCAGCTCATGGAGGACGAGTTCGGCTCCGGCTACGCCTATGTGATGGCCGGGCAGCTGGTCCTCACCAAATTCCAGCTCACCGCCGCCGACGCACTGGCCCAGGGCGTGCAGCCTCGTGAGATCTGGGAGTCCGTCTGCATTCAGCAGGACGTTCCCCAGGAGCGGCACTGGGGACGAGACCTTCCGCCCAAGAGGTAGAACCGATCCGGTGACCCATCCCGGCGTGTTGATCGAATCTGTGTTCGATAATGGGCGTAGAGTTTTCCCCAGAAGCGCAAGGCTGCCCGCAAAGCGCGGCCCAATGCACACACAACGAGCTGACAGGCACTGTGTCCGAAGCACTGCCTAGTCTTGACTATGTCAGCCGATGGCAACGACTACGTGAGGTGAACCATGGCGAACAGCCCAGATCGCGAGAAGGCCCTTGAGGCCGCGCTGGCCCAGATCGACAAGCAGTACGGCAAGGGCTCGGTGATGCGTCTGGGGGATGAGACCCGTGCCCCCATGGAGGTGATCCCTACCTCCTCCATTGCCTTGGACGCAGCGCTGGGCATCGGCGGGTTCCCCCGCGGCCGAGTCGTTGAAGTCTACGGCCCAGAATCGTCGGGCAAGACCACAGTGGCCCTGCACGCGGTGGCCAACGCGCAGCGCGCCGGCGGCATCGCCGCCTTCATCGACGCCGAGCACGCTCTGGACCCCACCTATGCGGAGAAGCTGGGGGTGGACACTGATTCGCTGCTGGTCTCCCAGCCGGACACCGGTGAGCAGGCCCTGGAGATCATGGACATGCTGGTCTCCTCCGGCTCCTTGGATGTGGTTGTCATCGACTCAGTGGCCGCACTGGTGCCCCGCGCTGAGATTGAGGGGGAGATGGGCGACGCCCACGTGGGTCTGCAGGCCCGGCTGATGTCCCAGGCCCTGCGCAAGATCGCTGGGCGTCTGGGCCAGACCAAGACCACCGCAATCTTCATCAACCAGCTGCGTGAGAAGGTGGGAGTCTTCTTCGGCTCCCCGGAGACCACATCAGGCGGTAAGGCGCTGAAGTTCTACGCCTCTGTCCGGGTGGATGTGCGCCGCATCGAAACCCTGAAGGACGGCACCGACGCCGTCGCCAACCGGACCCGGGCCAAGATCGTGAAGAACAAGATGGCCCCACCGTTCAAGCAGGCGGAGTTCGACATCGTCTACGGCGAGGGAATCTCCCGAGAGGGCGGACTCATCGACGTCGGCGTCGAGAACGGGCTGGTCAAGAAGTCTGGTGCCTGGTTCACCTACGAAGGGGACCAGCTCGGGCAGGGCAAGGAGAAGGCCCGCCAGTTCCTCAAGGACAACCCCGACCTCGCCGATGAGATCGAAACGAAGATCAAACAGAAATTGGGCATCGGCCAAGCAGCTGAAGAGGACGGACCTGACCTGAAGGCCGTTGAGGGCTAACAGCCATGAGCCAGCCGCCCACCGCCGATCAGCGCGCGACGCTGGCGCAGCTGCGCGAGTCTGTCTCCCGCGTCGAGTCCGGCACGCATCAAGAGTCCAAACCGTCCGAGGCCGTGGAGCCGGAGACGGATCAGAACACCGAGCAGGGGCCAGCCCAGCCGGAGTCTGACCAGGAGGCCTACTCCAAGGCGCGGGCGGTGGTGCTGCGCAAGCTCACCGGGTCGGCAAAGTCCCGGCACCAGCTGGCCCAGACTTTGCGCGAGCGCGACTTCACCGAAGGTGTCATAGACGCCGTGCTGGACCGCATGGAGGAGGTCCAACTCATCGATGATACGGAGTTCGCCCGCATCTGGGTGCGAAACCGCCACGAGCTCAAAGGCCTGGGGTCAGCAGCCCTGCGGCGCGAGCTGCAGGAGCGCGGCGTGGGGGCTGCACACATCGAAGAGGCTCTGGATCAGCTCAGCGCCGAAGACGAAGACGCCGCCGCAGCCGAGCTCATTGCCAATAAGCTGCGCGGAGTCTCCCTTCCGGTCGGCCATGGGCCGGAGGAGCGCAAAGAGCGCGAGAAGATCACCCGTCGGCTGGTCGGTATGCTGGCCCGCCGCGGCCACAGCCCAGGATCTGCTCTGAAGCTGGTCAGAGAAGCGATCGAACCGGTCAGTCGCTGAATCGTTCGACGGGCCGGCAGAGGCGGTAGAATCAGCGGAGCATTGCCCACACCCACTTCGTTGAAAAGTAGCACTGAGCAGATATGACCCAGACTGTCCTGGAGCGCGGCGGCACCGCAGCCTCACTGCGCACCTATCAGGTGCGCACCTTCGGCTGCCAGATGAACGTCCACGACTCCGAACGCATCTCCGGACTCCTTGAGGATGCCGGCTACACACCGGCGGCCGAGGACTCCACCCCCGACCTGATGGTCTTCAACACCTGTGCCGTCCGCGAGAATGCCGACAACCGGCTCTACGGGAACCTGGGCCAGCTCAAACCGGTCAAGGAAGAGCACGGTATGCAGATTGCGGTGGGTGGCTGTCTTGCTCAGAAGGATCAGGACAAGGTTCAGGAGCGCGCACCCTGGGTCGATGTGGTCTTCGGCACGCACAACATCGGTTCCCTGCCGACCCTGTTGGAGAGGTCTCGGCACAACCAAGAGGCCTCCATTGAGATTCTTGAGGCCCTGGAGACCTTCCCCTCCACTCTGCCGACCAAACGCGAGTCGGTGCACTCCGGGTGGGTGTCCATCTCAGTGGGCTGCAACAACACCTGCACCTTCTGCATCGTCCCCTCGCTGCGCGGCAAGGAGCGCGACCGCCGCCCCGGAGAGATCCTGGCCGAGGTTCAGGCCCTGGTCGACGACGGTGCCGTGGAAGTCACTCTGCTGGGCCAGAACGTCAACACCTACGGTGTGGAGTTCCGCGACCGCGGTGCTTTCGCCAAGCTGCTGCGCGCCTGCGGCGAGATCGAGGGTCTGGAGCGGGTGCGGTTCACCAGCCCTCACCCCGCCAGCTTCACCGACGATGTCATCGAGGCGATGGCCGAGACTCCCAATGTGATGCCGCAGCTGCACATGCCGCTGCAGTCCGGCTCTGACCGCGTCCTCAAAGCCATGCGGCGCAGCTACCGGTCCAAAAAGTTCTTAGGCATCCTGGACAAGGTCCGCGAGCGGATCCCGCACGCCGCGGTCACCACCGACATCATCGTCGGCTTCCCGGGTGAGACGGAGGAAGACTTCGAAGACACCATGCGAGTGGTTGAGGCCTCACGGTTCTCCTCCGCCTACACCTTCCAATACTCCGCCCGTCCTGGAACACCAGCGGCGGACATGGATGACCAGATCCCCAAGGAGGTCGTCCAGCACCGCTTCGAGAGACTGATCGCCTTGCAGGACCGGATCGGCGCCGAGGAGAACGCCAATCAGGTGGGCACCACCCAAGAGGTGCTGGTCACCGCCGACTCCGGCCCCAAGAACCAAGAGACCGGCAGGCTCTCCGGCCGCGCACAGGACAACAGGCTGGTGCACTTCAGCGTGCCCGAAGGTGCTGAGGCGCCCCGCCCGGGAGACTTCGTGACCGTGCCCATCACAGAGGCTGCGGGATTCCACCTGTTGGCGGACCCCGCGGCAGAGCAGTACCACCTGCGCCCATCCCGGGCCGGGCAGGCCTGGGATCGCTGGCAGGCCGACTCCTGCGGTGTGGGCACCACCCAGGTCAGCAGCGCGGCCGGGGGAGCGGTGTCACTGGGCATGCCGACCATGCCCGGTGGTGTGACTGAGCCCGCTGCTGTGACTGGTCCCGGCAGTCTCTGACGTGACGCAGCAGCCGCTGATAGTCATCACCGGTCCCACCGCATCGGGTAAGAGCGGACTGGCAGCAGATGTCGCCCATCGGCTCAGTGGTGCGGGAAAGCCGGCTGAGATCATCAGTGCCGATTCCATGCAGCTCTACCGGGGGATGGACATCGGCACCGCCAAAGTCGCCGGGGCCGAGCAGCAGGGGATACCCCACCATATGCTCGACGTGCTGGACATCACGCAAGAGGCCTCGGTGGCCGACTATCAGCAGCAGGCGCGGGCAGTTATTGCAGACATTCGGCGCCGCGGGGCCACCCCGATCCTGGCCGGCGGTTCGGGGCTGTATGTCAGAGCCGTCATCGACGTCATCGAATTCCCGCCGACCGACCCCCAGACACGCGCGGAGGTCACCGCACTGTGGGAGGAGTCGGGCACGAACGAAGTGCGCCGGCAGCTGCGCGAAGCAGACCCGGAATCCGCAGCTGCGATCAACGATGATCGGCGGCTGATTCGTGCCCTGGAGGTCGTGCGCCTCACCGGCCGCAGCTTCTCCTCCTACATGCCCCGACGCATCCATGAGCCCAGTCTGGAACCGGTGATTCAGCTCGGGCTGCGTGTCGAGAGGGAACTGCTGCATCAGCGCATCGCGGCCCGCGTGCACAGCATGAGCGAACAGGGCATGCTCCAGGAGGTTGCCGCATTGGACGCGGCAGGGCTGCGCGAAGGGCGCACCGCCTCCCGCGCCATCGGCTACCAGCAGTACCTGCAGGTCATCGACGGTGACTGCTCAGAGGAGACGGCCGTGGAGGAGACCATCGTGGCCACCAGAAAATTTGCCCGCCGCCAAGACACGTGGTTCCGTGCCGACCCCAGGATCACCTGGCTTGATGCGCCGTCAGCGACTCTGGTGGATGAGGCGATGGAAGTGATTCGCCCCGAAACTGGTTGACTACAGATATGCGCTTCACCAAAGCCCATGCCACGGGCAACGACTTCGTGCTCATCGCCGACCCCCAGGCTGGCCACCACCTCGACGCCGAATTCGTCGCCGCCGTCTGCGACAGACGCTTCGGCGTCGGTGCCGATGGTCTCATCCGTGCCGTGCCCGCCCACCGAAGCGACGACGGCCGCACCCTGTTGGCGGAGACCGGGCTGACCAGCACTGAGGAAGCACCGGTGTGGTTTATGGACTACCGCAATGCCGACGGCTCCATCGCCGAGATGTGCGGCAACGGGGTGCGAGCATTCGTGCACTTTCTGCGTGCCGAAGGTCTCGGTGAGTTCACCGAAGGAACGATGGCAGTGATCACCCGGGGCGGGCTGAAGACGGTGCGCGCCTCCGCAGAGGGCTATGCCGTAGGGATGGGCGTCTGGTCCTTCATTGACCCTGAGCTCGCCTCCGAGCGCGCCAGCGACTCTCTGGTGCAGGCTGTCGGGCTGGCCGACCCGCGTCCGGCGCTGAGCATTTCGATGGGCAATCCGCACACCGTCGTCGCGCTGCCTGACAGCAGCGCCCTGGAGGCCCTGGAGCTGCACCGAGCGCCGACGGTGGATCCCACACCGCCCCACGGCACCAACGTGGAGTTCGTGGTGCCGGCCGACCCGCTGGTCGAAGACGGTGAAGGCCGGGTCACGATGCGGGTCCACGAGCGGGGAGTCGGCGAGACGCTCTCCTGCGGCACCGGAGCCTGTGCGGCGGCAGCTGCTGTACGCGTCTGGGCCGCCGACAGCGGCGTGGACACTTGGCGGCTGACCGTACCCGGCGGAGAAGTCACCGTGCGATTCAGTGCCCGCGACGACGGCGCCGAAGAAGTCGAACTCTCCGGCCCCGCAGTGCTGGTCCACCGCGGCGACCTCCTCGCCGAACACTAGAGGTAGTCAGGAGGTTTGCATGAAGGTTCGAAAAGACCGGAAGTTCTATGTAAGCCTCGCGTTGCATCAGGCGATCTCAGCCGAGCTGACAGGTCATCCCGAACGGGTGCGGCAGTTGGGTTTGGAGGCAGTGCAGAAAGTATTGCCGCATAACCCTGCGGCCAAGCCCTCGGTTGGGTTCGAGAATGGGAACGAGCGCTGCGGAGCGAGACTGGCCCCTCCTCCATCATCACCTGACCTCTGATGATGAGACGTCGGCGGAAAGGCGCAGCTGTACCGTCTTCCTCGGTGTTCTCCCACCAACAGCGCCGCAACATTCTCACCGACGTGCATGCCAGGCAAGATCACAGTGCGGCGTGAAAATCTGATCCACGCAGTTCGCGCTGCAAGTGAGATCGTTCCGGGTCGGCGTCTGGTGCCAATTGCCATCCAAGCGATTCTGGGCACCTGGGATGAGGAGAAGCTTCCCACTCAAGCTACCGCTTGAAGAGGAATTGGACATCTTCATTCTTGGTGACAATGAGGAAGCAGCAAGCCCGCCGATTCGACGTCCACGCCGATCACGGCATACTTTATTCACGCCAGCACCACCAGGTCCGACTTTGAATGACGGCCCTGGGGATCTGAAGCTTCAGCGGTCATATGTGTAAAGTCCGGCCCGGTGGCCGATGATGGCCAACTCAGTGCGATCTCGGGCATGCAGTTTGGTCAGGATGCGACTGACGTAGGTTCGTGCTGTCGCAGGACTCAGGTAAAGGTGCTTCGCGATTTCTGTATTGGTTTCGCCATGGGAGATTCGGGTCAGCACCTCAACTTCTCTTGCCGTGAGTTCGGTCAGATCGATATCTGCAGTTTCCTGGTGAGTAGGCGCGGCGGCAAGATGGTTCATGACCTTGCGTGTGACTTGAGGGGAGAGCAGGTTCGCACCTTCGGCGACAGCCTTGGCCGCCATACGGAGGTCTTCAGAGCTTATGTCTTTGAGGAGGTAGCCGACCGCTCCGGCACGAATAGCCTCGATGATGTCCGCGTCATCATCGAAAGTTGTCAGCATCACGACACGGCTGGCCCTCAAATCTGGGTCGTTGCAGATCTCTCGCGTGGCGACGATGCCGTCCATCCCCGGCATACGGATATCCATGAGCACTAGATCCGGGCGGTGCTTCGCCACAGTGTGCAGTGCCTCTTGCCCATCGCGCGCTTCAGCTACTACTTCGATGTTCGGATCATTGGTCAACAGCGTTCTCAAACCTGCCCGTACCAGGTCCTGATCGTCGGCAATGAGTATCGAAATCATCAGGCAACCTTCTCCACTGGAATGTGTGCGAAAACCCGGAACCCTTCATCATAGGGTTCTGCGGCGAGGCTCCCGCCGAGCGAGACTGCACGCTCTTGCATCCCGCGGATGCCGGAGCCCCCCGGTGTTGTGCTGTCACAGTGTTTACGCGGCCCTGGATCGCTGACCTCGAGGATCACGTAGGGCCGGTGCTCGTGAATTCGCAAGTTCACCTCGACTACTGCCGTCGCTGCTGCGGAGTGTTTGGCCACATTGGTCAGAGCTTCTTGGACGATGCTATAGACGGCGGCCTCCACAGCTGCAGGTAGCTGCTCAGGGGCATCGATAGAAGCACTCACCTGGATCGGCAGAGCGCTGAACATGCCCTCGATGGCGTGAATCGAGGCGGATGCTTGGAGGGCGGTTGGGGCATCGTGCTGCTCCTCTCGTAGGGTCCGCACCGTCTGCCGCAGCTCTGCCATCATGTCGGTTGTGGTGCTTTTGATGACCTCCAGGGCATCTCGGGTCGCGTCGGGAGAATGTTCCAGAGATTCCCGGGCGACGTCGGCGTGCATCGAGATTACTGTTGTTCTGTGCCCCAGCGCATCGTGGAGCTCACGTGCGATCTTGGTGCGTTCGGTGGCGACGGCTGCTCTTTTATGACTTCGTTCGGCATTCTTGACGGCTGCTACCAGCTCCACAGACTGTCGCTGCAGTTGGTGCCTGAATCGAAGGCTCGTCCCCAGCGCGATTGCAGCTGCCATGAGCCCTACATGGCCGGCCAGCTCATAGCCGATGATTCTGCTGAAGTCCTGCCCCTGGATCAATCGGACACTGGAGCTGACCCCGATCAGGAGCAACGAAGCGACGACCGGCCAACGAAGTTTGAGGAACTCTGCCCCAGTCATCAGGGCCCCGGCTGTGGGCACGCTCAGCCCTACAGCAGGGTAGGCAGCCATGTAGTAGGCGAACAGGCTCAGCACCGTGATCCACAGCACGAGGTTGGGATACTGTCGCCGTACCAGCATCAGCGCCCCAAGGCCGACAGCCCAGAAATAGGCCACAAGGTCCGGGGCACGCTCTCCAGCTTGATCGGCTGTAATCATCCAAGAGACCGTGCCCCACACCAACAGTCCCAGCACTGAGTCGAACCTCCACCAACGCTGTTTGTGCTCCCTCTTCGGCTGCTGGGTTCTGGCGACCATAGGTCAAGTCTAGACAGACGCTTCCCGCGAGGCAGTCGCTCAGAGTCGACATTCGAAGTCGACAAAAGACGACGCCAAGTTGGGCTTTCGGACGGATGTGGAGCCGCCCTGGGGCTCGTAGCGTGTTGGACATGACATCACAGCCCCGCAACACCCCGAAACGCAAACTTGGCCTGCCCCTGTGGGGCATCTTCGGCCTAGCACTTCTCGCTGCCCCGCGCGTCGTTCTCCACGACCTTCACCTCATCGAAGAAGGCACTCTCCTCAACGCCCTCTTGGTGTTCATTCCACCGACGATCTGGGTCGGCGTGGCCGTGCTGATGCACGTTCGTCGCCCGTTCCTGACGCTGCTCACCGTTGGAACCTTCTACGGAGTGGTCCTGGCTGCTGGTCACCTGTTGTTCTGGGATCAAGCTTTTCCAGACGGGTCCCCACAATTGGGAGGGAACCTCGCTGACACCGATCCCTTGATCCAAGGGCTGGTCTTTCGAGGGTTCACCGTGATCTCCAGTCTTGTCACGGGCACTCTGGTCGGAGCAGTATGCGGCCTCATCTCAGCCGGAATCTCCGCTGTGCTGCGCCGGTGACACTCACGCGATCGGTGTGAAAGAGGCAGAAGACCGCCACCGCGAATATGACCGGCGCACCTACCCGACACTGTTCCGAAAGGTCCGCCTATCGGCACAGCTGGGTTTACACACCGAACGGAGCCCTGGTGCCTCCAGACTCTTCTCGTAAGGCTCAATCGAATCACCCCAAGGTCGTTTGACCAACCGGAGCTGGCAATGGGGAGTGGGTCCAGAAGCAGGTCCCACCTGTTAGTCCTGCCGGCACTCATGGCCGAGTGAAGAGCCGATCGGCGTCTGCGCCCAGGGTGCGCAGCACCAATGAGGTGTAGAGAACGGTGCCGACCACCAGCGAGTTTCCGGCGTCCAGCAGCTCCGGCAGTGCCTGTTGGCTGACCCACTCCCAGGGCCAGTCGGCCCGGTCCGGCATGCCGGTGTAGGCCCCCGGCAGCTCCACGAAGACTCTGCGCCCGTCGAAATCGTGCAGCTGATTGACGAAGCCGCCGAGATCCTTGTTCGGCGGCAGGCACACCAACACCTGATCCACACCGGTCAGCTGCGAGCGTGCGAACTCCAAGGCTGCCGCCAGGCCCGCACCGGAGACCGCTGAGTCCACCACGCAGCCGGCGCCGCCTGCAGTGGTGTGCACCGACATGCGCCCGGGGTAGTGGACCGACTCGAGCACTGTGGCCAGCTGCGGGGAATCGCGCGGTTCATCGGGCTCCGCGGCCCGCGTGCCCCGCCCCAGCTGATGCAGCTGCATCCCTGCTGCAATGCCGAGCGCAGCGTTGCCGCGCTGCAGCCCCGGCGGCAGGTGGGAGGCCAACTGATCTGCACGCTCACCGGGTCTGATCAGCGGTGTCCCGGTGGCCGCGCAGCGCTGCCGCAGCACCTGCGCCGGTTCGGGACTCTGGGCAACGCTGAGGCAGAACTGAGTATCGTCTGTGATCACCGCCGCCTTATCCGCTGCGACATCGGCAAGCGTGGGTCCCAACAGATCCAGATGCTCACCGAAGACGGCAGTCACCGCCACGGCATCGAGCCGCCAATGGGAGAGGTCATCGGATGCCCCACCGATACCGGCCTCAGCGACGACGACGTCGACTCCGGCCTCAGCGAAGATCAGCATCGCCATCACCATGAACAGGCCTGTGGGCGCCAAGTATCCCGAATCCTGCGCCGCCTCCGGAAGCTGCTCGCGAGCGCACTGGATCCGCTGCAGAGCTCGCCTGCGCACGGTGTCATCGATGGCGACGCCGTCGATCCTGATCCGGTCAGCGTTGGAGACCGTCCCGGGGCTCATCACCGTTCCCACCCGGTGGCCCACACCGGCCAAGCAGGCCGAGGCATAGGCGGCTGTGGTGCCCTTGCCCTTCGAGCCGACCACCCCCAGGATGTGATGGTCGGTGTCGTGGGGCTCATAGCCCAGTGCGTCCAGCAGCGCCCGAGTCCGAGTCAGTGAGCGGGAGGAGTGATGACGCAGGGTCCGCCACTCATCGAAGACGACGATCTCTTCGTACTCATCCAGCGGCAGCGCCTCCAAAGGTGCCCAGTGCCCCTCGGCGGGACTCATCGGCGCACCACGCGCAGCAGCCGGAAGCCCTTCGACGTCTGCGGCCGGTCCACGCTGTACTCCGCGCCCAGCTCGGCGCTCAGCCACTTCTGCAGGGAGTCGGCCCCCAGGTTCTTCTGCACCACCAGCCACGCCTCACCCTCGGCGTCCAGCAGGGGCAACCAGGTGCGCAGGATCTGGTGCAGCACGGCCTTGCCCACCCGGATGGGAGGGTTGGACCAGATGGTGGAGAATCCGAGGTCTGTCGGCACATCCTCGGGTGCGCGCACCTCAATGTTGGTCAGCCCCGCAGCCGAGGCGTTCTGCGCGCACAGGGTGCGGGCGCGCTCGTTGACGTCCACTGCCCACACGGTGGCCTGGGGGGAGAGCATCGCCATGGTCAGCGCGATCGGCCCCCAACCGCAGCCCACATCCAACAGGTTCCCCTGCTGGGCCGGGTCCGGGGCGCCGCGCAGCAGCACCTGGGTGCCCTTATCCACACCGTCGGGGGAGAAGATCCCGCCGGCGGTGCTGAGGCTCAGTCGGCGCTCGGCCAGCTCGACCTGAAGCGCCCGCGGCTCAAAGCTGCCCTGAGGGGAGGAGAAATAATGCGAAGGTGCCATCCGTTGAATCGTAGTACGATGGAGACCATGTGGATTCGCCTGACCCGGTACGCACGGCCCAAATTCTCTGCCTGAGTACCGCTGCCCGCTCCCGGACGCCGTTGCCGCGCGTCCGGTTGAGCATGCTCGATCTTCCACACGAACAAGCCCCGCAAAGCACGCCTTCGCCGGCGTCGAAGTACCGCGGGCAAGGAATCTGAATGACTGAACACAAGAAATCTCACCCCAACTCCACCGTCGATCAGACCATCGCACGGATCCTGGCCGCCGATGAGGCCGCCCAGGAGAAGAGGCCCACCCGCTTCGTCGCCGATGAGCAGTTCCGTACTGATCCGACCACGGACCCCAGCTCGATCACGGATACCGACACCGCCGACGATGCCCGAGGCCGCAGCATCCTCGACGGCCCCGCCCGCGTGCTCGCCGACGAGGAAGGCCACACTGAGCACGACGGCGACCAGTTCGACCTCTTCGAACGTCGCCGCCTGCGCCGGGTCGAGGGGCTCTCCACTGAGCTGGAGGACGTCACCGAGGTGGAGAATCGCCAGCTGCGCCTGGAGCGGGTGGTGCTGGCCGGGCTCTACCGCGGCGGCGGCGCCCAGGAGGCGGAGTACTCGCTGCGTGAGCTGTCCGCGCTGGCCGAGACTGCCGGATCCACAGTGCTCGACGGGTTCCTGCAGCGCCGCGCGACTCCGGACCCCGGCACGTTCTTCGGCTCCGGCAAGGCCGAGCAGATCAAGGAGGCGGTGGCCGAACTCGGCGCGGATACGGTGATCGTCGACTCCGAGCTTGCGCCCTCCCAGCGACGCTCGTTGGAGGACATCGTCAAGGTCAAGGTCATCGACCGCACCGGCCTGATCCTGGACATCTTCGCCCAGCACGCCAAGTCCCGCGAAGGCAAGGCCCAGGTGGAGCTCGCCCAGCTGGAGTACCTGCTGCCGCGGCTGCGCGGCTGGGGCGAATCAATGTCCCGGCAGGCCGGCGGACAGGTCGGAGGTGCCGGATCCGGAATGGGCTCCCGGGGCCCCGGTGAGACGCAGATTGAGCTGGACCGGCGCCGCATCAACCGCCGCATGGCCAGACTGCGCCGCGACATTGCGGCGATGAAGCCCGCCCGCGAGACCAAGCGCGCCAATCGTCGTCGTCATGCTGTGCCCTCGGTTGCCATCGCCGGCTACACCAACGCCGGAAAGTCCAGTCTGCTCAACCGGCTCACCGACGCCGGGGTGCTGGTGGAGAACGCCCTGTTCGCCACCCTGGACCCCACCACGCGCAAGGCGGTGACCCCTGACGGCATCGGCTACACCCTCTCTGACACCGTAGGGTTCGTCCGCCAGCTGCCCACCCAGCTGGTCGAGGCCTTCCGCTCCACTCTGGAGGAGGTGGCTCAGGCTGACCTGATCCTGCACGTGGTCGACGCATCCCACCCTGAGCCGGAGGCTCAGATCACCGCAGTGCGCAGCGTCCTCAGCGATGTGGGCGCCGATCAGGTGGACGAGATCATTGTGCTCAACAAGGCCGACGCCGCCGAGACCCATGTGCTCGAGCGCATCCGGCGCCGAGAGCCGCATACCGCGATAGTCTCGGCACGGACCGGAGCGGGCATCGCAGAGCTGAAGCAGACCATCGCAGAGGCCATACCCCGGCCCTCTGTGCCCATGGAGGTGCTGGTGCCCTACGCCGAAGGCGATGTGGTGGCCCGGCTGCACGCCGCCGACGCCGAGATCCTGACGACCAGCTATCAGGAGGAGGGCACGCGGCTGTCCGTCAAGGTCGGGCCGGCGTTGGCTGCCGATCTGGCGAGCTACCAGGTGGAAGACTCGTAGACGATGACGACCACGGCACAGGCTGACCACAGCGCAGCAGGATCGAACGACTCAGCCTCCGCCCGGCAGGCTGTGCAGCTGCTGGACACCGCAGTGGAGGCGTTCGGGGGGACCCGCCGCGAAGGCCAAGTGGATATGGCCCGTCGGGTTGCTGAGGCCTTCGCCGAGGAGAAGCACCTGCTGGTGCAGGCCGGCACAGGCACCGGCAAGTCCCTGGCCTACCTGGTGCCTGCGGCCCTGCACGCGGTCCGAGCTGAGAAGCCGGTGCTGATCTCCACGGCGACATTGGCGCTGCAGGCCCAGATCATGGGCCGCGACCTGCCGGATCTGCTGGACTCCATCACTGAGGAGCTGCCTCGGCCGGTCGACATCGCGCTGGTGAAGGGACGGGCGAACTACCTGTGCAAACACAAGCTCGCCGGCGGCTTCCCCGAGGAGGACGGCGACCAGGAGGCGCTCTTCGCCGCCGGAATGGAGCCGGGTGGGGGAGTCACCACCTACGAGCCCACCACACGCATGGGCCGAGATGTGCTGAGGCTGCGTGAGTGGGCAGAGGAGACCGACACCGGTGACCGCGACGACCTTGCTGAGGGAGTCACCGACAAGGCATGGCGGCAGGTCTCGGTCAACGCTGTGGACTGCATCGGGCCCCGCAAATGCCCCATGGCTCAGGAGTGCTTCTCAGAGCTCGCACGGCACAGGGCCGCAGAGTCTGACCTTATCGTCACCAACCACGCGATGCTGGCCATTGACGCCTTCGAGGGCCTGGACGTGCTGCCCGAACACGACGCTGTGGTCATCGACGAGGCCCATGAGTTGGCCGAACGGGTCACCTCAGCAGTGACCGTGCAGCTCTCTGCCCACATGATTCAGGCTGCGGCCAGCTCAGCCCGCCGACACACCGCCATCAACGTCGACGCCCTGCAGGGCGCCGCCACCGGCATCGAGGCCGCATTCGGCCCACTGGAGGACGGGCTGCTGGCCGGCTTCAAGAGCGGCAGGGGCCTGACTGAGCAGCAGGCAGGCGCCGTGGAGGTCGCCCGCAACGCGGCCCGCACCGCACTTGCAGACTCCAAACCGACCGCCGAAAGCGAATCCGACCCCGGTCGCACCACCGCCCGGGCACGGCTTCAGGCAGTGCTCGATGTGACCAACCGGATGCTGGACTCCGATCAGAGCGCCGACGTCGTCTGGATCACGCGGCCCGGCACCTTCACCCCGGGCCAGGGCTACCAGCCCGCCGATCTCAGCGAGCCGCCGATCATCTATGTCGCCCCCACCAGTGTGGCCGCCCGGCTGCGCGAGGGCCTCTTCGGAGACCGCACCGTCGTGCTGACCTCGGCGACCCTGACGATCGGGGAGAGCTTCGAACCGGTGGCCGGTTCCTTGGGGCTGCTGGGGGAGCGGGCCCCGGCCTGGGACGGCGTCGACGTCGGCAGCCCCTTCGAATACCCCAAACAGGGCATGCTCTATGTGGCCAAGCATCTGCCCCCGCCGTCGCTGAAGACCCAGGATGCCCAGCGTCAGGAGCTCGCAGAGCTGATCAGAGCCTCCAACGGGGCCACGCTGGCACTGTTCTCGTCCCGGCGGGCCGCCGAACAGGCCGCCGAGCAGCTGCGTGAGATCGTCGATGTGCCGATCCTCTGCCAGGGAGACTCCACCATGTCGGCGCTGGTGCGTGAGTTCGCCACCGACGAGCAGACGTGCCTGTTCGGCACGATGAGCCTGTGGCAGGGAGTCGACGTGCCCGGTCGGACCTGCCGGCTGGTAGTGATCGACCGGATCCCGTTCCCGCGGCCGGATGACCCGCTGAGCACCGCACGCAGTCTGGAAGTCTCCAAGGCCGGCGGCAACGGGTTCATGCAGGTCTCTGCAGCCCACGCCGCCACCCGACTGGCCCAGGGTGCTGGCCGCCTGATCCGAACCTCCGAGGATCGCGGAGTGCTCGCCGTGCTGGACTCACGGTTGGCCAACGCCCGCTACGGGGCGTTCTTGAAGACGTCCATGCCGCAGTTCTGGGCGACGACCGACGCGACGATCGCCCGCGGTGCGCTCAGTCGCCTGGCAGCGCAGCCTGCAGCGGACTGAGGCAGCGGTCCCTAGAGGGACCGCAGCACGGTCACCACTTTGCCCATAATGCTGGCCTCATCGCCGAGGATCGGTTCGTACATGCGGTTCTGCGGAAGCAGCCATTGGTGGCCGTCACGGCGCTTCAGCGTCTTGACGGTCGCCTCCTCCTCCAGCAGTGCGGCGACGATATCGCCGTTATCAGCATCAGGCTGGCGGCGCACCACCACCCAATCGCCCTCACAGATGCCGGCCTCGATCATCGAATCTCCGCGCACCTGCAGCATGAAGAGCTCGCCCTCGCCGGTGAGCTGCCGCGGCAGCGGCATGACGTCCTCCACGTTCTGCTCGGCCAGGATGGGGCCGCCGGCGGCGATCTGGCCCACCAGCGGCACATCGGCGACCCGCGAGTCTGCCTCAGCCCGGTAGGCGTCCAAATCCACCACCGTGGAATCGCCCACCGGGGCGCTGGGGGTCTCCTCGATCTCTTCGGCCAGCAGGCGGCCATCAGCGTCACGGATGACCTCCATCGCCCGAGGCTTTCCCGGCACGCGGCGCAGGTACCCCAGCTGCTGCAGCCTGGCCAGCTGGTGAGTGACGGAGGAGAGTGAGGCCAGTCCGCAGGCGTCTCCGATCTCCCGCATCGATGGCGGGTAGCTTCGCTGCGCCAACGAGGTCTGGATCATCTCCACGATCTTGCGCTGCCGCTCGGTGAGGGGGCGCGGCTCGTCGCGGTCCGCTGATGTGCTCTGAGCTGCTGCCGTGCTCTGGTCCTGAGATGTGCGCTGCGCTGGCATCTGGGTGTCTCCTCCTGGGCCGGTGACGAAGTGACAGCCGGTGTGTCCTACCCCGCTGTTGAGATAGTCACCAGGTCGAAGGTCACTTCGAACGTATGGGCTCAGAGTACGCGAAACCGCATACAGATTCCATAGATATGTGCGAGTGTCGCAGTGAAGCTCGAATATATGTACTATAAATAGAACACAGGTTCGATAAAGGAGGAAATTCCCCATGACTACCACCACGAACTCTGCCACCATCGGCGCCGGATCCACCACGACCCTGACGCTGACTCGCCGAGGGCGCCTGCTGCTGCTCGGGCTGCCAGTGCTGCTGACCACCGCCGTGCTGGTGGCCGGGCTGCTGATGGCCGCCACCTCGGTGTTCAACCAAGCACAGGCGTCCACCGCCGAGCAGCCCGGTGTCAGCGCTGTGGAGGTCTCGGTCGCCCCGGGAGACACACTGTGGTCACTGGCCCAAGAGGCTCCCACCGGTGACGACGTCCGGGAAGTCATGGCCGCCATCACCGAGCTCAACAACCTGAACAACTCGCAGCTGCAGCCCGGAGAGGTGCTTCACGTTCCTGCTGACTGAGCCTCGGCACTATGATGGTCCGGTGACTGAATCACCGCTTGAGGCCCTGCCGATCCGTGCCGAGCTCAGGGGGCAGCAGCCCTATGGGGCGCCCCAGCTGAGCGTAGAGGCCATGCTCAACGTCAACGAGACCACCTATGACGTTCCCGCCGAGGTGGTGGAGGCCATCGCCGAGGAGGTCCGCACGGCGGCGAAGAGCCTCAACCGCTACCCCGACCGGGAGTTCACGACCCTGCGGCACAAGTTGGCTCGATTCCTCACCAGAGAGTCCGGCGTGGAGCTTTCCACCGACCAGATCTGGGCAGCCAACGGATCCAATGAGGTCATGCAGCACATCCTGCAGGCCTTCGCCGGCCCCGGCCGAAGCGTGATGTCCTTCCCGCCGACCTATTCGATGTACCCGCTCTACGCCCGCGGGGTCAACAGCGACTACATCGCAGGCACCCGCAGCGAAGATTTCACCCAGACCCCCGACGACGTCGCCGCCCAGATCCGTGAGCACCGGCCGAATGTGGTCATCCTCTGCTCACCGAACAACCCCACCGGAACTGCCCTGGAGCTGGACGTAGTCGAGGCCGCCTACCGTGCGGCCGCCGAATCGGAGACCATCGTGGTGGTCGACGAAGCCTATGGCGAGTTCCGCCAGCCCGGCACCGACTCTGCGCTGAGCATGCTCTCCGGTCGGCCGCGGCTGATCGTCACCCGCACGATGAGCAAGGCCTTCGCCATGGCCGGCGGACGCGTGGGCTACCTCGCCGCCTCACCGGCGGTGACCGACGCCCTGCGCCTGGTGCGGCTGCCCTATCACCTTTCGGCGATCACCCAGGCGGCAGCCGGTGCCGCTCTGGA
The DNA here is from genome assembly GCA_052089225.1 of Nesterenkonia sp. Lineage (GTDB taxonomy): Bacteria > Actinomycetota > Actinomycetes > Actinomycetales > Micrococcaceae > Nesterenkonia. The sequence continues at coordinate 85,059 of JBQCZP010000003.1, forward strand.
CCATGCGCAGATCCTGATGGCCAATGTGGAGCGCATCAAGACCCAGCGTGACCGCATTGTGGCGGAGTTGGCCACGATGGGACTGTCCCCCTATCCCTCGGACGCCAACTTCGTGCTCTTCGGCGGGCTCGACGACGCCTCGGCGACATGGCAGCACCTGCTGGATGAGGGCATCCTGGTCCGCGACGTCGGCATCGCCGGCCACCTGCGGGTCACCGCCGGCACCGAGGAGGAGACCACCGGCTTCCTCAACTCACTGGCCAACCACCTCAACCGATAGGATCAGACTCTTATGGGAGCAGAACTTGTTGAAGCGCGCATCGCGACGATGGAGCGCACCACCAGCGAGTCCCGGGTGAAGGTCCGCATGGACCTCGACGGCACCGGGACCTCACACATCAGCACCACGGTGCCGTTCTACGACCACATGCTCACCACGCTGGCCAAGCACTCGCTCATCGATCTCAACGTCGAGGCCGAAGGCGACACCCACATCGATGTCCACCACACCGTGGAGGACACGGCCATCGTCATCGGTGAGGTGCTGCGCACAGCCTTAGGCGATAAGCGCGGTATTCGCCGCTTCGGCGAAGCGACCGTGCCACTGGATGAGGCGCTGGCCCACGCCGTCGTCGACGTCTCCGGCAGGCCCTACATGGTCCACAGCGGTGAGCCCGAGGGCCAGCAGTACCACCTCATCGGTGGGCACTTCACCGGCTCCATGACCCGGCACGTGTTCGAGTCGGTCACCTACCACTCCGGCATCTGCCTGCATATGCGCCTGCTGGACGGCCGAGACCCGCACCACATCGTTGAGGCCCAGTTCAAGGCCTTCGCCCGGGCGCTGCGCACCGCAGTGGAGTCCGATCCGCGCACCGATGGAATTCCTTCGACCAAGGGTGCCCTGTGACCCGACCCAGCGTGGCTGTGCTCGACTACGGCTCGGGGAACGTCCACTCTGCGGTGCGGGCCCTGAACCGCGCCGGCGCGGCGGCGCAGCTGACCCGGGACACCCACACGCTGCTCAACGCCGCCGGCCTGGTGGTGCCCGGAGTCGGTGCGTTCTCCGCAGTGATGGACGCGCTGAAGGCTATCGACGCCCCGCGCTGGATCGGCCGACGCATCGCCGGGTCCCGGCCGGTGCTGGGCATCTGTGTGGGCCACCAGATCCTCTTTGAGCGCGGGGTGGAGCATGGTGTGTCCGCAGCGGGCATGGGGGAGTGGCCCGGCGAGGTGACCGGACTGCCGAAGGACGTCGTCGTACCGCATATGGGGTGGAACACCGTGGGTGCTCCGGCCGGCAGTGCACTGTTCGACGGGATCAGTGAGGAACGGTTCTACTTCGTCCACTCCTACGCCGTGCAGACCTGGGAGTTCGATCAGACACTGGAGGCGATGCGGCCGCCGACAGTCACCTGGTCCCACCACGGTGCTGACTTCATCGCCGCAGTGGAGAACGGCCCGCTCACTGCGACCCAGTTCCACCCCGAAAAATCCGGCGACGCCGGGATGAAGCTGCTGCAAAACTGGATAGGAACACTATGAAACACCTTGAACTTCTGCCCGCCGTCGACGTCTCCGAGGGCCAGGCCGTGCGTCTGGTCCAGGGTGAGGCCGGCTCCGAGACCGGCTACGGCGATCCCCTGGAGGCCGCACACACCTGGCAGCAGCAGGGGGCGGAATGGATCCACCTGGTGGACCTCGACGCCGCCTTCGGACGCGGACACAACCGGGAGGTGCTGCGCGAAGTCGTCGATCAGATCGGCATCAAGATCGAGCTCTCCGGAGGCGTCCGCGACGACGAGTCCTTGGACCGCGCTCTGGACATGGGCGCCACCCGGGTCAACCTGGGCACCGCCGCCCTGGAGGACCCGGAATGGACCGCACGCGCCATCGCACGTCATGGGGACGCCATCGCCGTCGGGCTGGACGTGCGCGGCGAGACACTGGCCGCACGCGGCTGGACCAAGGAGGGCGGTAACCTCTGGGAGGTTCTTGCCCGCCTGGAAGACGCCGGCTGCCCGCGCTATGTGGTCACCGACGTCACCAAGGACGGCACGCTGCGCGGGCCAAACACTGAGCTGCTGGCGGCAGTGGGTGCCAAGACCAACAAACCCGTCATCGCCTCCGGCGGCATCTCCTCGCTGGACGACGTCGCCGCCCTGGCGCAGATGGTCTCCTCCGGAGTGGAGGGTGCGATCATGGGCAAGGCGCTCTACGCCGGCAGGTTCACCCTGCCACAGGCGCTGGCGATCGCCGCCGACACCCGGTGAGCGAAAACCGGCTGCCGGCGCACATCGCCAACCTGCTGGAGCGTCAGCAGCGCAGCGACAGTGGTGCCCCGGCGGACTCGGCGGGCATTGCCTGGAGCGGCCGCGACCTCTCCGGCGACGCCAACCCGCTGCATACCTTCGACGGCGACGACGGGCACACCACTGCCCCGGTAGCCGCGGCGAGACGCCGGCTGATCACCGGTGAGTCCGATGAGGCCCAGTTCGTTGCCTCCCTGGCCGGCCAGCGGCTCTTTGCTCCGGTGCTCGCCACCGGCGCCGGCGACGCCGACCACGGCGATAAGGAAGCCGACATTTCGCTGGTGTCACTGACCGCACCGGACGGTCGCCGGGCGATGCCGGTGTTCACCTCAGTTCAGGCGCTGACCGGCTGGCACCGTCAAGCGCGGCCGGTGGCGGCTGAAGCCGAACGGGTCATGCTGGCCGCTCTCGCCGAGGACGCCGAACTGGTCGTCCTGGACCCCGGCACGCCCCAGGCCGCTGCTGAGCTGACCTATGTGATTCGGCGTCCCGCCGTGGAAGCTTTGGCTCAGGGCCAGCTTTGGACGCCGAGCTACCTGGACGATGAGGTGGTCCAGGCGCTGGCCCCGATCCCGGATCAGTGCCCGGGGGTGGCCCAGCTGGTGGTGAAGCCGCACCCGGGGATCATCACCCAGACGGCCTCCGGCGCCCGCGTCCTCGGCGGTGGCCACGGGCCGGAGCTGAGCCTGGGGGTAGTGGTGGAGCCCGGTACTGACGCTGTGGGTCAGCGGCTGGCACTGGCGGCGGTGGAAGCCGCGGCCGCAGATGTTCAGGCGCTGCGTCACCGTGCCGATTCGCTGCACATTGAGCTGGTGGGTTGAGCTGGTCGAGCAGCCCCGCTAGTCCGCCTGCTGCACGGCGCGCTGGATCTGTCCGCAGATGGCCTCCAGCGCTTCGGCCTCGGCCTCATCCACGGCCGGGTGGAACAGCTGCTTGATGTGCTGGGCATGCACTCGGGAGGCCGCGGTGAAGACTCTGCGGCCCTCGTCTGTCAGCGTCGCGGTCATACCACGCTTATCGTTGGGGTCGGTCGAACGCTCGATGAGGCCCTGGGCAGCCAGAGTCTTCACCTGATAGGACAGCCGCGAGGGGGAGAAGACCATCTTCTCGGCCAGCTCCCCCATCCGCAGCTGATTTCTCTCCGCCTCGCTGAGCACAAGCAGCAGGTTGTAGTCGGTGATCTTCAGACCCGTGGTGGCGTGCAGGCGCTTCTCCATACGATCGGTGATCAGCGCCGAGGTTTCGAAGAACGTGCGCCACGCCTTGGCCTTCGGGGAGAAGCCGGTGAGGTCACGCTGCCTGCCGGTGGGATCAGTTGTCACCCGACCAGCCTACCGGCTGCTCATCCCTCAGTGCAGCGGGGCGTCGGTGGCTTCGCGGATCTGCTCCTCGGTCACCCCGGGGGCAGTCTCGACCAGAGTGAACTTGGGGTGGGCCGGGTCCGAGCTGACTTCGACGACGCCCAGATCGGTGATCACGGTGTTGACCACCCCGCGTCCGGTCAGCGGCAGCGTGCACTGGGGCAGCAGCTTGGAGCCGCCGTCCTTGGTGCGGTGGTCCATCAGCACCAGCACCCGCCGGGCGCCGTGAACCAGGTCCATAGCGCCACCCATGCCTTTGACCATCTTGCCCGGAACCATCCAGTTTGCCAGGTCACCGTTGGCCGCGACCTGCATGCCGCCCAGCACGGCGACGTCGAGCTTGGCTCCGCGGATCATCCCGAAGCTGGTGGCCGAGTCGAAGAATGCCGCCCCGGGGTTGGTGGTGACCGTCTCCTTGCCCGCGTTGATCAGGTCCGGGTCGAGATTCTCCTCCAGCGGGTAGGGCCCGACGCCCAGAATGCCGTTCTCCGAGTGCAGGATGACTTCACGGCCGGCCGGAATGTGGTTGGGGATCAGGGTCGGCATGCCGATGCCCAGGTTGGCGTAGTCGCCGTCCTGGATCTCCTGGGCCGCGCGGGCCGCCATCTGTTCGCGGGTCCAGCCCACTGCTGTGCTCTGCTGCGTCATCTCAGTTCTCCTCCTCTGAACCGGTGCTCACGGTTCGCTTCTCGATCGGCTTGTCGATCTCGGTGCCGACCTCCAGGACGCGGTGGACGAAAATGCCCGGCAGGTGGACCTGGTCGGGGTCGAGCTCCCCGGGCTCGACCAGCTCCTCCACCTGGGCGACGCAGATCCGGCCGGCCATCGCCGCCGGGGGAGAGAACTGGCGGGCGGCCTTGTTGAACACCAGGTTGCCGTGCCGGTCCCCGCGGGCCGCGTGGACCAGGGAGAAGTCAGGGACGATCGAATTCTCCAGCGCGTAGCTGACGATGCGGCCGTCCGGGCCGGGGAAGGGCCGGACCTCCTTGGGACTGGACTCCTGAAGGATCTGGCCTGCGGCGTCGTAGCGGGTGGGAATTCCGCCGTCGGCCACTGGGGTGCCCACCCCAGCGCGGGTGTAGAAGGCGGGAATGCCGGAGCCGCCGGCGCGAAGCTTCTCCGCCAGGGTGCCCTGCGGCACCAACTCCAGCTCCAGCTCACCCTCCAGGTATTGGCGGGCGAACTCCTTGTTCTCTCCCACGTAGGAGGAGATCATCTTTCTGATTCGCCCGGCCTTCAGCAGAAGCCCCAGGCCCCAGTCGTCGACGCCGGCGTTGTTGGAGGCGATGGTCAGCGACGACGCCCCCTGGTCCAGCAGAGCCTCGATCAGTTGGATCGGGTTGCCGGAGAGCCCGAATCCGCCGACCGCGAGGGTCGAGCCGTCGCCGATGTCGGCGACAGCCTCAGCCGCAGTGGCCACCGTTTTGTTCACACTCACAGTTTCTCCTCTTCGGTCAGACGCTTCTGAGCAGCGTCGGTGATCACGCGGCGGTCCAGCCGCCGTCGATGGTGTACGAGGTGCCAGTCACCATACCGGAGGCGTCGGAGGCCATCCAGGTGGCCAGCGAGGCGACCTCATCGGCCTCGACCAGGCGCTTGACCGCAGATTCGGTCAGCATGATCTTCTCCACGACCTCATCCTCGCTGATGCCGTGGGTCCGGGCCTGGTCGGCGATCTGCTTCTCCACCAGCGGGGTGCGCACATAGGCAGGGTTGATGCAGTTGGACGTCACCCCGTGCTCGGCGCCCTCCAGGGCGGTGACCTTGGAGAGCCCCTCCAAGGCATGCTTGGCGGCGACATAGGCCGACTTGTAGGGACTGGCCCGCATCCCGTGGGCTGAGGAGAGATTGATGATGCGGCCGAATCCGCGCTCATACATCCCCGGCAGCGCCGCACGGATCAGCAGGAACGGAGATTCGACCATCAGCCGATGGATGAACCGCCACTGCTGCGGGTCAAAGTCCTGAATGGGGGCCACGTGCTGGATCCCCGCGTTGTTGACCAGGACGTCGGTGGTCAGCGAAAGCTCCTCCAGCGCCACGGTGTCGGCCAGGTCGATTGCCCACGACTCACCGCCGATCTCGTCGGCCAAGCTCTGAGCGGCTTCACCGTTGAGGTCGCAGACGGTGACGGTGGCCCCGGCTGCGGCGAAGGCCCGGGCACAGGCCGCCCCGATGCCGGAGGCTCCTCCGGTGATCAGCGCCCGCCGGCCGCTCAGGGCATCGGAGGGAATCGGCGAGCTGCGGGTGGTCTGGTGTTCGATGATTATCTCCTTGTGAGATCGGGCGTCCGAACCAAAGGGTAGTCCTCTTACCTTTTACGCAAGTATGCGCGGCTCGGTGTGATGTGGGCTACATTCGGTTACTCAAGGGAAGCGGCACTGTTTCGTAGCTGACTACGAAGTGGGCCGACGTCGTGCTTTTCGTCCGGGTTGGGCGGCCAGGACCCACGAGAGTTCGATCAAGGTGTTCAGATCGCCCAGATCGGCGCCGGTGATTTCGCGGAACCGCTGCAGGCGGTAGCGCAGAGTATTCACGTGCACTGGAATGCTCCGGGCGGCCAGCGGAATGCTCATCCGGTGGGTGAGGTAGGCATCGACCGCCTCGATGACGTGCTCACCGAAGTCTCCGGCGTCCTCCAGCGGAGCCAGGTGCAGCTGATGCAGCATGTCGGTGACCTCCGGATTGGAGTGGATGCCCAAGCGCCAGGAGAGCCGCTCCACGCTGATGATGCCTGACTGTCCCAGGGCCAGGCCGGCCTGCAGCGCCAATGAGGCCGATTCGAAGGAACGCGGCAGTTCATCGAGCATGGTGGCCTCTCCCACGCTCACTGCGAGGCTTTCGGGGTGGCGATCCGGCACGTCGGGTCCCGCCATGATCCCCACCACGGTGCTGCCCTGCACCGCGGTCAGTGTGCGGGTGCGGCTCGCCGAAGCCCACGCCTGCAGGCGCTGCTCTCGGTCCGCTTCGGTGCCCGGGGGTGCCTCGGCGACCAGGGCGCGCACCGGGTAGGTGGTGGGTACGTCATACAGGGTGGCGCCGCGGGTGCGTTCTGCCGGGGCCAATCCGGTGGTCACCACGTTGCGGATCCACTCAGAGCGCCGGGTTGAATCGGCGACGGCCCGGGAGACCTCCTTCTGCTGGTAGACCTCCACGGCTCGGCTGGAGAATGCGTCCCCAAGTGCCCACAGCAGAGTCGAGGACCTCAGGACCTGGTCGGCCGGGATGCCCTCCTCCGGGGCGATGTCCAGCAGACGGTGGAAGATGAACGACAGTGACACCCGGAAGCCGGCCAGCACGCTGCCGATGGGCACACCCTGGGCATACCGCTCGTGAGCCAATGCATCGGCCTCACTGATGTCTCCGGGACGAGGTTCTACTCCCCGTTGGAGCGTGCGGATACTCATTGCGATATTTCTGCGCACCGATTCTTCCAAGGACTCGGTGGGGACGTTGTCATAGCCGGGAACGGTGGCGCGCAGGTTCTCCACGCTCTGCTCCACGATGGTTTCGTCGTCGTGCATCTGCTGCAGCAGCTGCTCCCAGCGCTTGTCGGGCCGCGAGGAGCTTGTGGGCTCAGGGGTGGGCATGCCTGAAGACTATAGGGAGACCAGCACCAGCGCGGAGCCGAAGACGAGCCCCGAGGCGATCAGCGTGATGGTGGTGTAGCCGAGGATGTCACGCATCTTCAGCCCCGCGATCGCCAGCAGCGGCAGCGCCCAGAAGGGCTGGATCATATTGGTCCACTGGTCCCCGTAGGCCACAGCCATGATGGCCACCGCCGGATCGGTTCCCAGGGACTCGGCGGCCTCCAGCAGAATGGGCGCCTGCACGGCGATCTGACCGCCGCCGGAGGGGACGAAGAAGTTGACCAGCCCCGCGGAGAAGAACGCGAACAGCGCTAAGGTTTCCGGCGTGGAGATCGCCACGAACGCCTCAGAGATCACGGTGATCAGCCCGGTTCCGCTCATGATGCCCAGGATCCCGGCGTAGAGCGGGAACTGCAGCAGAATCTCACCGACGTTGGAGGCGGCCTTCTTGGTCAGTGCGATCAGTTCGAAGGGATTGCGCACCAGCAGCATGATCAGCGTCAGGAAGCTCCAGTTGACGATGTCCAGCGTCAGCGAGCCGCCTCCGGAGAAGTGAATGACCAGGTAGCCGACCAGCATAAGACCGGTCAGCAGGGTTGGAATGCGTGAGGCGTCCACCCGGTCAGCCGGGGTCTCCACCGTTTCCTCGACCTCAATCTCCTTCTCCCGGGCATCGACGGTCAGCGGCACGATGGCCTTCTCGTTGCGCGGAGCGATGAGGAACAGCGCCAGGCCCACCACCAGGATGGTGACAAGGATTGCAATCAGATTCCATGTGGTGAAGATCGTCTCGGTGATCGCCAGCGGCTCGCCGAGCTGCTCCGCGACGAAGGAGTCCGGGGTGGCCGCCAGCAGCGGCCCGGAGGCGGAGTAGCCCATGTGCCACATCACGAAGCCGGAGAATGCGGCAGCCACCAGCATGGGGAAGTGCACCAGCTGCTCACGACGACGGAACTCGTAGGCGACCTCCCGAGCCAGCAGGGCCCCTGCCACCAGGCCCAGCCCCCAGGTGATCAGGGATCCCAGGGCGGCGATGAGGAAGACGAAGAGGTAGGCCTGCACCGCGGTCTTGGGCACCTGGGCCAGTCGGATCAGCAACCGGCGCACAGGTCGGGTGTTGGCCAGGATGTAGCCGAGCAGAAGGACCAGCGCCATCTGCGTCATGAAGGCCAGCAGCCCGGCCAGCCCCATTCCCCACTCTTCGACCACAGTCACTGGCCCGGCGTCTGTGAGGATCAGCGCCAGGACCGCCACGATGAAGGTCAGGGCGATGGCGAACACCAGGGCTGAGGGGATGAAACGCTCCACCAGGGTATTCAGCGGGCGCATCAGTGTGCCCAGCACCGCACCACCGCCTTGGGTGCTCCTGGTGTCCGGCCCCGACTCGTTCTTTTCCGGATCCTGTGCCGTCATGGCGGCCTCCTTCGGTGCGAGAGCTCCCCACTCGTCCAGGTGGGATCAGGGATCAGTGCGCCCCTGTGGTGTGGTACAGGCTACATCTGCGCATGCGAAATCGGAGGGAGAATCTTGTGTGTCGCTACGAACGGGCAGGGCCTCATGGCGTTCGCGCATTCGATACGATGAGGGCGAATAGTGTGAACTGAAGCACGTATGGGGTGCTGGTGCGGCGTCGTTCTCGTCAGTCGCCCCGTGAACAGACCGGCGACAGGAGCTGAAGCATGCCAGAGGATCCGAATTCTTCCCGTCCTGCCCGGATTGAGCAGCGCGGTCTCTATCTCGATGAGATGCAGCTGGGGGCCACCTATTATCACTCGCCCGGCAGAACTATCACCGAGTCCGACAACACGCAGTTCACAACAATGACGATGAACACTCAGTCGCTTCACTTGGATGCGCACTGGTCATCGGCGCAGCCCTTCGGTCAGCCGCTGGTGAACTCGATGCTGACGCTCTCCACCCTGGTGGGGCTGTCGGTGGGCCAGCTGACGCAGGGCACGATCGTGGCGAACCTGGGCTTCGACGCCGTGGACTTCCCGTCCCCGGTCTACATCGGCGACACGCTGTACGCCGAGACCCTGATCGAAGGCAAGCGCGACTCTGAGTCGCGCCCGGGTCAGGGGATCGTCACGTTCGTCCATACGATGCGCAATCAGCAGGGAACTGTGGTGGGCCGCTGCACGAGAAAGACCCTGATGTGGCACTCCGCCCACGCGCCGGCGGGCAATCGGCCGGCAGGTCCCGAGGCAGGCACTGCCGGATCTGAGACGGTCGCATGAGCGCCACGGTTCGACAGGCAGCGGGCCCGGCGATGCTCTTCTGCCCCGCCGATCGTCCCGAGCGCTATGCCAAGGCACTGGCCCGGGCCGATTCGGTGATCTTCGACCTGGAGGACGCGGTGGCACCGGAGCAGAAGCCTACGGCTCGGCAGCATCTGCGCGCATGGTGCCAGGATGAGCAGAATCGCGGCCACGTTGAGGCTGACCCGGTCCGCGTGGTGGTGCGCGTCAACGCCGCCTCCACCGAAGACTTTGCCGCTGACCTGCAGACCCTAGCTGCCACCGGTGTCAGAATGCTGATGCTGCCCAAGGCTGAATCGGCCCAGCAGATCGACCAGATCACCGAGGTCCTGCCTGATGTCTGCGTGCTGGCGCTGTGCGAAACGCCGCTGGGCGTCATCAGGTCGGAGCAGATCGCTCAGCACCGGGCGGTCAGCGGGCTGATGTGGGGTTCTGAGGACCTCATCGCCGCCATCGGCGGGTCCTCATCGCGCACCGAGCAGGGGCAGTATCGTCAGGTGGCGCAGCACTCTCGCGCTGCGGTGCTGCTCAGTGCCACCGCGTTCGGCAAGCAGGCCATCGATTCGATCTACGCCGACTTCTCAGATGCTGAAGGACTGGCCGCTGAGGCCAGGGACGCCTCTGCCAGCGGGTTCGTGCTGAAGGCCAATATTCACCCGTCCCAGGTGGCCGTGGTCCGCAGAGCCTATGCGCCCTCGGATGATGAGGTGGAATATGCTCAGGCGCTGCTGGCCGAGGTGAACCGCTCTGCCGGGGCGGTGCAGTTCCGCGGTGCGATGGTCGATGAACCGCTGATCCGCCACGCGGAGAACATTGTGGAACGGGCTGCGACGCAGGAGGCCGGCGCCCCACCAGAGTGAGACGCCGACTGCCGCGTGGGTGGTGTGTGAGGTACTACTGGTCCACGGTGACCACGTCACCATTGGTGACGTCGACGTAGACCTCCGTGTCGTTGTCCAGCTCGATCTGCCACACCACTGTGCCGTCCTCAGTGTCGAGCTCACCGTCTGTGGGCTCAGCCCCACCCTCGGACTCAGCAGTCTGGATGGCCTCCGAGATCTCGATCTCCACGGCCTCGGCCTCCTCGCGGTCGTCGCCGTCGATGTCATCCTCCTCAGTGTTAATGATCTCGAAGGACTCGGAGTCGACCTCCAGCTCCTGCTCGGTCTCACCGTCATAGACGTAGACCTCGACGTAGCCGTCGTCGTCGGTGTTGTCTTCGAACTGGGTGATCACGCCGCCGTCGTACTCGGCCAGCGCGGCCTCAACGGCCTGGTAGACCGGGTGGTCACCGCCGGATCCGGCATCGGCAGTGGATGTCACATCTGCAGTGGCGGTGTCGTCGCCAGCGGTGTCATCGGTGGTCGCCGCGTCCTCGCTGGCCGTGCTTTCTTCAGTGACAGTCTCGGTCGCCTCGGCTGTTGTCTGGTCGGTCTCTTCGCTGGTCTCCTCAGAGGTTTCCTGGGTCTGGACATCTTCGGCCTGCCCGCCGTCTTCGGTGTCATCCGGGGAGCAGGCGCTGAGGCCCAGGGCGGCGACGGCGGCCACCGAGAGCAGGGTCATGGGCTTGCGGTGCTTCGGTGCAGTTTGAATAGTCATAACCCCATTATTGCTCATTGAGGCTCAAGATGCCCAATAAAAAGTCTTAAAAGTAGCTTATATGAGAAAAGTCTCATGATTCTTAAGGGAAAGCCCATTGCGTGACGATCGCTCCTTCGGGGCGCAGATGCACCGCACGTCCAGGCACGGGCCGATCCAGGACGGGGATAATGGCCGCGAAGGATTCAGCTTCACTGCGGCTGACGGGGCTGAGGATCACGTTGCTGCCCTGGGTTCGTGCCGGATGAGCCCAGGGGAGTTGGGTGAATACGGCCCCAGATGCCGGTGCCGCGGCGACGACGCGGGTTCCCGCTGTGATCGCCTGTTGAATTTCGTGGTGCTGCTCGGGTGTGCATCGGTGGGCGTCGTCAATCAGGAGGACCTCGGAGAGTTCATCCAACACATGGTTTGCGCTGTTCAGCAGAGTTGCGTGCGGCATCTTGAGGTTCAGCAGACGCAGGCAGCTGCTCTTTCCGGTGCCGGGGGATCCGAGGATCAGATTCACCGGGCCCAAATGCAGCGCCGCCGGCGCCCACGTCAGCTGCTGCACCCCGACGACGACGCCGTCGGGATCCTCAGTCTGCGGCAGCCTCTGCGGCAGGATCCGCTCGGGAAGCGCGCGGACCTCTATGGCCGGGCGCTCGGACGTGGTGGCCGGGCCGTGCCGAGTCGGCCATTCGGGATCCGGGGCTGCGGTGGTCAGCTGCAGAGCAAGCCCTGGGGAGGCGACGGTGGAGCTGATAAGCACCCCGCGGCCGGGCAGGGGGTCAGTGCTGCGCAGCTTCGGCCACAGGTAGGTGACATCCTCACCTGATCCGAAGGGCAGGTAGATCCGCTGAGGGAACCGTCCGGAGATTCTGCCGACGGCGAGTTCCCGTCCGCCGGCGAGCAGTACGCTGATCCCTGCCTGGGGACCCTCAGCGACCAGTGTGGACAGCTGATGTTCGAATCCAGAGCCGGCCTGGGAGGCGGCCAACCACTGGGAGTAGCCGGTGACGATCAGCACCAGCGGATCCTGTGACCGGCCGCGGCCCATGCGCCGCGCGGCAAGCTCTTCGCAGAGCCGGTCCAACAGATGAGCAGATTCGACCATGTGTTCTTCGCTGAGCCGGGCACCTACTCGCGGGTGACCATCCAGGTGTGGCAGCGATTGGTCCCCGTCAAGCAGATATACTGCAGCCGATCCTTGCGCATTGAGCAGCTGATGGGTCACCGCTCGGCAAACTTCTGCGGCTGCGGCAGCCGATTCACCGATGAGCGCAGTTGACTGCGGGTGCCGCGGATTCAGACGCAGATCGGACTGTGACTGGGATGCGGGGTCATCGATTCGCCCCAGCAGTGCTCCGGCTTCTGTGCTCAGAGCATCCTGCGCCCCCAGCGTCTGCGGCAGCGGCGGCAGCAGAGGAGTGTGGGCTCGGCCCAGAGAGCGATGACGCAGTTGGTCGACCAGCGTTGATACGACTGCATCCTGGGTCGGCGCCGGCCGTGCTGCGGCTGTCGGCGAAGACTCTGGAGCGGCGTGCAGGTGAGGCTCTGTCGCCTGCAGCAGGGCTGTCTGCAGCTCCGTTGGGCGCTCACCGGGGCGACGCAGCAGCGCGCGTCCAGGCATGCGTCGAGATATTTCGGCGGCCGCCGGGGTGCCGATGACGTCCCGGGACTCATCCTCGCCACGCATACGAAGGGCGACAGTCGCACCGATGTTGGCGCGAATATCGGCAGTCACGGCGCCCTGGGGTCGTTGTGTGGAGAGCACCAGGTGAAGCCCCAGAGAGCGTCCCAGAGTCGCCAGCCTCATCAGCTCGTCCAGCTGATGGGGGAGCTCGTGGGCGAAGATGCGGAACTCGTCGATGACCACCAGCATTCGCGCCAGGGGTTCACCGCTGACTGCGCGGTATTCGCTGTAGTCGCCGGCACCTGCGGAGAGGAAAAGGCGCTCGCGACGAACCAGTTCGCTGCGGATGCTTTCGATGGTCCGTTCCGTCGCTGCTTGGGACAGATCGGTGACGACGCCGAGGACGTGCTCCAGCCGGGTCATCTGGTGGAAAGCAGCGCCTCCCTTGAAATCTACGAGCACCATCGTGAGCTCCTGAGGGCTGTAGCGTGCGCACAGGGAGAGCAGCAGAGTCTTCAGCAGTTCCGACTTGCCCGAGCCCGTCGTGCCGGCAATCAGTGCATGCGGGCCGTCGCCGACCAGATCCAGCTGCTCGTCTCCGGCGGATCCTGCCCCGAGTTCGCCCATCAGCTCCTCGGCTGCCTCTGCGGCGAACAGCTCATCGGGAAGCCTGCTGACGGCTCGGTCGGGAAGTTCGCCAGGGGTCTGGGAGAAGGATGCGTGCGGGATGGCTAGCCGGCACAGCTCACGCAGAGTGGCATCGCTGAGTCCGTCGATTCCAAGGCTGCCGGCGTGGTGTGCAGCGGCTGTGAGTCCGCAGCGTCGATGCACGGTCTGCTCAACAAGGTTGATCTCCCAACCTGCAGGGGAGCCTTCGGCAGGCGCGTGCTGCGCGATGACAACGTGCCAGCCAACTCGCCGTGCGTGCTCGGCGGCGTTCTGGTCCATCGAATCGGTGCACAGCAGGACGCCGCTGCCTCGGCTGGGCGCGTGCAGATCGGGGACCTCGGAGGCGGTGACCACCCGGCAGGTCGGCAGGTCGCGCAGTTCAATGATGCCCAGTGCTGAAGTACGGCCGAGCACGGCTATTTCGCCGCGCAGCGGATTGAGAATCAGTTGTAGAAGAATCCAGCGCAGCAGCCGCATGCGTTCGCGTCGTGGGCCTGAGATCGTGGTGGTCTCTTCGCCGACCAGGTCGATTCCGACCGCCGTCGTCACCGTCTCGGACGGCTCGCTCTTG
>JBQCZP010000004.1:0-92573 GCA_052089225.1 Nesterenkonia sp.
CGTTGTTGATCTTGTGGCTGCCGGTGTGGTTGAGGTCCTCGCGCTTGAGGAAGATCCGGGCTGAGCCGGCCTCAGCGGCGAATCGCGTCGCCTCGGTCAGCATCGAGGGACGGCCGGTGTAGTCGCGGCACAGCCGCCGGTACTCGTCGGTGAACTCCGGATCGGCCTTGGCTTTGGCGAAGGTCTCGGCCAGCTCATCGAGGGCCTCGACCAGCGACTCGGGGATCCACCGACCTCCGTAGTCGCCGAAGTATGGTCCGGGGGCCTCACGGTAGCTCTGCGCTGTCACATGCCCTCCTTGTTTCGGCTCGCGCTGTTCAGGCTCGGGCTGTTCAGGCTCGCGGCTCGGAATTCTCTGACTGCCGCCTCTGGGTCGCCGTGGCGCACCAGGGCTTCGCCCACCAGCACCGCATCGGCGCCCTGGGCGGCATAGTCGCACACCACGGCTGGGCCGTCGACCCCGGATTCGGCCACGCGGACCACGTCTGCGGGCAGGTGCCGGGCCATGGCTGAGTAGTGTCCGACGTCGACGTCGAGGGTCTTCAGGTCACGCACGTTGACACCGACGATCCGGGCGCCGGCGCTGACCGCACGCCCGATCTCCTCCTCCGTGTGAGCTTCGACCAGGGCGTTCATGCCCAGCTGGTGGGTCAGTGCCAGGTAGTCGCGCAGCTGGGCGTCGTCCAGAGCCGCCACGATCAGCAGCACCAGGTCGGCACCGTAGGCCCGGGCTTCGTAGAACTGGTACTCATCGACCATGAAGTCTTTGCGCAGCACTGGGACCCGGACTGCGGCGCGCACGGCGGCGAGATCCTCCAGTGACCCGTTGAAGCGCCGCTGCTCGGTCAGCACGGAGATGATGCTGGCACCGCCGGACTGGTAGGCGGCGGCCAGTCTCCCGGGGTCGGTGATGGGCGCCAGTGACCCCTTGGACGGGGAGGTGCGCTTGACCTCGGAGATGATGCGCACCCCGGCAGCGTCGGCGCGCCCGTTCTGCAGTGCGGCGTGGGCGTCCAGCGGCGCAGGAGCCTCGGCGGCGCGCTGGCGCATCTGAGGCAGCGCCACCGCACGGGCCCGCTCGGCGAGGTCATCACGCACTCCGGCGATGATGGAGTCGAGAACTGTGGCCATTCAGCGGACGCTGGCTTCGGGCTGGCGCCTCTGCGCGCCGGCGGCAGTCTGATCGGGCGTCGCCGGGCCGCTGTGCTCGCGAGGACTGCTGCCGCGGCGCAGCACCGCGTCGGCGTCCAGCTCCACGCCGTAGCCCATCCGCTTCATCACCACGCCCACGACGATGGCCACCGGCATCAGCGCAGCGCCGATCCAAATGAGGATGGCCCACTGGCTGGTCCACGCCAAGCCGATGAATCCGACAGCGGCCAGGGCGGAGCCGATGATCACGATGACGCACAGCGCCCAGGCCGCCGGCGTGGAGCCGTGACCGATGTGGTCGTGGTGGATGAACTCATCGGCGGCCTGCGGCTTCTGCTTGACGTCGCGGACTCCAGCCGTGGAAGCAGCTGTCTGAGTGGTCGCCATATGGGTTCTCCTTGGGGTCTCTGCGGGTGATGAGATTCTGCTGCCCATTCTGCCATGACCGGCAGATGATCACAGTCCGGCGAATCCTCACCGCGTGGGGTCTATCTGCTGTCGGTGAGATCGTCGCCGTCGCTGAGGCTGTCCCACAGGTCGTACTCGTCGGGCTCGGCAGCACCTTCGGCGGCGGTGCGGCTGTACTTCTTCGATGCTTTCCGATCCGGCCAGCGGTGGGAGACGCTCAGCAGCGCTGCCGACGCCGTCAGCATCAGCAGCGCACCGCCGGTGGCCACCCAGGCGCCGTATCCCAGATGGTAGGTCTGCGCCGAGGTGGTGGTTCCGGTCATTTCGCCCACGACCGTCTCTGCGGCACCGGCGGGGTCGATCAGCGCCCCCACCGATGTGTACAGGGCCATGGCGCAGGCGCACAGCAGCAGTCCGGCGATGATCCAGCGGCCGGTGCGCGAGGCGATGGTCAGCGCGACGGCACCTGCCAGTCCCACCAGTCCCATAGCCGCCACAGTGTCTGCGGCCTGGGACCCGGAGACGGAGACCTCGGACACTGCGGCGGTCTCGCCGAGCCCCTCGGCTGAGACCCACGTCATAGTGGTGGAGAGCATCAGCAGCCCAGCACCGATCAGGGCTGCGAGAACCACGTTGCGTCGACTGGTCATCGGGCGCTGCCTGAATCGGATTCGTCGTCCCAGCCGGGAGAGAACAGCAACGCTGCCAAGGATCCGCCCATCAGTGCCAGGCTTCCGGCCAGTCCGGTCCAGAGGCCCACGCCAATCGCGTAGTCCTGCCCGTCGACGCCCAGCCTGGACAGCGCCGGCGCGGAGGCCGCGGCCGGGTCGATCATCGCCACTGATGCCGCCACCAGGGCGATGAGGCCACCGCCCAGCAGCACTGCGGCCAAGGCTCCCCGCACCCACCGGCGGGCAATGGTGATCAGCACTCCGCCGCCCACACCGATCACTGCGATGCTCCGCACCAGCGTGGTCAGCTCCGCCCCGGTGAATGCGACCTCGCCCTCTGCTGCAGAGACGCTGGTCCAGGTGAGGACCGAGGAGATCAGCAGCAGCACCGCTCCGGCCTGCAGCACCAGAATGGTGTTGCGGCGCTGGAAGAAGTGCGCGAGACGCCCGATCATGTCAGTCTCCCAGCTGCCAGCACGGCCCGCAGCGGGGCGGCGGCCTTGTTGACGGTCTCCTGGCGTTCGGCGTCCTCGTCGGAGTCGGCGACGATGCCGCCTCCGGACTGCACATAGGCCCTCCCGCCGGCCAGCACGGCGGAGCGGATGGCGATCGCGGCGTCCATGCGGCCGGAGAGGTCGAAGTAGCCGACCACTCCCCCGTAGACGCCGCGGCCGGTGGGCTCCCATTCGTCCAGCAGCTGCAGGGCGCGCGGCTTCGGCGCCCCGGAGAGCGTGCCGGCGGGGAACGTCGCCGCCAGCACGTCGAAGGGAGAGGAGGACGACGCCAACATCCCCTCCACGTGGCTGGTCATGTGCATCACGTGGCTGAACCTCTCCACCGACATGAACCGGGTGACCTCCACCGAGCCGGGCTCACAGACTTTGGCCAGATCGTTGCGGGCCAGGTCCACCAGCATGAGGTGCTCAGCCCGCTCCTTCTCATCGGCCAGCAGGTCTTCGGCCAGTTCCTCGTCCTGCGCGGATGTGGCACCGCGGGCACGGGTACCGGCGATGGGGTGGGAGACGACCCGCTGCTGCGCGTCGACGGTCACCAGAGCCTCAGGGGAGGCGCCGACCACCTGGTAGGGTTCCCCGTCCGGGGTCCGGAAGTGCATCAGGTACATGTATGGGCTGGGATTCAGCAGCCGCATCATGCGGTAGACGGCCAGCGCGCTCACCCTGGTCTGGACTTCGAAGCGGCGCGAGACCACGATCTGGAACACCTCGCCGTCGACGATGGCCTGCTTGGCGCGCGCCAGGGTCGCTAGGTACTCGTTCTCATCCCAGCTGTGCTCGACTCTGGTCTCGAGGTCTTCGGCGACCAGCTCGTCCCAGTCGGGGTCGGAGACGACGACGTCGGAGGCCATCGGCTCATCCAGCTTGCTGCGCATGGCCTCCAGGCGGGCCAGCGCGTCCCGGTACGCCGCAGCGGCACCGGTGGGCTGCCCGTCACGGTTGATGGCGTTGGCGATCAGGGTGACCGTACCGTCGCGGTTATCGTGCACGGCCAAGTCCGAGACCAGGTTCATGGCCAGCTGGGGCAGCCCGACGTCGTCGACGGGCCCTCCGGGCAGCTTCTCCCAGTGCCGGACCGCGTCCCACCCGACGTAGCCGACCAGCCCGGAGGACAGGTGCGGCAGCTGCTGAGTCAGTGCCCGGCCGTGGTCGCCGGTGAGGAACGCCAGTGTCTCCCGCAGGACCTCAGTCGCTGTTCCGGTGTCGGGGACTCCGGCCGGCGGCTCCCCGATCCAGTGGGCGCGGCCGTCCCTCTCCGAAAGCGTCGCAGCCGAATTCACACCGATGAAGCTGTGCCGGTCCCAGGCCGCACCGGGGGCCGCCGACTCCATCAGGAAGGTGCCGGGCTCCCCCGCGGCCAGTGCGCGGTAGATGCTCAGCGGGGTGTGGCTGTCGGCCAGCACCTGCACCGAGACGGGAATCACCCGGTGGTCGGCCGCCAGGTCGAGGAACTGCTCCTCAGTGACGGAGACGACGCCGAACCTATGCATCGCTGACCTCCAGCTCACGGTCGGTGAAGCAGGTCGGCGTCCCGGTGTGGCAGGCGGGCCCGGTCTGTTCGACCTGCAGCAGCACAGTGTCGCCGTCGCAGTCGAGGCTGAGGCTGCGCACCTGCTGGATGTTGCCTGAGCTCTCACCCTTGACCCACAGCGCCGCCCGCGAGCGGGACCAATAAGTGGCCCGCCGGGTGCTCAGAGTGGCTTCAAGCGCCTCGGCGTTCATCCAGGCCAGCATGAGCACCGCCCCGGTGGTCGCCTCCTGGGCGATGGCGGGCACCAGTCCGTCGTCGTTGTAGTTGACCGCGTTCAGACTCGGCATAGTGCACCTCTTCTCATCGCACCAGGTACCCTGCTGCGCGAATCTCATCCTTCACCTGGGCAATCATATCGACCGGTCCGAAGTGGAAGAGGCTGGCAGCCAGCACAGCATCGGCCCCGGCGGCGATGGCCGGTGGAAAGTGGGCCGGAGCACCGGCCCCGCCGGAGGCGATCAGCGGCACCGGCGTCACCTCGCGGACGGCGCCGATCATTTCGAGGTCGAAGCCTTCTCTGGTGCCGTCGGCGTCGATGGAGTTGAGCAGGATCTCCCCCACCCCGCGCTCAGCGGCGACGCGGCACCAGTCCAGCGCGTCGATGCCGGTGGAGGTGCGCCCGCCGTGGGTGGTCACCTCAAAACCGGATGCGGTGGCCGCAGAGCGCGCCACATCGGCGCTGAGCACCAACACCTGGGAGCCGAACCGGGCGACGATCTCACTGATCACCTCGGGCCGAGCCACCGCAGCGGTGTTGATGGAGGCCTTGTCGGCGCCGGATCGCAGCAGTGCGCCCACGTCGTCGGCGGTGCGGACTCCGCCTCCGACGGTC
The DNA here is from genome assembly GCA_052089225.1 of Nesterenkonia sp. Taxonomy (GTDB): domain Bacteria; phylum Actinomycetota; class Actinomycetes; order Actinomycetales; family Micrococcaceae; genus Nesterenkonia. The sequence goes on from JBQCZP010000004.1 coordinate 5,110, forward strand.
AGCGGGATGAAGACCTCCTCAGCGGTGCGGGCCACCACGTCATAGGTGGTCTCCCGGTCGCTGGAGGAGGCGGTCACGTCCAGGAACGTCAGCTCGTCGGCGCCGGCCTGGTCATAGCGTGCGGCCAGCTCCACAGGGTCGCCGGCGTCGCGCAGGTGTTCAAAGTTCACGCCCTTGACGACCCGACCGTTGTCCACGTCGAGACAGGGGATCACGCGTACGGCTAAGCTCATGATCAGATTCTGCACGCGTGGATCGTGGAGACCAGGATGGCGCGCGCACCCAGGTCGTAGAGCTCATCCATCAGCTGGTTGGTGCGCTTGGCCGGGATCATGGAGCGCACCGCCACCCACCGCTCATCGGCCAGCGGTGAGATGGTGGGCGACTCCAGCCCGGGGGTCAGCGCCATGGCTTCCTCCAGGTTGTCCCGGCGGATGTCGTAGTCCATCATCACGTACTGCCGGGCGACCAGCACCCCGCGCAGCCGGCGGATCAGCCGCTGGGTGTCGCGCTCGATCGCTTCGGCGTCGTCGTGGGCCTTGCCGTTGCCGGCGATCAGGATGGCCTCAGACTCCATGACCGGGGTGCCGAAGGTCTCCATGCCGGCGGCCTTGAGCGTGTTGCCGGTCTCGACCACATCAGCGATGGCATCGGCGACGCCCAGGCGCACCGACGATTCCACTGCGCCGTCGAGGTGGACGACCTCCACATCATCGATCCCCTGGCGGTCGAACCAGTTCGACAGCAGTGCGTCATAGGTGGTGGCCACCCGTCGGCCGGCCATATCCTGTGCCGCGCTGAAGTGCCCCTGCGGTCCGGCGAGCCGGAAGGTGGATCGGCCGAAGCCCAGCGACATGATCTCCTCGGCGCCGGTCTGCACACCGGCGTCCTGAAACAGGTCGCGGCCGGTGATGCCCAGGTGCAGGATTCCGGAGCCAACGTAGACGGCGACGTCGCGCGGGCGAAGGTAGAAGAACTCGATGCCGTTGACCTCATCGACCAGCACCAGCTCCTTGCGGTCGCGGCGCTGTAAGTATCCGGCCTCGGAGAGCATATCCATCGCCGCATCGGACAGCGAGCCCTTGTTCGGCACGGCAACTCGAAGCGTAGTGCGAGCTTGCGACATGGGATCAGTGTTCCTCACAGGTAGCGGTAGACGTCTTCAGGTGTGAGCCCCTTGGCGAGCATCATCACCTGCAGGTGGTAGAGCAGCTGGGAGACCTCTTCGGCGGCCTCCTCGCGGCTCTGGTACTCCGCGGCCATCCACACTTCGGCGGCCTCCTCGACGATCTTCTTGCCGATCTGATGGGTGCCGGCGTCCACGGCGGCCACTGTGCCGGATCCGGCGGGACGTTCGGCGACCTTCTGTCTCAGTTCGGCGAAGAGCTCATCGAAAGTTTTCACGCCCTCCAGCCTATGCCTTCAGCGTCCAGCTTCGCGATTTCCACGGCTGCGGTCACACCGGCGTGCGCGGCCTCGAACCCCTTGTCCTCCTTGGACCCGGCCAACCCGGCCCGGTCCAGCGCCTGCTCCTCGGTCTCGCAGGTCAGCAGACCGAAGCCCACCGGGGTGCCGGTGTCGATGGCCAGGCGGCTCAAGCCTTCGGTGGCGGCCGAGCAGACGTACTCAAAGTGTGGGGTCCCGCCGCGGATGACCACACCCAGGGCGACGACGACGTCGTACTGCCGTGCCGCGTGGGCGGTGATCACCGGCAGCTCGAAGCTGCCCGGAGCGTGCAGCAGGGTGTAGTCGGTGATGCCGATCTGGTCGAGGAACCGGTCGGCGCCGGCGACGAGTCCGTCCATCACCGGGGTGTGCCACCGGGAGGCGACGACGGCGACGCGCAGTCGCAGGTCTGTGGCAGTAGTCCTCAGTCGGCTCAGTTCTGCATCGCTGATCTGCACAGTGCCGGTGCCGCTCATGGGTGCGCTGCTCCTTCGGTGGTGATTTCGTTCTGCTCCTGCAGCTGCAGGTGGTCGAGCATATGGGCCATTCTGTCCCGCTTGGTGCGCAGGTAGCGCGCGTTATCCCGGTGGACCACTCCGTTGGAGGGCACCTGCTCCACGGTGAGGCCGGTGGCGGCCAGGGCTTCCACTTTTGCCGGGTTGTTGGTCAGCAGCCGCAGCCTGCTCAGTCCGGCACCGTGGAGGATCGCCGCTGCGCCGGTGAAGTCGCGCAGCTCGGCGGCGAGGCCGAGCATCTCATTGGCCTCCACCGTGTCGGCGCCCTCCTCCTGCAGCTTATAGGCGCGCAGCTTATTGGCCAGGCCGATGCCGCGGCCCTCATGGCCGCGCAGGTAGAGCAGGTGTCCGCCTTCGCGCTCGACGGCCTCCAGGGCGGAGGTCAGCTGGGTGCCGCAGTCGCAGCGGTGGGAGCCCAGCACGTCTCCGGTGAGGCACTCCGAATGCAGCCGGACGATGGGGTTCACGGTCTCTGCCTGCTGCGCGGAGAGCAGAATGTGCTCGTGGCCGGTAGCATGCTCGGTCCACACCTGGGCGGTGAACACTCCGACGTCGGTGGGCAGGGTCACCTGGGGGCCGCCGGTGACCAGTTTGGCAGCCTCATCGTGGGGCTCCTCCCAGGAGGTCAGGTAGGACTCGCGCACCGCATCGGGGCTGGCGGTGCCGCCGCGGTACTCGATGAGGTCGGCGATGCTGATCAGCGCGAGCTCGTGGGCGTCTGCGAACTCGCGCAGCGAAGGCAGGCGCATCATGGTGCCGTCGTCGTGGACCAGCTCGCCGATCACCCCGACCTCCGGGTATCCGGCCAGCCGGCACAGGTCCACCGCAGCCTCGGTGTGCCCTTCGCGGCCCAGCACCCCCTCGGCGTCGGCGATCAGCGGGAACATGTGCCCGGGTCGGGTCAGCTGGTCCGGCTGCGTACCGGGATCGGCCAGCACGCGCGCGGTGATGGCCCTGTCCTCAGCGCTGATCCCGGTGGAGGTGACCGCCGCGGCGTCGCAGCTGACCGTGTAGGCGGTCCCCTTGGGGTCCTGGTTGCTGACCGTCATGGGCGGCAGGTCCAGGTGTGCGGCGCGCTCGGCGCTCATCGGCGTGCAGAGCACCCCGGAGGTGTAGCGGATGGTCATCGCCATCAGCTCCTGGCTCGCCGCCGCGGCGGGGAAGATCAGGTCGCCCTCGTTCTCCCGGTCAGCATCATCGACGACGACGACGGGCCGGCCCTTGGCGAGCTGGTTCAGGGCCACCTCGATGGGGTCGAGGATCGGCGCCGGCGTGTTCGGCGGCGGCACGGCGAGCAGCGCAGCGTCGTCGCGGGCGGTGTCGGTGCGGGCGGTGTCGGCGTCGTTGTCAGTCCCCTGCCCGTCAAAGTTCAGCATCCGCCAGGCGTACTTGGCCAGCACGTCGACTTCGATGTTGGCGCCGTCGCCGATCTGCTTGTCCCCCAGGGTGGTCTCGGCCAGCGTGGTGGGGATCAGCCCGACCTCGAACCAGACTGTGTCGTTCTCACCCGTACCGTCGTCCTCTCCGACGGCGGTGACGGTCAGGGAGACGCCGTCGACGGCGATGGAGCCCTTCTCGGCGATGAAGCTGGCCACATGGGCATCAACGCTGAAGCGGTGCCGACCGTCATTGTGGTCGCGGTCCGCCAGGGTGGCCATGGCGTCCACGTGACCTTGGACGACGTGGCCGTCGAGCCTGGCACCTGCGGGCAGGCAGCGCTCCAGGTTCAGCCGGTCGCCGGCGCTGAGCTCACCGAAGGTGGTTCGCTTCAGGGTCTCGTCGATCAGCTCCACGGTGAGCCGGTCTCCGCTGATTGCCACCGCGGAGACGCAGACGCCGTTGACCGCGATGGAACCTCCCAGACCGAGTCCTTCGGTGTGGCCGTCGGCGTCGAAGGTGAGCCGCTCGACCCCTTTGACCGGGTCGGCGGTGCGTTCTACGCAGCGACCGGTGCCGGTGATGATTCCGGTGAACATCTCAGTGGTCTCCTTTCGGCCCGGCCGGGGCGAGGTGGGTGCAGACGTCGTCGTCCATCAGGGTGACTGGGCCACCATCGGTGGCATCGAGCTGGTAGCGCAGGCCGTGGGCCAGCGTGGTGACGCCGAGATCGCCCAGGGTGGAGCGACCGGCGCCGAGGATCAGTGGGGCCGTGTAGACGAAGAGCTCATCGACCAGGTCCGCGGCGAAGAACGCGGAGAGCACGCTCTGGCCGCCTTCGACGAGCACGTGTCTGACCGGGTGCCCGCTGTGGCTGGTGGACGCCAGGGTGCGCAGGGCTTCCAGCGGGTCACGGGTGCGCAGCTGCATCCAGCCCTGGCCTTCGGGCCGGCCCTGGGCGAGCTGTGCCGCTGCGGGTGTGGATCGACGACCCATCACACAGCGCAGCGGCTGGTGCGAGGTCGGTTCGCCGTCGTCGTCGCGAGCGTTGAGCCGCGGATCGTCGACCGCAACCGTGTTGGTGCCCACCAGGATCGCGTCCACGCGCTGACGGATGCGATGGGTGTGGCTGCGCGAGGCGGCCGAGGTGATCCACTGGCTGGTGCCGTCGGCGGCGGCGATGCGGGCGTCGAGACTCTGCGCCATATGCACGGTGACGAACGCGCGCCCCTGCTGCTGGGCGAGGGCCCACCGGTGGTTGAGCTGCTCGGCCTGCGCTTCCAGCACCCCGACGGTGACCCGGGATCCCTTCTCGCGCAGAAGCTGCGCTCCCCCGCCGTTGGTCGTGGGGTCTGTGGTCGCGCAGACGACCGTGGTGATGCCGGCTGCTTCGATGAGCTCAGTGCAGGCGGGTTGGCGGCCAGCGTGTCGGCATGGCTCCAACGAGGTGTAGAGCATGCAGGAGGACAGGTCGGTGAAGCCGGACTCATAGGCGGCGGTGATCGCATCGCGTTCAGCGTGGAAGGTTCCGGCCCCGCGGTGGTGGCCGGTGGCGATCACTGTGCCGTCGTCGTCGGTGAGGACTGCTCCTACGAGGGGGTTCGCACCCCGATGGCCCAGCTCTGCGGCGTCGAGTGCGGCCTGCATGAGCGATTCGTGGCCGCTGGTGTCTGCGATGTGGGCGGTGCCCAATGGACAGTCTCCTTCTGTGCTACTCCCATCCAGACTCTGACTGTCGGTACCGGATTTTCGCCGGTTCAACCAGTGCACTTCGCACCGGGTCGCGGACTGTCACCGCCGGTTCGGATTTTCACCGATCCCGTAAGCACGTGGGAACTATCTTGCCACAAACAGAACGACGCCCGGAATCATGATGACTCCGGGCGTCGTTCTTCAGCTGTGAGCGGATGACGAGATTCGAACTCGCGACCCCCACCATGGCAAGGTGGTGCTCTAGCCAGCTGAGCTACATCCGCAGGAGGTGTTCAGTCCTCGTGCGCGATACTGGGATCGAACCAGTGACCTCTTCCGTGTCAGGGAAGCGCGCTACCGCTGCGCTAATCGCGCCTATGCATTTGTGTGCAGGCCCGTTGTTCCGGGCCCAGCGAGGTGGGGACGGGAATCGAACCCGCGTACACGGCTTTGCAGGCCGTTGCCTCGCCATTCGGCCACCCCACCGGGCTCTGCGAGCGGATGACGAGATTCGAACTCGCGACCCCCACCATGGCAAGGTGGTGCTCTAGCCAGCTGAGCTACATCCGCAGTGCCGCGCCCCGACTTTCCAGCAGCCGATCGACGACATGACACTTTAACGCGATTTCGACGAGGTAGTCCAATCGCGGTCACCCACCCGCCTGCGTCTGCCGTCACGACCGGGGTCCATGGGAGACTGCAGGACTATGACCGCCCCTCAGCTTGCCCATGCCACCGAGTTCGGACGCATGTACTCACGCTCACTGACCAGCGGCCCGGAGGTCCCCTCTATCACCACGGTGATCGCCCAGGAGGCTAAGGACTTCACCGGCTGGGCCGGCCATATGGCGACCTCCGAACTGATCCAGGATGCTCGGCTCAGTGCGGCGGTGGGCTCTGCACCGGATCTGCGGAGACTGGCCCGTGATGCGTCGTCGGCGGCGGAGCGCTTCCGGGACGCGGCCGCGGCACGTGGGGACCGGGTTCACACCTATGCCGAGCAGCTCGCACTGGCGGCCCTGGGCTCCTCCGGGGATCCGGACGGGGCTCGGGCTGTGCTGGCTGAGCATGGGGAGTCTCGTTTCGCGGATCGTCTTGACCAGTGGTGGGAGCTCTACGGGGTGAAGCCGCTTGCCGCTGAGGTCACAGTGTGGAATCACACGGTGGGCTATGCGGGGACCCTGGACCTGGTGGCTGAGATCGGCGGGCGGCAGTGCATTCTGGATTTTAAGACGAAGGGGCTGACGCGTGATGGCCGGGCCAAGCCGCTGAACGATTCGGTGGTGATGCAGCTGGTGGCCGGATTCCGCGCCGAGGAGGTGCTGGTGGACGCCGCCGAAGGTGTGTGGGAGCCGTGGCCGTACGCCGATGCTGAGGTGGAGCCTCTGCTGCTTGCCGTTGCGGTGTCTGAGGCGGAGGTGGTTCCTCAGCAGGCGGACTCTTCGAGTCTGCGGACCCATTGGCAGAAGTTCTGGGCACTGCGACAGATGTGGGAGCACGCGCGGACTGTGACCGAGTCTGGACGGGCGCTGCATCCGATTGGTCCGCCGCCGGCACCTGTTTCGTCAGGACCGCAGTGACTCAGGGACCGCGCCAGTTTCCGGCGTCGTCGTACTGGTCGGCGAACACGTCGGGCGGCCGGTCATCGCCGTCGATGGTGAATGGCCCGTTGCACCCCCATTGGCCTGGGTCTTCGCACTGACCTGAGACGTGTCGCGCTTGGGTGCGCCAGATATCGGCCTGCCCAGGTGAGGCCTCCACCGTGGTGGAATCGGCGATCGGGGTCCAAGCTCCTCCGGCGATGCGGTACTCGCCGGTGAAGGTTGCCGTCAGGCCCACGTCGTAGAGGCCAGTCTCCTGATAGACGTGGGAGGTGGGCGTTTCCACATCCGTGAGCGCGGACGCGCTGCCGGCCGCGGAACTGCCCGGGTCGGCCGCGGAACGAACCGTGCCGTCGCCGTAGTCGAAGTGGTAGTCGACAGGAACGGCGCGGATCTCGACGTCGATGCCGAGCATGTCGCGCTCGAACGTCTGATCCTCAACATCAGCAAAGACGTTGGTGTGCCGATTGATGAAGCCAAAGCCCTGCAGTTCTTCCTCGAACGCGACGGAGCCGCCGTCGATGGGCAGGGTGGCGAACTCCTCGGAGACCTCACCGGGAATCTGCTCGATGATCAGGTCGATGTCTGGTTCCGCGTCCTCAGGTTCCTCCACTGCAGCCTCGAGAACTTCCTCATCCTCCACCGGCTCAGGCGTCTCGTCCACACACACCGGGCTGGTACTGCCACTCAGGCCTACCCCTAAGTTCGCTCCACTAACGCAGCCCAAGCTGTCAGGCAAAGTTCCCATAATGGATTGACACGCCGGATCCAACACGCCGACACCTGCCGAGCAATAAAGTGAGGAGGAACTTTCAGCTGGCGCGGTTGCATCCTCATTATAGCTGCCACGTGTCAACCCTGCATGATCGTTTTGATCTGGATTCGAACCCTGGCGCCCCGAATTCGATCTTTCCGCGAGGTGATCGGCAGGTTCGGAGTCAGCATCACTACCACTGGAGTCTTCCGAACCTGGCACCTGTCTAGAAACCTGCATCTCAACAACGTCTTCCTCGAAGAATGCGTCTAAGTCGGGTGGCGGTCCTCCAACAGACGCCATTGCACTTACATCTGCAGAAACAGTCAATGCGGTCGTGAGCCCCAAGACAGAGGGCAGAACAAAGTGCTTCACCCCTGCCCACCCTCCTCGAACTCGCGGGCCTCATCGGGATCGATCCGCTCATCGGCCGTTCCCAAATGAGAGAAATCAAAGGCCTGCCACCGCCCGTCCACGTACCGAAAATCCAGGCCGAATACGTCCAGTTGGTTACGCGCCCGGTCACTATGCAGGACACCCTCCCAATAGGTTTGAAACGGAGCTTCTTCCAAAGCGAAAAGACCAGAGACAACGCCTTCCGCCTCGCTTTTCACATACCGTTCTACAATGGCACTTGGACCCTCTTCGACGAACCACCCTTGAGGGTAGACCTCTTCCAACCGCTCCAACTGAACTGCACACAGCTCGCATTCTGGGAGCGACACCTGCTCCAGCACATCCACATCGCCTGTGATGCGGGCGTGGTGGCGGGCATCAAACCAGTACTGTATGAGAGCTTCGGCACCTTCTTCGGTGGGTTCGTAGATTTCCTTCGGGATCTCAGGCTCTGGCCAGTTCTCGGCTGGCCCTTCGGAAGACGCAGGAATCGGCTCAGCATCCTCCGTTTCGTCTTCGCTCACATCGGCTGAGTCAGTGCCCCCTTCCTCGACAGCCGTTTCGTTCGGGGACTCTTCCGGCACCGGCGGAGCCGACTCCAGCACCGTGGGCTGAGATTCACCAGTGCCAGCTCCTCCGCTGCATGATGCCAGGAATGCACACAGTCCAATCAGGCCGAGGGCAGCGAAGCGGGAATGCTGCCAACTCGGCAACGCACCTCTGTCGCCGGGTGGCTTGCTGCGAGTAATACCTGCATATCGGGGTCTTGCTTCTCTGCTCACTACGACTTCACGTTCCTGAAGCAGTTTTCTACTGCGGATATCAGATGAGTGTGATTGCGGCCACTCTTTACGCTAATGCCTTACGTTCACATACGCCAGGGAAATTTTGGGGCTGTGGACAAAGTCGCTGAGTGGAGGTTCTGCGATCGGATAAAACCATTAAACACGAACAAACTCGAACATACATCCTTAAAAGCATTGACTTGTCACGCTATTCGAACATATAATCGAATCATGGGACAGGGTGAAACCAGCCGCCGCAGCGACACTCGCGAAGCTGAGCAATCGGAGGAAACGGCCTCCGGTGATGGATGTGTGAGCGGCCGACCCGAGCGCCCGGCACCTCCAGAGCTTCGTGATCCAAAGGCCCAGGTCATCTGGGAAGCGGAATACGCCGCCCGAATGGCCGAGGCCAACAGACTGGTCACGCTCCTGAAGTACATCGACATCCAAGCCGAACCGGTTCGTCGCGAGGGTCGGGCGAACTACGAGAGCATGCAATCCCGTGAGGCGCCTCCTGAGGCTCTCCGCTTATGCGCCCAAACTGCTCAGAATGCTGTAGCCACGGCAGAGGATGCGGCCATCATGTATGCAGCTGAAGCCCTCAATCTGTCCGAACATCACGTCTCAGGCCTGTACTCCGCTGCGCAAAGTGCCCGCACTCGGCTGCCCCGAGTGTGGCAGGCATTCCGCGAAGGACGAATAACGGGTCTCGCACTTCAGAGCATTACTCGCACCCTGAACAAGACGCTTAAGGACGGCACTGCTGACAAGCTTGATGAGAAGGCTCCGGAATACGCCGCACGGCACCGCCCAGGTCAACTCAATGATTGGCTCCGTCGCTTCATCGCAAAGATCGAGCCGGCTGAGGCTGCCGAACGCTTTACCCGAGCTGCGAAGGAACGTCACGTAGCAATACGGGACTTAGATGACGGCATGAGCCTGCTGACTGCGGTGATGCCGACCATGACAGCCCACAGCATTCAGCAGAAGCTCGAAGCTGTTGCGCGGTCCCCGCAGCAGGCCATTCCCCATAACCCCCTGATCGCCACCCAGATCCACCAGCAGGATCAACGCATCGAACTCACTCAGGCACTCAACCAGTGGATGCGTGCAGGGCGACACTCTGAAGGCAGCGAACCCACGATGATGGAACGATGGGAAATCGGACAGGCCGCCCAACACATGGCTCGCGACCTGCAGGAATCATACCCAGAGGTGGGTCGAACACCGTTCGCTGCCGGGATACAAATCACCGACGGTGCGCCGATGGGCCCCGCCTCAGCCGGCCTTCCGGAAACTCGCGCGGACGGAGACCCTCGCAACATCAACCAGCGCGCACTCGACATCTTCACCGCGTGGCTTCTCGACGCAGAAAGCGCCAACGGCATCGACATCGAAGCACACATCGGAATCCTGGTGCCCGAAGCAACTTTCATCGGAACCTCAGACCAACCGGCCATCACCCGCGACGGGCGGGCAATGATCCCAGGTCCGCATATTCGGGACATGCTCCGAATACAGCGCAACAATCTCACATGGTGCGAACTGGGCACACAACAACCAAGACCTCCCGACGAAGGGGAAAGCACAGAGCACGACACGCCCCACGGGGAGAACGTCCTCTCCTACCGCGCCGTCGGACGCTACCCACCACCCCGACTGCGGACCGCACTGCAATTCCGTGACGGTGTCTGCGTGGCCCGTGGCTGCCGCGCACCAGCCGAACGCTGCGACATTGACCACATCACGCCCTGGCCCGAAGGGAAAACACGAGCCGAGAACCTGCAAGTACTCTGCCGTCGGCACCACCGGCTGAAGACAGCCGGCTACGACATCAGCAGCCGGTACATGCAGGCGGCATAGGAGCCGAAATGTCTAGCACCACTGATGCCGACTGGAGCGAATACTACAGACGCAATGCTGGTCGGGCGCCTCGACGTCTTCTTACTGCTGCTGTTTCCTTCATCCCAGAACCAGGGTCAGCACTTGAACTCGGTTCAGGTGACGGTACAGAGGCCCTCTGGCTCCTCGAACGAGGCTGGTCAGTCATCGCTGTGGACCGCGAAGCAGCCGCTGTCGCCTTCCTCCACGAACACATCACTAGGAACCCAGCAAATCAGCTGCGCGCCGAGCAAGCTGATTTGGCAACGTTTCACGTCCCAACGGCAGATCTCATTCTTGCCTGCAATGTGCTGCCATTTCTCACGCGACAAGATATCAACACGCTGTTGGATGGGTTGGATATCCTGCAGATCGAGGATCACGAATTCGACGGTGGAAGTGGTCGCGGATGGAAGCACTGGCACCGCTTCGACATTATTGCCAGGGAGCCGTACCGCACGGTCCCATGAAAGAATTACGGGCATGTCAGTTCTCACGCTTCGGCAGATCGGTGATCCGGTGCTGCGAACCCCCTCATCCCCCGTCAAAGAACCGGGAGAGGCACGCATTCACAAGCTCGTCAACGATATGTACGCCACTATGGACGATGCCCAGGGCATCGGGCTCGCGGCACCGCAGGTCGGCGTCGGCCTCCGGATTTTCACCTGGCACGTCGAAGACAGTCGCGGGGCAGTCATCAACCCCCAATTGCAGCTGAGAGGGGAGCCAACCTTCGTTCCCCGCCAGACACAGGAAGAAGCAGACACTGTCCTACGCGAAGGATGCCTGTCCGTACCCAACGGAATCCACGGCCCCGTCGCCCGCTGCCCGCATGCACTACTGACAGGAGTTGGCGAAGACGGTCAAGACATCCGCGTCGAAGCAACGGGCCTGTTGGCAGCGTGCTTCCAGCACGAAGTCGACCACCTCGACGGCACGCTCTTCCTCAACCGACTCACCGGCGAGCATAAGAAGGCCGCCTACCGCGCGCTGCGGGAACGGACTACGGTATGAGCCGCATCGTATTCGCCGGAACCCCCGCCATTGCGGCCCGAGCCCTGCGTGGCATAGTGGATGCCGGATTCGACGTCGTCGGAGTCCTGACTCGGCCTGACGCGCCCATCGGCCGCAGACGCACGCTCACCGCGTCACCCGTTGCTCAAGCGGCGGACGACGCCGGGATCCCCACGCTGAAGGCCGAGACGGTCGACGATGAAGTCACTGAACAGCTCACCCGCTGGCAGCCCACCCTCGGAGTGATTGTGGCCTACGGATCGTTTCTCCCCCACGCCACCTTGGGGATACCGGCCCACGGGTGGGTCAACCTCCACTACTCCGCACTGCCGAAGTATCGTGGTGCCGCTCCCGTCCAGCACGCGATCCTCAACGGCGAACCCACGACAGCAGCCACTATCTTCCAGCTGGAGACCGGCATGGACACCGGCCCCCTGCACGGCAGCGCCGCATACGTGATCCAAGAAATGACTTCTTCCGGTACGGTTCTCACTGAGCTCACCGACCTGGGCACCAAGCTGATCATCGACCTGCTGCCGGATCTGCTGACCGGACGCTCGCAGCCAGTAGCTCAGACCGGCGAACCCAGCTTCGCACCCAAACTCACCCGACAGGATGCATTCATCGACCCCACTGAACCTGCCGAGGAGCTGGTGAACCGCATCAACGCCACCATCCCCGAACCCGGCGCGTGGACGCTGCACGGAGAGAACCGCATCAAACTGGGGGTGGCTCGCATGTTCGATGGTGAGACGGTTGGCGAGGCGGGCGCACTGCAGGTCGGCCCCGACGGCGAAGCCGTGCTCGCCGCTGGGGACGGCCGCGGCGTCGTCCTCAGCCAGGTCCAGCCCGCAGGCAAACAGATGATGAACACCGCCGACTGGCTCCGCGGACAGCAGGAAACGGTCCACCTAGGAGGCAACCATGGCTAAGCGCCAGTACAGCAGAGCCGCACCGTCACAGCGCAGCCGCCGTGCCGACCCCGCCCGACTGGTCGCGTTCAGCGTGCTGCAAGCCGTGAGCGAAGAGGACGCCTACGCCAACCTGGTGCTGCCCCCTTCCATCCGCCGCGCCGGGCTGAACAAGCGCGACGCCGGCTTCGCCACCGAACTCACCTACGGCACCCTGCGCGGGACGGGCACCTACGACGCCATCCTCAGCAGATGCGTCGACCGAGACGTGGACCAACTCGATCGGCCCGTCCTGGACGCCCTTCGCCTGGGCAGCCACCAACTGCTCAGTATGCGGGTCACCACCCACGCCGCAGTCAACGAGACCGTCGGCCTGGTCCGCGATCAGATTGGCACCGGACCCGCCGGGCTGGTCAATGCCGTCCTGCGCCGGGTCGCCGAAAAGTCGTGGGACGAATGGCTGGAGACCATCACCTCCGGCGTCGGGGAGATCGACGCCCTCGCACTGCGCCATGCTCATCCCGCGTGGGTGGTGCGTGCCATGCACCAGTCACTGAAGCTTCACGGACGCCCCGACGACCTCGAGGCACTGCTGCAGGCCGACAATATCGCACCCCAGGTGCACCTGATCGGTCTCCCCGGCGTCTCCGGCGGGGAAGCGAGCCTCACCGCAGCAGTTGAGGCCGGAGCCGAGCCCTCCGAACTGCTGGACGGAGCAGCGATCTACAGCGGCGGCGACGTCGGCCTGCTGGATGGAGTGCGCGAAGGATCTCTGCGCGTCCAGGACATCGGGTCACAGTGGGTTGCCCGTGCCCTGGCCGAACCAGCCGTGCAGCCCGGTGAGCGTTGGCTGGACCTCTGCGCCGGCCCCGGTGGAAAAGCCGCGCTGCTGGGGTCGCTGGCCTCCGAGTTCGAAGTCCACCTCACCGCCAACGAACCCGCCCCGCACCGTGCCAAGCTGGTCGAACAGGCCCTGTCCCCAGTGGATGCGACAGCGTGGGATGTGCGCACCGGCGACGGGCGCACCATCCATGAACTCGACACGAGCTTCGACCGCATTATGGTGGACGCGCCCTGCACCGGACTCGGTGCCCTGCGTCGCCGGCCCGAAGCCCGCTGGCGCCGCCGACCCTCCGACCTGGCGTCACTGACCGCCCTGCAGCAGCAGCTGCTCGATGCGGCCGCCGACACGCTCGCCCCAGAAGGGCTGCTGGCCTACGTCACCTGTTCTCCGCACATGGCGGAGACAGTCGTCCAGGTTCAAGACGTGCTGAGCCGACGCCCCGACCTGCAGCTGCTCGACGCCCATGAGGTGATGACCGACCTGGCGCAGCCGGCCGGAGCCGACTTGATGACCGCACGACCCACCCCCACCGATGACGTCGGCGCCAAATGTGTGCAGCTCTGGCCGCATATCCACGGCACCGACGCCATGTTCTTCGCCCTGCTGCAGAAGGAGCCCGCATGAGCGCCATCCACCCCAGCATCCTTTCAGCAGACTTCGCCCATCTGGCTGCGGAGCTGGCCCGCATCCCCTCAGCCGACGCAGTGCACGTCGACGTGATGGACAATCACTTCGTGCCGAACCTGACATTCGGACTGCCGGTGGTCAAAGCCATCCGTTCCGCCACCGAGCTCCCGCTGGACATTCACCTGATGATCGACGACGCCGACCGGTGGGCTCCCGAGTACGCCGAGGCCGGATGTGAGTCGGTCACCTTCCACATCGAAGCTGCCGCGCGCCCAGCAGAGCTGGCCCGTCAGCTGCGTTCCCACGGGGCTCAGGCTGCGATGGCGGTGAAACCAGGCACCCAGCTGGAGCCGCACTTGCACGTCCTGTCCGAACTGGACATGCTGCTGATTATGACGGTCGAACCCGGATTCGGCGGTCAGTCGTTCATGGAGAGCACGCTGCCGAAGATCGCAGCCGCCCGGCGTGCCGCCGATGATCTCGGCGGCCGTGTCGCCGTCCAAGTGGATGGCGGCATCGGCCGTGACACCATCCTGCAGGCGGCCGAAGCCGGGGCAGATACTTTCGTGGCCGGCTCGGCGGTCTTTGGCAGCTCCGATCCCGACCAGGCCGTCAATGCTCTGCGCGAGACCGTCCGGACACAGAAGAACCGGTGACGGTCTCAACCTTCCCCTGAAGAGACCATCACCGGCCTGGTTGATGAGTCTACCGGAAACCGAAGCGCGGCTGCACCACCTTGACGCTGGCCTCGGATGATGCCTCAAGCTCCTCACTGCGCAGCTGTTCCAGTGCGGACTCAAAATCTTCCAAGTTGTCGAACCCGCGGTAGACCGAGGCGAAGCGCATATAGGCGACCACGTCCAGGCGCTTCAGCGGCCCCAGAATAGCCAGCCCGACGTCATTCGCATCAACTTCGGCATTGCCGGAGGCGCGGACCGACTCCTCGACCTCCTGAGCCAGGACTGCCAGGTCATCGGTCGATACGGGCCGCCCCTGACATGCCTTGCGGACGCCGTTGATGACCTTTGACCGGTCAAACGGCTCAGCTGCCCCAGAACGTTTGATGACGCTCAATGACGTCGTCTCCACTGTGGTGAAGCGCTTAGAACACTGCGGACAGTGGCGACGACGCCGTATCCCTGAGCCGTCCTCCAACGAACGAGAATCCACCACACGCGATGAGTCATGGCGACAGTACGGACAGAACATTGTGGGCCTCCTCTCCCGAAGACCAGTGTATATACCAGATGTAGTGTCTACCAACTTTTTCGGCACAACATCTGGGGGTGGGGCAGTTTAGCCTTCCAAACAGGTGGGGCCGAGCAGGACCTTCAGGTCCCCATATAGTGCCGGTGAGGGTGTGACCTGGAAATCGTCCCCAAGCCGCATGAGTTCGACCTTGTGACCGGAGAGCAGCTTCACATGCACTGCGGCGCTCCCACGGTGGGCCTGCAGCGTGCTGCCCAGCTCCGCAATGACCTTCTCCGTGGCCTTCTGAACCGGCACAGTGAGCACCACCGGACCCACAGCACCGTCCTGCTGGGTGTCCAGTGCGGTGACGTCCATGGCTTTGAGCACCACGCCCCCGTCCTCCCGTCGGTCCACCTGCCCCTTGATGGCGACGACGAGGTCCTCAGCCAACACCATGGAGACCGCCTGGTAGGTCTTGCCGAAGAACATGACCTCCAAGGTGCCGACCAGGTCTTCGACTTCTGCCCGGGCGTAGGGGTTGCCCGACTTGGCGACCTTGCGCTGCAGCGAGGTGATCATGCCGGCGATGGTCACCGTGGCGTTGTCCGGCGGGCCGTCCTCGCTCATCACCTGGGCGACGGATCGGTCAGCATGCTGGGCCAGTGTGCGCTCCAGCCCCTGCAGCGGGTGGTCGGAGACGTAGAGGCCCAACATGTCGCGCTCGAAGGAGAGCTTGTCCATCTTATCCCACTCGGGCAGCTCGGGAACGCTCACCTGCAGCGCCTCCCCCAGGTCGAGGGCCGAGTCGCTGAACAGGTCGAACTGGTTCTCCGCCTCTTTGCGCTTCTGCCCGATCGACTGGTCGATGGCCTGTTCGTGGACCGCCACCAGCGACCGGCGGGTGTGCCCCATCTCGTCGAAGGCACCAGCCTTGATCAGCGACTCCACAGTGCGCTTATTGCACACCTGAACAGGGACCTTCTTGAAGAAGTCGCTGAAGGACTCGTAGCGGCCCTGCTCCTGGCGCGCAGTCACCATCCCGATGACCACGTTGGCGCCGACGTTGCGCACAGCACCCATCCCGAAGCGGACCGTGTCGTCGCCGACCGGGGTGAAGTCCAAGGCCGATTCGTTCACGCTGGGCGGGGTCACCGTGATGCCCATCCGTCGGCATTCGGAGAGGTAGATCGCCAGTTTGTCCCGGTTCTCCCCCACGCTGGTCAGCAGCGCGGCCATGTACTCGGCCGGATAGTTGGCCTTGAGGTAGGCCGTCCAGTACGCGATGAGGCCGTAGGCGGCCGAGTGCGCCTTGTTGAACGCGTAGTCGGAGAACGGCAGCAGAATGTCCCACAGCGTCTGGGTGGCCGCTTCGGAGTAGCCGTTGTTCTTCATCCCCTCAAAGAACCCGACCTTCTGCTTATCCAGTTCGGCCTTCTTCTTCTTGCCCATGGCCCGGCGAAGAATATCGGCTTCACCCAGCGAGTATCCGGCCACCGCCTGCGCAATCGCCATCACCTGCTCCTGGTAGATGATCAGCCCGTAGGTGGTGTCCAGAATATCGGCGAGCGGCGCCTCCAGCTCCGGGTGGATGCCGGTGACCTTCTGCTGGCCGTTCTTGCGCAGGGCGTAGTTGGTGTGCGAGTTCGCACCCATCGGCCCGGGCCGATACAGAGCAATGGTCGCGGAGATGTCTTCGAAGTTGTCCGGGCGCATCTGGCGCAGCAGCGAGCGCAGCCCGGAGCCGTCCAGCTGGAACACGCCCAGGGTATCCCCGCGCGAGAGCAGGTCGTAGGCAGGCCGATCCGTGAGATCCAGCGTCTCCAGGTCGATGTCCTCATCCTTGTTCTGCCGGATGTTCTCCAGGGCGTCGGAAATGATGGTGAGGTTGCGAAGCCCCAGAAAGTCCATCTTGATCAGGCCCAGGGTCTCGCTGGTGGGGTAGTCGAACTGCGTGATGATCGCCCCGTCCTGCTCCCGCTTCATCAGGGGGATGATGTCCATCAGCGGATCAGAGGACATGATGACGCCGGCAGCGTGCACGCCCCACTGACGCTTCAGACCCTCCAGGCCGGTGGCGACGTCGAAGATCTCCTTCAGCCGCGGGTCGGAGTCCAGCATCTCGCGCAGCTCGGAGGCCTCGGCGTACCGGTCAGCTGCACTGTCGTAGGTCTGGTCCAGCGGCATCGGCTTGCCCTGAGCATCCGGGGGCATGGCCTTGGTCAGCTGCTCACCGGTGGCGAAGGGTTCGCCCATCACACGAGCGGCGTCCTTCAGCGCCTGCTTCGACTTGATGGTGCCGTAGGTGACGATCATCGCTACCCGCTCGTCACCGTACTTGTTGACCACATAGTCGATGACTTCGCTGCGGCGCCGGTCGTCGAAGTCAACGTCGAAGTCGGGCATGGAGACCCGGTCCGGGTTGAGGAACCGTTCGAAGAAGAGTCCGTGCTCCAGCGGGTTCAGGTCGGTGATGCGCATCGCGTAGGCCACCATGGAGCCGGCGCCGGAGCCGCGGCCGGGGCCCACCCGAATGCCGTTCTCCTTGGCCCAGGTGATGAAGTCGGCGACCACCAGGAAGTAGCCGGGGAAACCCATCTGGGTGATGACACCGATCTCGTACTCCGACTGCCGGCGCACCTCATCGGGAATGCCCGACGGGAACCGGTAGGCCAGGCCCCGCTCGACCTCCTTGATGAACCAGGACTGCTCCGACTCCCCCTCCGGGACCGGAAACTGGGGCATATAGGAGGCCGACTCGTTGAACTCCACCTTGCAGCGTTCAGCGATCAGCAGCGTGTTGTCGCAGGCTTCGGGGTAGTCGCGGAACAGATGGCGCATCTGCTCAGCAGACTTCAGATAGAACTCTTCGGAGCCGAACTTGAAGCGCCGTGGGTCGTCCAACGTGGAGTTCGACTGCACACACAGCAGCGCCCCATGTGACTTGGCGTCGTGAGCGTGGGTGTAGTGCAGGTCGTTGGTGGCCACCAGCGGCAGATTCATCTCCTTGGCCAGGCGCATCAGGTCGGTGCGCGTCCGCCGCTCAATCTCGATGCCGTGATCCATAATCTCGCAGAAGAAGTTCTCCTTGCCGAAGATGTCCTGAAACTCACCGGCGGCCTTCTTCGCCTCCTGATACTGGCCGTGTCGCAGTCGAGTCTGGATCTCTCCGGAGACGCAGCCGGTGGTGCCGATCAGCCCCTTGCCGTAGGTCTGCAGGATCTCGCGGTCCATGCGCGGCTTATAGAAGTAGCCTTCGGTGCTGGCCAAGGTTGAGGCCCGAAAGAGATTGTGCATGCCCTGGGTGTTCTCCGCCCACATGGTCATGTGGGTGTACGCACCGGTGCCGGAGACGTCCTCGACGCCGTCGCCGAACTTCACCCGCGTCCTGTCCGTGCGGTGGGTGCCCGGAGTCAGGTACGCCTCTAAGCCGATGATCGGCTTCACGTCGTAGTTCTGGGCGGTCTTCCAGAACTCGTAGGCGCCGAAGATGTAGCCGTGGTCGGTCGTGGCCACCGCGTCCATGCCCATCTCCTTGGTCTGGGCGAAGAGATCGTCGATCTTCGCCGCACCATCGAGCATGGAGTACTCAGTGTGATTGTGCAGATGGACGAATCCCCTACTCATCGGGCGCCTCCTGTGAGAATCTCCAGAGCCTGTGTCAGATCGTGCGGATAGTCGCTGCTGATGCTCAGCGGTTCACCGGTGACCGGATGTGTGATGGTCAGTTCGGCCGCATGCAGCCATTGGCGGGTCAGCCCCAGATCGTTGGCCAGCTTCGGGTCGGCACCATAGGTCAGGTCGCCGGCACAGGGGTGGCCCAGGGCGGAGAAGTGCACGCGGATCTGGTGGGTGCGACCGGTCTCCAGCGTGATGTTCATCAGACTGGCCGAGCCGTAGGCTTCGATGAGCTGATAGTGCGTGCGGGCCTCCCGGCCGCCCTCAACGACGGCGAAGCGCCAATCGTGACCGGGGTGACGCGCGATGGGCGCATCGACGGTGCCCTCGTAGGGATCCGGAAGCCCCTGGACCAGCGCGTGGTAGGTCTTGGTGGGGGTGCGGTCGCGGAACGCATCCTTCAGCACACTGTAGGCCCGCTCCGTCTTAGCCACCACCATCACCCCGGAGGTGCCCACGTCGAGCCGGTGGACGATCCCGCGCCGCTCCTGGGCTCCGGATGTGGCGATCTCCACGCCTGCGGCCAGCAGACCTCCGATCACAGTGGGCCCGCGCCAGCCGGGTGACGGGTGTGCCGCCACTCCCACAGGCTTGTCGACGACGACGATGTCGGCGTCCTGGTAGAGCAGGTTCAGATCTTGCACGACTTCCACCTTGATCGTCTCCTGCGGCTGCGGGGGATCCACTGCGATCAGTGAACCGGCCGGCAGCCGCTCCGACTTCTTCACCGGCGCCCCGGCGGTTCTGCCCTGGGTCCGGTACTGAGCCCAGGTCACCCGTCCTGCAGCCATCCACTGGGCGGCCTCGCTGCGGGAGATCCCACAGAGCGCGGAGACGACGGCGTCGGCCCGCTGGTCGTCACATTCGGCGGGGACGGTCAGAGTGTTCATTGCTCCTGCTCGGCCTGCTTCTTCGTCTCTCGGCTGCCGTCAACATTGAGGCCAAAGAGCATCATGGCGCACAGACCGATGATCGAACAGACGATGAACGAATCGGCAATGTTGAAGATGGCGAAGTTCGGCACCGCAATGAAGTCCACCACATGCCCCTGGCCGAACTGGTCGAACCCGCCCTGCACCAACGACGGCGGACGCAGCAGCCGGTCGGTGAGGTTCCCCGCAATGCCGCCCATCAGCCCGCCCAGCCCGGCAGTCCACAGCCAGGATCCGCCGAGTCGGCGCGTGTACCAGATGGCCACGCACAGCACCATGAATTGGATGAGGGCGAATATCCAGGTGTGCTCAGTGCCCATGGAGAAGGCGGCACCGGGGTTGAGGTGGTACTGCCAGTGGAGCACAGGGCCCAGCGCCTCAATCTGCTCGCCGAGCGTCATCGTCGACTCCACCCACCATTTGGTGGCCTGGTCGAACACCC
The DNA here is from genome assembly GCA_052089225.1 of Nesterenkonia sp. Lineage (GTDB taxonomy): Bacteria > Actinomycetota > Actinomycetes > Actinomycetales > Micrococcaceae > Nesterenkonia. The sequence goes on from JBQCZP010000004.1 coordinate 25,193, forward strand.
AGGCCACTACGGCGATGATGGCTGCGACTGTGACTGCGGTCCGGCGGCTCGGAGTACTGGTTTGCGGCACCTGCGCAGTCTACCGGTCGCGCCTAGTCGGTGCCGCTGGTTTCCTTCTCGATGGAACCTTTGACATTGAGCTCGTTGAGCTGACCCTCGATATAGTCCTTCAACCGGGCGCGGTAGTCACGCTCGAAGCTGGTCAGCTCACTCACGCGGCCCTCCAGGTCGGACTTCTTCCGCTCCAGGGCGTTGAGCGTGCGGGTAGAGGTCAGCTCTGCCTCTTCGATCATGTTCTCAGCGCGCGTCTCCGCATCGGTGACCAGCTCAGAACGCTTCTGCTCGCCCTCTGTGATGTACTGCTCGCGCGTCTTCTCGCCCTCAGCCACCAGTTCATCGCGCTTGCTGGTGCCCTCTGACACCAGCGTGTCCCGCCTGGTCTCGCCCTCAGTGATCAGCTGGGTGCGCTGCTGCTCGCCCTCTGCCACGTACTGGTCGTGGAGCCTCTGGGCCATGGCCAGCACCCCGGCCGCCTCAGCGGCGGGCTGCTCGGCATCCGCAGCGGCAGGCGCCGCCGTCGGACGCTCCTGCGCCGGACGGGTTCCGGGGGCGTAGTCATCGGAGTCATCGGTCGCGGCGGCGTCCGTCCCCTCGACAGGCTCGGTATGGTTGGTCTCCTCGGCCTGGTCCGGGACGCGTTCGACAGTTCCGGTCACCTCTGCGGAGGTGCCGGTGTAGCCGGAGAGTCCGGCGTCATTGAGCTCATCGGGCTCCACATGGTCCGGCGAATCGTCCAACTGGTTCTGCAGCGAGGCGACCTCAGAGCTGAGCTCCTCATTCTCCTGGAGCAGGCGCCTCCATTCCACCACCACTTCGTCAAGAAAGTCGTCGACTTCGTCCTTGTCGTATCCGGGGCGGAACTTGGTCTCCGGAAAGTCCTTATTCAGGAGATCCTCTGGCGTCAGAGCCATAAGAAGCGTCACCTCATCATCAGTGGCCAGAAATTGGCAGTTGTGCAGTCTCGCGGGTCAGAATACCCCATGGCTGGTCCGACGCTTCGAGTCGAACCTTCAAGTGATGGTTCACGGGCCGCCGATGGAGGCGACGACGACCTTTCCGATGATGACCACCAGGAACAGAATGATGAACCCCATATCCAGTGCCACTCCGCCCAGGTTCAGCGGCGGAATACGGCCCTGCAGCCATCGCATCGGTGGGTCAGTGATGCTGTAGATGCCCACGGCCAGCACCAGCGCCAGCCCCTTGGGCCGCCAGTGGCGCGCGAAGGACTCGGTGATGTTGAAGACGATCCGAATGATCAGCGCGTACTGGTAGATCGTCAGCAGAATATAGATTGGAGCAGTGATAAGGTCCACAGCCGACTACGCTACCTCAGAGTCCGGGTTCAGGACTGATTGAAGAATGCGGCGTTCGCCTCAGGCTCAGCCGCTGCCTGTTCCTCGGCCAGGACTTCGACGTTCTTCGGGCTCAGCAGGAACACTTTGTTGGTGACCCGCTCGATGGATCCCCCCAGGCCGAACACCAGTCCGGCCGCAAAGTCCACCAGACGCTTAGCCTCTGCCTCCCCCATCTCGGTGACGTTCATGATGACCGGGATGTCCTCACGAAAGGATTCGCCGATGATCTTCGCATCATTGTAGGAGCGAGGGTGAACAGTAGTGATCTTTCGCATAGGTGAGCTCTCGTCGCGGGAGGAGGGTGCACGCTTAATGGGGGTCACCGGTGCCCGGTAGTCAGGGTCCACAGCCAGGTTGGTGCTGTTGTAGGAGCCTGCGACTTCGTCGTCGTCCTGCTTGCTGCCGGCCCGGTCGGCCAGGGAGACGACGGCACCGCTGGTCTGGGAGGCGGGAGCCTCTGCGGGGCGGCTGTGCTCCGCGCCGGCTGCCGCGTGGGCGTGACTGCGTGCGGCGGGGGCCTCGTTGCCGAAGCTCTCCTCGTGATAATCATCACCATCGGCTAAGCCGAGGTAGATCATGGTCTTCTTCAGTGCACCGGCCATGAGATTCTCCTGGGGAAGGTTGTTTCGTTGTGACTGCGCGTGATCGAGACTACCGGTGCTGCGGCCTTTCACCGAGGACATCACGCCCGATCCGCAGGTGTGTCGCGCCGGATGCGACGGCGTCCTCCAGGTCGTGGCTCATGCCCGCTGAGATGGCTGTCGCCTCCGGATAGCTGCTGCGCAGCCGGCGGCTCAGCTCAGCCAGGCGTTCGAAGGCTTCACGGGCGGGCTCCTCCAGCGGGGCGACGGCCATCAGTCCGGCCAGGCGCAGCGGCGGTTGCCCCGCAATCGCCTCGGCAATGGCGTCGATGTCTGCCGGGGCGGCGCCTCCTCGTCCGTCTTCGGGGGTGGGATCCCGCAGATCCACCTGGATCAGGCACTCCAGGGCCTCGATGCGGTCACCGCGCTCCAAAGCGGCGGCTGCGGCGTTGGCCAGGGCGCGAACCGTCTTCAGCCGGTCCACCGAGTGGACTGCGTGGGCGTAGCGTGCCACTGACTTGGCCTTGTTGCTCTGCAGCTGACCGACGAAGTGCCAGTTCAGATCCTCCAGGTGCGCTGTCGCCTGCGCTTTGGCCGCCGCCTCCTGGTCCTTGTTCTCACCGATCTGGCGGAGGCCCAAGCTGTGGAGATGCTCCACATCCTCGGCGGGGAAGAACTTCGTCACCACGATCAGCTCAGGCCGGTCAGAGCGTCCGGCGGCGGCTGCGGCCCGATCGATGCGATCGTGGACGGCGGCGAGGTGCTCGCTCAGTTCTGCGCTGCGGGATTGTGCCATCAGCACCAAACTACCCCAGCGATGCGCCCGGGGGCCTCGGCGGTGCGCTGAGCGCGCCGATGGGAGAACAGCTGCAGATCCTCGATCGTGCAGCCGGGCACGTCGATGACTTTGACGCCGGCGGCATCGAGGACGGCGTGAGCCTCAGCGCGCAGGTTAAGTGCGGCGGTCCCCCAGCTGGTTCGTGAGGCGATCGCCGCACGGTTCACCGCAACGGCTTCGAGCATCTGGTCGGGAACCTCATAGCAGCTCCCGCAGGCGCCGGGGCCGATCCAGGCGGTGATCGTCCTGCCCCCGCGCCGGGTCACCGCGGCTGCGGCGTTCTCCAGGACTCCAGCCAGCAGCCCCGCCCGACCGGCGTGTGCGGCGGCGGTGATCGGCCGGTGATGGCGGTCCAGCCCCGCAAAGAGGACGGGCAGGCAGTCGGCGACCATCACTGCCAGCGGCTCCCCCGAGGCAGCGACCCACCCGTCACCTGTGGGGGTGGTTTCACCGGCCGCATCGGCGTCGACGATGCAGGTGGAATGGATCTGGTTCAGAAAGCGCGGGGCCGCACCCAGGTGCGTGGCGAGTCGGTGCCGGTTGGTCAGAGCCTCGTCGGCAGCACCGACGTCGGTGCTGAGGTTTCCGGCTGCCGCAGACGTGAAGGCGACGTGGACATCACCGGCGGAGTCGCTCCACCAGAACGGTGAGTCCACGTCGCCTGTCATGCGATGGGAAGGTTCTCGCCTGAAGTGCTATTTGAGGAAGTCGGGGACGTCGAGGTCATCGTCCTTCTTGCCTGTGTAGTCGGACTCGATGATCTCCGGAAGCTCTTCCTCCTGCGACTCCGCGGCAGCGGGGCGCTGCTGCGGGGCCGTGTCCTGGGAGGCGGCTGCCGGCGCGGCCGAAGCACCGGAGGTGGCTCCGGCCACCGGGGCGACCGGACGCTGCTGCTGGGCGGGCGCCTGGTTGGCCGCCGGGGCAGCAGGCTTGGACGTGGCGTCTGCCTCATCGAACCCGGCGGCGATCACCGTCACGCGGGCCTCATCGCCCAGCGCGTCGTCGATGACGGCGCCGAAGATGATGTTGGCCTCGGGGTGTGCCACCTCCTGGACCAGGCGGGCCGCCTCGTTGATCTCGAAGAGTCCCAGGTCCGAGCCGCCCTGAATGGAGAGCAGCACCCCGTGGGCGCCGTCGATGCTGGCCTCCAGCAGCGGGGAGGCGATGGCCAGCTCGGCAGCCTTGACCGCGCGGTCCTCCCCGTTGGCCGAGCCGATCCCCATCAGCGCGGAGCCGGCACCCTGCATCACCGACTTCACATCGGCGAAGTCCAGGTTGATCAGCCCGGGGGTGGTGATCAGGTCTGTGATGCCCTGCACGCCGGAGAGCAGCACCTGGTCGGCGGAGCGGAACGCGTCGAGCACCGAGACGTTCTTGTCCGAAATGGAGAGCAGCCGATCGTTGGGGATGACGATGAGCGTGTCGACCTCGTCCCGCAGAGCCTCGATGCCGGCCTCGGCGCTGGAGGCACGACGCCGGCCCTCGAAGGTGAAGGGCCGGGTGACCACACCGATGGTCAGCGCGCCCAGGGACCGGGCGATGCGCGCCACGACGGGGGCCCCACCGGTGCCGGTGCCGCCGCCCTCGCCGGCGGTGACGAACACCATGTCGGCCCCACGCATGACCTCTTCGATCTCGTCGGTGTGGTCCTCGGAGGCCTGTCGGCCGACTTCGGGGTTGGCGCCTGCGCCCAAGCCCCTGGTCAGGTCCCGGCCGACGTCGAGCTTCACATCGGCATCCGACATCAGAAGCGCCTGGGCGTCAGTGTTGATGGCGATGAACTCCACACCGCGCAGGCCCACCTCGATCATCCGGTTGACAGCGTTGACGCCGCCGCCGCCGATGCCGACGACCTTGATCACGGCCAGGTAGTTGTTCGGTGTTGCCACGTGAGTATGTCCCTTAGCTATTGAGAAGTCACAGATGCACGAAGACTCCCGATCGTCAGCGGGGCCGAGAACGACTCCTCACTGTCTTCCCCGTCTCCAGTGCGCCTGCTGCTGCCGAGGCAGTTCGCGGATGCCTCGGGAGGCAACCAGGCCCTGTCGACGTCCTCACGGCCCGCATGCGCCGACCGGAAGCCTTCGTGTCAGGAGTCATTCTTCAGCTCCGCCGTGCCGATCAGCAACGTTCAAGTTGAGCTTGAACCTTAGCTGCCTCGGCCGAAGAAGCCTTCAGTTGTTTCCCCGCCCACACTACCTGCAGGTGGTGTGCTCACCGGGTAACCGGTGTGGTGGGCGTGGATATGTCGATCACCTCAGCCTCGGTGAACGCCTCGTCGTCCGAGTCCAGGACAGCCTGCAGCACCGCCGCCTTCTGCTCACCCTCCTCCTGACTGCCCCAGACGATGGTGCGCCCGTCGGTGAGCTGAAGCTGGACCGAGTCGATGGACTCAGCAGCGGCGGACTCCAGCTGGCCGCGGGCGGCTTCGGGCAGCTCGCCCAGCACAGCGACGACTGCTTCGAAGACTGCGTCGTCCTGCAGTGCGGCCTCAGACTCGATCAGCACCGTGGCGTAGTCGCCGGCCTGAAGCTGTTCGGGGCCGGCAAAGGTGCGGATGACTTCGCCGTGCGCGTTGTAGAGCATCACGTCGTCGTCCTGGTGGACCTCGGCCACCGGCAGGTGTTCGGTGATCTCGATGTGCACGGTGTTGGGAAGCTCCAGGTAGGAGTCGACCTCGGCGACCGCGTTCTCCTCCTCCAGCCGCTGGCGGACATCGCCGGCGCCGACCTGCGGCATGGGTTCGCCGTAGAGGTCCTGCAGCAGATCATCGGCGTGGGCGTCGGTGAGCAGGTCGTTGCCGGTGACCTCGATGTGACGCACCGGCAGCAGCGGGGAGAAGTACAGTACGGCGACCAGACCCAGCAGCACCGACAGCGCCCCGGCCAGAACCAGCAGAGAGCGACGACGACGCCGGCGCAGACTGATGCTCTGAGGCTCGGGGAAGGTCAGTGCAGAAACGTGCTCAGAGCTCATCCGGTGTGGCGCTTCTGCAGGTCTTCCACGATCTCTGCGGCCAGCTGGGTGATATCGCCTGCGCCGATGGTCAGCACCGTGTCGCCGGGCTGAGCAGCGCAGCCGATGTGCTCCACTGTGGCCGCGCGGCTGCGCACCGGGTGACCCAGAAGTGCCGCGCTCACCCCCGCGATCGGCTCCTCGCGGGCCGGGTAGATCTCCAGCACCGACGCGGTGTCGGCAGCCTTCAGCGCCGCACCGAACTCAGCGGCGAAGTCCTGGGTCCGGCTGAACAGGTGCGGCTGGAAGACGGCGTGGACCCGGCCTGTGCCTGCCACGCTGCGTGCGGCGCTGAGCACAGCGGCCACTTCAGTGGGGTGGTGGGCGTAGTCGTCATAGACCCGGATGCCGCTGATCTGACCGCGCAGCTCGAACCGGCGGGAGCTGCCGGCGTAGGCGCTGACCCCGCGGACGGCGGCGTCAAGGCTCATCCCGACGCAGAGGCCCACGGCCGCAGCGGCTGCGGCGTTGAGGGCGTTGTGGGCTCCGGGGACGTTGAGGTCTGCGGCGACCTCGACGCCCTTGTGGCGGAGGCTGATCCGCTGCCCGGCGCCTGCGGGAACGGCCTGCACCTGCAGGTCCGCCTCGGCGCTGAACCCGTAGCTGAGGACCTTCACACCGCGGGCGGCCAGGGCCGGTGAGACGCGGTCACCAAGTGTGCGGCATCCGGGGTCCTCAGCACAGAGCACCAGCGTGCCGCCGTCGCGGATGCGTGCGGTGAAGTCTGCGAAGACCTGCTCCACCGCCTCGGCGCTGCCGTAGTGGTCCAGGTGATCCGGCTCCACATTGGTGACCACCGCCACCTCCGGGCTGTAGTTCAGCAGCGATCCGTCCGACTCATCGGCCTCGGCGACGAACCACTGACCCGCCCCCAGGGCGGCGTTGGTGCCCAGCCCGGTGACGTTGGCGCCGATGGCGAAGCTGGGCATCCGGCCGGCGGCCTCCAGCATCACCGCCGCCATGGATGATGTGCTCGTCTTCCCGTGGGTGCCCGCGACGGCGACGGCACGTTTGTCCGCCATGCATGCGGCCAGTCCCTGGGACCGGTGCAGCAGTCTGAGTCCGCTGCGGGCGGCGGCGTCGTACTCGGGGTTTCCCGCGGTGGCCACTGAGGAGGCGATCAGTGTGTCCACCGGGTGACCGGCCTGCGCCTCAACGGATGCCAGGTTCTGCGCACTGTAGCCCACCCGCACCGGCACGCCGGCGTCGCGGAACTCCTCCAACACCGGCAGGTCTTTGGCGTCGGTTCCGGAGATCGGCACCCCGGCGGCGAGCATCAGGCGGGCCACCGCAGAAACTCCGACGCCGGCCAGGCCCAGGAAATGGACGTGGCCGAGCTCCTGCGCCGCACTCACGCGCTGACCTTCAGGGCGGCGCGGGCCATGCGCTCATCGGCGTCGCTGATGCCTCGGTGGGCGGAGAGCTGCTGCATAGTCTGCAGCAGCCGCGGATCCTCAAGCAGCGGCACAATGTTGCGGCCGATCCACGGCCGGGTGAAGTGTTCGTCCTTGACCAGCAGCGCCCCGCCGGCGTCGACGAGCCCGCGGGCGTTGAGCTCCTGCTCGCCGTTGCCCACCGGAAGCGGCACAAAGACTGCCGGCAGTCCCACGGCGGCCACTTCGCAGACGGTGGCGGCCCCGCTGCGAGCAACGATCAGATCGGCTGCGGCATAGGCCAGGTGCATACCCTGCAGGTACTCCCGCTGGTAGTACCGGCGGGCGGTCAGCGGTTTGCCCGCACTGTCGGTGAGCGCCTTGTCGCGGCCGGTCAGGTGCAGGATCTGGGCTCCGGTCTCCAGCAGGTCCTCAAGCCCGGCGGCTATGGCACGGTTGAGGTTCAGCGCCCCGGTGGAGCCGCCGGTGATCACCAGTGTGGTGCGCGTGGGGTCCAGGCCCAGCTCCTCACGTGCGGCGCTGCGGGCTGCGCTGCGATCCAGTTTGGAAATGTCGCGGGACATCGGCATACCGACCCATTCGGCACGCTTCAGAGGGGTGTCCTCGAAGGCCGTGCCGACGAACAACGCTCTGCGGCAGCCCAGGCGGTTGGCCAGTCCGGGCCGGGCATTGGCCTCGTGGATGACGGTTCGGATGCCCAGGCTCTTGGCCGCGAGGTAGACGGGGGCGCAGACGTATCCGCCCACGCCGATGACCACATCTGCGCCGCGGCGGGTCAGGATGTCGGCGGACTCGCGCACCGCGGCTCGGAAGCGTGCCGGCAGGCGCAGCAGGTCGCGACTGGGCCGCCGGGGCATCGGGACCTTGTCGATCAGGTCCAGTTCGAAACCGGCCTGGGGGACCAGCCGGGTCTCCAACCCGGCCGCAGTGCCGATCATCGACAGCCTTGCATCAGGCTCGAGCTCGGTGATGGCTTCTGCGATGGCGAGCATCGGACTGACATGGCCGGCGGTTCCGCCGCCGGCAAGCACGACTGTGGGAGCTGTCATCGGAGGGTGCCCTTCAGGTTCTACGCGGTCTTGGTCAGCGGTGCCAGTGTAGACCGCTTTCGCCCCGCCGGCCTGCGCGGCCGGGTCGTGGTCGCATCAATGCGCTGACGGCGGGCGAAGTTCAGCACCACTCCGATGCCCAGCATCGCGCAGGTCAGCGCCGAACCGCCGTAGGAGATGAACGGCAGCGGCACTCCCACCACGGGAATGGCCCCGGTGACCATGGCGACGTTGATGAACGCCTGGCCGACCAGCCAGGCGACCATGCCGAAGCAGACGAACTTCACAAACCGCTCGCTGCTTGCCGCTGCGATTCGGAAGATCCCCACCACGAGGACGGCGAAGAGCCCGAGCACCAGCAGCGTCCCCAGCAGGCCCAGCTCCTCACCGATGATGGTGAAGATGAAGTCATTCTCCACCTCGGGGATATAGGCCCACTTCTGCCGGGACTGACCCAGGCCGACGCCCCAGAACCCGCCGGAGGCCAATGCGTAGAGGCCCTGCTCCGTCTGGTAGCAGGGCTCCTGCGGAAGGTCACAGTTGTTGCCCAGCCAGGCGTTCACACGCATCATGCGGTAGGGGGTGATCACCATCAGCGCCGCCACCGCTGCCGCGGCGATCGCTGCGGCGATCAGGAAGTAGCGCATGGAGACCCCGGCGGCAAAGAGCAGCGCCCCCACCAGCACAATGATGATCACACTGGTGCCGAGGTCTCCGCCGGCGGTCACCAGGACCAGCACCGCCAGCGCTCCGGGAGCTACGAAGGGCATCATCCAATGGGTGAAGTGCCGGATGAGCTTCCCCTTGCGCGCCAGCACCGCCGCCCCCCAGAGGACCAGGGCAAGTTTGGCCAACTCGGAGGGCTGGCCCTGGACCGGGCCGATGCGCAGCCAGTTGGTGGAGCCGTTGACGGTGTGCCCCAACGGAGAGAACGCCACCAGCACCAGCAGGACTGAGGACACGATCATCAGCAGCCACCCGATGGTGCCCATCCAGCGGGTGGGCACCAGGGACATGGCGAACATACCCACCACGCCGATGACGGACCAGACTGCTTGGCGGGTGGCTGTGGTGAAGGGCTGCCCGTCTGCGGTGACCGAGGTGGAGGACAGCACCATGGTCAGTCCCACAGCGGCCAGCGCAGCAGTGGCGCCGAGCACCAGCCAGTAGTTGGTGTAGGGGTTGCCGCCCTCGAAGAAGTCCCAGAGCCTGCGGATGCGTTCGGTGCGCCGGGAGGCACGTTCAGCCTTCCACGCTCTGCCGGCCGAACCGTCAGAGACCTCGTCCATCCGACTGCTCCTTAGTCGATGCTGAATCCCTTGCGCTCCATCAGTTCCGCGACCGCCGCAATGAAGGCCGCGCCACGGTCGCCGTAGGACTCGAATTGGTCCATGGAGGCCGCAGCCGGTGCCAACAGCACGGCCTGACCAGGCTCGGCCAGTCGCGACGCCTCCTCAACGGCTACCCGCATTGCGGTGCGGCCCGCAGCGGAACGCAGGGCTGCTTCTGTCTGTGTCTCATCATCCCGCAGCCCAGCGCCGGTGACCGGTACGCCGGGCGCGTGTCGCTCGAGGCTGGAGCGCAGCTGGGAAGAGTCTGTACCGATGAGGATGACCTGTCGCAGCCGGTGTCCCACCTGCTGAATGAGCGGGTCGTAGTCGACCCCCTTGGGCAGTCCCCCGGCGATCCAGACGACGTCGGTGAAACTCTCCAAGGCGGCCGCGGCGGCATGGGGGTTCGTTGCTTTGGTGTCGTTGACCCACAGCACGTCCTGAGCCTTGGCCACCGGCTGGATGCGGTGCTCTGCGAGCTGGTGGCCCCGCATGGCCTGCTGTACGGCCTCCGGTGCGACGCCGAGGCTTCGGGCCAGGGCGGCCGCGGCCAGGGTGTTGGCCACCATGTGTTTGGGCGCCAGGTCTGCGAAGTCGGCTCGGGTGCCCAGCTCAATCGCTTGGTGACGCCGATCCTCCAGGAAGGCGCGGTCCACCAGGACGTCCTCCACCAGACCCAGCATGGAGACGTCGGGGGTGTCGGTGGTGAATCCGATCGCGCGGCAGCCTTCAACCACGTCGGCCTCTGCGACCATCCGTTCGGTGGTGGGATCCTCGGCGTTGTAGATGCAGGCTGTGACCGTGCCCTCATAGATGCGGGCCTTATCAGCCACATAGCCGGAGTAGCCGCCGTGCCAGTCCACGTGGTCCTCGGCGACGTTCAGCACTGCCGCGGCCGTGGCACTCAGCGGTTCGGTGTAGTGAAGCTGGAAGCTGGAGAGCTCAACTGCCAGCACCTGAAACCCGATGGGATCGCGGATCGCGTCCAGGATCGGCATGCCGATGTTTCCGCAGGCCACGGCCCGTTTTCCGCCGGCGAGCAGCATGGACTCCAGCAGCTGCACCGTGGTGGTTTTGCCGTTGGTGCCGGTCACAGTCAGCCACTGCGGCTGCACGGCTGACGGCCGTGCTCCCAGGCGGTGGGCCAGCTGGATGTCCGACCAGACGGGGACGCCGGCTTGGGCGGCTGCGGTGATCAGCGGCGAATCGGGTCGCCACCCCGGTGAGGTGAGGATCAGGTCGGGGTCGGCGTCGTCGATCTGCGGCAGTGTGCTGACCGCCTCATCGCCGAAGCGGACATCGCTGACCCCTACGATGCGCAGGGTCTCGGCGTCCATCTGCTTCTTCTCAGTGGCCTCCGCGTCGACCACCACCACCTGCGCGCCCAGCTCAGCCAGGGTGTCGGCTGCGGAGAAGCCGGTGACGCCCAGGCCCGTGACGGCCACGCGCGTCCCCGCCCAGTCGCCGTCCCAGCCGCGCAGGTGATCAAGTGTCGGCGCTGCGGCGCCGTCGCGCGCATCATCCATCACTGTGTCAGCACCCATTCGCCGTAGAAGACGGCCAGGCCCAGGCCCACCGCCAGGGCGCCGATGATCCAGAACCGCACCACCACGGTGACTTCGTCCCAGCCTTTGAGCTCGAAGTGGTGCTGCAGCGGCGCCATGAGGAACACTCGCCTGCCGCCGCTGGCTTTGAAGTAGACGACCTGAATGATCACCGACAGGGTGATCATGACGAACAGCCCGCACAGGATGATGAACAGCAGCTGGGTGTTGGTGAGGATCGCGAACCCCGCCAGCGCCCCGCCGAGAGCCAGCGAGCCGGTGTCACCCATGAAGATTTTGGCCGGCGCGGTGTTCCACCAGAGAAATCCGATGAGCGCGCCGGTGATGATCGCCGCGACAGTGGCCATATCCATCGGGTCACGCACGGTGTAGCAGACCGACTCGACTGAACGGGTTCCGCCGCAGGTCTGGTTGTACTGCCAGATGGAGATCACCGTGTAGGCGGCGGTGACCATGGCGGTTGCTGCGGCGGCCAGTCCGTCGAGCCCGTCTGTGAGATTGACCGCGTTGGTGGCGGCGGTGTTGATCAGATTGGCCCAGATGACGAAGACTATGCCGCCGATCACGGGGCCGAAGACCGCGAAGTCCAGGCCGGTCTCGCGGACGAAGGAGATGGCGGTGGATCCCGGCGTCTGATCCTGTGAGTTCGGGAACTGCAGGGCCAGGACGGCGAAGAGGACCCCCACCGAGCCCTGCCCCAGGATCTTCGCCCACGGGGACAGGCCCAGGGACTGTTTCTTGGTGATCTTGGACGCGTCGTCGAAGAACCCGACCAGGCCCATCCCCAGCATCAGCAGAAGCAGCAGCAGCCCGGAGGCGGTGGGGCCGCGGGCGGCGTCGGTGGTCAGCACCAGCAGCAGGTGGGTGGCGCCGTAGGCCACCAGCACCGCCAGAATGATGACTGCACCGCCCATCGTGGGAGTGCCGCGCTTGACGTGGTGGCTGGTGGGTCCGTCGTCGCGGACGAACTGTCCGTAGCCTCGCCTGACCAGGAACCGGATGAACACCGGGGTGCCGAACAGGGTGAGGAGCAGCCCCAGGAGGGCACCGATGACGACGGCGATCACGGGGCTCCTCCCTGTGCGGCGATGTGGTCTCCAAGAAGTCTAAGCCCCGCGCCGTTGGAGGATTTGAACAACACGACGTCGTCGTGCAGCAGGGCCGTGGACAGCCAGGCCTCGGCCTCTTCGACCGTCTCCACCCATTGGACCTCACTGCCCCAGGAGCCCTCTGCCACGGCGCCGCGGTAGAGCGGGTAGGCATCGTGGCCGACCACCAGTGTCAGCCCGATGTTGAGCCGCACCACCGTCTCACCGATCCGGTGGTGGGCCATGGTGGAGTCTGCGCCGAGTTCGAGCATGGCCCCCAGCACTGCCACACTGCGCCGCCCGGATTCGCGGGTGAGGATGGCCAGGGTGCGCAGCGCCTCGCGCATCGATTCCGGGCTGGCGTTGTAGGCATCGTTGATGACGGTGACTCCGTCGGCCCTCTCGGTGCGCTCCATGCGCCAGCGGCTGGTGGGGCCCAGCCCCTGCATCCGTTCTGCGATGTCGGCGGCGGCTGCTCCGGCACGCCAGGCAGCGGCTGCTGCGGCCAGCAGGTTGGTGATGTGATGGGCGCCGATGAGGCCGCTTCTGATGCGGTGCTCCTCGCCGGCGATGCACAGAGTGAAGACGGGGTGCCCGGCGTCGTCGAGCTGCAGATCGGCGGCCGCCACCTGGTGCGACTCTCGCTGGCCGAAACGGGTCACCTGCGCTGTGGCGCGGCCCTCCATTGCTGAGACGTGGGGGTCCTCTGCGTTGAGGAGCACGTGACCGCCGGCAGAGACCGCCTCAGCCAGCTCACCCTTGGTCCGGGCGATGGCCTGCTGATCGCCGAACTTCTCTGCGTGTGAGGTGCCGACCATCAGCACCACGCCGATGTCGGGGCTGACCATGTCGCAGAGCTGGCGGATATTGCCGGGGGCGTCGGCGCCCATCTCGATGATCAGGTACCGGGTGTCCAGCTGCGCGCCGAAGATGGTCAGCGGCACGCCCACCTCGCCGTTGTATGAGCCCTGGGGCGCAGTGGTGGGCCCTTCGTGGCTCAGCACTGCGCAGAGCAGATCCTTGGTGGTGGTCTTCCCGGCCGATCCGGTGATGCCGATCACCGTGGTCGGCGAGTGCGCACGGATGCGGGTGACGATCTCGGAGGCCAGGCATCCCATGGCGGTGACGACGTCGTCGACGATGACTGCAGGGTCCGGCTTCCCCGCGGGGTCACGAGTCGGCCGCTGCGCGAGCACCAATGCGGCGCCCGCACTGCGGGCTGCGGCAATGAACCGGTGCCCGTCGGTGTGCTCTCCGGGTTTGGCGATGAACATCGAGCCGTCCCCGATGTGCCGGGAGTCGGTGCCGGCATCGGTGACGGTGATGCTGTGCGCATCCGAGATGCCGTGGACCTCTCCGGAGACCGCCTCGGCGATTTCGGCGGCCGTCATGGGGATCATGCGCCGTGTCCTTCCTGCAGCACTGGGGGTTCCTGCAACACTGTGAAGCCGCGGTCTCGCAGAGCGCGAGCCAACTCAACTCGGTCGTCGAGCGGGGTGCGTACCCCCGCGAAGTCTTGGTGCTCCTCGTGGCCGCGGCCGGCCAGCAGCACCGTATCGTCCTCATCGGCCAGGGCGACTGCGGCAGCAATGGCATCTCTGCGCGGTGCGGTCTCCTGAAGCTCAGTGGTCAGCCCACCGGTGGCCAGCGCGTCGCGGGCCCCGACCATCACGCCGGCCCTGATCTCGGCGGGATCCTCGGCGTGCGGATCATCGTCGCTGATGATGACATGGTCGGCCATGCGCACAGCGATCGCACCCATCGTCGGGCGTTTGGTGGCATCTCGTTCCCCGGCGGCCCCGATGACCAGGATCAGCTTGCCGCGGCCCTGCTCCGCCAGTGGGCGGCGCACCGCCTCCAACGTGCGGATCATCGCATCCGGGTTGTGCGCGAAGTCCACGATTGCCGCCGGCTTGGTGGCGATCACCTCCATGCGGCCGGGCACCGCCACGTGAAAGGGACGATCTTCCTGAAGGGCAGTCACGACGTCGGCACGGCTGAACTCCTGAGCGCGCGCGGGGTCAGAGGCAGCTTCGAGCACCATCACGGCGGCCAGCGCCGCATTGGAGACGTTGAAGTCCCCGGGCAACCCTGTGGAGGTGCGGATGCGCTCCCCCGTCTCCCGATGGGCCAGGGTGAAGGAACTTCCCAGCCCAGCGGGTGCCACCTCACTCACCTCCCAATGCGCCTGAGCCGGTTGGCCGGCCGTAGCGAGGGTGACCACGTGGCCGGTGGCCTCCGCGGCCATCCGGTGGCCCCACGAGTCGTCCACCGTGATCACCGAGATCCGAGTGCGGGCCCGCCGGAAGAGCCCAGCCTTGGCGGTGAAGTAGCCGTCCATGCTGCCGTGCAGGTCCAGATGGTCCTGCGTGAGGTTGGTGAACCCGGCGACGTCGAAGTAGAGCCCGGAGGTGCGCTGGTAGCTGATGGAGTGGCTGGAGACCTCCATGGCCGCAGCGGCCACATTCTTGGTGCGGAACTGCTGCATCAGCGCATGCAGCTGGACGGCCTCCGGAGTGGTCATCTCCGAAGCGATGCGCTGGGCCCCGGCGGCGATTTCGATGGTGCCGATCAGCCCGGTGCTGCGGCCGCTCGGCACCAGAAGGGTGTTGAGCAGACCCCGCAGGAAGTAGGTGGTGGTGGTCTTACCGTTGGTTCCGGTGACGCCGAACAGGGCGGGGTCGGAGACGGCGGTGGTGCCGTAGACCGCAGCGGCGGCGGGGCCGGCGGCGTCGCGGACGGCGCCCACCTCGATCACCGGCAGGCGGTAGCCGGCAGCTTCGCGGACCTTGGCGACTCCGGCCGCGTCGGTGAGCACGGCGGCCGCACCTCGGGCCAGGACCTCTTCAGTGAAGTCCGCTCCGTGGGCCCGGGCCCCGCTGACGGCGACGAAGAGGTCGCCGGCCTCCACATCGGAGGGGCGCATCACGGCCCCGGTCACCCGGGCCTGCTCAGCGTAGCTCGCCACTGGGGTCAGAATGGGGTCATGCCCGGCAGCCCTCAGCTGCTCAGTGAGGGCGCCGACAGCTGCGCCGGTCACCACGGATAGTCCTGCTTCTCGCCCACGAATCCATCATAGGCCTCCGACTCCGATCCTGAGGGCGGCACGTCGTGGCTGGCCAGTGTGTGAGACATGATGTCGGCGAACGTGTCGGTGAGGTCCCAGTCGCCGAAGCTGCCCGACGGCCGGTGAACGGTGACCGAGACGACGAACTGCGGGTCGTCCAGCGGGGCGACTCCGGTGAAGTTGACCGTGAAGCCGTCGAACCCACCCTCGTCCCCGGCCGCTTCGGCGGTGCTGGTCTTGCCGCCCACCCGGTAGCCGTCGATCGCAGCGCCCTGGCCGCTGCCGTAGTCGACCACGCCCTCCATCAGCTTGAGCATCTCCTCGGAGGTCGACTCGGAGAACACCCGCTCCTGCTCGGTCTCTACGGGATGCTCGGTGCCGTCGGGATCGACATAGGAGTCAATGATCCGCAGCGGCTGCTTCACCCCATCATTGGCGATCATCTGGTTCATCTGCATAATGTGCAGCACCGAGCCGGTGTAGCCCTGGCCGAACTGGGTGGTCATCGGCTGGCGGCTGTCCCACTCCTCCGGCGGGCGCAGAACGGACTGGGCCTCGGAGCCCAGACCGATGTCCAGCGGCTGGCCGTAGCCGGTCTTCCGCAGGTAGTCGTAGCGTGTCTGTTCATCCACCTGGCTGCCGATCATCACCGTGCCGGTGTTGTAGGAGCGGGCGTAGATGCCCGCAGCGGTCATGTCGTAGTCCTCATGGCTTCTGGAGTTTTGGATCGTCTGGCCGTCAGAGGTGTACTTATAGGGAACGGTGTAGCTCTCCGTGGGGCTGGTCACTCCCTCTTCGAGCGCCGTGGCGAATGTGATGGACTTACCCCCGGAGCCCGGCTCGAAGTCTTGGGTGAGCGCCAGCGGGCGGCGGAAGAGCTCCTCAGTCTCTCCGGGCTCCGACGGGTCCACCGTCTGCGAATCAGCCATCGCAAGAATCTCACCGGTACGCAGATCGGCAACCGTCGCATTGCCCCATTCGGCGCTGTACTCGTTGGCCTTCTGTGCCACAGCCTCCTGAGCGAACCACTGAAGGTCCTGGTCGACGGTCAGTCGGACATCCTGACCGTCGACGGCCGGCACCTCCTCATAGGTCGCTGTGGGGATGCGCACCCCGTCGGCGCTGATCTCATAGATGCGTTCGCCCGATTCGCCGCTCAGGTGCTCATCGGCAGCGGCTTCGATTCCTTCCAGCGGGCCGTCTGATCCGACGAACCCGAGGATCGATCCGGCCACCGGACCCGAGGGGTAGACGCGCTCGGAGACTGGTTCGGCGTAGATTCCTGGAGCCTGCAGCTCCTTGACCTCAGCACGCACCTCGGGCGTGACCGACCGGGACAGCACCGCATAGTGAGTATCGTCGTCGGTCAGCTTCTCCAGCATCTCATCGGGGTCCTCATCCAGCACCTCCGCGAGCTGATCGGCGGTTTCCTCGACCGTGACGGGCCGCTGCATACCCAGGTCCTCATCATCGACGGTGTGGTCGCCGGCGATCCTCGGGTCGACCACGATGTCGTAGTGCTCCACTGCGGCTGCCATCACTCGGCCGTCAGCGTCGAGAATGTCACCTCGCACACCCGGGACCTCCACTGAGTGCAGACGAGCGGAGACGGCTTCTTGAGCGTGGCCGGCAGTGTCGAGGCCCTGCACTTGGAACAGCCGGCCGCTGAGCAGCACCAGCATCGCCAGCACGATCGCCAGACCGATGCGCATACGGAAGGACAGAATCCGGTTCATGGGTCCTCCTGCAGGTGCTCAGTCCAGCGTCGGGGCTGGAATGGTTCCGCCTGAGCGCTGTTCGTCACGGGGTGCGTCAGTCGACGGGTTCGACTCAGCCCCATTCTGCCCGGCATCACCGCTGATCAACGTGTGCAACGCGCCCGCGCCGAGCATTCCGCCCGGAGAGCCCTGGGCCTGTTCGGCGACATCTGCCGGCGCAGCGGCCTCTGATCCGGCTGCACTGGGGGCCGCGACGAAGTTGCTGGGTCGCTGGTCCGATGACGCCTCCTCGGCGCTGCTGACCACCGCAGCGTTCTCCATGTCGAAGGTGCCTGCGGCGGCGGGCATCACCATGCCCAATGTGACAGCGGAGCTGGAGAGCGACTGCGGCGACTGCCGAACCTGGACCTGCTGGGTCAGGGACGCGTTCTCATGCACCAGGCTCTGGTGGTCGCTGCTCATCTGAACCACTTGGTACTGAGCGTTGGCGACGTGAATGTTGACCAGCAGCACCGCACCCAGGGCGAACAGCAGCAGGGCGATCACCCCGGCCATCAGCCCTCTGCGGCGGCGACGCACTGTGGGCAGAGCCGTCAGGGACGGGGCGGAGGCCGCTTCAGGCTTCTGTGTGCGGCCGGGGCGCAGATCGTCCGCTGAGAGAACGCTCATGCTGTGCTCCTTGCCGTTGGTCTGATCTTTTCAGCTGCCCGCAGCTTTGCTGAGGCGGCTCGCGGATTGTCGGCGATCTCGGTCTCGGTGGGCGGCTGCGCGCCCCTGACGACCAAGGCGAAGGTGGGCTTGTGCTCCTCCAGCTCAACCGGAAGGCCCACCGGCGCTGAGGACTGGGTGCGTGCAGCGAACGCTCGCTTGACGATTCGGTCCTCCAGCGAGTGGTAGCTGAGCACGACGACGCGACCGCCGCTCGCCACGGCGTCCAAGGCTGCCGGCACCGCCCGCTGCAGGACCTCCAGCTCCCGGTTGACCGCGATGCGTATCGCTTGGAAGCTGCGTTTGGCGGGGTGGCCCCCGCTGCGTTTGGCGGCGGCGGGCACCGCCTGGTCCACCACCTGGGCCAGTTGGGCGGTGGTGGTCAGCCCCGCAGCGTCCCGCGCCTCAACGATGCGACGGGCGATGCGCCCGGAGAACCGCTCCTCCCCGTATTCGGACAGGATGCGTTTGAGCTCAGGCTCTGAGATGCGCGCCAGCATCTGCGCGGCGGTCTCATCAGCGGAGTCCGCTGCGGCATCCATACGCATGTCCAGTGGTGCGTCATAGGAATAGGCGAAGCCGCGCTCAGCCTCGTCCAGCTGCAGTGAGGAGACTCCCAGGTCGAAGAGCACCCCAGCCAGGCGCTCCGCCGGTGCCAGCGCGCTGAGGATCTCATCGAGCTCATCGTAGACGGCACGGACGCCGCGGAATCGGCTTCCGTACCCGCGCAGCCGATCCTGGGCGAGCTGAAGTGCCTGCGGATCCCGGTCCACGCCGATGACGACTGCCTCCGGCACCGCCTGCAGCAGTGCGTGGGCGTGGCCGCCCATGCCCACAGTGGCGTCGATGACCACTGGAACGGCTCCTTCGGCGCTCACGCTTCGGCAGGCTTCGGCCAGCAGCGCAGTGCAGCGTTCACGCATGACCGGCATATGCCGATCAGCGGTTGCGCTGCCTGCCATGTGAGTCTCCTTAGCGGTGTGGGCGAGGCCGGACGGGAAGAGCCCTGGAGCCTGCTCCCCCACCGCTGGGGCCGCCTGACATCGGGGAAGAGAAGTCAGGATGCCCTCAGCGGTAAGGAGGCGTGCCCAAGGGCCCTATTCAGTTAAGACTCGTGGTCTAGAAGAGTCCGGGGATGGCTTCCTCATCGGTGGATGAGAACTCCGACTCCTTCTCCTCCAGGTACGCGTTCCAGGCCGTGGAGTCCCAGATCTCAGCGCGGTCACCCGCACCGATCACCGTGATCTCACGATCCAGACCGGCGTATTCCCGCAGCGTGGGCGGGATGGTGATCCTGCCCTGCTTATCGGGGGTCTCATCGGAGGCCCCCGACAGGAACACGCGGATGTAGTCACGTGCTTGACGGGAGGTCAGCGGCGCCTGGCGCATCTGTGCATGCACTGCCGCGAACTGATCAGTGCTGAACACGTAGATGCACCGTTCCTGCCCACGAGTGAGGACGATCCCCTCAGAGAGTTCGTCCCGGTACTTCGCGGGTAGGATCAGGCGCCCTTTGTCGTCCAACCGAGGCGTGTAGGTGCCGAGAAACACGGCACATCACCTCCTCGTTCGGCCGCTCAGGACCACTGCTCACCCATCGCGCTCCACTTTACTCCACTTCCCCCCACATTCCAACCAGAAATGGTCACAGGTCTCCACTGAATCAGCATCTGGACGAAGTCCTATCCACGACAGCGCCGCTGACCTGGGGCTTTATTGCTCAGTTCCGGTGGTGGCGCGGTGGAGGGAAAAGGGGAGAGAACGGGCAGCTCGCGACGTTTCAGCGCCTCTGGGCGCTCATGAGCGCCGGGTCAGGCGCTGCGGGGAGCGAAGTGGAGGAGTCCCGCAGACACAGAAAAACCCCCGCCGAAGCGGGGGTCTGACGGGGTCTCAGCTGTATGCTGCGCGGCCGATCAGGGCTGCTGGCGACGCTGCTCCCACTTCTCCTCCATGCTGGACATAAAGGATCCGCCGGAGGGGCTGGGTGCTGAGGAGCGGGGGCCGGACCCGCCGGATCCACCACCAGAGCCTCCGTTTCCGCCGCCGTTGCTGCTGGAGCTGCCTGCCCCACCGGCTGTGGCGAAGTAGACGCCGGCGCCCATGATCAGGAAGCCCACAATGCCCACCGGGATCCACTGCTGGTAGATCCCAAAGACGAGCACACCGATGCCGGCGACGGCGACCAGCAGACCAAGCACCAGGTTGCGCACGTTGAACGTGCCCACAGGAGCTTCCTGCAAGGAACTGGCGAAACTGGGGTCCTCCGATTGGAGCTGATCCTCCAGTTCCTTGAGCATGCGCTGCTCGCGCTCCGACAGTGGCATCGTGACGCTCCTCGGTACTGGTCAAAGGGGACTTCTCTGGAGCATCAGTCTATCGCGTGTGCTCACATATGGCATAGTCAGCGTGACTGTCTGTGATGAACTTGTCATAATTCTGCTACCAGCCATCAGCCCTGTCCGGTCGCCCGGGGGTCTCCGGAGGGCGTTTCAGCAGGGACGCCGGCCCCGCGGAGATCGCAGGAAAGCGCCCCGCGACGGCGTCAAGGGCCCGCTCTGCGGCAAGCCGCTCATCCTCGTGGGCGTCCTCCCCCGCCTCAGTGAGGCTCAGCTGCAGGGCGCCGTCGTCGGTGCTCAGCCGCTCAGCGCGAATGCCCATGAGCCGCACCGCCTGTGGCCTCTGCCCGAGCCCATCCAGCAGATCCACAGCGTGGCGGTGAAGCTGGGAAGCCGACTGGGTGGGATGTACCAGAGTCGCCGAACGGGTCAGTGTGCTGAAGTCGCTCCAGCGCAGTTTGAGGCTCATCCCTGAGGCCCGCAGTCCCGCCGCGCGCAGGCGGGCGGCGACTCTGTGGCTGAGTCGCAGCAGTTCGGTGCCCAGCTGCTGGGTGGAGCTGATGTCGGCGGCGAAGGTGTCCTCTGCCCCGATGCTCTTCTCCTCGCGCACCGGTTCCACCGCCCGCGGGTCATGCCCCCAGGCGAGATCGTGCAGGTGCTCGCCGCTGACCCCGAAGCGGCGACTGAGGGTCTGCCGCGGTGTTGCCGCGAGCTGATCCACAGTGCGCAGCCCCATCTCGTGCAGCGCCTGCGCCGTCTTGGCCCCCACGCCCCACAGCGCGGTGACCGGCAGGCTGTGCAGAAAGCTGAGACGCTGCGCCGGCGGCACCAGAAAGAGGCCGTCGGGCTTGGCGCGGGTGGAGGCGATCTTGGCGATGAACTTGCGGTCTGCCATGCCCACGCTGACCGGCAGCCCGAATGTGTCACGGATGTCGCGGCGAATCATGTGCGCCATCTGCTCAGCGGTGCCGAGCCTGCGCACGGCGCCGGTGAGGTCGAGGAACGCCTCGTCCACGCTGACCTGCTCCTTGCGCTCAGTGAGGGTGTCGAAGTAGGCCATGATTCCCTCCGAGAGCTCACGGTAGCGGCCCATCTGCGGGCTCAGCACCGTGGATTCGGGGCTGAGCCGCACCGCACGGCTCAGCGGCATCGCGGAGTGCACACCGTCTGCTCGTGTGGGGTAGGAAGCGGAGAGCACCACGGAGCGCCCCTCACCGGCGACGATCACCTTCGCCCCATGCAGCTCGGGCTTGTCCAGCAGCTCAGCCTCCACGTAGAAGGCGTCCATATCCGCGTGCGCGATGATCGGAGCCCTAGTCATAGAGACTAGGATATGTCCGTGACCGGACAAGACTTTGTGCAGCGCGTCAATGCCCGCAGTGAGGCGTTCCTCGAGTCGAAGCGCGAGCAGGTCTGCGACATCTCTGCGGAGGCCTCTTCGCTGGTGGACTCGCTGACTGCGCTGACCGCAGGCGGCAAGAAGCTTCGACCGGTGCTGGCCTGGATCGGCTGGCGAGCGGCCGGCGGCGGCGCAGACCAGGCTGCGGTGGAGCGGCTGGGCGTGGCATTGGAGCTCTTCCAGGCCGCCGCCCTGATCCACGACGACGTCATCGACCGCTCCGCGACGCGACGGGGCCGGCCCAGCACCCACCGTCGGTTCTCCTCGCTGCACGCTCAGCATGGTTTCGCCGGCGACGCCGAGCACTTCGGCACCGCCGCAGCCATCCTCACCGGCGACCTTGCCCTTTCCTGGGCGGCAGAGGCCTTCGATCTTGCTGAGCAGCTCGCCTCCGCCCCCAGCAGCAGCGCCCGGGGGACGTTCCGCACGATGCACACTGAAGTCATCACCGGTCAGTACCTCGACGTGCTCTCCGAGGTCGCCGCCGATGACGCCGATGAGGCTGCGGCCGCTGCGCGGGCCAGGGCTGTGCTGACCTATAAGTCGGCCAAGTACTCCACTGAGTATCCGGTGACCCTGGGCTGTTCGCTCACCGGCGCCCATGCCGACCTGCAGGCCGCCCTCGCACGTGCCGCACTGCCGGTGGGCGTGGCCTTTCAGCTGCGCGACGACCTCCTGGGCGTCTTCGGCGACCCGGCGACCACCGGAAAGCCGGTCGGCGACGATCTGCGTGAGGGCAAGCGCACCGAGCTGGTCGCCTACGGCCTCTTCCGCTCCTCCGCTGCCGCCTCAGCGAAGCTGGCATCCATGCTGGGCCGCGCCGAGCTGAACGAGGACGACGTCGACGTCGCCCGCGAGATTCTTCGCTCCTGCGGAGCCGTCGCCGCCGTTGAGTCTGAGATTGATGCCGCGGTCCAGCAGAGTGTCCACGCTGAAGGGGCTCTGCGCCGGCTCGGGGTGGCCGCCGAGGTGCTGACCGACTTCGCTGAGGTGCGGCAGCGCCTCGTGGCTCGCACGTCCTGAGGCTGCGCAGCGGCACCCTTCGATACTCTGGAGACTATGAGCACCCCGGAAAGCTGGATCGGCTCCACGATCGATCAGCGCTACGCCATTGACAAGCGTGTCGCCCGCGGCGGCATGTCGACGGTGTACTTGGCGCGTGACCAGCGGCTGCACCGTGATGTGGCCATCAAAGTGCTGTTCCCGCACATGGCGGAGGATCGCAAGGTCGTTCAGCGCTTCGAGCAGGAGGCCCGCAACTCCGCGCTCATTGCCCACCCGAATGTGGTGCAGGTGCTTGACCAGGGTCAGACCCGTGAGACCGCCTATATGGTCATGGAGTACGTGCCAGGCGCCACGCTGCGCACGCTGCTCAAGCGCGGTCCGATGACTCCGCGGCTCACGCTTGCCTATGCACACGCCGTCCTCTCCGGTCTCAGCGCCGCCCATCGGGCCGGCTTGGTGCACCGCGACATCAAACCGGAGAATGTGCTGGTCTCCCCGGAAGGGCGGATCAAACTGGCCGACTTCGGCCTGGCGCGCGCGGCCACCCACCATTCGGGGACCTCCACGCTGATGGGAACGGTGGCCTATATCTCCCCGGAGCTGCTCTCCGGAGAAGGCGCCGATGAGCGCGCCGACATCTACGCCGTCGGAATCCTGCTCTACGAGATGCTCACCGGAGTCCAGCCCTACACCGGCGACTCTCCGGTGCGGGTCGCCTTTCAGCACGTGAACTCCACGGTGCCGAGCCCGTCGTCATATGTGCCCGGTCTGGCCGCCCCACTGGATGAGCTGGTGCACGAAGCCACCCGGATCGACCCCGACGACCGTCCGAAGAACGCCGATGCGCTGCTGGAGCTGATCAGCTCCGCCAGGACCCGGCTCACCGAGGAGGAGCTCGACTTCGACGGTGCCACGACGAAGCACCGCAGCCGCCACCAGCCGCAGACCGACCACAGCGACGCCGCAGCCACCGCAACGTCGGTGATGCCCGCTGCGGCACCGGTGCAGTCGGCTCCGGCCGAGGAGGACTCAACAGTCGCACTCGGTGAGGACTTCCCCACCGCTGATGACGGCCCGCATCAGGAGGCGCCCACCAGTGTCCTGAGCGAATCGGCCGCCGATCCCCCTCCCCCGCCGCAGACTGAGGAGTCTTCAGCGTCGGCGCAGCGCTGGAGCTCACTGGCCGAAGAGGACCGACAGACCGTCGCAGAGGTCCCGCTGCCGAGCAGGCTCAGCGTTCAGGAGACCGAAACGGCGTCCCAGCCGGCAGCGGCGCCGGCACGACGCAGCTTTGACCCCGGCGCCGGTAAGAAGACGCGTCAGCGCCCGATAGAGCAGCTGCGCCGACCCACACCAGCACGCCGCGGCATCGCCGTGGCGGTGGCCATGATTGCGTTCGCGGTGGTGATGCTCATCGCCTTTCAGCTGGGCATCAGCAACTCCATCATCCCCGCTTTGGGCGGGAGCGGGCAGTAGCGTCGCTCAGCTGCTGACTACTTCACTTGGGTGAGCGCCTCGGCGACGAGGAACGCCATCTCCAGGGACTGCTTATGGTTCAGCCGCGGGTCCACCAGGGACTCATAGTGAGCATCGAAGGCCGACTCGTCGATCACGTCCGAGCCGCCCAGGCACTCGGCGACGTCGTCGCCGGTCATCTCCACGTGCAGGCCGCCCGGGTAGGTGCCGGCCGCACGGTGGACCTGGAAGAACCCACGGACTTCGTCCATGATGTCGTCGAAGCGTCGGGTCTTATAGCCGTTCTTGGCGGTGATGGTGTTGCCGTGCATCGGGTCGGTGACCCATACGACGCGGGCGCCTGAGTCCCGCACTGCTTCTACCAGCGGGGGAAGCTTCTCCCTGATGTTCTGTGCTCCCATGCGGGTGATGAACGTCAGCCGGCCCGGCTCACGCTCGGGGTCGAGCTTATCGATCAGGGCCAGCACCGTCTCGGGGGTGGTCTTGGGGCCCAGCTTGACTCCCAGCGGGTTGCGGACCCGACTGAGGAAGTCGACGTGGGCGCCGTCGAGGTCGCGGGTGCGCTCTCCGACCCATACGAAGTGCCCGCTGGTGACGTAGGGGGAGCCGGTGCGCGAGTCGATGCGGGTCAGTGCGCGTTCGTAGTCGAGCAGCAGCGCCTCGTGCGCGGCGTAGAACTCAGTGCGCTTCAGCCCGTCGAACTCCACGCCGCAGGCGTCCATGAACCGCACAGCGCGGTCAATCTCTCCGGCGATCTGCTCGTACTTGGCGTGCGCCGGGTTCTGCATGAAGCCCTTGTTCCACTGCTGGACGGCGCGCAGATCCGCAAACCCTCCCTCGGTGAAGGCCCGCACCAGGTTCAGCGTCGAGGCTGACTTGTGGTACGCGGTGACCATACGCTTAGGGTCAGGGATGCGGGACTGCTGCGTGAAGTCGAAGCCGTTGACGATCTCCCCGCGGAAGCTGGGCAGGGTCACATCATCGCGGGTCTCCATATCGGAGCTGCGCGGTTTGGCGTACTGACCGGCCATCCGCCCCATCTTGACCACCGGCAGCGAGGCGCCGTAGGTGAGCACCACCGCCATCTGCAGGATGGTCTTGACCCGGGCGCTGATCCTATCGGCGGTCACACCCTCGAAGGTCTCCGCGCAGTCACCGCCCTGCAGCAGGAACGCCTCGCCGTTGGCCACGCTGGCCAGTCGGTCCTTCAGCTTGTCCACCTCGCCGGCGAAGACCAGCGGCGGGTTGGAGGACAGCTCCTCATAGGCGACGTCGAAGTCGGCGTGACCGTGCCAGTCCGGCTGCTGCTTCAGCGGCAGTGTGCGCCACTCATCGAGACCCGGATAGTCAGCGGCCCCGGTCTGCAGGATCTCTCCGGGGGCTGGCAGTGGGCTCTGGCGGCGGTTCTCATCTGCGATAGTCACCCCCACAGCCTAAAGCTGGGCCTGACCGCTCACCTAATATGAGTCCTGAGGTTCCACATCATGAGAGGAGCCGCTCACCTCAGGACTGAGCGGCCCGGGCTGCCGCAGCATCGGCGTAGAGCTGCTCGACAACCTCACCGTAGTCCTTCATGACATCAGAACGGCGGATCTTCAACGAGGGTGTCAGGTGTCCGGAGTCTATGGTGAAGTCCTCCGCCAAGAGACGGAACTCTCGGATCGACTCGGCCCGCGAGACCGATTCATTGGCCTTGTCGATCACTGACTGGACGTGGCTGATGATGTCAGGATGCTCGATCAGCTCGTTCATCGCCGTATCAGCGGCGATTCCCTTCCGCTGAAGCCAACCCGGCAGAGTCTCGGGGTCCAGGGTGACCAAGGCCGCCACGAACGGCTTACCGTCGCCGACCACGACCACCTGGGAGATGATCGCGTCAGATCGAATCTGATCCTCCAGCAGCCCCGGGACCACGTTCTTGCCCGCGGCGGTGACCAGGATCTCCTTCTTGCGGCCGGTGATGGCGAGGAAGCCCTGCTCGTCCAGGGAGCCGACGTCGCCGGTGAGGTACCAGCCCTCTTCGGTGAAGTCCTGCTCCGTCAGGTCCGGCCGGTTGCGGTAGCCGTCGAAGACGCAGACGCCCTTGGCGAGGATCTCGCCGTCCTCGGCGATCTTGACCGCATTGCCCGGAAGCGGCTGCCCCACGGCGCCGATCTTCGCGTTGTCAGGCGTGTTGACGGTCAGCGGAGCCGTGGTCTCGGTGAGGCCGTAGCCCTCCATGACCAGCACTCCGATGCCGTTGAAGAAGTGGCCCAGATGCGCTCCCAGCGCCGACCCGCCGGATACGGCATGCGTGACGTTGCCGCCCATGCGATCGCGCAGCTTGACGTAGACCAGCTTGTCGAACAGGGCATGCTTGAGCTTGAGGAGCAGCGGAATCTTCCCGGCCTGCTGGGCCTTCGACCACTCAACAGCGGTATCGGCCGCCTTCTGGAAGATGCTGCCCTTGCCGTCGCCCTCGGCCTTCATCAGCGCAGCGTTGTAGATCTTTTCGAACACCCGCGGCACTGCCAGCAGGAAGCTGGGCCTGAAGGTGCCCAGATCATCGACCAGGTCCTTGATGTCTGGGGTGTGGCCGACCTTTGCCCCGGCTGCCACGCTGAGCACCGAGATGAACCGGGCGAAGACGTGGGCCAGCGGGATGAACAGCACCGTGGAGGCATCGCGGTGGACCACCGATGACAGCGAGGCGATCGCGTTGAGACTCAGTTCCACAAAGTTGCTGTGGGTCAGTTCGCAGCCCTTGGGGCGACCGGTGGTGCCGGAGGTGTAGATGATGGTGGCCACGTCTTTCAGGCCTGCGTGGCTGCGCCGCTCCTCGACGGTGGCGTCATCGATCTCCGCACCGTCGGCCCGCAGCTGGTCGAGATCCTCGCCCTCGATCTGCAGCAGCTGCTCGACGACGTCGAGCTTCTCCTGGGCCACCGCCCGGTCCACCGCCTTGACGTGGGACTCCTTCTCAGCGAAGACCACCTTCACCTGTGAGTCCTCGATGATCCAGGCGATCTGCGCCGGTGAGGACGTCTCGTAGATCGGCACGGTGATGGCACCGGCGTACCAGATGGCAAAGTCCAGCAGGGTCCACTCGTAGCGGGTGGCTGCCATGATGGAGACCCGGT
Source organism: Nesterenkonia sp. (assembly GCA_052089225.1). Classification (GTDB taxonomy): domain Bacteria; phylum Actinomycetota; class Actinomycetes; order Actinomycetales; family Micrococcaceae; genus Nesterenkonia. The sequence continues at coordinate 52,300 of JBQCZP010000004.1, forward strand.
CGCCGATCTCAACGCCTTTGGCCATCAGGCCTTTGGCCAACGAGACGACGTCGTCGCGGAACTCGGCGGCGGAGACGTCGGTCCAGGTGCCGGGGGTCAGCTGGCGGCCGAAGAGTGCATTGGTCGGCGCCTCGGCGACCTGCTTCTCCAGCAGGTCAGTGGAGTTGAGCTCAGGCTCGACATTGACTGCGGCGGGCACTGCGTATTCGTTCACAGGTCCATCTCCTCTTGGGTCTTCGGCGCGGCGGTTCAGTTCACACTAATCAGGGCTGGATACGTTGTCTACTGGCCAGTAGGGTCAGACTTGGGCGCCGTCTCCCCTGCTGCTGCGTTTGGCGGGCATCTGCATGAAGAGGATCGCAATGCCCAGCACGATGACGGCGATGAGCGCGGCAGTGGTCCAGCCGGGGAAGGAGACCGGCAGAAACGGGAACACCACCAGAGCCACGATGCCCAGCAGCGTCAGAGCGGCACCGATCACCACACCGGGTTTCGCCCCGGCCACCGGGTTCTTCGGATCGGGCTGGCGAAAGTCGTCCTCCTCCTCTGCGATGCTGTAGTCGCGCGGACCCCGATGGCCCAGATTCTTCGGCACGGGTCGGCCCGGCTGCGGCTGGGAGGTTCTGCGCCGGTAGAAGTTTCCGTTGTCGCCTCGTGTGCTCATATACCAAGAGTACCGGGCGCGGCCCCAGACGTCATGGCATGTATCGCCCTCACTTCGCTTTAGAGTATGGGGTGTGTCGTTCTACAGCAGCGCGAAGAAGTTCGCCGTCGCCCCCACAGTCAATACGGTGTTCCGGCCCTGGGTGAAGGGGCTGGACAATATTCCTGCCCACGGGCCGGCGATTCTTGCCTCGAACCATCTCTCGTTCTCCGACTCCATCTTCATTCCTGTGGTGGTGCCGCGGCAGGTGCGGTTCCTGGCGAAGAACGACTATTGGAAGGGCAGAGGGGTCTCCGGCACGGTCAACCGGTGGTTCTTCAGCCTCAGCGGCCAGATTCCGATGGACCGTTCCGGGGGCAGGGCCTCGACCGCCTCGCTGAACGCCGGGCTGCAGGCTCTGCAGGACGGGCACCTGTTGGGCATCTACCCTGAGGGAACGCGCAGCCCCGACGGGCGGCTGCACCGCGGCAAGCTGGGGGTGGCGAAACTGGCTCTTCAGGCGCAGGTGCCGGTGGTCCCGATGGCACTGATCGGAACCGACAAGGTGCAGCCGGTGGGCAAGACCATTCCGCGGGTGCGCCGGGTGGGGCTGATCATCGGGGAGCCGCTGACCTTCGACTCCTACTTCGACAACGCCAATGATCGCTTCGCCCAGAGAGCGGCGACGGACGCCATCATGTCCCAGATCATGCGGCTCTCCGGACAGGAATATGTCGACCGCTACGCCACCGAGGTCAAACGCAGGCTGGCTCAGCAGGGTGATCCTGAAAGCAGCTGAGCGCTCACACCCGCCAGATGCCGGATGAGCCGCGGCGGTGGGAGTCCAGCAGGTGAGTGTCGATGACTCCGACCGCCTCCATCAGCGCGAACATCGTAGTGGGTCCGACGAAGGCGAAGCCTTCTGCCCGCAGCGCCCGTGCCAGAGCGTGGGATTCGACTGACGTCGTAGGGATCTCGGCAGGGCTGCGCGGCTTCGGCGTCTGCCCGGGCTGGAACGACCACACCAAGTCAACGAGTCCGCCCTTCTGACGCAGTTCGACGGTGGCGCGGGCATTGGTGATCGCAGCGAGAATCTTCGCCCGGTTGCGAACGATCGACGCATCCTGCATCAGACGTTCAGCCTCGGCATCGCCGTAGTCGGCCACGGTGTCGGGGTCGAAGTGGTCGAAGGCAGTGCGGAATGCTTCACGCTTGCGCAGGATCGTCGCCCACGAGAGACCCGCCTGAAATGCTTCGAGGCTGATCCGCTCGTACAGTCCCGCTTCGTCGCGGACGGGCATGCCCCACTCGGTGTCGTAGTAGTCGCGCAGCATCGAATCCGCCGCAGCCCATGCTGGCCGGGCCAGACCGTCGTCACCGATGACGACGTCGGGCACTGGGGTCTCAGCAGACGGCTGTTCGGAACGGGTACTCATGGTCAGCACAGAGTACCCGCACCCCACTCAGAATGACCGCACAGGGCACCTCTCTGCTGTGTAGATATAGGTAGACATTTATTCTGGGATGAAGTCATGAAGACAATCTCGGTCGGCGAGCTGCGCCAGAATCCGGCACACATGCTTGAGGATGTGGAGGCCGGTGAGATCTATGTGCTGACCAAACACAATCGCGAAGTGGGTCGCATTGTGCCATCACTGACTTCGGCAGCGGTGGTGCCGGCCAAGCGTCGGGGCCGCTCCCAGGCATCAGAGCTGCCGTACGTGGGGCTTCCTGGCGAGATGACCATGGATGAGCTCCTCAACGAGCTCAAGGGCGACAGGTGACTGTCTACTACCTCGACACGTCGGTGGCGGTGCGCATTCTGCTTCACCATTCGCCGGCGGCAGCAGCCTGGTTCGACGACGTCAATGCATCCCCTAAAGATCTTCTCGTGTCCTCCAGGCTGCTGCGCACTGAGATGAGCCGGGTGCTGCGTCGCACGGAACAGCCGCTGACGCGACGCAGCCACGTGCTGGACTATGTGGGAACGCTCGCTGTGGATCATGCAGTGCTGCAGGAGGCCGAGGCGATCGTCCCCCACATCAGGACGCTTGACGCCGTCCACCTCGCCTCTGCCCTGCGAAGCGGCATAGAAGACTTGGTGGTGGCCACTCACGATCACTCTGTGTCAGATGTGGCAGTCCTGCTCGGCTTCGATGTCCACGACCCCGTGACAGACGACCCCCGAAGCCGCTGACACGAAGAAGGCCTCTGACCGGCAGTGTAAAACTCCTGATCAGAGGCCTTCTCAATCTTGTGCGCGAGGGGGGACTTGAACCCCCACGCCCGTGAAGGCACTGGCACCTGAAGCCAGCGCGTCTACCAATTCCGCCACTCGCGCATTCGGCTCACATCATCCGGTGTAAACCGGGTTCCGAGGAACCGTAGGATGCTGAAAACAGCAAGAATCATCCTAACCCCATTCCCGCAGGATGACCTAATCGTGCTGGCCGATAGACTTTACGCTGATATGTCTGCCCCACCCCATACCGCCCAGCCCATGTCCGCTGAGGCGCTGAACTACCCTGAACAGCTTCCGGTCACCGCGCAGCGCCAGACCCTTCTGCATGCCCTGCGGGAGAACCAGGTCCTCGTCGTCGCCGGTGAGACCGGCTCCGGGAAGACCACCCAGCTGCCGAAGATGCTGCTGGAGCTGGGTCTCCACGGTGCCGGCATGATCGGTCACACCCAGCCGCGCCGGATCGCAGCCCGCTCGGTCGCCGAGCGCCTGGCCGAGGAGCTGGGCAGCCGGATCGGCGAGACCATCGGCTATCAGGTGCGTTTCACCGCTGAGGTCAGTGAGGACACTTCGGTGAAGCTGATGACCGACGGGATTCTGCTGGCTGAGCTGCAGCGGGACCCCGAACTGCGAAAGTACTCGGCGATCATCATTGACGAGGCCCATGAGCGGAGCCTGAACATCGACGTCATTCTGGGCTACCTGAAGAACCTGCTGCCGAAGCGTCCCGACCTGAAGGTGCTGGTCACCTCCGCGACCATCGATCCGCAGCGGTTCAGCGAGCACTTCGGCGACGCCCCCATCATCGAAGTCTCCGGACGCACCTATCCGGTGGAGATCAGGTACCGGCCCGTGCAGGACCCTGACGCCGAGCAGCCGGAGCAGTCCGAGCGCGATGAGCTGACCGCGCTCAGCGATGCCGTGCTGGAGCTTGCGGAGGAGCCCGACGGCGACATCCTGGTCTTCTTCCCCGGCGAGCGCGAGATCCGCGAAGCCGCCGATGCCCTGTCCGACACGGTCTCCCGCCACCGCAGGCTGCAGGGCACAGAGATTCTGCCGCTGTTCGGCCGGCTCTCTATGGCGGAGCAGAAGCGGGTCTTCAATCCCGGCGGACGACGTCGCATCGTACTGGCCACCAATGTGGCTGAGACGTCACTGACCGTACCGGGCATCAAGTACGTCATAGACACCGGAACCGCCCGCATTTCGCGCTACTCCACCCGGACCAAGGTCCAGCGCCTGCCTATCGAGCCGATCTCGCAGGCCAGCGCCAACCAGCGAGCAGGGCGCTCCGGGCGCACCAGCCCCGGGATCTGCATCCGGCTCTACAGCGAAGCGGACTTCGAAGCCCGCCCGGAGTTCACCGACCCGGAGATCCTGCGCACCTCACTGGCCAGCGTGCTGCTGCAGATGTCCTCCATGGGCCTGGCCCGCAGCCCCCAGCAGCTGCTGGACTTTCCCTTCGTGCAGAAGCCCGACGCCAAGGCCGTCAACGACGCCGTCCGGCTGCTGGCTGAGCTGGGGGCACTGGAGAGGTCCGGGACGATCACCAGCATCGGGCGCCGCCTGGCCCAGCTGCCGGTCGATCCGCGGCTGGGCCGGATGATGGTGGAGGCCTCCCGGCGGGACTGCCTGAGCGAAGTGACTGTGCTTGCGGCAGCACTGTCCATCCAGGACGTCCGCGAGCGCCCCGCCGAGCAGCGCGATGCCGCCGATGCCCTGCACCGGCGATTCGCCGATGAGAAGTCCGACTTCTCCGCGCTGCTGAACCTGTGGCGCTACATCACTGAGCAGCAGCGCGATCTGTCCTCCAGCCAGTTTCGCAAGCTCTGCCGCAGAGAGCACCTGAACTGGCTGCGCATCCGCGAATGGCAGGACCTGGTGACCCAGTTGGGCGAACTGGCCCAGCAGGCCAGGCTCTCCAAACGGCGCATCCGCGTGCGCGACACCCTGGAGCATGTGGGCAAGCACGACGCCGTCCATCAGTCCCTGCTGGCCGGACTGCTGAGCAACATCGGACTGTTTCAGCCGCGCACCCGCGACTATCAGGGCGCCCGGGGCACCAGGTTCCACATCTTCCCCGGCTCCGGGCTGTTCAAGAAGAACCCCGACCTGGTGATGGCTGCTGAACTGGTCGAGACCTCCCGGCTCTGGGCACGCACAGCGGCGAGCATCGAAGCCTCTTGGGCGGAGGAGCTGGGCGGGCACCTGGCCAAGCGCAGCTATTCGGAGCCGTCGTGGTCCTCCAAGCAGGGCGCGGTGATCGCCACCGAGCGGGTGACCCTGTTCGGAGTACCGATCGTCGCCGACCGCAGAGTGCTCTACGCGAAGGTGGATCCTGCCTTCGCCCGGGAGGAGTTCATCCGACGGGCACTCATCGACGGCGAGTGGAGCACCCGCCACCACTTCGATGCGCGCAATCGGCAGCGCTTCGCTGAGATCGATGAGTTGGAGGAGCGCACCCGACGCCGGGACCTGCGGGCGGCCGATCACCATCTGGTGGACTTCTTCGCCGAGCGGATCCCGCGGAGCATCACCGGTCAGCGCGCCTTCGACGCGTGGTGGAAGAAGCAGCGCCACGACACTCCGGAGCTGCTGGACCTTCCCGAATCAGTGGCGATGGCTCCCGAGTCGCAGCAGGTGGACCCCGATGCCTTCCCCTCCACCTTCGACCACGATGGTCTGCTCCTGGATCTGACCTACGCCTATGAGGCGGGGGTGACGGTGCGGGTGCCCGTGGTCTTCCTCAATCAGCTGGCTGCTCACCGGTTCGAATGGTTCATTCCCGGTCGGCGCACCGAGATGATCACCGCCCTGATCCGCTCGATGCCCAAACCGCTGCGGAAGAACTTCGTGCCCGCCCCCGATGTGGCGGCCCAGGCCCGTCAGGTGCTCGAGGATGAGCACCAGGCGGCCGTGGACCCCTTTCGCAGCGGCCTGGCCGCGGTGCTGCGACGGCTGCGCGGCGTCGTGCTGGACCCCTCCGACCTTGACGCCGCAGGACTGCCGGAACACCTGCGCTTCACCTTCGCCGTGGTCAGCGAGCGCGGCCGCGTCCTGGACACCAGCGCCGACCTCAGCGAGCTCCAGCTGCGGTTCGCTCAGCAGAACCAACAGGCGATCAGCCGATCTGTGACGGCCGAGTCTGCTGCCGCGCCGGCCCCCTCGCCGACACCGGGACCGGCGAGCGCCGCAGCTGCCGCGGTGCCGCAGAAGCAGCGGCAGACGTCGTGGACCTTCGGCGAGATCCCGCGGCAGGTCGTCACGGAGGTGTCCGGACGCAGCGTGACCGGCTACCCGGCCCTCACCAACGATGGCCACGGCGTCTGCGTCACCATTGCCGAATCGTCACAGACCCAGGAGCACACCCACCGGGCGGGGGTGGTGGAGCTGCTGCGACATGTGCTGCCCTCGCCGCAGCGCTACGTGGTCGAGCACCTCAGCAATCGCGAACGTATGGCGTTCGGCCAGTTCGGCGAGGTGGAGAAGTTGGTGGCGGAGGCCACCACGGCGGTGCTGGACCACCTGGTGCCCGAGGAGCTGCCCTTCAGCGCTGAGCAGTTCGAGCAGATCGCCCGCCATGCCCGTGCCGAGCAGATTGAGTCGACTCTTCAGCTGACCGATGCCCTGGCCCAGGTGCTGACGCTCAATACCCAGGTGCGCGCACGGCTGGCCGCGGTGAAGTCTGCGGCGCTGCGCCCGGCGATCTCCGATATGCAGGCCCAGATCGACCAGCTGGTCCACCCGGGGTTCGTCACGGCCGTCGGGTACTGGCCGATGCGGCGGATGCCGCGCTACCTGCAGGGCATGCTCGTCCGGCTGGATCGGCTGGAGGATGGCCAATCGGTGGCCAAGGACACCACTGATATGCAGCAGGTCCAGCAGTTGGAGGATGAGTACGACGACGCCGTGGAGGCCGTCCCGCAGCAGCGTCGGATCCCTGCCGGTCTGGCAGAGGTGCGGTGGATGATCGAGGAGCTGCGCATCAGCCTCTTCGCCCAGCAGCTGGGAACCGCACAGACGGTCAGCGCAAAGCGCGTCCGCCGGGCGATCAAGCAGGCCTGAGCCCGGGGCTTCAGTGCTCCTCAGCCGGGACGTGCTCAGTGTCGCCCATCAGTCGCAGCGCCACGCGCAGCTTCTCCGCGGCCTCGTCCATCCTCGCCCAGTCGGGGCTCTTCATGGCTTGACTGAAGTCATGATCGGCCATCGAGTTGGAGGGCCACACGTGGATATGCAGATGCGGGACCTCGTACCCGGCGATCGCCAATCCGGCCCGCACTGAGCCGAAGGCCTCCACCTGGGCCTTGCCGATGCGCTGAGCCACTGCGCTCAGGTGCATGAGCTCCTGCGGGTCCGCATCGGTCCACCGGTCCACCTCGGTGCGCGGCACCACCAGGGTGTGTCCGTAGACCAACGGGCCGGTGGAGAGGAATGCGACACACCGCTCATCGCCCCAGACGAATCGGCCGGGCAGTTCGCCGTCGATGATTTTGGTGAACCTAGTGCTCATCCTCCCACTCTAAACCCTGCGATCAGCGCCCTGTTAGGCTTAGCCGCAATATGAGCACCACGCCTTCCACTCCCCCGGTGAGGGGTCGCAGCACCCGTCAGAAGCGCGCCGTATGGGCTGCCCTGAACTCCCTGGAGGATTTCGTCTCCGCTCAGGAGCTGCACCGCATCCTGACCGATCGTGGTGAGCAGGTATCGCTGGCCACCGTCTACCGAGTCCTGCAGACCCATCATGAGGAGGGGCTGCTCGATGCCCTTCGCCCCGACGATGGTGAAGCGATCTTCCGGATCTGCGCCGCAGAGGAGCATCATCATCATCTGGTGTGCCGCAGCTGCGGGCTCACCGTCGAGTTCGAGGCCCCGGGGATCGAGTCCTGGACCGCGGAGCTTGCCGCCGCGAACGAGTTCACCGATGTCCAGCACACCTTAGAGATCTTCGGACTGTGCCGCAGCTGCGCGCGGCAGTGAGCCCAGGCAGCGCCACCATGACCGGCCCCGGCGTACTCATCCTGCACGGCTTCACCTCCACCACCGCGTCCATGGAGCCGGTGGCCCAGGGACTCGAAGAGGCGGGGTTCGACGTCGAGATGCCCCTGCTGCCCGGCCACGGGACCCGGTGGGAAGACTTGGCCGCCACCAGGGCGGAGGCGATCATCGAAGCCACCGACGCCGCCCACCGACGATTGGCCGCACGCTGCTCCACGGTGGTCCCGGTGGGCCTGTCCATGGGCGGTGCCCTGGCGCTGCGCAGCGCAGCGGTGCACCACAGCCCGGCCGCCGTGGTGATCAACCCCGGTCTGCGCCTGAGCCCGGGCACCGGGATGGGCGCCAGGCTGCTGAGCCGGGTCAGGCCGACCATCGGCTCCATCGCCGGCGACATTGCCAAGCCCGGAGTCACCGAAGAGGCCTATGCGCGCACCCCGCTGCGTGCCGTCGGGCAGCTGAGCCGACTCTTCAGCACCTGCCGTGCGCAGCTGCCGCGGCTCACCGAGCGCCTGACCCCGGTTCTGCTGCTGCGCTCATCGGTGGACAATGTGGTCGGTTCGGCCTCGGCCACGCTGCTCAAGCGCACTGTGGGTGAGCAGGTCCAGGAGGTCATTCTGCGCCGCAGCCGTCACGTGGCCACCCTGGACTACGACGCTGAGCTGCTGCAGCGTCGGATCACCGATTTCCTGCGCGGCCACTGCGCCCCACCCACCAGCAACTGACTTTGAGAACAATTTGCAATAAGGGTATTGTGTGCGACATGACCCTGCCGCGCAGCATCGCCCTGACCCTCGCCGGACTCGCTGCGCTGTCGGTCAGTGCCTGCGGCGGGGCCACCACGCCCCCCTCCGACGACGACGATGCCGAGGCCGAGCTGCGGGTGGTCACCTCCACCGACGTCTACGCCGATCTCGTCTCCCAGATCGTCGGCGATGCGGTCCACGTCCAGGCCCTGGTGACCTCCACCGCCACAGATCCGCATTCCTATGAGGCCACTCCCCAGGATCGGCTTGCGGTGGAGAAGGCGGATCTGATCGTTGCCAATGGTGCCGGATACGACTCCTTCATCACCCAGCTGGCCTCCTCAGCGGACAAGGAGGACGCCGTCTACCAGGTGACCGAGGGCAGTGCTGATCACGACCACGAGCACCATGACGGCGGGTCCTATCAGAACGAGCACATCTGGTACGACCTGCCGCACATGGAGCAGTTCACCCTCGAGGTCGCCGAGCACCTGGCAGAGATGACTCCACAGCACGCGGATCGCTTTGCCGCCGACGCCGAGGACCTCGCGCAGCAGATCAGCGCCCTGGACGAGCGCAGCCAACAGCTGCAGGCATCAGGGCACAGCTACCTGAGCACCGAGGCCGTCTCCGGACACCTGCTGGAGCACGCCGGCTTCGAGGATCGAACCGACCCTCAGTTCCTCAGCACAGTCGCCCACGGCAACGACGTCTCCCCCAGGCTCTACCGCGACGCTCTGCAGCGGAGCGAGGACGTCGACCTGCTCTCCTACAACTCCCAGACCGAGACCCAGCAGGCCTCCCGCATCCGCGATGCGGCGCGAAAGGCAGGCGCCGTGGTCGTGGAGTTCACCGAAACCATCGACGAGGACAGCTCCGGCTACGTGGACTGGATGGACTCCAACATCGACACCCTCGAAGCTGCCCTGCAGGAGGCCCGGTGACCGCCGCGGAAGTACCGGCGCTGCAGCTGCGCGAGGCGTCGGTGCGCTTCGGCGACCGCACCCTGTGGGAGCAGGTGAGCCTCTCCCTGGCGGCCGGGGAGTTCCTGGCGGTGCTGGGGCCCAACGGCTCCGGGAAGTCGACGTTTCTGAAGACGCTGCTGGGCATGCAGCGGCTCTCCGCCGGCACAGCAGACGTGCTGGGCACACCAGTGCGCCGCGGCTCCAGCCGGGTCGGCTACATCCCCCAGCACCACACGCTGGATCCGCAGACTCCGCTGCGCGGACGCGACCTGGTGGCACTGGGGCTGCAGGGCCACCGCTTCGGCCTGCCCTGGGCCTCACGCGCCACCCGCACCCGGGTGCAGTCCCTGCTCGAGAACGTCGGAGCCGCCCGCTACGCCGACCGTCCGGTCGGCCTGCTCTCCGGAGGGGAGCAGCAGCGGCTGCGCGCCGCCCAAGCCTTGGCGGACGACCCCGCCCTGCTGCTGTGCGATGAGCCGCTGCATTCCCTGGACCTGCACCACCAGCAGGCCATCACGGAGCTGATCCGCCGCCAGGCGGTTGAACGGGCGGCTGCAGTGGTGTTCGTCACCCACGAGATCAACCCGGTCATCAAGCACGTCGACCGAGTCCTGTACTTCGCCCGCGGGGCGCACCGACTGGGCACAGTGGATGAGGTGATGCGCTCCTCCGTGCTCTCCGAGCTCTACCAGGCCCCGGTGGAAGTCATGGAGCACCGCGGCCGGATCGTGGTGTTCGCCGAACACCTGGAGGGTTATCACGACCACCCAGGCGCTGCGGAGGATCCGCTGTGATCGAACAGTTCACCTCATCGTTCAGCACCGAAGGCTACTGGGAGCTCTTCTGGCTGGTGCGCAACTCCATCATCACCGCCGCCGTGCTGGGACTGATGGGCGGGGTCATCGGCATCTTCATCATGCTGCGCCGCTCGTCGCTGGTGGTCCACGGCATCGCCGAGATCTCCTTCGCCGGGGCCGCGCTGGCGCTGCTGGCCGGGGTCGATGTCGTCGCCGGCTCGGCCGTGGGTGCGGTGGCCGCCGCTGTGCTCATCGGATTCCTGAGTCTGCGCGACCGGGACACCTCTGCGGTGACCGCTGTGCTGATGCCCTTCGGCCTAGGCCTGGGCATCCTGTTTCTGCACCTGTATCAGGGCCGAAGCGCCAACCGGTTCGGACTGCTCACCGGCCAGATCGTCGGCGTCGACGACCTGCAGACCCGCACCCTGGTCACCTCCGCGGTGCTGATCAGCATCGTGCTGGTGCTGATCTGGCGTCCGCTGATGTTCGCCTCGGTGGACCCACAGTTGGCCGCGGCCCGCGGCGTCAGCGTCGGGGCCCTGTCCATGGGATTCATGGTGCTGCTGGGCCTGGCGGTGGCGATGAGCGTCCAGGTGGTCGGTGCCCTGCTGGTGCTCTCACTGCTGGTGGTGCCCTCGGCGGCGGCGCTGCGAGTCAGCAGCCGGCCGCTGACGGTGGTGCTGCTCTCCGGCGGGTTCGCCGTCGTCTCCGCCGTGGGGGGGATCATGATCGCCATCACCGGCACAGTGCCGATCAGCCCCTACATCACCACGCTGAGCTTCCTGTTCTACGTCGCCTGTCTGCTCATCGGCCGGCGCACCCGCTCGGCGGCGGCCGAAGGAGACTAAGCGGAGTCGGTGACCCGATGACGACGCCGCGAGTCGCGGGCCTGGGTGGCGTCATTGACCTCGCCCACCAGGATCTCCAGCACATCCTCCAGGAACAGGATGCCGCGGGTCTTCCCGTCGTCGTCGATCACGCGCGCCAGATGGGATCCGGAGGCCTGCATGGCCGCAAGGCAGGTGTCGAGGTCGTCGCTGGGGCTCATGTTGCCCAGTGAGCGCACTGCGGTGACCGGCACCGGGGACCCGGCATCGGCTTCGGGCAGGGCCATGATGTCCTTCAGGTGCAGGTAGCCGGAGTAGGCGTCGGCGTCGCCGGTCACCACGAAGCGGGAGAACCCGGTTCTGCCGACGGCCTTCTCCACCTGGGTGGGGGTGACGTCGGCGGGGACGGTGATCAGCTCCTCGATGGGCACCATCACTTCCTCGGCGCTGCGGTCGGTGAAGTCCAGGGCGCCGGCGATGATGCCCGCCTGGTCGGTGACGGTGCCGCCGCGTTTGGACTCAGCAACGATCGTCTCCATCTCCTGCAGGGTGAAGGTGGAGATGACCTCGTCACGTGGTCTCACCCGGAAGGCGCGCAGCACCAGGTTGGCCATGAAGTTCAGCAGCCAGATCAGCGGCATCAGCACTTTGTAGAGGAACACCAGCGGGGCAGCCAGCAGCAGCACTGCCCTGTCGGCCACGGAGACGGCGAAGTTCTTCGGCACCATCTCGCCGAAGGTGACGTGCAGGAAGCTGACGATGATCAGCGCAATGACCAGGGAGACGGTCGTGGTGACTGCCGGCGGAAGCTCGGCGGCCTCGAACGGGACCGCCAACAGGTGATGAATGGCCGGTTCCGCAACGATGAGCAGCAGCAGCGAACACACGGTGATCCCCAGTTGGGCCACCGCCAGCATCTGGCTGACGTGCTCCATGGCGTAGAGCGCGGTCTTGGCCCGTTTGGAGCCGGCTTCGGCCTTCGGCTCGATCTGGCTGCGGCGGGCCGAGAGCACGGCGAACTCTCCGGCGACGAAGAATGCGTTGCCGGCCAGCAGCACCACCAGCCAGATAAGTCCGATCAGGTCTGAGGTCATGATCGTTCAACCATCCTCTGCCGCTCGTCGGCGGCGCGGATGTGCTCGGCGCGCTCCTGAGCCGTTCGGCGTGCCCGCTCGGCCTGATCCCGAAGGGCCTCCCGCCGCACCTGCGGGTCCGGGATGAATCGGATGCGGTCGATCCGACGTCCATCAATGGCCAGCACCACCAGCCGACCGGAGTCGATGGCCACCTCATCGCCCACCGCCGCGATGCGGCCCAGATGGTAGAGCATGAACCCTGCCGCGGTCTCGTATGCCGGCTCCTCGGAGATGTTCAGCTCCAGGATCTGGGCGTTGATCTCGTCCGGGCGCATCAGACCGGGGAAGAACCAGTCCCCGCCGGCGGACTGCAGCACCCCTGGGGTGAGGGCGTCGTGCTCATCGTCGACCTCACCGACAATCTCCTCAACCAGGTCCTCCAGTGTGACGACTCCGGAGGTTCCGCCGTATTCGTCCTCGACGATCGCCATCTGCAGCGGGGCCTGACGCAGCACCGGCAGCAGGGCGTCGAGGTGAATGGTCTCCGGCACCCGGGTCACCTCGCTCATCAGAGTCGCCGCCACCAGCGGGCCGCGTTTGCTGCGGGGAACAGCCACGGCCTTCTTCACATGGACCACCCCGCGCACGTCATCGGCGCCGAGGGTGCCCAGGACCGGGAAGCGGGAGTAGCCGGTGCGACGTGCGGTGTCGATCAGCTCCTCCAGGGAGGATCCGGCCTCCACGGTGCTCATCCGCGGCCGCGGCGTCATCACATCAGCGGCAGTCTGCTCCGAGAAGTGCAGGGTGCGGTCCAAGAAGGTCGCTGCCTGCTCATCCAGTGTGCCCAAGTTGGCGGAGCGGCGGACCATCGCGGAAAGCTCCTCCGGCGTGCGTGCGCCGGAGAGCTCCTCCTTGACCTCCAGGCCGACGCGGTTGAGGACCTTGTTGGAGAATCCGTTGAGCACGATGATCAGCGGTTTGAACACGGCGGTGAAGACCATCTGGGCCCGGGCCAGCGCGCGGCCGATCCGGAATGCTTCGGCCACTGCGAGGTTCTTGGGCACCAGTTCGCCCAGCAGCATGGTGGCCATCGTGGCGGCCAGCATGGCGATGAACAGCGCGACCCCGCTGAGCGCTGCCTCAGGGACTCCGACGGCGGCCAGCGGCCCGGCAAGCAGCCGGCTGAGCGCCGGTTCGGTGACATAGCCGATGAGCAGGGTGTTGATGGTGATGCCCAGCTGGCAGCTGCTCAGCTGGGTGGAGAGCGACTTCAGGCAGCGCATCAGCGGTTCGGCGCGCCGATCGCCGCTGTCGATGGCGTGCTGAACTGTGGGCTGGTCGAGGGCCACCAGGGCGAACTCGACGGCGACGAAGAAGCCGTTGCCGAGAATCAGCACCAGCCCGAGTGCAAGGAGGATCCACTCCACTTAGCGCAGCCACCTCCGCATCCACCGCTGCGGGGAAAGAGCGAGGTTCCGGCACCAGCCGGGTTGTCGATACTCCATAACGCCTTGGATTCTACCCGACCTGCTACCAGGTCTGGGTGACCGGCTTGCCCTCTTCGTAGCCGGCGGCCGACTGGACGCCGACGATGGCACGACGGCGGAACTCCTCCTGCGTGGCCGCCCCCGCATAGGTGAAGGAGGAGCGCACCCCTGCGATGATCGAGTCGATGAGGTCCTCCACCCCCGGCCGGGCGGGATCGAGAAACATGGTGGAGGTGGAGATTCCCTCTTCGAACAGCCCCTTTCGGGCACGGGTGAAGGCGCTCTCGCCGGAGGAGCGGTGCTGAACCGCCCGAGCGGAGGCCATGCCGAAGCTCTCCTTGTAGCGGCGGCCGTCGGCGGCGACGAGCAGATCTCCGGGCGACTCATAGGTGCCTGCGAACCAGGAGCCGACCATCACCTGCGAGGCCCCGGCTGCCAGTGCCAGGGCAATATCGCGGGGATAGCGGACCCCGCCGTCGGCCCACACATGGCGTCCCAGCTCATGGGCTGCCGCAGCGCACTCCATGACTGCAGAGAGCTGCGGGCGGCCCACTGCGGTCATCATGCGGGTGGTGCACATCGCCCCGGGCCCCACACCGACTTTGACGATGTCAGCCCCGGCTTCGATGAGATCACGGGTGCCTTCGGCGGTGACCACATTGCCTGCCACCACCGGAACGCTCAGCCCCGAGGCATCCACTGCAGCCCGGACTTCGGCCAGCGCCTGGATCATCTTCTGCTGATGGCCGTGGGCCGTATCGACGACCAGCACGTCGACCCCGGCCTCCAGCAGCGCCTCGGCCTTGGCCCGCACATCGCCGTTGATGCCCACAGCCGCCGCCACCTTCAGCCGATCCGAAGCATCCGTGTTGGCCTCATAGATGGTCGACCGCAGCGCACCGGGGCGGCTGAGCACCCCGGTCAGCGTGCCGTCAGCAGTGGTCACCGGGGCATAGTCGGTGCCGGAGGCCTCCATCGATTCGAACGCCCGCTCCAGGCCCTCGGCGCCGATGATCTGCTCTTCGGTGAACTGCACCTGCGGCATCCGCATCACCGATGCCACGGATGAGAACCGGTCGACGCCGGCACCGTCTGCTGAGGTGACGACTCCGGCCAATCGAGAGTCGTCATCAATCACACAGACGGCGTCGTGATTTCGCTTGTCCAGCAGGTGAAGCACATCAAGCACGGTGTCGCCGGCGGTGACCTTCAGCGCAGTCTCCAGCACCGTGTGCCGGGCCTTCACCCATGCGGTGACCTGACGGATGACCTCCACCGGCACATCCTGGGGCAGCACGCCCAGACCACCGCGGCGAGCCATGGTCTCCACCATCCGCCGTCCGGTCACCGCCGTCATATTCGCCGCCACCAGGGGTGTGGTGGAGCCGGTGCCGTCGTCGGCGGAGAGATCGACGTTGAAGCGCGACGTCGCCGCTGACCGAGAAGGGACCAGGAAGACGTCTGAATACGTCAGGTCATGGTGAGGTTCGTGAAGAAGCTGCATCATGGGACACGATACCGTGAACAGTGGCATCGGGGGCGCGAATGTCACTATGCTGGACCGAAGCAAAGTACACGCACAGAGCAGTGCGACGACACCTGCTGAAGACCACATATGGAAGAGGCGTATCCACCGTGCCAGAACTAACGTCCAGCCGTCTTGCCGAGGAGTTTCCCGGAAATGAATGGCTGGTCGCCGACATATACGACCAGTTCAGGGACGATCCTGCTTCCGTAGACCGAAAATGGGTGGACATCTTTCGTCGTCTGGAGGCCGAGACCTCCTCCTCGGACTCCACCTCCAACGGAGCCTCCGCCCAGAAGTCCGCAGCCAAGGGCACCGGCGCCAGCAGCTCCGGATCAACGAAGGCAGGCGCGGGACGAGAAGCTGTGGACGCGAAGCCCACGGCCGGGAATCAGCGTCCCAACGAGCGCTCCACCCCTGCCACGGCCACCCCCGCAGAGCCGGCAGAGTCGCAGAAGCCCGATGGCGAGAAGCCTGATGAGAAGCGTCAGAAGAGCTCCGGCAGCAATGGACGCCCCAAGGCCCCCAGCCGCCCCACCACACGCAGGACAAGCGGCTCGCGCACCCCGATCCCGTCTGACCCCACAAAGAGCGAGCTCCCCAAGGACAAGCCCGACCAGGACAAAGAGGATCAGCACACCCCGCTGAAGGGCATGTCCAAAGCGATCGCGGCCAATATGGACGCCTCCCTGGAGGTGCCCACGGCCACCACCGTCCGTGCGATCCCGGCCAAGCTGCTGATCGATAACCGCACGGTGATCAACAACCACCTCAAGCGCACCCGCGGCGGCAAGGTCTCCTTCACCCACCTGGTCGGCTATGCCATGATCAAGGCCCTCAACGAGTTCCCGGAGATGAACGTCACCTACGACGTCATCGACGGTAAGCCCACGGCGATCCAGCCGGCGCACGTGAACTTCGGCCTGGCCATCGACCTGCCGCGCCCCGACGGCACGCGGGCACTGATCGTGCCCAGCGTCAAGGGCGCGGAGGAGCTGCGGTTCACCCAGTGGTGGGGCGCCTACGACGACATCGTCCAGCGTGCCCGGGACAATAAGCTCACCCCCGCAGACCACGCCGGAGCCACGGTCTCGCTGACCAACCCCGGCGGCATCGGCACCTCACACTCGGTCCCCAGGCTGTCGAAGGGCCAGGCCGTCATCGTCGGCGTCGGTGCGCTGAACTACCCGGCGGAGTTCGAAGGGGCCAGCGAGAAGACGCTGAACGACCTGGCGATCTCCAAGGTCATCACCCTGACCTCAACCTACGATCACCGGGTCATCCAGGGTGCGGTGTCGGGAGAGTTCCTCAAGACCATCCACGAGCTGCTGCTGGGCAAGGAGGGCTTCTATGAGGAGATCTTCCAGGCCCTGCGGATCCCCTACGAACCGATCCACTGGTCCGCCGACATTCAGGTCAACCCTGAGGAGCAGATCAACAAGGTCGCCCGCATCCAGCAGCTGATCCACTCCTACCGGGTGCGCGGGCACCTGATGGCCAGCGTGGATCCGCTGGAGTACCAGATGCGCACCCACCCGGATCTGGACATCGAAAATCACGGCCTGACCCTGTGGGACCTCGACCGAGAGTGGCCCACCGGCGGCTTCGGAGGAAAGTCCAGCCTGCCGCTGCGCAGCATTCTGGGGGTTCTGCGGGACACCTACTGCCGCAACACCGGCATCGAATACATGCATCTGCAGTCTCCGGATGAGCGTGCCTGGTTCCAGAACGAGGTGGAGCACCCCTACTCCAAGCCCACACGCGATGAGCAGTTCCGCATTCTGGGCCGGCTCAACGCCGCCGAGGCCTTCGAGACGTTCCTGCAGACCAAGTTCGTCGGCCAGAAGCGCTTCTCCCTGGAGGGTTCGGAATCACTGATCCCGCTGCTGGACACCGTGCTCTCCGAGGCCGCCGACGAGGGGCTGGACGAAGTGGCCATCGGTATGGCCCACCGCGGCCGTCTCAATGTGCTGACCAATATCGCCGGCAAGACCTATGCGCAGGTGTTCCGCGAGTTCGAGGGCCGCGAGGCCGGCTCCAGCTCCGGCTCCGGGGATGTGAAGTATCACCTGGGCAACCGGGGCGCGTTCACCTCGGACAGGGGAAACTCCACCAGGGTCTACCTGGCGGCCAACCCATCGCACCTGGAGGCGGTCAACCCGGTGCTGGAAGGCGTGGTCCGCGCTATGCAGGACCGGCTGGACCAGGGATCCGACGGGGTCCACAGCTTCTCGGTGATGCCGCTGCTGATCCACGGCGACGCAGCGTTCGCCGGTCAGGGCGTGGTGGCTGAGACGTTCAACATGTCTCAGCTGCGCGGCTACCGCACCGGCGGCACCGTCCACGTGGTCGTCAACAACCAAGTGGGCTTCACCACCCCGCCCTCAGCGGCACGGTCCATGACCTACGCCACCGATATGGCCCGAGCGATCCAGGCCCCGATCCTCCACGTCAACGCCGATGATCCCGAATCAGTGGCTCGGGCGGGCCAGCTGGCCTTCCGCTACCGGCAGCGGTTCGACAAGGACGTGGTCATCGACCTGGTCTGCTACCGCCGCAGGGGCCACAACGAGGGTGACGACCCCTCCATGACCCAGCCGAAGATGTACAACCTGGTGGAGGCCAAGCGCACCTCCCGCCGGCTCTACACCGAGGCGCTGGTCGGACGCGGTGACATCACCCAGGAGGAGGCCGACCAGGCTCTGCAGGACTACCGGCAGCGGCTGGAGCGGGTCTTCACCGAGACCCACGCCGCCCAGACCCAGCCGGTCTCCACCGTCGATGACGGCAGCGAAGAAGCCGAGCCCGAGACCTCGCCGGCCACCGCTGAGGCGGAGGACGAGGCGCCGAGCCGCAGTGCTGAGGACACCTCCATCAGCGAAGTCGACCTGGCGCACATCGGTGAGGTCCACACCAACATCCCGGAGGGCTTCACCGCCCATCCGAAGCTGAAGTCGCTGCTGGAGAAGCGGGCCAAGATGTCCCGGGAAGGCTCCATCGACTGGGGCTTCGCCGAGATCGCCGCCTTCGGCTCCCTGCTGATGGAGGGCACCGAGGTGCGCCTGTCGGGTCAGGACTCCCGGCGCGGCACCTTCGTTCAGCGCCACGCGGTGTTCCACGACCGGGAAAACGGTGATGAGTGGTACCCGCTGAAGAACCTGACCGAGGAGCAGGCTCGGTTCTTCATCTACGATTCGCTGCTGTCCGAATATGCTGCCCTGGGCTTCGAGTACGGCTATTCGGTGGCCAGCCCGAACGCGCTGGTGCTCTGGGAGGCTCAGTTCGGTGACTTCGTCAACGGCGGACAGATCATCATCGATGAGTTCATCGCCACCGCCGAGCAGAAGTGGGGCCAGCGGTCCTCGCTGGTCATGCTGCTTCCGCACGGCTACGAGGGCCAGGGCCCGGACCACTCCTCCGGACGCCCGGAGAGGTTCCTGCAGCTGTGCGCGGAGAACAACATGACCGTAGTGCTGCCCTCCTCCGGCGCCAACTACTTCCACCTGCTGCGCCGCCAGGCTGTGGCCCGTCCTCGCCACCCGCTGGTGGTCTTCTCCCCCAAGCAGCTTCTGCGGCTCAAGGCAGCCGCCAACAGCGTGGAGAGCTTCACCTCCGGCACGTTCCAAGAGGTCATCGGCGACGACGGCGTCGACCCGGCCAAGGTCAAGCGTGTCCTGGTCGTCTCCGGCAGGCTGTACTACGACCTGGTGGCCACCCGCGCCAAGCACGACGACGAGGCCACCGCCGTCGTCCGCCTGGAGCAGCTCTACCCGATGCCGGTCGAGCAGCTGCAGGCCGAACTGGACAAGTATCCGGATGATGCGGAGTTCATCTACACCCAGGACGAGCCGCAGAACCAGGGCCCCTGGCCCTTCTTCGGCCTGAACTTCGCGCCGCAGCTGAAGCAGGACGTCACGCTGATCGGCCGCTCAGAGTCAGCGGCCACCTCAGTGGGCCAAGCGAAGCGTCATGCCGCCGAACTGGACTCCCTGCTCAGCCGGGCGTTCCCGCATCTCGACCTGTGATCGGCGTGGAAGATCCTGCACCGGTTCGCCGACTGAGGCTGGTCGTCGTCGGCGATGAGCTGCTCACCGGCGTCGGCGATCCGCGGGCACTCGGCTGGGTGGGCCGGGTGCTGTCCAAGACTCCGCTGGATGGCCTGGAGCTGCAGCACTACGTGCTCGCAGTCCCGGGGGAAGGCACTGAGGCGCTTTCCCGGCGCTGGGAGGCTGAGGTCGCGTCCCGGTTCGGCGACGACACCGAGAACCTGCTGCTCATAGCGCTCAACGACCATGACCTGGTGAACGCCTCCTCGGCACGAGCGCGGCTGAATCTGGCCAATATCCTGGACCGCGCAGCCCAGCAGGGCATCAGGTGCCTGGTGCTGGGCCCGCTGCCGGGGTTGGACCCTGAGCGCAATCGGCAGGCCGCCCAGCTGAACCGTGCCTATCAGGATGTTGCCACACGGCGTTCACACCCCTACGTCGACGCGTTCACCCCGTTGGTGGACCACCAGCAGTGGCGCGAGGATCTCACCGCCAACGAGGAGCGCCCGGCGCAGGCCGGCTATGGGCTCATCGCGTGGCTGATGCTGCACCGCGGCTGGTTCCAGTGGTTGGACCTGCCGGAGCCCTCCGCCTCGTCCTGACCGCGCACCTGCAGTAGAGTGGACCATGTTCCCAACAGAAGGAGGTCTGCTATGAGCAAGCGCGGACGTAAGCGCAGGGACCGCCGCAAGAAGAAGGCCAACCACGGCAAGCGGCCACTTTCCTGATGAATCCATGCAGAAGCCCCCGCCGGAGACGTTTCCGCGGGGGCTTCTTCATGCGCAGCGCCTGCGTGGCAGCTGAGGCTCGAACGGCGGGTCAGTGACCTGCTTCGGTCCTGATCTGGCTGATCCGCTCCAGGATGGTGACCTTCAGGGTGTCCGGCGCCTGCTCGGTGCAGGAGCGTCTCACCGCACCGCGGATCACACATTCCAGG
This sequence comes from Nesterenkonia sp., assembly GCA_052089225.1. GTDB lineage: Bacteria > Actinomycetota > Actinomycetes > Actinomycetales > Micrococcaceae > Nesterenkonia. Next base: position 72,580 of record JBQCZP010000004.1, read on the forward strand.
TCGTAGTCTGAGGCGCACTCCGGACACTCATCGAGATGGGCCTGGACATCGTCGATGTCTCTGTGGGAGAGCACGCCGTCGAGGTACTCGTAGATCCGCTCCAAGCGCTGGGTGGATTCAGCCGGGGTGTCGCAGTCCTTGCAGTTCTCTGTGCTCATGAAGTGGACTCCCGTTTTCTGAAGCCGCGTTCGCGGGCGTAATCGGCCAACAGGCCGCGCAGCAGCTTGCGGCCGCGGTGCAGCCGGGACATGACCGTACCGATGGGGATGTTGAGGATCTCAGCGATCTCCTTGTAGGCGAATCCCTCCACGTCGGAGAAGTAGACCGCCAGGCGGAACTCCTCGGGGATCTGCTGCAGGGCATCCTTCACATCTGAATCAGGCAGGTGGTCCAGCGCCTCGGTCTCCGCCGACCGCAGCCCGGAGCTGGTGTGCTGGGCTGATTGGGCCATCTGCCAGTCCTCGACCTGTTCGGTGTTGGTCTGCTTGGGCTGGCGCTGCTTCTTCCGATAGATGTTGATGTAGGTGTTTGTCAGGATCCGGTACAGCCAGGCCTTCAGGTTGGTGCCGGGCTTGTACTGGTGGAAGGCGGAGTACGCCTTCGTGTAGGCCTCTTGGACGAGGTCCTCGGCGTCTTGTGGATTGCGCGTCATGCGCATGGCAGCTGAATACAGCTGATCCACATACTGCAGGGCTTCGCGTTCGAACCGGAACCGCCGGGCGGCCTCGGTCTCCGAGGCCACGTCGACCGGCTCAGGCGCAGCATCTGAAACTGTTGGGCGCTCACTCATTGCCCACAAGTCTACGCTCACCCTCTGCTGGGGCGCCGTCGGTGCTAATGCTGCCGTTGTCATACTGGCAATAACGACGCCGAGGCCGTTCACATTCCTCGCAGCTGATTAGCTTGATAGATTAGTCCAGGACACAGCCGAATTCCCGGCGTGGGCCCATCGGTCCGCCCGTTCGAGGAGGAGAAGCATGACTCTGATCCGCAAAGTCGCCCGCCCACTGCTGGGTGCCAGCTTCATCGCCGGCGGCGTGGACCGCCTGCGCCGGCCCGATGAGGCCAGCGAAGACCTACAGACCACCCTGGACGAGTTGGCCTCCGTCGTTCCCCAAGCGGAGCAGGTGGCGGCGAATCCCAAGCTCACCGCCCAGGTGCTCGGCGGGGTGCAGGTCGGTGCCGGCGCGCTGCTGGCCATCGGCAAGTGTCCACGTCTGGCCGCACTGGCCCTCTGCGGAGTGCACAAACTGAACTCCTACGCCGAATTCCGCTCCGCTGCGGTAGCGACCGACGATGACGTCGCCGCCCAGCGCAGCACGCTGCTGAAGAACGTCTCAATCCTCGGCGGTCTCGGCCTGGCCGTCGCAGACCTCGCCGGCAAGCCTTCGCTGGGCTGGCGCGCGGAGAACCTCTCCAAGCGCGCCCAGAAGAAGGGCACCAAGTTTGGTGAGAAGACCGTCAAGTGGGCCGAAGACTTAGGTGATGAGGCCGCCGACACCCTCAGGGCCTTCGAGAAGGACGCCAAGAAGTCCTTCCGCAGAGCTGAGAGCGAAGCCAAGCGCGCCGTCGCCCAGGCAACGAAGGAAGCTCAGAAGGTCACCTCCTGAACACAGCCGCCGTGCCGCTGACCCAGGATTCGACCGCCGGATGGCTGGCGCCGCGTGCGCAGACGCCGGTGTCCGGTGAAGTCCGGGTACCGGCGTCGAAGTCGCTGACCAACCGCTACTTGCTGCTGGCGGCTATGGCCTCCGGTCCGTCCGTGGTGATCAACCCCCTGGACTCCCGCGACTCCCAGCTGATGCTCGCCGCCCTGGAGGCCTTGGGTGCGCAGGTGGAGCATATCGAGGATTGGCACCGGACTGGTGAGCCTGCTGTACGCATCATCCCCATCAGCTTTGCCGCCGGCAGCCGCGACCCCGTCGACGTCGACTGCGGACTGGCCGGAACAGTGATGCGGTTCGTACCGGCACTGGCGGCGCTGACCGGCCGGGACGTGCATTTCGACGGCGACCCCGAGGCCCGGGTGCGGCCGATGGGCGCAGTTCTTGAGGGCCTGCGTGCCTTGGACGTTTCGATCACCGACGACGCCGAACCCGGGTTCCTGCCCTTCACCGTGCGGGGCAGCGAATCTGTGGCCGGCGGTCAGATCACCATCGACGCCTCAGGGTCCAGCCAGTTCGTCTCGGCACTGCTGCTGGCCGCTCCGGGGTTTCGTCACGGGCTCACCCTGAGCCACGCCGGCGCCGACGTCCCCTCCCTGGAGCACGTGGAGATGACTATGGGCGTGCTGGAGCAGGTAGGGGTGGCCGTCAGCACCCCGCAGCCCCACACCTGGCGGGTCGAACCCAGCGTGATCGCACCCTTCACCGTGCGGGTGGAGCCCGACCTCTCCAACGCCGGTCCCTTCCTCTGCGCCGCGGCCGTCACCGGCGGTCAGGTCACCATAGCGGGCTGGCCCACCGAATCAACACAGATCGGGCGTCGCTGGCCCCAGCTGCTGGAAGACTTCGGCTGCCAGGTCAGCCTCACCGCGCACCCGCCGGTCAGCGCCGAGGCCGGACCCACAGCGACGCTTAGCGTATCCGGGCCGCAGCAGCTGGTCTCCCCCGGGGTGGTCGAGGCCACCGCTGAACTCACTCCGACCGTGGCCGCCCTGGCTGCGCTGTGCTCGGGCGCAACCACATTCACCTCCGTGGCGCACCTGCGCGGCCATGAGACCGACCGGATCGCAGCCCTGGTGGCAGAGATCCGCAGGCTCGGCGGCAGCGCGGAAGAGACCGAGGACGGCTTCCGCGTGCTCTCTCCCGCCGACCGCGGCGGCGAAGTCCTCAGCTACGCCGACCACCGTATGGCCACCTTCGGGGCCGTGCTCGGGCTGGCGCTGGATCAGGTGCGTGTGGAGGACATCAGCTGCACCGCCAAGACGATGCCCGACTTCCCCGATCGTTGGGAAACCCTGGTGAACCGATGAGCCGGTGGGACAACTGGGACGAATCCGACGTCCGAGTGCGCCCGAACAAGAAGGGTTCCCGGCCGCGCACCAAGGAGGCCCCCAACTACGACGACGCCGAACTGGGCCGCGTCGTCCAAGTCGACCGGGGCCGCTATACGTGTGCGGTGGCCAGCACCGACGACGGTAGTGACCGAGTGGTCACCGCTATGCGGGCCAAGGCACTGCGCAGAACCGCCGTGGTTCCCGGCGACCTGGTCCGTCTGGTGGGCGACGTCTCGGGAACCGAAGGGACCCTGGCCCGACTGGTGCAGGTTGAGGCGCGCTGCACCCTGCTGCGCCGCTCCGCAGAGGACTCCGATGACGCCGAACGGGTCGTGGTGGCCAATGCCGACCAGCTGCTGATCGTCGTCGCCGCGGCGGATCCTCAGCCGCGCACCGGGTTCATCGACCGTGCTCTGGTGGCCGCCTATGAGGCGGGCATCACCCCAGTGCTGCTGATCACCAAGGCTGATCTGGCCGCCGATCAGGCCGATCCTGCAGGTCTGATCTCTCACTACAGCCACCTGGATCTGACCACAGTGATCTCCTCCGGCGCGCAGACCGAGGACCCGGGCCGCACCCGGCTCTCCCCCGAGGCGGTGACCCAGCTGCGCGGTATGCTCTGCGAGGCGGTCACCGCCCTGATCGGCCACTCCGGGGTGGGGAAATCCACCATGGTCAACGCACTGACCGGAGCAGACCGGGCCATCGGCGGGGTCAATATGGTCACCGGGCGAGGCCGGCACACCTCATCCTCAGCTGTGGCGCTGACTCTTGAGTCGGGTGATGAGGTGGAGCAGGCTGCCGCTCAGCGCTCCTGGGTCATCGACACCCCCGGGGTGCGGACCTTCGGCCTGGCGCATGTGGACCCGGACGATGTGCTGGCCGCCTTCGACGACCTGGTCGAAGGCAGCGCCGACTGTGAGCCCGGATGCGCCCACGAGTCCCCGGCCGGCGGCTGCGCACTCGACGCGTACGTGGCGGCCGGCCACGCCGGCGAGCACGGCCCAGCACGGCTTGACTCTCTGCGCGGACTGCTGCAGTCGCTGACCGGCAGTCAGCACGGCCGGCAGGAGAAGATCCTGGGCACCCCCTAACCCCACCACCCTGCGTACCCTCACCACCCCGTGTTCAGTGGCCGATTCTGCCGCTGTATCGGCACTCGGCACCCCGATTCAGCGACATTCTCGGCCACTGAGCAGCCGGATGCACGGCTCAGCGCCCGGTGGTTGGTAACTTTTAGCCATGAGCCTCGGATCCAGCCCCTACACCGAAGACCTTCGTCTGGCGCATGTCATCGCCGATTCCGCCGACGCGAAGACTATGCAGCACTTCAGCGCTATGGATTTCGAGGTGGAGACCAAGCCGGACCTGACACCGGTGACCGTCGCCGACCGGGCCGCTGAGGAGGTCATCCGGTCCCAGCTGGCGCGGGCACGCGGCCGCGACGCGATCCTCGGCGAGGAGTTCGGCGAGTCCGGCTCCGGGCCGCGCCGCTGGGTCCTGGACCCCATCGACGGCACCAAGAACTTCATCCGCGGCGTCCCGGTGTGGGCCACACTGATCGCCCTGGTCGACCATGGTGAGCCGGTGGTGGGCCTGGTCTCCGCTCCTGCACTGGGCCGCCGGTGGTGGGCGGCCAAAGACGGCGGGGCCTACACCGGCAAGTCGCTGACGGCAGCCAAGCAGCTGCATGTCTCAAAGGTCTCCGAGCTCACCGACGCGTCCTTCTCCTACTCCTCCTTGGACGGGTGGCGGGACGTGGACCGGCTGGACCAGTTCCTGGACTTTGCCGACTCGGTCTGGCGCACCCGGGCCTACGGGGACTTCTGGTCCTACTGCATGGTGGCCGAAGGCAGCGTCGACGTCGCCGCGGAGCCGGATTTGGAGCTCTACGATATGGCGGCCCTGGTCCCGATCGTCCAGGAAGCCGGAGGCGCCTTCACCTCGCTGGCCGATGATCCAGGATGCACCGGGCCCAACGCCCTGGCAAGCAACGGCCTGCTGCACCGGCGAGCGCTCGAGGCTCTGGGGACTGACTGAGGCCGGCTCGACGTTTAGGCACACCTAACACTAGAGTGTAGGGGTGCCTAAACATTCGTCACCGGCGAGGGGGCCGCTCCTTCTCGCCACAGCCTCGGCCCTGACACTGGCCGCCTGCGCACAGAGCGATGCAGGCCCCACTGCCACAGGGCCCGACGACGAATCCACACTGCCGGTGGTGCTGACCACCTTCACCGTGCTGCAGGACATGGCCGCTGAGGTCGGCGGCGAGCGCGTGGAGGTCAGATCCATCACTCCTGCCGGTGCGGAGGTCCACGAGTACGACCCCACCCCCTCAGCCGTTCGCGGCGCCGCCGAAGCAGATCTGGTCATTGAGAACGGCCTGGGCCTGGAGGCATGGCTCGACCAGTTCCTCCAGCACGCTGAGGCCCCGACGGTCACCGCCACTGAAGGCATCGACACTCTTGCGGTCACCCGGCTCAGCGGCCATCCTGACAACACCGGCAAGGCGGCCGACATGCCGGTCAACCCCCATGCGTGGATGTCGCCGGTCCACGCTGAGGCCTACATCGACAACATCGAGGCGGCCCTGTCCGAGCACTTCCCCAGCGACGCTGAGCATTTCGCACAGAACGCCGAGGAGTACCGGCAGCAGCTGCGCAGTCTGCACCGAACCACTGTGGAACGCTTTGAGAACCTCGACTCCTCGGTCCGCCTGGTCACCTGCGAGGGCGCCTTCAGCTATCTGGCGCAGGAGTACGGCATCGATGAGCACTACCTGTGGTCGCTGAACGCTGAGAACGAGGGCACCGCCGCCCAGACTGAGGCTCAGATCAGCTACGTGGAGGAGCACAGCGTCCCCACGATCTTCTGCGAGTCCACCGTCAACGATTCGGCCCAGCAGCAGGTGGCCGCCGAAACCGGAGCCGATCTCAGCCAACCGCTGTATGTGGATTCGCTCACCGACGACGGCGACGTACCGACCTACCTGGACCTGCTGGAACATGACATCGATCGGATCCTCAGCGGCTATGAATAGTTCCTCACCTGACCGGGCAGCGGTGGTGGTGCGCGGCCTCAGCGCCGGCTATCCCGGCGTCTCCGCCTTGGAGAGCGTGAACCTGCAGCTGCCCGGCGGCCGCATCACCGCCCTGTTGGGGGCCAACGGCTCCGGCAAGTCCACACTCTTGGCTGCGATGCTGGGGCTGCTGCCCCCACGCACCGGCAGCGTGCGGCTGTTCGGGCAGACCCCGGCCCGGGCCCGACGACGGAACCTGGTGAGCTTCGTGCCCCAGCACGAGCAGATCGACACCACGTTTCCGATCACCGTGGAACAGGTGGTCCTGATGGGGCGCTACAGTCACATGGGCTTCATCCGGCGAGCACGAGCCGCTGACCGTGATGCGGTGCAGCAGGCCCTGGAGCGCACCGGCCTGACCCAGTACCGCAGGCGCAGCATCGGCGAGCTCTCCGGCGGTCAGCGCAAACGCGCCTTCGTCGCCCGCGCGATCGCACAGCATGCCCCGCTGATGCTGTTGGACGAGCCCTTCGCCGGGGTGGATCGCCGCAGCGAGCGTCTCATCACCGAGCTGCTGCACCAGTTGGCCGCCGCCGGCACCACTATGCTCATCTCCACCCACCACCTGGAGGGTGTTCACCAGCTGGCCGATGAGGTCGTCCTGCTGCACCGTCGAGTGCTGGCTGCCGGTGCACCCGAGGATGTCCTCACCGATGAGCAGCTGGCCCGCGCGTTCGGAGCCTCGCTGTCATGATCGAGTTCCTCATCTCCCCCTTCGAGTACGCGTTCATGCAGAACGCGCTGGCAGTGGCGGTGATCTCATCGGCGGTCTGCGGCATGCTCTCCTCCTGGCTGGTGCTGATGGGCTGGTCGCTGATGGGAGAAGCAGTGGCCCACTCCGTGCTGCCCGGGGTGGTGCTGGCCTTCATCCTGGGGATCCCGCTGGGCGCCGGCGCCTTCGTCTTCGGCATGCTGGCAGTGGCCCTGATCGCCGGTCTGTCGAGAACCACCACCATGAAGCGGGACACCACGATCGGGGTGGTGTTCACCTCGCTCTTTGCTCTGGGGCTGGTTCTGATCTCCGTCACACCGAGCCAGACCCATCTGATGGACCTACTCTTCGGCAACGTGCTGGGCACCTCGCGCGCGGACCTCTACCAAGTGGCCGCGCTGGCGGCAGTCACTGCACTGGTGCTGCTGCTCAAGCGCAGAGACTTCACACTGCTTGCGTTCGACCGGACCTATGCCACGGCGATCGGACTGCGCACGGGGGTGCTCACCGCAGTGCTGCTGATTCTGCTGGCGCTGACCACTGTGACCGCGCTGCAGACCCTGGGGGTGATCCTGGTCGTGGCGATGCTGGTGATTCCCGGAGCCACCGGCTTTCTGCTGGCCCGCAGCTTCGGCACCATGCTGCTGCTGTCCTCCGCTGTGGGCGCTGCGGCTGCGATCCTCGGCGTCTACGCCAGCTACTGGTGGGACGTCTCCACCGGTGGGACGATCGTGCTGGCGGCCTCGGCGCAGTTCGTGCTGGCCTATCTGTGCTCTCCGCGCCACGGGCTGGTCGCTGCGCTGCGGCGTCGTCGCGCCTCATCTGCATCAGCGGCCGTAGGATAGTCCCATGCCTAGGACATCGGCCCAGGGCCGCTCCACTCTGCCGCCCACCGGGGCGACTCCGCGTGCCACCACATCGGTGGAGGACTACGCCAAGACCATCTACGGCCTGGCGGAGTGGGAGGGCGCTGATGTCACGGCCAGCTCCTTGGCCAGGACCCTGGGGGTGTCCAACCCGTCGGTGTCGCTGATGACCCGCAAGATGGCCGATCTGGGGCTGCTCGATCACCAGCCGTATGCGCCGCTGCGGCTCACCGCGGCTGGGCGGCGGCTGGCACTGGCTATGGTGCGTCGGCACCGGCTCATTGAGACGTGGCTGGTGCGCGAGCTGGGCTACAGCTGGGATGAGGTCCACGACGAGGCTGAGCGGCTGGAACATGCCGTCTCCGAGGTGTTCGTCGAACGCCTGGACGCCAAGCTGGGCCATCCCACCACAGATCCCCACGGAGATCCGATCCCGGCGAAGGACCTCAGCTTGGACTACCCGCAGACCACTCTGCTGTGCCGAGCCCCACAGGGCGCTCTGGTGACAGTGGAGCAGGTGGATGATTCAGTGCCTGAGGCTCTGCACGCCCTGACGGACCAGCGGATCGAGATCGGGGCGAAGGTCACCGTGCTCACCTCGCAGTCCGGCGACGTGGGACTCCAGGGACCCCGCGGACCACAGCACATCGAGCTGTCGCACCAGATTGCCCACGCCGTGCGGGTCAGCGTCGCGGTTTAAGCCGCTCTCAGGTCTATTCTGGTCCCCGTGTCCACATCCGAACAGCCATCCGCCAAACCCTGGGCGCCCCACAGCGACGACGCACTCTCCCTGGGCGCGATGATCCTCGCCGTGGCCCTCGCCGGGGCCGTGGGGGCAGTGCTGCGGCTTGCGATCGGCGCTCCCTTCGAGGAGCACTATATGAAGTTCCCGTGGGCCACACTGATGATCAATCTGGGCGGATCTGCGGCGCTGGGACTGCTGACCGGGGTGGCACACAGCTGGAGAGGACTGCCCGGCTGGGCAGTGCCGGTGCTGGGCACTGGGCTCTTGGGGTCGTTCACCACCTTCTCCGCCGTCATGCTGGCGGCGGTGGCTTCGCAGCAGACGCAGCTGTTCGGTGAGATCGCCGGTGATGAGGTGATCCCTGCTGGGCTGTGGGAGATGCTGGCGTACCTGGGCATGGGCATGCTCTTCTGCACTGCGGCTGCGGCCGCCGGCATCACCGCGGGCCGCGCTCTCTGCGGCTACCAGGAGGAATCATGATCGTCGAGCTGTCGCTCCTGGTGGTTCTGGCCGCGGCCGCCGGCGGTGCTCTGGGTGCCGTGGCACGGTTTCTGCTGGAGGCCTATCTGCGCGCAGGCGTACTGGTGGCCAACGTTGTGGGGTCAATGCTGCTGGGCCTGATGCTGGGGGCCAGCGCTGTCAGCAGCGCATCGTGGAACTCAGCCGCCCTGGGGTTTCTCACGATCGGCTTCAGCGGGGCGCTGAGCACATTCGCCGCCGTCTCGCTGCGGGCTGCGCAGCTGTGGACCGCCCGGCACCGTTTCAGAGCGGCGGGGCTGTGGCTGATGCACACCGGGTCCGGCTTGGCTGCGGCAGCCTTGGGCGCCTGGGCAGGGTGGGCGCTGGTCGGATGAGTCGACTGAGTCGGCCGGGAACATTTCCCGGTTGGTCGTCGTTGAGATATACTGACGGACCCACCGGTGGTGGGACCATGTTTGACAAACACATAAGGGGCCGATCGGTTTCGACGATCTGAGTTGATCGTGGAGAAGCGAGCCGTGGATGCCAGGCGACCACGTTAAAACCGCTTGTGCAACCAATTAAGTGCCGAATCTAAGCGCACTGACTTCGCCCTCGCTGCCTGATAACAGCGACCGCGAGTCTGTCAGCCTGAGTTCGCTGTCGACTCAGTGACTGGCATCAGCTAGACAGCCACTGGAGGGCTCTTCTCGTCGCAGGAAGAGTTCTCGACAATTTGTGCGACTGGGTCTGTCAGGTGCTGGTCTGCATGACACCTGGGACCGAGCAACACGTCTACGCAGACTGCGCTCGGAGAAGTCCACGAAAATCCAGATCGGACGCGGGTTCAATTCCCGCCGGCTCCACCATCTGAAAGGCCGCTGACTCGCTGCAGTCAGCGGCCTTCTCTGTTGGCACGAGCGCCTTCGACTGGTGAGCAGTCAGAATTCCCATTCGAAGTAGTTCCCGGTCCCAATGTCCTGGTAGAGCACACGCCCGGAATCGACGGGGCTCTCTAGGATCACCGGCCCAGCGCCAGTGGTGCCGGGACGAATATCTCCGAACGGAAACGCGTCGTCTGAGCAGCTAAAAGCATCCAGTGTGTCTGCAGACTGCGCGACGATGTTCCCCTCCTGGTTCATTATTTGGAACATGTCACTGGTGAGCCAGTAGCCGCTGGGTTCGAACTCGCTGACTTCGGGTTCAACGGTGACCTCGAAGTCGATGCTGATCAGGCCCTCGGTGTCCCCGGAATGGTGTGGGGCGGGACAGGTCACCTCGGTTTCGACGTCGCCCATTTGTATCGCTACCAGCGGTGATTCGTCGTCTGGTGAGGCCCAGAAGTAGGGGCTGTTGTCGGGCATCGGCAGGTTGCCCCGGTCATTGAGTCGCTCTTCGATGGGCAGCCTGTCCTCGCCCGTTAGATAGGAAGACCCCTTGGGAGCCACGGAAGCTTCCTCATCATCTTCCTCCGACTTGGGTGTCGGTTCCGGGCTGACAGTCTCCGTGACAGTGACCGTAGGCGCCGGTTCAACGGTGGGGTTAGCATCAACTACCTCCACGTCACCCAGTTCCTCTTGGGTGGCGGTCTCCGGCCCGTCGGAGCCGCAGGCCGCCGCAGCAAAAGTGACGGCCGCTAATGACGCAAGTGCCCTCTTCACAGTTTTCTCCCCTCAGAGCGTCCCCACATGCCACCACCCCGTTTTCGAGGCTGGCGAGCGTTGCTGTGTTCACAGCTTAATCGGAACGATGAAAGTTTATATCAACGCGTCGGATCCAGCTGTCTGCCGTCCCCGTCGTGGCCGGCCCTGCGTCCGTGCATGGACAATGCCGAGCCCGGGTCGCGAAGAGCCTTACGATCACATGCTGCCCGCACACCGCGACGAGTTTGGTGCGCCGAGTGTGAACATGCGCTCTGCCCTGCTCAGCGTCTGCCCAGTTTTCGACGTCACTCGCAGAATATGCCTAGCCGAGGCCCAGGGGCAGCTCATACTCGCCTGCGAGCGTGTGGTTCTGATCATATATCCCAACGTGTTCAATGGAGTGATCCCCATGGCCCCGGAGACCACACATACAACGACCGCCCCCCGGATGCGGCGGCGCCTGGCCTCCCTGGCAGGCGCCGTATCGATTGCAGGATTGGCGCTGCTTGGTGGCGCCCCTGCCGCCAACGCGTCCGGGGGTGGCCCCTGCAGCCCGATGGGATGCATGAACGACATCGTCAATTCATGGGTTAGTGGCGCCGGCGGAGGTACCGCGATGCAAGAATCTATCCAATAGCCACGACTAGACTCTGAGCAAATGAGCCCCTCAGTCCGGCATGATGTCAGAGTGAGGGGCCCATTCTACGAGGCCGCGCAGCCACAGGTGCTGCCATGGTGGGCGACCCGCTTCTTTGCGGCACCTCAGCGGTTGAGGCTGCCCCACTTACTACTCCTGCAGTATGAGGTGGGAATCATCCTCGGTGCCGATGTGGGCTGCAGCACCTGTTCGTAGTGTTGAGGCATGGAGAGCGTGTGGAACTTTGTGATCATCTTCGCGCAGGTGTCTGCGGTGGTGTTTGGGGTCTTCATCGTCACTGCGATCGTCGCAGCGGTTGTCTCGGCCGTTCGCAGGCATGGGGATCGCGCCGCCAGCTGATCAGCCGTGCCTGGAGGCTCGTCGTCCGGGGTGCGTTGGCCGCGCATGGAGACAGCACCGGGCCCAACCTCAACCCGGGACAGACACCACCTGAGTCGAACTCTGCTGCCGCCGCTCCCCCGACTCCGGCACCGTCCAAGCCGCCGAAGTCAAAGTTGGTCATCACCGTGGCAGTGATCATCGCGGCCCCGGTGGTGGGTCTGATCTTTGTGGACTGTATCAGTGGGCTGCTCGGCTGAGCGGCGGTGCGAGCGAGCACCTAGACCGAGCGCACCTCGCGCATCCGCATCGCTCGTGCAGCTTCCCGGGCGTCCTGCTTCTCCCGCAGAACATGGCGCTTGTCGAATTCGCGCCTACCCTTGGCAATGCCGATCTCGACCTTGGCCCGGCCATCTTTGAAGTACAGGCTCAGCGGCACGATGGTCAGGCCGGGGTCTTCGATCTGGCGGGAGATCTTCACCAGTTCCTTGCGGTTGAGCAGCAGCTTGCGCTTGCGGCGGGTGGCATGGTTGGTCCACGTGCCGTTGAGGTACTCCGGGATGTGGACCTGCTCCAACCACAGCTCCAGATTGTCGTCGAACGCGGCGAATCCCTCCACCAGTGAGGCTTGGCCTTGGCGCAGCGACTTCACCTCGGTGCCGTTGAGCACCAGACCCGCCTCGTACTTGTCAGAAATGGTGAAATCGTGGCGTGCGCGCCGGTTCAGCGCCACCGTGTGGTTGCTGGGGTCCTTCGGTGCGCGGCCCTTCTTCTTCTTCGCCACAGATCACACCTCCTCAGATGACGACGACGGCGGCAGTCGGTTCACAGCCGAGAGTCCATTATACGCGCAGGTGCTTGCGAACTGTCACCCAGGATGACAGCCCGGCCAGCAGCGCCGCGAGCAGCACCAGCCCCGGCATCACGATCCAGGAGTCCGTTCCGCTGATGAAGGTAATGTCTGCCACCTGTTGTGACAGCCACTGGCCCAGCAGAAACTCAGCGATCACCCAGGTCGCCGCACAGGCCAGCAGCGAACCGAGGACGGCGGCCACCACCCCTTCGAAGATGAAGGGGACGCGGATCATGGATTTCGAGGCCCCCACCATGCGCATGATCGAGGTCTCTCGGCGACGGCTGAACGCCGACAGCCGGATCGTGGTGGAGACCAGCAGCACAGTGCAGAGAATCATCACCGCTGCGATGATCAGCACCACCACGGTGAGCCCGTTGAGAATGCCGAAGATCTGGTCGAGGATCTCCTGCTGGTCCGCAACGGTCTCCACACCCGGAACACCGGCGAACAGCTCGGTGACGATCGGGTACTCCTCGGGGTCCTCCAGCAGCAGGCGGAAGGACTCCGGCATGTCATCGGCCGTCACCTCGGCAGCACGGACACTGTCTTCTCGGGTTTCTTGGAAGTTCTCCAGCGCCTGCTGCTGCGATTCGTGTCGCCAGGACTCCACGTACTGACTGGCCGCGCCGTCGTCGAGCATCTCCTCGATGCTGCTGCGCTGCCCGTCGGTCACCGTGCCGGTGGGACAGGCGGCCTCAGCGGACCCGTCGGTGCAGAGGAACACCGAGACTTCCAGCCGGTCGTAGAAGTCGTCGGTCATTTGGTTGACCTGCATCTGCATCAGGGCAGCCGCACCGACGAAGCCCAGTGAGATGAAGGTCACAAGCACCACGGAGACGACCATGGCCGCGTTCTTGCGCAGCGAGCCCAGCGTCTCCCCCAGCTGATAGGCCAGGCCGCTCATCGCTGCCTCCTCTTCCGACGGAAGAGTCCGCCCTTGGAGGATCTTATCTGTTCGGCAGTGCGCTGTGATTCGGAGTAGGTCGCCTCAGCGGCTGACGCTCTGGGCCGGGGAACCGGAGGCACCTGCGACGGCGTGGCAGCGGCAGACGACGACGCCGCAGGCGGATCCTCGGCATGGCTGAGCCAGTTCAGTCGCGACGCGGACCGGTTCTCTGGAGCAGAGCCGGTCTGTGGAGCATGGCCGGTCTGTGGAGCATGCGGAGCTGTTTCCACCGGATCCGTCGTGGGGTCTGCGGAGTCGGATGCGGGCTCCTGAAGCTCGGCGTCTTCGGCCAGCATCGCGTCGAACTGCGGCAGATCGGCCGCGTCCACCGCCGCTGTCGGCTGTGCGTCAGATTCGGTGGTCCCGGCGTCGTCCTCTTGGGGCCAGGTCACCTGGTAGTGGTTGACCTGCTTCGCTGATGAGTCCCTGAGTTCAGCATCCTTCGAGTCGGGGTCCTTCGATGCGGGGTCCTTCGATGCGGGGTCCTTCGGTGCGGCGTCGGCTGCGGCCACCACCGGCTGCAGCTGCGTGCGCTGGGGCATCGGGTCGGATGCACGCAGCCCGGTAGCAGCTTCTTCGGCACTGAGGATCTCCCACGCTTCGGAGCCCTCAGGCGGATCGTAGAGACCGTTGGGCTCATCGCGGACCAGCCTGCCCTGGTGCAGCTGCACCACACGCCGGCTCATCCGGTCGACGATGGGGCGGTCGTGGGTCGCCATGATCACCGTGGTGCCGGAGGCGTTGATCCATCGCAGGATCTTCATGACCTCTTCGGAGGCGCGCGGATCAAGGTTTCCGGTGGGCTCATCGGCCAGAATGATCGCCGGGGAGTTGACGATCGCTCGGGCGATGGCGGCCCGCTGCTGCTCACCCCCGGAGACCTCATGCGGGTAGCGCTTGGCCAGGTGATCCAGCTTGACCCGGGAGAGGATCTTCATCACCTGCTTGCGGATGGTCGAGCGCGAGGCGCCGATGACGCGCATGGCGAAGGCCACGTTGTCGAAGATCGTCTTATCCGGCAGCAGCCGAAAATCTTGAAAGACCATGCCGATGCTGCGCCGGTACTCAGGCACCCGGCGTTCGAGCATGAGGCTTAGGTTCTGCCCCGCCACCGACACTTTGCCCTGCTGCGGCAGGCTTTCGCGCAGAACCATGCGCAGCAGGCTGGATTTTCCGGAGCCGGAGGCGCCGATGAGGAAGACGAAGTCTCCGCGGTTGAGTTCGATGGAGATGTCGCTCAGCGCTGGAGAGTCCACGTTCCCGTAGTGGCGGGTGACGTGCTCGAAGCGGATCATGGTCAGTGAACCTTCGGGCTTTAGGAGCTGCCGGCTTCTTGGGCGCGCCAGCGGATCCCGGCTTCGATGAAGCCGTCAAGGTCGCCGTCGAGCACGCTGGATGCGTTGCCGACTTCGTGATGGGTCCGCAGGTCCTTGACCATCTGGTAGGGGTGCAGCACGTAGGAGCGGATCTGATCGCCCCAGCTGGCCTTGATGTTTCCGGCCAGCTCCTTCTTCTCTGCGGCTTCCTCCTCCTTCTTCTGCAGCAGCAGGCGGGACTCGAGCACCCGCATGGCGGCCGCGCGGTTCTGGATCTGGGACTTCTCGTTCTGCATCGAGACCACGATGCCGGTGGGCTGGTGGGTGATGCGCACTGCAGAGTCAGTGGTGTTCACGCTCTGCCCACCCGGACCGGAGGAACGGTAGACGTCGATCTTCAGGTCGTTCTCGTCGATGTCGATGCTCTCGGTGCCCTGCAGCAGCGGGATCACTTCCACTGCGGCGAAGCCGGTCTGCCGACGTCCTTGGTTGTCGAAGGGGCTGATGCGCACCAGTCGGTGGGTGCCGGCCTCCACAGAGAGTGTGCCGAAGGCGTATGGAGCTTTGACCTCGAAGGTGGCCGACTTCACCCCGGCCTCTTCGGCGTAGGAGGTGTCGAGGACCTTAACATCCCACTGGCGGTTCGCCGCCCAGCGGGTGTACATCCGCAGCAGCATCTCGGCGAAGTCGGCGGCGTCGACGCCTCCGGCCCCGGCGCGGATGGTCACTACGGCGTCCAGCTCGTCGTACTCGCCGGACATCAGGGTGACGATCTCCAGGGAGTCCAGTGCCTTGCGCAGCGAGACCAGCTCGTCGGCGGCCTCTTTGCGGACGTCGTCGTCCTGCTCCTCAGCGGCCATCTCGGCCATGACTTCGGCGTCGTCGATGCGCTGCTCAAGTCTGGTGATCCGTTCCAGCCGACCCTGCTTGTGGCTGAGCTGACTGGTCACCTGCTGGGCGTTGGCCTGGTCGTTCCAGAGGTCGGGCGCGGCGGCGCGCTCTTCGAGGTCGGAGACCTCTTGTCGCAGCGATTCGACGTTAATCACCTCGGTGATGCGCCGCAGGGTGTCGCGTACCTCGGCGATTTCGGCGGGAAAGTCTGTGTCAGCCATAACGTATCTACACTACCGCCCACGACTGTCGTCTCCGGTCAGGCTCAGCGGTGGACGGTCACTCGGGCGTGGGAGGCGCCGGTGACTTCGACCTCTGCGGGCAGCACCCAGGAGAGCAGCGGCAGCTCAGCGGTGGCAGCCAGCTCGACATGGACCGTCTGACCCGTCGGTGAGGCCCATGCCCGGCTGACTGTGAGATTGTCGTGTCTGCTGTGAGCCTGGGAGCTGCGCAGGTGCTCCTCAGCTGCTTCGGCGACCTGTCCGGAGTCCGTCTGCGGCAGCCCGGTGGGGCCGATTCCGCTGGTCTGCGCGGTGTGAGCCGCGGCCGAGGCGGCACCATCAGCTTCGGCCAGGAGCTTGCGAGCGCTGAGGTTCACAGTGGTGGCCCCGAGGATGACCGCACTGAGCATCAGCACGATGGCCAGCACCCCGAGGATCAGCACGCTGGTCTGCCCGGATTCGTCGTTGATGCGTCGGGGCATCGCTCACTCTCCCTGGACCTGGGCGGAGTGCGCTGAGACGGTCACCAACCGGTGCTGAAGCCCGGCGACCTCCGGGATCAGCGGGACGGGGACGCGAATTTCCACCGTGTAGCCGACCAGGGCGCCCTCTGCCTCACAGCTCGGCGAACACTGTCTGCTGATCTCAGCGCGCTCGGCGCTGATGCCGAAGTCTGCCAGTGCCGCGCTGACGGCAGCTTCGCTTCGGGCCGCACGCTCACCCGGATCGACATCACCGGTGGTGTGCATTTTGGCAGCCTGGTCGGCGGCGCCGACGGCGGCATAGGAGGAGGCTTGAACCTCTGCCACGGCCAGCAGAAACCACACGGCCGGAAGCAGCAGCAACAGCCCCAGGGCCAGAAACTCGATCAGTGCCGAGCCCTCTTCGTCGCTGAACTCAGTCGAACTCATAGGCGCTTCCGCTCACCTGAAGGTCTCCGACTCCTCCGAGAACACCCAGCACCGGGTACTGCGCTGCCACGGTGACACGCAGTGTGCGCCCCTGAGGTGAGTCCGAATAGTCGTATGACACCTCCTCCGCGTAGCGGGCAGACACTGAGCTGCTGATCAGTTCGCGGGTCCTGGCCACGCCGTCCTCGGCTGTACGATCCTGCAGGGCACCGAAGCGGGCCCCTGCTGACGCGGCGTCGATGAGCGTGTTGCGCACGTGGACCATCCCGGCGATCTGCACCACTGCCAAGCACAGTGCCACCAGCAGGGCTGCGATCATCGTGAACTCTGCGGTCGCGGACCCCCGCTCGGCGCCCAGCCTGAGTCTGCTCAACGGCTGACTTGGTCGATGGCCTGGTTGAACAGGCCCTCCAACGCCGGTGTCGCCAGCGCCAAGAGTCCTGCGACCAACACCGCAGACATCAGGGTGATCATCACCCAGCCGGGCACATCTCCGCGATCTTCGCCATGCAGGCGAGCCAGGTATTCGATGATGCGGTTCATGATTATCCTTTCGTCGGATGGGTCAGACCCCTATGGAGAGCAGGGACAGTCCGGGGAAGAGGGCGAAGACCACTGTGGTGGGCAGGATTCCGAAGACCACCGGTACAAGCATGCTGATTTCTCGGCGGCCGGCGGTCTCCATCAGGTCGCGTTTGGAGAGTTCGCGGACATCTGCGGCCTGGGCACGAAGCACCTCAGCCAACGGTGTCCCACGCTCAACGGCAACCGCCACACCGTCGAGGAATCTGCCGATCTGGGGGACCCCGATGCGGGATGCGAGCCCCCGCAGCGCGGAGGTGAAGGGCACGCCCGCTTGAGTCCTGCGAATCAGCCCGTTGAGCTCAGCGGAGAGTTCGCCGCGAGCTGCACGACTGATACGGTCAATCGCCCCCGGGGCAGTGTCTCCGGCGCTGACGGCCAGAGCGAGCATCTCAGCGACAGTGGGGAACTCAGCGAGCATGCGGCGACGGCGTCGTCGAATCCGTGCTGATAATGCTTGATCCCGCAGTCCAATCCCCAACACGGTGGCGGCCGTGACTGCTGCCAGGGCGAAGAACCAATGAGATCGTCCCGACGCCGCGGCGCCGATGACCCCGACGACGGCGACTGCCGCAGCGGCTGCCGCGCACCCCAACTGCTGCAGCCGGTAGTCGGTGACGCTCAGCGACGAATCTGCCTCGTGCAGCCGCCGCTGCAGCTGGGCGGAATCTATGCTGAACCGGTCCAGCTGTCCCAGGGCGATATTGAGGGCCGGGGCGAAGATCTGCGCTGCTCCTCCGAGGGCAGGCGCTTTGGACAGCGGTGCGGTCGGCGTCGCTGACTGCACATGTGGGGCCAGGCGTTCGGTCAGGCGAGGCTTGTTGAGCGCAGGCAGGCCGAAGATGCTCAGCAGCAGGCCGGCCGCAATGCCCAGACCACCCGCTGACGCCCAGATCAGGTCACCGCTCATGCCAGCACCCGCTGTTCCTTCGGCAGCACACCGATGCGCAGCATCACGCGATAGCAGATCACTGAGACCGCCAGACCTGCCCCGAGAACAGCCATGCCGGCGGCTCCGCGATAGGATTCGGCGGCCCCCGGCTGGGTCGCAAGAAGCAGAACGACGATCCAGGGTGCGGCCACCGCCAACCGAGCTCCGTTGATGGTCCATGACTGCCGGGCCTGCAGCTCGCTGCGAGTCCGGGCGTTCTCACGCAGCACCTCCGCCAGGCTGCCCAGCAGTCGGCCGAGGTCAGTGCCTCCCAGTTCACGGGTGATCTGCAGAGCCATGATGATCCGGTCCGCAACAGGATCAGCGAGTCGACTCTTCAACCGGTTCAGTGCCGCTTCGAAGGGGACCCCGGCCCGCCAGTCTCGCCCGAATTCGGCGAATGGCTGCCGAAGCGGCTCCGGGCCGCTGTTGGCGAGCTCCATCAGACCTTCTGGCAGAGCAAGTCCTGAGCGGATGGCAGAGCGAAGGTGATCCACTGCGTCCGGCCACACTTCGCTGAGCACCGTCCGCCGTCGTCGTGCCTGCCAGCTCAGAACGACCCACGGTGCCGCAGAGGCGAAGATCGCGAAGCATATCGCTACTGGGACGGCCTGGGTGATCGCAAAGACGAGGGGAAACGTGAGGATCGCGCACGAAACGACGGCGATGATGGGCGCTGAGGGCGGCAGTCGCTGATGACCGGCCTCATCCAGCAGCCGGCGCAGCCACCCGGACCGCGAAGGGGCACTCCTGCGGGGTCGGCGCGGCGTGAAGGAGCTGAGGACGACCAGCAGACCCAGGCCCAGCCCGAGTCCGGCGGTGACAGCGAACAGATACGTCAACTAACTGCCCTCGTGCAGCAGTTCTCGGGCCCGGTCGTCAAGCAGCGGGTGCTCGAAGACCGCGGCAGGATTGGGACGCAGCGCATACCCATCGTGGGAGAAGAGCCGAGTGGTCTCAATCGTGTCTGCCTCCACACGAGTGCCGACGCCCAAAACTTCTTGGACATAGCGCCCTGCCGGAGTGCGTACGCAGTGGACCACCAAGTCGATGCAGGAAGCCACTGTCGGCAGGATGAAGCTTCGCGAGATGTTCTCCCCGGCCATCAGCGGCAGAGTGCAGATCTTAGTCAGCGCATCCGATGCCGAGTTGGCATGCAGACTGCACATCCCAGGCAGACCACTGTTCAATGCGACCAGCATATCCAGGCTCTCGGCCTCACGAACTTCTCCGACGAGGAGCCGGTCAGGCCGCATCCGCAGGGCCTCCTTGACCAGCCGTCGCAGCGGAATCTCGCCCTGTCCCTCCAGATTCGACTGCCGACACTGCAGTCCCACCACGTCGCGCAGCCGAACCTGCAGCTCAAAGATCTCTTCAACGGTGACCACGCGCTCTCGAGGGCCGATGGAGCCGCTGAGAGCATTCAGCAGAGTGGTTTTGCCTGCGCCGGTCCACCATCAGACTGTTCCACAGACGCTAGACTAACGACATGAGACGCGCAGGCATCTACATCCGCAAGAGCAACGAGCCAGGTGAGACCAACCACTCGCTAGAGGTCCAGCGCCAGACCTGTGTGGAGATCGCCGAGCGCGCAGGCTACGAGGTACACGACACGTACCGGCAGGTGGTGTCCGGTTGGGACCCGAAGGCGGACCGCAGCGAGATGAGGCGGCTCATCTCCGACGTGCAGGCAGGGCACGTCTCGGTGATCGTGGTGGTGCGAGAGGACCGGCTGGGCAGACGACTCAGCGAAACCGCGCGACTTCTTGAAATTTGTCGCGAGGCTGGGTGTCTGATTCACACCAGTACGGGCGTGCTCGACCCGAGTAACGCTTCGCAAGCCTTGCTCTACAACATCGTTT
>JBQCZP010000005.1:0-76596 GCA_052089225.1 Nesterenkonia sp.
CCGTGGCGTGCCGCGCTGTCGGGGTCCATGCCCAGGATGGTGACCGTCTTGCCGCGGGCCTCATACTTGGTCTGCACCGCATCCAGGGCGGCGACCGTGGAGGCGTCCCAGATCCTGGCCTGTGAGAAGTCGATGACGATGTGGCTGGGGTCGCCGGCGTAGTCGAACTGGTAGACCAGGTCGTTGGAGGAGGCGAAGAACAGCTCCCCCTGCACCTGGTAGACGCGCTGGCCGTCGTCGTCGTTGGCGTCCCGCCGGCTCACCGTGGTGAAGCGCGAGACCCGGTGGGCGAAGAGCACCATGGCCACCAGCACCCCGACGACGACGCCGTAGGCCAAGTTGCTGGTCCACACGGTGACCACCACAGTGGAGAGCATCACCGTGGTTTCGGACTTGGGCATCCGGCGCAGGGTGGACGGCCGCACCGAGTGCCAGTCGAAGGTCGCCCAGGAGACGAAGATCATCACCGCCACCAGCGCGGACATCGGGATGATCGCCACCACGTCCCCCAGTGCCACCACCAGGATCAGCAGGAAGAGCCCGGCCAAAAAGGTCGAGAGCCGGGTGCGCGCCCCGGAGGCCTTCACGTTGATCATGGTCTGGCCGATCATCGCGCAGCCACCCATCCCGCCGAAGAAGCCGGTGATCACATTCGCCACGCCCTGCGCCCACGATTCGCGGGTCTTGTTCGAGTGGGTGTCGGTGACGTCGTCGACCAGCTTCGCGGTCAGCAAGGACTCCAGAATCCCGACCACGGCCATGGCCAGCGCATAGGGCGCGATGATCTGCAGGGTCTCGAGGGTGAAGGGAACTTCGGGGATGAGCAGCTGCGGCAGCGAGTCCGGCAGCTCACCCTCATCGCCGACAGTGGGTACGGCGATCGCCGCGGTCACTGTGATCGCGGTGAGCACCACGATCGCCACCAACGGTGCCGGCACAGTCTTGGTCAGCCGGGGGAAGAGCATAATGATCGCCAGCCCCAGCAGCACCAGCGGGTAGACCACCCACGGCACATCGATCAGATACGGCAGCTGGGCGATGAAGATCAGGATCGCCAGGGCGTTGACGAAGCCGACCATGACCGAGCGCGGGATGAAGCGCATCAGCTTCGCCACACCCAGCACACCAAGGATGACCTGCAGGATCCCGCCGAGAATGACGGTGGCAATCAGGTAGTCCAGCCCATGTTCGCGCACCACCGGTGCAATCACCAGAGCAATGGCGCCGGTGGCGGCAGAGATCATCGCCGGGCGCCCGCCGAGGAACGCGATGGAGACGGCCATGGTGAAGGACGCGAAGAGCCCGACCCGAGGATCGACTCCGGCGATGATGGAAAAGGCGATCGACTCCGGGATCAGCGCGAGCGCCACCACCAGACCTGCCAGCACTTCGGTGCGCAGGCGCCGAGGCGATTTCAGGGCGGCCAGAATCGAGTGCGAGCGGTCAACCTCCGGGGCACCGGAGACGCGGGCCGGCGCAGATTCGGACGACTGTGACACAGGTTTCTCCTTCAGCGGCGAGCGCTTCCTGCCCGGCAGGTTCAGCGAGTGAGTGGGGCACCAGATGCGGAATGCAAAAAAGGCCGCTGATCGTCATGATCAGCGGCCTTATTGCCTCGGTGAACGATCTGAGTGGGCCCCCCGGGACTCGAACCCGGAACCTACAGATTAAGAGTCTGGTGCTCTAACCAGTTGAGCTAGAGGCCCGCACCTCATCAGAGGTTCACATGAAAACGTCCCCCAGCTCTGTGGGCAACGACAAGTCAGCCTATCACCGCTTCAGCGCACTGCGCCACTTCAGGATCCGTGATCCGTGTCTCCGCGCACCTGCTCAGGGTTGTTTCTGCTCAGGGTTGCTTCTGCTCCACCCGATCCATGAAGTAGTCCAGAAAGTCGTAGAAGTCCTCCACATCGAAGTGCTGATTCACCGCCAACTCCGGGACCTGGGGAAAATGCACCACCGGCTGCACGGTGAGGGTGATGCGCCGGCCAGTGGAGAAGACAATCTCGACTGAGGAACCGGTGGTGGCCATCCCGGCGAGGTTGGTCAGGTTCAGCAGCGCCGGCACTTCGGCTATGGCCACAGCGTCGTCGTACTGACCCAACCGGTTCAGCACCTGGTCGGTGTCCAGGGGGCAGAGCACCAGCTCCACCGGCTCGCGGCGATAGCCGATGAGCAGGTCCTGCGAGCCCGCCACTGCCTGCAGTACGGAGACCTCAGCCTCACCGGCATCTGCGCGGCCGCCCGCTTCGTCGTCGTCCTGGGTGCCCTCCTCGACCATGTTGCGGGCATAGAGCAGGTTGTAGGAGCCGAAGTTCATCACCGAAGCGTCGAACACTGCGCGCAGTGCGGAAATGACACGTTCCTCGTCGCGGGTGCGCTCGGTGTGAATGACCATAGTCACAGTGTAGAGATCTCAGGTCACGCGAAGATAAAGTGAAGACGAACCCGCAACCCCTAAGGAGACCTCTATGACCACGCGTCTTGAACCCGGCGATGCCGCACCGGACTTCACCCTCACCGCTGAGGACGGCAGCACCGTTTCGCTCGGTGACTACCGCGGGCAGAAGGTGATCGTCTACTTCTATCCCAAGGCCGCCACCCCTGGCTGCACCACAGAGGCCTGCGACTTTCGCGACTCGCTCTCCGCTCTGCAGACGGCCGGCTACCAGGTGCTCGGGGTGTCGCCGGATGCGGTGAGCGCACTGAAGAAGTTCTCCGACGACGAGGGGCTGACCTTCCCGCTGCTGGCCGATGAGGATCATGCGGTGGCAGAGTCCTACGGGGCATGGGGCGAGAAGAAGAACTATGGCCGGGTCTCAGAAGGTCTGATCCGCTCCACCGTGGTGATCGATGAGCAGGGCCGGGTTCAGCTGGGTCAGTACAACGTCAAGGCCACCGGTCACGTCGCTCGGCTGCGCGATAAGCTCGCCGCCTGAATCCTTGTAGACTGGGGCGTCGTCGTCATCTTCTTCGGCGACGCTCAGGCGCGAGTGGCGGAATTGGTAGACGCGCTGGATTTAGGTTCCAGTGTCTTTGACGTGGGGGTTCAAGTCCCCCCTCGCGCACGTGAATGGTCTCTCCCGACGGCACTTCTTCGGCGCCGCCTCTGCGGCCGGCGGCGCGCTCACCGTGGCCGCCGGGGCCGCACAGCAGCAGCAACCGTCTGAGACCGGCAGCGAGGAGCCGGATCGGCGTGATGGCCGGATTGTGGTGGCCTCCATGTCGCCGCCGCAGTCTCTGGATCCGGGGCTGTCCACCGACACTGAGACGCAGCGAATCCTGCGCCAGATCTTCGAACCGCTGCTCGGCATCGAACCGGACACCGGGGCCGTGACGGCACTGCTGGCCACCGACTGGCAGATCAGCGACGACGAGCTGACCTATACCTTCACGCTGCGCAGCGACGTCGCCTTCCACGACGGCAGTGAACTGACCGCCGAGGTGGTCGCAGCCAACATTGAGCGCACCGGCCGGCTGGACTACCTCTATGGGTTCGGCAATATCAGCCGATCCACGGCACTGGCCTTCCCCACCGTCTTCGGCGGCTTCATCGGCGGCGAGGAGTGCGTCCTGGAGTCCGTGGAGGCCGAAGACAGTGGCACGCTCGTCATCACCCTGACCGAACCGGTCGCCCACCTGCTGCAGGCCATGACGCTGCCGGCCTTCGGCATCGCCTCCGCCGAGGTGCTCACAGACTCCGACCCAGAGATGGTCTCGCGCAGACCGATGGGCACCGGCCCCTATCGATTGGTGCCCACCGAAGGACAGGAGACCATGCTGGAGATCAACAGCGACTATTGGGGCAGCCTGAACGGTCCCGATGAGGTGGTCGTCCGGCCGCTGCCGAAGTCCTTCGACCGGCTGCGCGAACTCAACCGGGGCACAGTCGACGTCTATGACGGCATCACCGCCAAAAGTCTGCGCTCGCTGCTGCAGGCCGGTCGGCTGATCCTGCAGCGCGATCCGTTCTCCATTCTTTACCTGGGGTTCAATATGTCCCACCCGGTGATGGCCGACGACGACGTCCGCCGAGCCGCAGCGATGGCCATCAACCGCACCGCCCTGGTGGAGGACCACTTCCTGGACGGCACCCGGCCGGCCTACCAGTTCACGCCGCCGGCAATGGGCGTCCACTCGGATGCCGCCGAGCCCTACAGCCACGACCTCGCCGAAGCCCAAGAGCTGCTGCAGGACTCCGACTACGACGGCGAACCGCTGACCTTCTACTACCCCATCACCACCACACGCAACTACCTGCCGAAGCCGGAGGCCGTGTTCGCCTCCATCGCCGCTGACCTGACTGCGGCCGGGTTCACCATCAACCCCAAACCGGTGAAATGGGCCGACGGCTACACCGATGCGCTGATGGGTGATGCCGACCGCGCCATGCACCTGCTGGGCCGCAGCGGCGGCTTCCGCTCCCCGCACGCCTTCCTTGGCCGGCTCTTCGGCCAGGTCAGTCGGGAGTTCAACTACGCCAACGAGGAGGTGGCTGAGCTGCTCGATGAGGCCCGTGCCGAGGCAGAGGATGAGCCGCGTGCGGCACTGTACCGTGAGGCCGCCGAGCTGCTCGCCGACGATCTGCCGGCACTGCCGCTGGCCTATCCGATCTCGGGGTTGGCACTGGGACCCCGCGTGGCGGACTATCCGATGTCTCCGGTGCTCGATGAGCGATTCAACGAGATCGTGCTCAGCGATCAGGAGTAAATTTCTCCGCCCCTGAACACGCGGGTAAAGTCAGAAATGAACCTCTATTCAGAATCCAAGGAGAATCTTGTGAGCGAGTCAGCGACGACGAGTTCCACGAAGCGCTACGATGTGATCCTCATCGGCGCCGGCATCATGTCCACCACCCTCGGGGCGATCCTCAAGGAGCTGCAGCCGGAGTGGAACATCGCACTGTTCGAATCGCTCGACAGCGCCGGTGAAGAGGCTTCGGACCCTTGGAACAACGCAGGCACCGGCCATGCCGCACTCTGCGAGCTCAACTACACCCCCCGCGGGACGGACGGCAGCATCTCAACCGCCAAGGCCGCCGGCATCAACGAGCAGTTCCACGTCTCCAAGCAGCTGTGGTCCCACTGGGTGGACAACGGCACCCTGGGCGACCCGCGAACGTTCATCAACGCACTGCCGCACATCAGCTTCGTCTGGGGCGACGAGAACGTCCAGTACCTCCAAGACCGGTACGAGGCCATGCGCGTCGAACCGCTGTTTCAGCACATTGAGTACACCGAAGACATGGACACCATCGGCGACTGGGCCCCGCTGCTGACGGATGGCCGCGACCCGTCCCAGCCGGTGGCCGCATCAAAGTTCGACGACGGCACCGACGTCGACTTCGGCGCCATCACCGGCCAGCTCGCGGAGCACCTGCAGGCCGCTGATGTTGATCTGCAGTACGGCTACGACGTCAAAGACGTTTCGCGCGGATCGGACGGCCAGTGGACCATCAGGGCCAAGAACTCCTCCGCCGGCGAGAAGATGACCGCCAGCGCCCCCTTCGTGTTCGTCGGTGCCGGCGGCGGGGCGCTGAGCCTGCTGCAGTCCTCCGGGATCGATGAGATCAGGGGAATCGGCGGGTTTCCCGTCTCCGGGCAGTTCCTGCGCACCACCGACCCTGAGGTGGCGCAGCAGCACCATGCGAAGGTGTACGGTTTGGCGGCCACCAAGGGGGCTCCGCCGATGTCTGTGCCCCACTTGGACACCCGATTCGTCGGAGGCCGCCGGGCCCTGATGTTCGGCCCCTACGCCGGCTTCTCCACCAACTTCCTCAAGTCCAGCTCGTATCTGGACCTTCCGCTCTCGGTGCGGCTGCACAACCTGGGCACCCAGCTCGGGGTGGCCGCCGGCAATTGGGATCTGGTCGCCTACCTGATGAAGGAGGTCACCAAATCTCAGAAGAAGAAGCTTGAGGAGCTCTACCGGTTCTTTCCGAATGCCCCAGAGGATGCCTGGGAGATGATCACCGCCGGTCAGCGGGTGCAGATGATGCGCAAGGACGAGAACGGCAAGGCGATGCTTCAGTTCGGCACTGAGCTGGTGACCGGCGCAGACGGCTCCATCGCTGGGCTGCTGGGCGCCTCCCCCGGCGCGTCGACGACGCCGAGCATCATGTTCCGGATGCTGGAGCGCTGCTTCCCCACCAAGATGGAAGCTTGGAGGCCCAAGTTGGAGGAGATGGTTCCCTCCTACGGTCGGCTGCTCAACGAGGACCCGCAGCTGCTGGAGGAGGTCAGCTCCGCCAGCCAGAAGATCCTGAAGCTTCGGGACTGATCCGGCCGACGTCACCGATGGGAACTCTTCGCTACCCCGCCCCTGAGTCGTACCGGACCGCACACGGTATGACCGTCCATACCTGGGCACACCCCGAGCCCAGGGCTGAGCCGGTGCTGCTGATTCACGGCTTCGCCTCCAACACGCTGTTCAACTGGGTGAAGACCGGCTGGTTGGACCCGCTGGCCAGCACCGGCCGCAGCGTGATCGCAGTGGACCTTCCCGGACACGGGGCATCTGATGATGTGGATCCCAGTGGTCTGTGTATGGCTGAGCTGTTGGAGGACCTGCGTCAGGTGGTTGAGCACGCCGGTGCGAAGGTGACGCTGCACGGCTACTCCTTGGGTGCGCGAATCGCGTGGGAGTTCAGCCATCAGCACCCCGCGCTGGTCGTCTCGTTGGTAATGGGCGGTGCCCCCGCCAGCAACGACGTCAACCGCATTGACCCGGAGCAGGCCCGCATCTGGGCCTCAGGCGGCCCCGAGCCGCAGGATGAGTCGACCAGGCGGCAGATTACTGTGGCGGCTGCCCTGCCGGGGCAGAATCTTCCCCATGTGGTGGAGCTGCGGCTGAGCGTGTCTGCTGAGGCCTTCGACCCGGCAGCCGGTGTGCCTGCGGCGCCTACTCTGGTGGTCGCCGGCACTCGCGATGAGATCGCAGCCGACTCCGCTGAGCTGGTGGATCTGGTTCGTGGTGCCGGAGTCTCGGCGCGCTTCGTGCAGCTCACCGGCCGTAATCATGTCAATGCGCTCACCGCCCGGGACTATAAGGGCGCTGTGTCGGAGTTCCTCGGCGGCTGATCCCGGGTCATCACCAGCACCGGTACGGCAGTGGCGGCGACGAACGCGGCCGCCACCAGCGGCATGGTCCATGCTGAGGCGAACCCACAGACCAGAGCGAGCAGGAAGCTTGCCCCCACTGCAGTTCTCTCCAGCCGTGGTTCAGCTACTATGGCCCGCTCCGGCGGGGCAGTCAGCCCGATGATGGCGCTGAGCAGCGCCGCGGTCCACAGTGCGTGCTG
This sequence comes from Nesterenkonia sp., assembly GCA_052089225.1. Classification (GTDB taxonomy): domain Bacteria; phylum Actinomycetota; class Actinomycetes; order Actinomycetales; family Micrococcaceae; genus Nesterenkonia. The sequence continues at coordinate 7,301 of JBQCZP010000005.1, forward strand.
CTCCACGGCGACGATGAGCAGCACACCGATCACCACATAGCTCACCGCGGCACACAGCAGAACGTAGCGCGGCCGTACTCGCTGCAGCACCCAGGGAGCACCGAGCTGGGCCGCCCAGTACCCGCCCAGCGCCGCAGCGGCAGCTCCCGCGGCCGGAAGGATCCCCGCATCAGCCAGTCCCAGTGCCGCGGCGAAGGGCAGCAAGGTCGCCGGCATTCTGGCCGTCAGCGAGAGCAGCCGCTCGGCAGGACTCATGTGGGCAGCTCCGTGTGAAGAGTGGAGCCGGTGCGGGTCTTCTCCACCCGCAGCTGCACGGGGATCTGTTGGTGCATCTCGCTGACGTGGCTCACCACTCCGATGCGCCGGCCCTCCCCCTGCAGGGTGTGCAGGGCCGACATCACCGCCTCCAGTGTGTGGTCGTCCAGGGATCCGAAGCCTTCGTCGATGAACAGGCTCTCCATGCCGATTCCGCCTGCTTCGGACTGCACGACTTCGGCCAGTCCCAGTGCCATAGCCAGCGACGTCATGAAGGTCTCCCCTCCGGAGAGCGACTCTGCGGGGCGCAGCTGTCCGGCGTACTCGTCATGGACCTGCAGGTCCAGGCCGCGCAGCCCGCGTCCGGCTCGCTCAGCGTCCAACAGCAGCTGGTAGCGTCCGGACGTCATAGCGCTCAAGTGGTGCGTAGCGGCTTCGGCGATCCGTTCCAGCCGGGCGGCCAGCACGAAGGTGGTCAGCCGCATCCGCAACGTGTTCTCCCCCTGGCCGTTGATCGTTCTGGCCAGCTCCGCCCTGCGCATCAGCTCTTGGGTGCGTTCGGCGCGGCGAGCCAGTGCCTGGTCCAATGCGTCAGCGGCTTCCCGCAGTGATTCGAATCGTGCGCTGTAGGCGGTGAGCTGACGGTGACTCTCCTGGTGGTTCTGCTTCGCATCATCGGCGGCGGCCTGGGCTTGGGCCACAGCGTCCTGGCCCGGGGGCTGCTCCTCGTTCTCTGACCGGCGCGCCCCGGCGCGGACCTCCTCCAGCTCGGCGTCGAACCTCAGCTGCGCCTCAGCCTCTTCGAACTGCGCGACGCGCTGTCGCAGCGGGGCAAGCTCCTCTTCGGCGCAGACGGCGGCGGCGACCTCATCAGCGGAGGCGAAGTCTGACTTCTCCAGCTGCTGCTGGGCCGCGTGGGCGCTGCGGCGGGCTTGAGCTGCGGACTCCTCGGCCTTGCGCGCGGCACGCTGTGCGCCGCTGAGCACAGTCTTCAGCTCCGAGAGGGCGCTGTGCCGCTCTGTCAGGCTCGCGTGTTCGGCGCGCAGCTGCTCGATCCGGCTCTGCAGCTTCTTCGCCTCCGCACTCAGCCGGGCTGCGTCGGCGGCGCCCTGTTGGGCGTGATGAGCCGCGGCGGTGTGCTCTTGGCGTGTTTCAGCTTCGGAGGATCTGATCCTCTCGATGTCTTCGCGCAGTGTGCGCTGCGCGGCACCTGAGGAGTCTGCCTGGGCCAGCTGATCAGCGGCTGACTGGTGCAGGCTGCGAGCCTCCTCAGCGGTGGTTTCGCGATGGTCCCCCAGGCTCTGCCCCACCGTCTCCAGGGCCTCTTCAGCACTGCGGTGGTCGGCCCTGCCCTTCTCAAGGTCCGCCTGTGCGGTGTGCATCGTCTGCGCTGCAGCATCCAGCTGGCTGTCGGTCCCGGTCTCGTCGGCGGCGACCAGCGGAGCCGGGTGCTCGGTGGATCCGCACACCAGGCAGGGCTGGCCGGCTTCCAGCCCCTCGGCCAGCTGATGGGCTTGGGACCGCAGATTGGCCTCAGCGGCCTCACGGTGTGCCTCGCGGGCGGCTTCGAAGGAACGCCGGCGGTGTTCGGTGTGGTCCTTCAGCTGACGCAGGCGGGCCTGGAGTCTGTCTCGCTGGTCGATCAGATCGGTGCGGCCCCTGGCGGTCTCCGTGTTCTGGTGCAGGGCGTCGCGCCGGTTCTGCTGCTCCTCGGGGTCGAGGAGCTTCGCGCGCAGGTCCTGCAGCTGCTGCTTCTGGGTCGCCAGCTTCTCCCCCAGCTGCCTGCGGCGACTCTCGGCCTCCGCTTCGCTGTGTTCGGCCGCCCTGGTCTCTGCCACCAGCTGCGTGTGGCGCTCTTCGGCCTCAGCAGCGTCCTCATCGCTGAGGCGGGCTTGGAGCTGAACCAACTCTGTCACGGCCGACTCCAGGGCTGCGGTGTCGGTGACGGACTCAGTGGTCAGTGATGCCGCAGCAATGTCGCGCTGATTGTCCAGTGCCTGCTGGGCTTCATCCACCGCCTGCTGCGCGTGCCGCTGTGCCTGAGCGTGGGCCTGCTCTGCCTGGTCAGCGGTGCTCATCCAGTCGCCGATTCCGGCAGCTGCAGTGTGCTCTGCGATGCGGCGGCGGGCATTCTCCGCGACGCTGCGGGTGGCCTCCAGCTGGTCGCGGCGCTGGACGTGCTCGGCCCAGCGCTGCAGCTGCCGGCGTGCCCGGCTGAGCTCCTCGGCATGTTCAGCGGCCTGGGTCATACGCTTCTTCGCAGTCGCCTCAGCGTCGGCGAGCGCGGACTGCTGGGTGCGGGCGCGCTGGTCCACCGCAGCGCTGAGGTCCTGCGTCTCGACGTGCTCCAACTCTTCGGCCTGGGTCCCGAGCAGCGCTGCGGCTGCGCTGCGCACACCCGAGGCGTGGGCCTGTATCTGGGAGTCGACGTCCTTCAGCTCGGACTCGGCCTGCCGCATCTGTTCCCAGAGGAGGCCCTCCAGCCGTTCGTAGGTGCCGGTGTCGAAGAGCTGCTCCAGGATGGCGCGACGCTCCTCATTCGAAGCGTGCAGCAGTTTGGCAAAGGCTCCCTGGGGCAGCAGGATCACCTTGGTGAACTCGTGCATCTTCAGTCCGATGATCTGCTGCAGCTCCGCATCTCCCTCAGCGACCCGGGCCGTGGGCACCGGCTTCCAGCTGCCCTGGTCGAACCGTTTGATGCTCAGCACGGTTCCCTCCCGCTGGGGGCTCGCCCCGGCGCGTTTGGCCGGGCGGTAGTAGGTAGGTTGGCGACGCAGCCAGTACCGGTCCTCCCCACTGGAGAACTCCAGCTCCACATAGGGAGTGCGTGCGGCGGGGGCATGCTGGGACTTCAGCCGGTCGTTGGAGCGCTCGCCGGGCACGTCGCCGTAGAGGGCGAAGGTCAGCGCGTCCAGCACCGATGTCTTCCCCGACCCGGTGGGACCGCGCAGCAGGAAGAGCCCGTCGGAGCTCAGCGCGTCGAAGTCGACCGTCTCGGTGGAGGCGAAGGGGCCGAACGCGCAGACTTCCAAGCGGTGGAGCCTCATCGGACGGCCTCCAGCGCCTCTTCAAGGGTGGCTGTCTCCTCCGTGCTGGGGGCCCGGTGGCGCACATGACTGAGGAACCCGGCGACGACGTCGTACGGCGTCTCTGCCTCCTGCAGCTTCTGGGAGTAGGTGGAGTATCGCTGCTGGCTGCCGGCGCCGGCGTAGCTGTAGGACATCAGGTGCGGATACACCTCCCGCAGCCGCGGGTAGGCACGTTCGGGGCGCTGGGTGTCGGTGAGGGTGATCTGCACGAACGCATCGGCCCACCGGTCGACAAGATCGTCAGTGAGCATCTCGTCGATGGTCCCGGTGAGGCGCTTGACCGGCCTGCCGATGGCCCAGTCCACGGCTGTGACCGCTTCGGCCGGTTCGTCCAGGGCCGCGGTGTCGATCAGCCACGCGCCCTTGGCCTGGTGCTCCTCTGAGAAGGAGTAGCGCAGCGGCGAGCCGCTGTAGCGGACCCGATCGCTGAGCCGCTGGCGGCCGTGCAGATGCCCCAGGGCGACATAGTCGAAGCCGTCGAAGACCTCCAGCGGCACCACTGCCAGGCCCCCGACGCTCTCTTCGTGATGATCCAGTGACTGTTCGGCCACCGCCGGGGCGCCGATATTGCGTTCGGACTCACTGGCAGTGCCTTTGGCCGCGAACACATGTGCCATCACCACCACTCTGCACCTTCCGGCAATGGTGGCCCGTCGCTGGGCGGCGTCTTCGCGGATCCGGCCGGTGATCGCGGCCATCACTGCGGTGTGGTTGGCGCGGACCCCCAGTTCGGCGGCGTAGAGCTGCGGCTCCACATAGGGAACGCCGTAGACCAGCACTGTGGCGCCGTCGTCGTCGGTGAGCTCCACCGGGGCCCAGGAGTCTTCCAGGGCGCTGCGGATATGGACCCCCGAGGCGGCCATCAGCCCGCGGCCGAAGCCCAACCGTTGGGCAGAGTCGTGGTTGCCGGCTGTGACGATCACCTGGGTGCCGGCCGCAGACAGTGCCACCAGAGCGTCTTCGAGCTCCTTGACGGCCCACTCCGGCGGCAGCGCACGGTCATAGACGTCGCCGGAGACCAGCACGACGTCGACCTGCTGCTCATCGACCGCTGAACCGAGCGTGGCGAGCATCTCGGCCTGCTCGGTGCGCAGTGAGGCTCCGTGGAACCCCCTGCCCAGGTGCCAGTCTGAGGTGTGCAGCAATCGCATACCCCCACGCTATAGCCGAGGCCGGACAAACCTGCGGACCACCGCCGAGCCGATAGGCTGAGAAGTGTGAGTGACCAGACGCTGATCTCCCGCTTCTACCCCGAGCTGCTCGACGGCTTTCCCCAGCCCGAGGAAGGCGTCCTGACGCTGCACGCCGAGCTGCTGCACCGGGTCTGCCTCGCCGATGGCCTGCTGGAGGTCCTGGACTGGTCCCAGCAGGGCGTGGCGACCGACCCGCTGGCCTGCATGTGGCTGGCCGGGCTGCGCTGGCACCGGCTGGTCACCGGCCGCTTCCCCGACGACGGACCCGAACCGCCGCCGCGTGCCACCGACGCCGCACTGGGCGAGCTGCTGAGCGCCGGGGTGCTGCGCGTCACCGAGCGGACCGGGACGACCTCGATCAGCAGCCTCTCCTCCGGGACGATGCACTACCCTTCCGCGCCGGCCCGACCGGAGACCACGGATCAGGAGGTGCTGCTGCGGCTGCCGCCTCTGGGGTTGGTGCCCTACATCGATGAGCAGATGCGCAGCCAATGGGTGGAGCAGAACGTGTCGATGACCCACGGCGGCGATCAGCTGCGGCAGCAGAGCCGCCAGCTGGTCACCGCTGTGCGCCGACGGGCCGGATCACCACCCACGGCGGCCGAAGCGCCCGCTCCGCCGGCCGACAGCCACCCGTTCTTCGGCGTCACGGAGGACCTGGCGAAGCGCTGGAAGGCGGTCACTGCGCCGCAGTAGCTGAGCCGGTATCAGCTGGCCCGGTGCCAACTCACCCGGTACCAACTGACCCGGTGCCAACTGACCCGATGTCCAGCGGCCATGCCGCACCGAGCATCTGCCGATAGTCGCTCTCGCCGATGACCCGGATCGATTGGCCGTTGTCGATCCGCTCCAGCGCCTCGCGGGCTTTGCGAGCCTTCAGCGGGTGCGCCGTCGGCAGAGACGCCCTCTGCCGGTCACCAAGATCCTCGACGACGAACCCCTCGCCGACGACCAGCAGCGTGGTGGAGCCGGTGACCCGCGACGACGTCGTCGCCCCGTGCTGCGCCGCAAGCGCCTTGGCCTGGGATCGCGGGACCGCCAGGGTGCCGGTGAACGCCACGTGCTCACCGAACAGCGGATGCTGGGAGTCAGCCTCGGGATTCGGCGGCAGGTTGGGCCCCTCGTCCTGCCACTGCATCAGCTCCGGCAGCTCGTCGTCGTCCAGCCCGCCGTCATCCGCTCCGGCAGCCCTGGCGTCGAAGATGTTCCCATAGCTGCGCACCTGTCGGGTGGCACGGGACTCGTAGTCTCGCGGAGCGCTCCAGGGTTCGCACTCCTGGGGGGCGATGAAGTGCCGGCCGAACAGCGCGTGGAGGTCGCCCACCTTCTCGCGCTGGGCAATGTCGACGACGATCGCTGCGGCGGCCCGCGCGTCCCACAGCGCATGATGGTGATGTTTGAGGTTGAAGCCGGCTTCGGCCGCGGCGCTGGGCAGCGCGTGGGAGTCCAACTTGTACACCGCCCGGGCCAGGCGCACTGAGCACAGGGCGCGCAGTCCCGGTGAGTCCAGACCGGAGACCTCCAGGGACGACTCGAAGACCTCGACGTCGAAGGCCGCGTTGTGCGCCACGAGCGTGTCGCTTCCGATGAATGCGGCGACCTCGGAGAACACCTCGGCGAAGCGGGGCTCATCGGCCACCCGTTCGGCGGTGATGCCGTGGACGGCGGTGTTGCGCGGGTCGAACCGGTCGAAGCCTGCAGGCGGGCGGATCCTGCGGAAGTAGAGTTCATCGACATTGCCGTCGCGGACCCGGACCAGGCCGATGGCGCACGGTGAGCCGCGGAAGCCGTTGGCTGTCTCAAAGTCCACGGCGGTGAAGTTCAGCCCGGCCACCCGGGGCGGGCGCAGGCCGGCGAGGGAGCTCACAGGGTTCATGCTTTAGGTCAGTGCCTCCACAATTCTTTCTGCCAGAGCGCTGAACGCCTCGCCGCGGTGGGAGAGAGCGTTCTTCTCCGACATGCTCAGCTGGGCCGCGGATCGGGTCTCTCCGCTCGGCTGCAGGATGGGATCATAGCCGAATCCGGCGCTGCCGTGCTCCTGGGTGAGCAGGGTGCCCTCCAGTCGGCCCTGCGCGGTGTGCTCTGCGGCCGGGGCGCCGTCGTCGTCGGGGACCACCAGTGAGGCGACACAGACGAAGGCCGCAGCCCGGTGCTCGGCGCTGATGTCTGCCAGCTGCTCCAGCAGCAGCTGACGGTTGTTCTCATCGGAGGCGCGGCTGCCTGCCCAGCGGGCGGAGAAGATGCCCGGAGCACCGCCCAGCACCGCGACGGCGAGCCCGGAATCATCGGCGACGGCGGGCAGACCGGTGGCCCGGGCCGCCTCCCGCGCCTTGAGCAGCGAGTTCTGCTCAAACGTCACACCGGTCTCGGCAATATCGGACAGGCCGGCGGTCTTGGCGTCGACCACTGCGGTCTCCAGATCCAGGTGGGCCAGCTGCGGCTGGGCGGCCAGCAGGGCCCGGAACTCAGCAACCTTCCCCTGGTTCCCGGTGGCCAGCACGATCTGGGCGCCCGCGGTCGGTTCGGTCATTCGGCCAGCGCCTGCTTCTGGATTCCGGTGAGCCTGCCGGTGCCGATGACTGCAAGGTCCAGCAGCTCGTTGAGCTGTCCGCGGGTGAACGGCATGCCTTCGGCGGTGCCCTGGATCTCTACGAAGTTCCCGCCGCCGGTGGCCACCACATTCATATCGGTCTCAGCGGTGGAATCCTCGGCGTAGGGCAGGTCCAGTGCGGCGGTGCCGTCGGGAAGCAGCCCCACCGAGACGGCGGCCACCGAGTCGGTGAGCACCTCGGCCTTCTGCCTGATGTGTTTGTTCTCCCGGGCCCATTCGACGGCGTCGGCCAGGGCGACGAAGGCTCCGGTCACCGCGGCGGTGCGCGTGCCGCCGTCGGCCTGGAGCACATCGCAGTCCAAGGTGATCATGTTCTCCCCCAGCGAGTCGAGGTCGACCACGGCACGCAGCGAGCGACCGATGAGCCGGGAGATCTCGTGGGTGCGGCCGCCGATCTTGCCCTTGACCGATTCCCGGGCACTGCGGGTGTCGGTGGCCCGGGGCAGCATGGCGTACTCTGCGGTGACCCAGCCGCGGCCCTTGCCCTTCAGCCAGCGCGGCACCGAGGATTCGAAGCTGGCGGTGCACAGCACGCGGGTGCTGCCGAATTCGACCAGGGCGCTGCCTTCGGCGTGGGCGGACCAGCCGCGGCTGATCGTGACCTCACGCAGCTGGTCGACCCCACGGCCGTCGGCGCGCACATAATCTTGTGTCATCAGTCTCCTTGTCGGGGTGTTGCGTCTGTGGTCTACACGGTGTAGGTGACGCCGCTGACGGCCACCGAAAGATGACCCTCATACGCGTCGCGGGCGTGGTGAATAAGTGTCTGCGGGTCGGTCCACACCGGAATGTGGGTCAGCAGCAGGCGCTTGACCTGCGCCTCGGCGGCGGCCGCCCCGGCCCGGGCCCCGGTGAGGTGGATTCCCTCGAAGTGCTCATCGCGCTCATCCTGGTAGGCGGCCTCACAGAGAAACAGGTCGGCGTCCTGCGCGGCCTCAGTGAGGCCGGGGCAGGTGTCGGTGTCCCCGGAGTAGGTCAGGGTGCGCACGGTGCCGTCGTCCTCGGTGCAGTCCACGCGCAGCGCATAGGGCTCCGCCACCGGGTGGCGCACCGGTACCGGGGTGATGGTGAAGGGCCCTACGGTCACCGGCTGCCGCGGGACCCAGTTGTTGAACTTAAAGTCTTGGTCCATCCCCGGGTCAGGGTCCATCCCGTAGGCGGCGGCCAGCCTCTCATCGGTGCCGGCGGGCGCGTAGACCGGGATCCGTTCGGCGGGCCACCCGCCGGGGCGCCAGCGCACCGCCACGTGCAGGCCGCAGAGGTCCATGTAGTGGTCGGGGTGCAGGTGGCTGAGGCAGACCGCGTCGATGGTCTCCAGCGGGATGTGCTGCTGCAGCGGTCCCAGTGCCCCGTTGCCCAGATCCAGGATGATCCGCCAGGTCCGCCCCTGGTGCTCAGCGCTGAGCAGGTAGCAGGAGGCCGGCGAGTTGGGGCCCGGGAACGAGCCGCTGCAGCCAATGATGGTGAGTCGCATCGTCGCTCAGCCTATCGTCACTGATCGTCGGGCAGAACATCGAGCATCGCTGAGAACAGTGATTCCTGCAGCCACGTGGCGAAGGCATAGAGCTCACCCATGAACTCTTCCGTGGTGGCTGCGGAGCCTTGACCCGCCGCACTGTGGATCTGCTCGGCGTCGTGCTCCGTCTCGATGCCCAGCCGTGCGGCCAATGTGAGACGAACATCATTGAGCGCACGGCCGAATCCCGGAGCCTGTGCCTCGCTCAGGGCCACTGTGTTGTTCTCCAGGGCAAGGCGGGCCGCCCGCAGATCGGCAATCTTGGACTCACGCAGTGAGCTCTCAGCCAGTCTGCGGAACTGGGCGGCCTCTGTGGGATCGGTGGAGGCATCGGGCAGCAGTCGGGAGAGCACAGCGTCCTGGGGAGGCTGCAGCCCGCCGTCGTCCTCCTCATCGATTCCTGCGCCCAGGCCTGCCAGTTCGGCGCGGAAGTGGGCGAATTCGTCGTCGGGCGTCTCCTCCCCCGCGATGTCCTGGCCACGCTGCTGCAGCATGGTGATGACGTCGGCGCACAGTTGGGACAGCAGCCGGCGCTCATGGGCCTCCAGGTCTGCTCTGTAGCCGCGGGTCGTGGCTCGGAATGCGCGCGCCATGGGTCTACTCCGCCTCTTCCAGGGTGGCCTGGAGCCCATAGTTGTGCATAGCGGTGACGTCGCGTTCGGCTTCCTCCCGGGCGCCGGAGGCGACGATGGCCCGACCGTCGGTGTGGACCTGCATCATCAGGTGTTCGGCGCGCTGCCTGGAGTGGCCGAAGTAGGTGCGGAACACCCAGGAGACGTAGGACATCAGGTTCACCGGGTCGTTCCACACCACCACCTGGTAGGGGCGTTGGGGAAGCGTGCGCAGGTCCGTGGCCACCTCTGTGGCTTCATCGGTCAGCGTGGATCCGGCTGTGGTGCTCATGACTCCAGTCTAAGTGGCACCTAGGATAGATGCCGTGACTGATGCTTCTGCCTCCACTGCCCTGCTGACCGACCAGTACGAGCTCACCATGGTTCAGGCCGCGCTGCGCTCGGGCACAGCGCACCGGAAATGCACCTTTGAGGTGTTCGCCCGCAGTCTGCCTGCTGGGCGCCGCTACGGGGTGGTCGGCGGCACCGGGCGCATGCTGGAGGGGCTGGAGCAGTTCCGGTTCGGCCAGGCCGAGCTGGACTATCTGCACCGGGAGAGCATCGTCGACGACGCCACACTGCAGTTTTTGGCGGACTACCGGTTCTCCGGTGACATCTGCGGCTACGCGGAGGGCGAGACGTACTTTCCGCACTCGCCGGTGCTGAAGGTCACTGCGAGCTTCGCAGAGGCCTGCCTGTTGGAGACATTCATCCTCTCGGTGATGAACCACGACTCCGCAGTCACCTCAGCCGGTTCGCGGATGACCCTGGCGGCCGGGAACCGCCCCTGCCTGGAGATGGGCGGACGGCGCACTCAGGAGCAGTCCGCCGTCGCCGCGGCCCGGGCCGCCGCGGTGGTGAACTTCGCCGCCACCTCCAACCTGCAGGCCGGCCGCAAGTGGGGCATCCCCACGGTGGGCACCGCGGCACATGCGTTCATGCTGCTGCATGACACCGAGGAGGAGGCCTTCGCCGCTCAGGTGCAGGCCTTCGGCGCCGGCACCACCTTGTTGGTGGACACCTACGACGTCGAGGCCGCGGTCCGTAGGGCCGTAGAGGTCGCCGGCCCCGAACTCGGCGCAGTGCGGCTGGACTCCGGCGACCTGGTGCAGCAGGCCCATGACGTGCGCGGGCTGCTGGACTCCCTGGGCAATCACAACACCCAGATCGTGGTCTCCTCCGACTTGGATGAGCACGCGATCGCCGGTCTGGCCGCCGCCCCGGTGGACTCCTACGGCGTCGGGACCCGACTGGTGACCGGTTCTGGGGCGCCGACGGCCTCGATGGTCTACAAGCTGGTGGAGCGTGCCGATGCTGATGGTCGGCCGGTGCCGGTGGAGAAGGCCTCAGCCGGAAAATCCAGCATCGGCGGCTCCAAGTCAGTTCTGCGCAGCATTGGGGACGACGACCGGGCACAGGCGGAGGTCATCTCAGCTGAGGCGCCGGTGGCAGATTCCGGATACACCGGCCGGACCCTTCAGGTGCCGCTGGTGACCGGCGGGACGGTCCAGCCCGGATTCACCGGCGCCGACGGCGTGCGGCGTGCGGCCCACACACATCGTGAGTCGGTCGAGCAGCTGCCGGCCGAGGCGCGCCGACTCTCCTCCGGCGAGCCGGTCATCCCCACCGTCTTCGCCTAGGACCACCACGTTGGGCACCTGGGCCTCCCCGGAAGCTACCGGCTGCGGTGCCCAGGGTAGTAGCGTAGGGGCCAGCGGCACTGATCCATAGGCAGAACAGCACCGAGGAGGCTGACATGGCTGAGGCACTGATTATCGTCGACGTCCAGAATGACTTCTGCGAAGGCGGGACGCTGGCGGTCACCGGCGGTGCACAGACCGCTGCGGACCTGGCCGAGTTCCTCGAAGACCGTCACAGCGAGTACGCAACGATCGTCGCCACCCAGGACTGGCACATCGACCCGGGCGCGCACTTCTCTGATGCTCCTGACTTCGTCACCTCCTGGCCGGTGCACTGCCGTGCCGGCACCACCGGGGCTGAGCTGCACGAGAACCTGGACACCGACTATCTGGAGGCCCGCTTCCTCAAGGGCCTCTACGACGACGGCTACTCCGGCTTCGAGGGCCGGCAGGGAGATCCCGAGCGCGTGGGGATCCTCGAGGGCGAGAAGGGCATCAAGGTCGAACCCGAAGATGTGATCGCCTCCGATGCCCCGGATCTGAACTCCTGGCTGCAGGAGCGGGAGATCGACACGGTCACCATAGTGGGCATCGCCACCGACCAGTGCGTGCGCGCCACGGCTCTGGACGCCGCTGAGAACGACTACGCGGTGCGGGTGATCACCGACCTGACCGCAGGTGTCAGCGGGGAGAAAACCGCGGAGACCTACCAGGAGCTGCGCGAAGCCGACGTTGAGCTCCTCACCCGCGACGAAACCTAAAATCCCGGCGAATGTTGCGTCCCGCGTGCGGTACAGAGCGTACACGCAACATCCTCCGGGACTTCTGAAGTCCTGCGCCTCGGCTCCCGGTCGTTGTTTCAGCGCCGCGAAACCCCCTCGCGCAGAAGCTTCAGCTCCAGCCTCCGCGGCTCGGCCAGGTCGCCCCAGTTCCAGCGCGCGATGCTCCGTCCGGTGTCTCGGACCTTCTCCTCGCGCTGAATCTGGTTCCAGTAGACGCCGGATTCGGTCGTGCCGGAGAGGCCCGCTGCCTGGTCAAACTTGATCCGCCCATCAAATTCGCCGGCCACGCGGTCGGCTTCCCAGTCGAAGTCAAGCCGGGCTGTGCTGCCATCGGGCAGCCGTATCGGCGTTTGGAGCTTCGGGGCCGCAAAACCCAACTGGTGGATCAGGACTCGGGAACGGGACTCACCCGGTGATTCACTGAGCGGATCGGCAAAGATGACAGCCCAGTCCCATGCCCTGACCGCCCTGTGGCTCCACAGCCATTCATCCACTGCCTCCAAGTCATCTCGGGAAACACGCCTGCCGTATCCATAGCGACCAGCCATTGCTGCGTCCAGTGCCACAACGGCCCTCTGCCGACTCAACCGTGGGAGCGTGTCCATCAGGGCAAAGGGAAGCGGCTCCGTCATCACCTCGGCAGCAGTCCCGTCCTCCAAGCGCACCTCCGGCACGGGAACGCGGATCCCGCCTGGCCCAGTCTCTGAAGACCAGTACAGCTTTCGCGACTCAGGTGCGGAGGATTGCAGCGGAACCGGTGGCAGGCAGCGTCGCAATGGAAGTGGCTTGAAGGCTGAGACGTAGGCATCCTCTCTGCGTGCCGCCTCAGCCTTGACCTGAGCAAGCGGCGAATCCGCGGAGCTGCCTGTCACGGACGGAGCCGCAGACACACCACACCCTGAGGTGGAGACAGCACGGACGTGAACAGCAGCAGGAACGCTGAGTTGTGGCACACCGTAGATCGTCAATGCCGTCTCTCTGCAGAAGATGGCGGTGGGCTGCTGGAGTCCCACGGCCGCAGCCAGAGCGGCATGCCGGGTCCAGGGTTTGGCAGTCAGCCATTGCCACGTCTCGACAAAGACGCCCGGACGTATCCGCAGCAGTTCACCACGGTTCACCGCACGCATCAGCGTGCTCCGCACCCATGAGCTTCTGCGGTGGTGGATAAGGGTCAGCGTCATACTCTCAGCTTCACACTGGCCCTGACCCAGCGGAACCACCCCCTGCCAACCTGTGGATAACCGCGCCTCAGGAAGTGCCCGGTGCGCATTTCATCGCCCAGGACGCAACATTGACCGGGTGATCCCGTGTCGACTCCCCCGCGTCCCAGCTGCTGTTGCGCAGAAGGCAGGTTGGGCCGATGAAACGCAACATCGACCGGGAGGTGGGAGGTACGGGCGGGGCGGGGCCGGTGAGCAGGTGGGGCTGGGGGTTACTTTTTGCCGAGGAACCAGAGCTGGAGCTGCTTCAGGCGTGCCTCCAGCTCGGACTGGGTGGCCTGGGGCACCGGTGGCCCCCCGCAGGCGGTGCGCAGCTTGGTATGGATGCTGCCCTGATGCATGCCGGTCTTCGCAGCATAGGCGGAGACAGATTTGTTCAGCTTGCTGCGCGTCGCCTTCAGCGCACGGTGATCGACGACGTCGGGCCGGCTCCGGGCATCAGCGGGGCGGCGGGCCACCTGTTCGGCCTGCTGCCTGCGCAGCAGCTCCGAGACCTGCTCGGGCTCCAGCAGCCCAGGGATGGCGAGGAAGCCCATCTCATCCTCGGAGCCGATGTCGCCGCCGAGGCCGAACTCGTCGCCGTCGAAGAGGACCTTGTCGAAGGACGCCTGGGAGCCCAGGGCGGCGAACTCACCCTTGGTGAGCTCCTCGGAGGCCCGATCCTCCTTCTGCGCCTCGGCGAGGAGATCCTCCTCCTCGACGGCGTCGTCGTTCTGGACAGTTTCGGGGATCTGAAGGGCGTGGTCGCGCTCGGCCTCCAGCTCGTTGGCGAGCTCGGTGAGCACCGGCACCGAGGGCAGGAATACGCTGGCGACTTCGGCCTTCTTCCGCATCCGCACGAAGCGGCCGACGGCCTGGGCGAAGAACAGCGGGGTGGAGGTGGAGGTGGCGTAGACCCCGACGCACAGACGCGGAATGTCCACGCCCTCGGAGACCATGCGCACCGCGACCATCCAATATTTGGAGCCGTCCTCGCTGAACTCCTCGATCCGGCGGGAGGCGGCCTTGTCGTCGGAGAGCACCACGGTGGTCCGCTGGCCGGTGATGGCGTCCAGCTGGGCGGCGTAGGCGCGCGCGGCCTCATGGTCGGTGGCGATGACCAGCCCGCCGGCGTCGTCGATTTTGTCCCGGACCTTCATCAGTCGCTGGTGGGCGGCTCGCAGCACCGCCGGGATCCATTCGCCATCGGGGTTCAGCGCGGTGCGCCAGGCGTGGGAGGTGATGTCTTTGGTGGCCGCCGCGCCCAGGGTGGCCTCCATCTCCTCGCCGGAGGCGGTGCGCCAGCGCATGTTGCCCGAGTAGGCCATGAACACCACCGGCCGGACCACCTGATCGATCAGTGCCGGGCCGTAGGAGTAGGAGTAGTCGGCCTTGGACCGGCGGACGCCGTCGGCGTCCTCCTGGTAGGTCACGAACGGGATGGGTGACGCGTCTGAGCGGAAGGGCGTGCCGGTCAGCGCCAGGCGCCGGGTAGCCGGTTCGAACGCTTCACGCACGCCGTCGCCCCAGCTCAGCGCGTCACCGGCGTGGTGGATCTCGTCAAAGATCACCAGGGTGCGTCCCGCCTCGGTCTTGTTGCGGTGCAGAGCTGGCTTATTCGCCACCTGGGAGTATGTGACCGCGACCCCCATGAACTGGGTGCCGTGGCGACCGTCGGAGTTCTTGAAGTTGGGGTCGATGGAGAGTCCCACCCGCGCGGCGGCGTCGGCCCACTGGCGCTTCAGGTGGTCGGTGGGGGCGACCACGTAGAGCCGGTTGACCTCGCCGGACTCCACCAGCAGCTTGGCCACCCGCAGTGCGAAGGTGGTCTTGCCGGCGCCCGGGGTGGCGACGGTGAGGAAGTCCCGCGGCTTCTGCTCGATATAGCGGTCCAGAGCCTCCTGCTGCCATTGGCGCAGGGTGGATGCGGTGCCGCGTGGCGCGCGGTGCGGGTAGGCGGGCGGGAGCTGTGAGCCGACGTCGGTGCCGACGTCGAAGAGGGTGGGCTCGCTCACTCTCAGTTCTTGCCGAAGCCGAAGAAGCCGCGGCCGCCGGACTTGCCGCTGCCGGAGTCGTCGTCGGACCCGCCGCTCATCTCCTCGTAGATCTCCTTGCACTCCGGGCAGACCGGGAACTTCTTCGGGTCCCGGGAGGGGATCCAGACCTTGCCGCAGAGCGCGACGACGGCGTCACCCTCCAGGGCGGACTCCATGATCCTGTCGCGCTTGACGTAGTGGGAGAAGCGCTCATGGTCGCCGGGTTCGGTCAGCTGCTCCTGGTGCTCGCGCTCAATGGTCGCAGCCCCGCCCGGGGAGGCTTCAGGATCAGCAGTGTGCATCCGGAACGGATTGTCAGTGGAGGACATCATGGCTCCAGTCTACCGAAGGCCGATGGGTCGTTCGAGGGCGAGGTCGATCAGTTCGGTGATCAGTTCGCTGAAGCTCATTCCGGCGGCCTTCCACACCTGGGGATACATGCTGATCGGGGTGAATCCGGGCATCGTGTTGACCTCGTTGATGAGGATCTTGCCCTCGGCGGTGTAGAAGAAGTCGGCGCGGCAGAGGCCCTCACCGTCGATGGAGTCGAAGGCGACCACGGCTTGGCGGCGGATCTCATCGGTCACCTCGGCCGGCAGCTCGGCGGGGCAGCGCAGGTCGGCGGCGGCGTCGTCCTGGTACTTGGCCTCGAAGTCGTAGAACGCTGCGGGGTCCACCTGATGGTCCACCACGATCTCGCCCAGCAGTGAGGCCCGGGCTGCGGCGTCGCCGGGGCTGCCCAGCACCCCGGCCTCGATCTCGCGGCCATCGATGCCTTCCTCCACCACCACCTTGGGGTCGTGCTCGCGGGCGGCGGCAAGCGCGTCATCCAGCTGCGCCCAGTCGTCGACCCGGGTGATTCCCACCGAGGAGCCGGCCCGGGCGGGTTTGACGAACACCGGCAGCTCAAGGCCCTTCACCCGCTGCACAGCAGCGTCGGGATCAGCGACCCATTGGCGCGCGGTGATGGTCTCCCAGGCGCCCACCTGAAGCCCGGCGGCCTGGAAGGCGAGTTTCATGAAGTGCTTATCCATCCCCACCGCGGAGGCCAGCATCCCGGCCCCCACATAGGGCACGCCGAGCATCTCCAGCAGCCCCTGCAGCGTGCCGTCCTCACCGAAGGGTCCGTGCAGCAGCGGCAGGACCACATCAATTGCGCCCAACGACGACGCCGCACCATCTTCGCCCAGCTGGATCAGCTCCGCACCCCGGGCGGCGGAGCCCTGGTCATCGGTGAACAGCTGAACCGTCGAGTCCGAGGGCTGAACCTGCGGCAGTTCGGATGGGCCGAAGGCGTGGGTCCGCGGGTCCACCAGCGGGGAGGTCCACTGGCCGCTGCGGGTGATTCCCACCTCCACCACCTCAAACCGGTCGGTGTCGATGGCCCGCAGCACCCCGGCAGCGGTCACACAGCTGACCGAGTGCTCCGAGGACTGGCCTCCATAGAGCACCAGCACGCGCGGTTTGGCGCTGGGTCTGTCTGAACGCTGCGCCTTACCTGAACGCTGCGCCTCGGCACTGGGCTCATCAGCGCTGGTCTTCTCTGTCATAGGTCAGGATCCTTCTGCTTTCAGGTTGCGAGCGAGCAGCAGTGAAGCGATGTTCTCCACGTCGAGCTTTCCTTCCAGCACTGCACAGACGGCTTCGGTGATGGGCATCTCGACCCCCAGGCTGCGGCCCAGGGCCAGCACCGCGGAGCCGGACTTCATGCCTTCTGCGGTCTGGGTCAGCTGTGCGGAGACCTGCTCGGCCGAGAGTCCCTCCCCCAGCAGCCGACCGGCGGAGCGGTTGCGGGACAGCGGTGAGGCACAGGTCGCGACCAGGTCGCCCAGGCCGGCCAACCCGGAGAAGGTCTCCAGCTTCCCGCCCAGCACCCCTGCCAGCCGGGTGGTTTCGGCCAGGCCGCGGGTGATCACCGAAGCCTTAGAGTTGTCGCCCAGCTGTTGGCCGTCGCAGATGCCCACGGCAAGGGCGATCACATTCTTGACGATGCCGGCGATCTCCACCCCGGCCACGTCAGTGTTGGTGTAGGGCCGGAAGTAGGGGCTGGAGCACAGGGCCGCGACCCGCTCGGCGACGTCGTGGTCCTGGCAGGCCACCACGGAGGCGGTGGGCTCTTCGCGGGCGATCTCCATGGCCAGATTCGGCCCCGAGACCACTGCGATCCGCCGTGGGTGAAGGTCAAGCTCAGCAGCGATGACCTCGCTCATCCGCTGGTTGGTGCCGCGCTCCATCCCCTTGATCAGCGAGACGACGACGGCGTCTTCGCTCAGCGAGGCTCTGACCTCGGCGAGGTGGCTGCGCAGGCTCTGGGCGGGCACGGCCAGGACGACGACGTCGGAGCCGCTGACCGCTTCGGCCAGGCTGGTGGTGGCGGTGATGGTCTGCGGCAGGCTGGTCTGACCCAGGTAGGAGGTGTTGGTGTGGGAGGTGCTGATCTCTTCGGCGATCTCTGCCCGGCGGGCCCAGAGCGTCACCTCAGCCTGGCCGGCGTCGGCGAGGATCTTGGCGAAGGTGGTGCCCCAGGAGCCGGCACCCAGGACGGCGACCCGGCTCATGCAGGCCCCTCTGCCGCGGCCGCGCCGGGATCGCTGCGCGGCACCCGCTGCTTGGCCGCCCGGTCCCAGATCTGCGCCGGCGGGGTCTCCCCGCGCAGCTGAGCCACCCCGTCGGTGAGCGCCGCTTCGATCCGCTGGGTGGCCTCGGCCAGCACAGTGCGGCTCATCGGTTGGGACCGCAGATCATCGAGGTTCACCTCCTCGCCCACCTGCAGCGTGTACTTCTGCCGCGGCAGCAGCTTGGGGCGCTTGCCGTAGGGCGGCAGGAAGTCCTGGACTCCCCAGTGGGTGACCGGGATGACCGGTGCGCCGGTGGTCAGGGCCAGCCGGGCGGCTCCGGTTTTGGCGCGCATAGGCCAGTAGTCCGGGTCGCGGCTGAGGGTGCCTTCGGGGTAGATGACGATGGCGCCACCGTCGTCGAGGACGGGGGCGGCTACTTCCAGGGATCTGCCGACTTCGGCGCGGTCGCCGCGGTTGACCGGTATCTGGTTCGTCCGGCGCAGCGCCAGTCCCACGACTGGGATCCGGAACAGGGAGTCTTTGGCCAGAAAATGCAGCGTGTTGCCGGCCCGGTAGATCGGGTGGCCGACGGCCAGCGGGTCGATTTCGCTGATGTGGTTGGTCACCACGATGAATCCGGTGTCGGGGAGCTTCTCCAACCCGCGCCACTCCTTGCTCATCAGCACGTTCATCATCGGGCGCACTATCGCGGCGACGATGCGGAACGCGAAGGGGGTGTGGGTCTTGCGCCGTCCGAGTGTGCGGGCGCGCGCCTTCCTGGAGCCCTTCCTGGACGGCGGGACCGGTTCGCGGCGGCGCGATCCTGTGTCGGAGGTCATGATCATCAGCTTATCGGCCCGAGTCAGTGGCGACAGGCTTCAGCGTTCGGTGAGTTCGATGTCTGCGCCGAGGCCGGTGATCTTGTCGATGAAGTGCTCATAGCCGCGGGCGATGATCTCGATGCCGGTCACCTGTGAGGTCCCCTTGGCCGCCAGGGCGGCGATCAGGTGGGAGAAGCCTCCGCGCAGGTCAGGAATGTCGATGTCGGTGCCGGTGAGTTCGCTGGGCCCGGAGATGACGGCTGAGTGCAGGAAGTTGCGCTGGCCGAACCGGCAGGGGGTGGAGCCGAGGCACTCCCGGTGCAGCTGAATGGAGGCGCCCATGCGCTGCAGCGCCTGGGTGAAGCCGAACCGGTTCTCATACACGGTCTCGTGGATGATCGAGACGCCCTGCGCCTGGGTGAGGGCGACGACCATGGGCTGCTGCCAGTCGGTCATGAAGCCGGGGTGCACATCAGTCTCCAGCACCAGCGGCTGCAGCGGTTTGGACCCGTGCCAGAAGCGCATGCCCTCGTCGTCGACCTCGAACTCTCCGCCGATCTTGCGGTAGATGTTCAGAAACGCGGTCAGATCTCGTTGGGCCGCCCCGCGGACGTAGATGTCACCCTCGGTGACCAGGGCGGCGGAGGCCCAGGATGCTGTTTCGTTGCGGTCGGGGATGGCGCGGTGCCGGTAACCGGAGAGTTTGCTGACACCTTCGATGCGGATGGTGCGGTCGGTGTAGACGGTGATCAGCGCGCCCATCTGCTGCAGGATCGCGATCAGGTCGTGAATCTCCGGCTCGACGGCGGCGTTCTTCAGCTCAGTGATGCCCTCGGCCAGCACTGCGGTCAGCAGCACCTGCTCGGTGGCGCCCACCGAGGGGAAGGGCAGCTCCAGCTTCGCCCCGCGCAGACCCTTAGGAGCTGAGATGTGGATGCCCGAAACCTGCTTGTCGACGACGGCGCCGAAGGTCCTTAAGACTTCCAGGTGGTAGTTGATGGGCCGATCACCGATACGGCAGCCGCCCAGATCGGGGATGAACGCTTCGCCGTTCTTGTGCATCAGCGGACCGCAGAAGAGGATCGGAATCCGGGAGTCCCCGGCATAGGCGTCGATCTCGGCGTGCTCGGCGGAGTAGGTCTCACGCGGGTCCAGCCGCATGATGCCGGCTTCGGGGTCCCGCTCCACCTTGACCCCGTGGATGGTCAGCAGGTTGGTGACGATCTCCACGTCTTTGATCTCTGGGACGTTGCGCATCTCAGAGGTTTCGCTGCCCAGCAGGGAAGCGACCATTGCTTTGGGCACCAGGTTTTTGGCGCCTCGCACGTGCACTTCACCCTGCAGCGGCTTTCCGCCTCGGATTGTGAGCAGCTTGGCCATAGAGGTCGATGGTCCCTTCGTGGGGGTCAGCGAATTATGCCCTGCTACTGTACCCGATCAGCCTGATGCGACTGCGCTCACACCTTCGCCGGCAGGGTGGTGGGCTTCAAGCTTGGGCGTGTGGTCTCGTAGGTGGTGATCGCCGCTTCCTGCCGCAGGGTCAGGGAGATGTCGTCCAGGCCCTCCATCAGCCGCCACCGGGTGTAGTTGTCCATCTCGAAGATGGTCTCCACCGAGCCGCAGCGCACGGTTCGGCTCTCCATATCGACGGTGATTTCGGTGCCGGGCTCCTTCTCCAGCTCCTTGAAGATGAGCTCAACGTCGGGCTGGGCGACCTTGGCGGCCACCAGGCCCTGTTTGGCCGCGTTGCTGTAGAAGATGTCGGCGAACCTCGATGAGACGACGACCCGGAACCCGTAGTCCTTCAGTGCCCATACGGCGTGCTCCCGCGATGAGCCGGTGCCGAAGTCGGGCCCGGCCACCAGCACGGTGCCGTGCCGGTAGGGCTCCTGGTTCAGCACGAAGTCGTCCTTCTTGCGCCAGGCGTGGAAGAGGGCGTCGTCGAACCCGGTCTTGGTGATGCGTTTGAGGAAGACGGCGGGGATGATCTGGTCGGTGTCCACATTGGACTGCTTCAGCGGCACCCCGACGCCGGTGTGGGTGGTGATCGGTTCCATGATTCTCCTACAACTGATGAGCGGCGGGTCAGGCCGGCACGGGGGCACCGACGACGACGTCGGAGGGGGCTGAGAGGGTGCCGCGGACGGCAGTGGCGGCGGCCACCGCTGGGGAGACCAGGTGGGTGCGTCCGCCCTTGCCCTGCCGGCCCTCGAAGTTGCGGTTGGAGGTGGAGGCGCACCGCTCCCCCTCCTGAAGCTGGTCGGGGTTCATCCCTAAGCACATCGAGCAGCCGGCGAACCGCCACTCCGCGCCGAAGTCCATGAACACCTGGTCGATCCCTTCGGCCTCGGCATCCAGTCGCACCCGGGCGGAGCCGGGCACCACGATCATCGAGACATCGGGGTCCTTCTGCCGGCCTCTGATGATTTCGGCGGCAGCCCGCAGGTCCTCCAGCCGGGCGTTGGTGCAGGAGCCCAAGAACACCGTGTCGACCCGGATGTCCTTCATCGCGGTGCCCGGCGCCAGGTCCATGTACTGCAGGGCTCGTTCGGCCGATTCCCGGTCCACCGGGTCGTGGAAGCCTGCCGGGTCCGGGATGGACCCGCTGAGGCTCACGCCCTGGCCGGGGTTGGTGCCCCAGGTGACGAAGGGCTCCAGCTCCTCGGCGTCGAGCACCACTTCGGCGTCGAACTCGGCCCCCTCGTCGGTGGCCAGGCTGGACCAGTACTGCACTGCGGCGTCCCAGTCCTCACCGGTGGGGGCGTGCGGGCGGGACGCCACGTAGTCGAAGGTGGTCTGGTCGGGGGCGACCATGCCGGCGCGGGCACCGGCTTCGATGCTCATATTGCAGATAGTCATCCGCGCTTCCATGGACAGCTCTTCGATCGCAGAGCCGCGGTACTCCAGCACGTAGCCCTGCCCGCCGCCGGTGCCGATCTTGGCGATGACCGCCAGAATGATGTCCTTGGAGCTCACCCCGGGCTTCAGGCTGCCGTTCACCGTGATCGCCATCGTTTTGAACGGGTTCAGCGACAGGGTCTGGGTGGCCAGCACATGCTCCACATCACTGGTGCCGATCCCCATCGCCAACGAGCCGAACGCTCCGTGCGTCGAAGTGTGGGAGTCCCCGCAGACCACAGTCATACCCGGCTGGGTCAGTCCCAGCTGAGGACCGACGACGTGGACGATCCCCTGGTTGGCATCGCCCAAGGAGTGCAGCCGCACGCCGAACTCCTCGCAGTTGGCCCGCAGCGTGTCCACCTGCTTGCGGCTGGTGGGATCGGCGATCGGCTTATCGATCTCCAGAGTCGGAGTGTTGTGATCCTCGGTGGCGATGGTCAGATCCGGTCGACGCACCGGCCTCTCGGCCAGGCGCAGGCCTTCGAACGCCTGCGGGGAGGTCACCTCATGAACCAGGTGAAGGTCAATGTAGAGCAGATCCGGTGAGCGCTGCCCATCATTGTCCTCACCGCGGACAACAACGTGGTCGCGCCACACCTTCTCTGCCAGCGTCAGCGGCGTCTCTGCTGAGTTATCTGCCATGGGTCCTCCAGTGTGTGAATGCGCCGCCGGAAAAGTTGCAGGGTGATGAACGTGGCGACGACGCCGGCCGAGTGGGCCTGTCTATCTAGGGAACCACTGAACCTGGGCACAATGAAGAGTCTCACCCCGGGTCTCATTATATGAGATGGGCGCGGTAGAGTATGGGCTATGGCCGAACGCACCCCTCCTCCGCCGACTGATCCGCTGGACCTGCCGGAGCCGCTGCACTCCCCCTCAGGAATCGGTGTGATCGACAAATCCGTAACGATTATGGACGCGCTGGAGGCAGGGCCGGCCACCTTGGCGCAGCTGGTGGAGTCCACCGGCCTTGCTCGGCCCACAGTGCACCGGCTGGCCAGCGGCCTGGTCCACCACCGGTTCTTGGCTCGGGATGTTCGCGGCCGCTACGTGATCGGCTCGCGTTTGGGCGAGCTGGCCTCTGCCGCCGGCGATGACCGGCTGGTATCGGCGTCCGGGCCCATCCTGCTGAAGCTTCGCGATGCCACTGGTGAGTCCTCCCAGCTGTTTCGCCGGCAGGGCGATGCTCGGGTGTGCGTCGCCTCGGCTGAGCGGCCCATCGGCCTGCGCGATTCGATCCCTGTCGGCACTCAGCTCTCCATGAAGGCCGGCTCAGCGGCTCAGGTCCTGCTGGCCTGGGAGGACCACGAGCGTCTGGTCGACGGGCTCAGCGGTGCCCGATTCTCCCCCACGGTGCTGGCCGGGGTGCGCCGGCGCGGCTGGGGCGAGTCCCTCGGCGAGCGTGAAGCCGGCGTCGCCTCGGTCTCGGCACCGGTGCGCAGCCCCTCGGGCCGGGTCCTCGCTGCGGTTTCCATCTCCGGGCCGATTGAGCGGCTCTCTCGGCAGCCGGGCAGAAAGTTCGCGCCCGTGGTGGCTGCCGCAGCGCAGCAGCTCACCGAAATGGTCCGCAAGAACCCCGACGCCGACCACGGCCTGAAGGACCATTCGACCTAGCCAATCACCCGCGCGGTGGGCAGAAGCCGCGTAGGCGATCTGATGCAGCTTCTCACCGGCGAGCCTCAGCCGTTCTCCTGGGCTGCTTCCCCGAAGCTCTCCGGGTCGACTGGCTGCTCGGCCTGCGGCAGCCCGTCGACGACGAGCCGGTACGAATCGATCACCAGCTCCCTGACCAGCTCCTGATCGAGGCTCTGCCCCGGCTCGAGCGTGATCCAGTGCTTCTTGTTCATGTGGTAGCCCGGCGTGATGTCGTCGTACTCCTGCCGAAGCGCCTGGGAATCCTCCGGATCGGCCTTCAGGACCACGATCGGGTCGCCGGGGACCTCGGTCAGCAGCATAAAGACCTTTCCCCTGACTTTGAAGACTTCGTACTCGGGTCCGAAAGGGTGCCCCATCGTCGACGCGGGCAGTTCCTCGGCCATCTCGCGGGCCACGTCCTGCTGCTTGCGTCCCTTCACGATGCACCTCACATTCACTTCGGGCCTGTTCACCGTCGAGCCTTGGTGCTGGCGGACTCACAGTCAACCCGAAGCTCCGGTCTGAGCGCCTACGTTCGGAACCACTCGCGGTAGAGCACCCGAAAACCAAGGCCTGCATCCGACTTCCGTCATCGAAGTCAGGGAGGTTCGATGTGGACCGCGGCTCCGGCGCCTCAATCCGTATTCCCATCGGCTAGCGAACAGGCCTGTCGGCCAGGCGTTGCGTTCAATGAACGTACTATGTCGCTATGTCAGAGAAGCGTCGAGTACTGCTCACTGGTGCCGCGGGGCGTATCGGCGTCGCGGTCACAGACCGACTGTCCGAGCGATGGGATGTAGTCGCCATGGACGTCGCGGGGTCGGGATGTCAGGAACTGGATGTGACCGATGCTGCGGCTTGCCGCGCGGCTTTCGCGGACGTCGATGCCGTGGTCCACCTGGCTGCTGTACCAAGCCCGAATGCGGGATGGGAAGACTTGCTTCCGGCCAATGTGATCGGCGTGCACAGCGTCGCCAGCGCCGTTGTGGCGCTGCGAACACGACGCCTGGTGCTCGCCAGCAGTCTGCAGGCTGTCTCTGCCTATCCCGCTGATCTTCAGGTGCGGGCCGATGACCCGCCGCGACCGGCCAACCTGTACGGCGCTACCAAGGCATGGGCAGAAGCAGTCGGTTCCTGGGTGACAACCGTCTCGCCGGTTGAAGCGGTCGCGATGCGCGTCGGCAACTTCGCCGAACAGCCTCCAACTGGTCCAGATGTCACGCCGCGTGACCTCGGTGCGTGGCTAAGCCCTGATGACTGCGCGGAACTGGTGCGTGCCTCGGTGGAAGGGCCGGTCGAGGGCTTTACCGTGGTCAACGGTGTCTCAGCCAACCGCTGCCGGAAGGCGAGCCACGGTCACGCCGAATACCGGCTCGGGTTCCGACCTTCCGATGACGCCTGGACCAGGCCCACGAACACCGGGTCACGAGCCCGCTGAGGGGTAGTGTTCTGCCCGAGACAGGCTCAGCCGGAGACCGAATCCCACCCTGCACCAGTGATTCGGTGCCCTGTCAGCACAGCTGGGTCGCCGACCTGCGGACTGCCGGGCACCACGGTGCCCACCGTTCTGAATCCGGTGGGCAGTTCTGCGTCGGCGGGAAAGGTGGCCAGCAGGCTGTAGTCCTCTCCCCCGGCCAGCACCCATTCCAACGCGTCTGCAGGCTGGGGCCCCAGTGCCGCAGCCACAGGAGCCAGATGCTCGGCCTCTGCGGCGAGCGCGGCGTCGTCCAGCCGGAGGCTGACCCCCGAAGCGGCGGCCAGCCGGGATGCGTCGCGCAGCAGGCCGTCGCTGAGATCCATACCGGAGCTGGCCCCCGCGGCGAGCGCGGCCGCCCCGGCGTTCAGCGGCGGTGCTGGACGCTGCTGGGCCAGCAGACACTGTTGGATGAGCTCGCGCTGCGAGTCCACCTCCGGCAGCGGCTGAGCATGGCCGTCCTCCAACAGAGCAAGACCGGCCGCTGCGTATCCCAGCGGCCCGCAGACGGCCAGCACGTCGCCGGGATGAGCACCGGCACGGGTGAGCAGCTTGCCACCGTCGCAAGCCTGCCCCAGGGCGGTGATGGTCACCGAGATCTCCTCACCGGAGGCGAGGTCACCACCGGCGATCAGGCAGTCTTCAGCACCGCCTGCCTCGCAGGCGCGGATCACCCCGCGGTAGAAGTCCTGCACCCACTCCAGCGGGGTGTGCGGCGGCAGGGTCAGGCTGACCAGCAGTGCTGTGGTGGCGGTGCCCATCGCGTTGATGTCGGAGAGGTTCTGGGCTGCGGCCTTGGTTCCCACATCTGTGGCCCAGTCACGTGATTGCGCCCACCACCGACGCCGAAAGTCCTGACCCTCGGCCATCGTGTCTGTGGTCATCGCCACCTGCCCGTGTCCGAAACTGACGACGGCGGCGTCGTCGCCCAGACCAAGCTCCAGGCCCGTGCGAGTGGCGTTGTGCGGGTCGATCACCTCGCGGATGGCGGCCAGCACCGCCTCTTCGCCGGCTTGGCTGACGGTCTGGCTCACGGTGGCCTGCTCCTGGGACATGAAAGCCATGTTCCCACGACCCGCGGTGAAGACTGCGCGGAGCCGACATCACCGGCCGTCGTTACCTAAACGTGACAAACGTTATCGTTTCGTTATACCGTCGTCCCTGCGTCTGGGACCGGTACTCATAACTGGCCCCTGCATCCGGCGCCGGCACCACAGCTGAAGGTCGGCACGGACACGTGCAGTGAACTACCGCAACAGCAGCAAAGGATTCGACCATGCCAAATGAGAACACCTACGCCTCCCGCCGGGATCGCCGTCGCGCGACACGAAAAGGCACCTTCGGCCTCAACGCGGCAACAGCGGGCCGAGCCTCGGCAACTGCGCTGACCACGCTGGGGCTGGTCCTGACCAGTACGGTGGCCGCCCAGGCCTCCGCCGATGGCCCGGAGCAGGATCGCCAGTCCGCAGCAGTTCAGCTCGACACCGCCGGGTTCAGCGCAGACCACGGCTCACACAGCGCCAATGAAGCGCCTGCGGCTCAGCAGGCCGATGCTCGGCCGACCCAGCAGCCAGCCCAGCCCTCGGAGCACCAGGCAGGAGACGGCTTCACGACCGCCAGCTCGACAGGAGTCTCCGAGACTTCCCCCAGCAGCGACAGCAGCAACTCGGTGGTCGCCGCCGCGTACTCCGCTATCGGCACCCCCTACAGCTGGGGCGGAACCACACCGGCCGCCTTTGACTGCTCCGGCCTCATCAACTGGGCCTACCAGCAGGCCGGACACGATGGGCTTCCACGCACCACCTTCGGCATGGAAATGTCCCTGCCACAGGTCTCCGCACCCCAGCCCGGTGACATCGTCCTGGCCAACAACAGCACCCACGCCGGCATCTACGTCGGCGACGGTCAGGTCATCTCCGCCACCAGCTCCGGAGTGAGCCTGCACAACATGCATGAAGAGTGGCATCAGGTGAACGCCATCGTCAGCCCGAACTGATCGATTCCCCACGCGCTGCTGCGTGGTGGTGGGAGTGGGATAGGCCCGGTCACAACGGACAGTCACCGTTAGGATGTTGCCCATGCTGACTTCTCCCTGGGCTCGATCCGCCGCCGGCGCCAACACCTACGACCCCGCCGCCGAAGCGGTGCTGCCCACCATCTACGAGCGCACCACTGCTGCCGCGATGGCCGCCGGGGCGATCAACCTCGGGCAGGGGTTCCCCGACGACGAGGGCCCGGCATGGCTGCTGCGCGCAGCGGCCGAGTCCATCACCGATGTGACCTGCGGGCCGAACAATCAGTACCCGCCCGGATTGGGGCTGCCGGGCCTGCGCGAGGCTGTGGCCGCCCACCAGGCGCGCCGCTACGGCGTCAGGTTGGATCCGCAGCATCAGGTGATGGCCACCACCGGCGCCACTGAGGGAATCGCTGCGACCATGCTGGCATTCGCCGCACCCGACACTGAGGTGCTCAGCTTTGAGCCCTGGTACGACTCCTACGGCTCCATAGCGGCACTGGCCGGGGCGCGGCTGCGCACCGTACCGCTGAGCGCACCGGACTTCCGTCCTGACGTGGCGACTTTGGTGAGCATGATCTCGGAGAAGACCTCCATGATCCTGCTGAACACCCCGCACAACCCCACCGGCACCGTGTTCACCGCCGATGAGCTGGAGCAGATCGTGGCGGCAGCGGTCAAGCACGACGTCGTCATCATGTGTGATGAGGTCTATGAGCACCTGGTGTTCGACGGTGTGCAGCACACACCGATTCTCTCGGTGCCCGGAGCAGAGGAAGTCGCAGTCGCTGTGAGCTCGGCAGGCAAGTCGTTCTCGGTGACCGGCTGGAAAGTCGGGTGGGTCACCGGCAGCGCAGAACTGGTCAATCGGGTCCGCGGGGTCAAACAGTTTCTGAGCTTCACCTCGGGCCCGGCCTACCAGTGGGCGGTGGCGCAGGGGTTGGAAGATGATCGCGGGTTCTTCGCTGAGAATCAGGCTCAGCTGCAGGCCGGCCGCGATGTGCTCGCCGAGGGGCTGGCGGCAGCGGGTCTGACCCCCTACGCCCCACAGGCCGGATACTTCGTGCTCGCCGACATAGCGGACGTCACCGATCAACCAGCGGCGGAGTTCTGCCGGACCCTGGCGCAGGATGTGGGGGTCGCAGCGATCCCGGTCTCTGCGCTGACCCAAGGTGATGAGGCCTCCGCAGACCTGGACCGGCTGGTGCGCTTCGCCTTCTGCAAGGAGCGCCCCACCCTCGATGAGGCACTGAGCCGAATGAAGCGCGCCCACCTGTAGGGCGCCTCCCCAGTCCGCAGGATCCGGTGGCAGACGGCTAAGCTGACAGCATGGCTGAACCTCAGAAAGCGCGCACCCGGGTAGTCGCTGCGGGACGTCCCGATCAGGCCAACGCCCCGGTGAACCATCCCGTCGACTTCACCTCCACCTATAGGTACCGTCCCGGCACGGAGAACCCCCTGGAGTATGCCCGTGAGGGCAGCCCCACCTTCGAGCCGCTGGAACAGCTGCTGGCTGAGCTGGAGTCCGGCGAGCACGGCCTGCTGTTCTCCTCCGGGATGGCGGCTATCTCTGCGGTGGTCAGCCAGCTTGCCCTGGGTGCGCACCTGGTGCTTCCCAGCCATGCCTATATGGGCTTCTCCACGCTGGCCCAGCAGATGGCGGACAAGGGACTGCTCACCCTGCACCGCGCCGACATCTCCGATACTGAACAGGTGCTCAGCACAGTCGATGAGGCCGCTGCGGCAGCGCAGAGGGCCGGCACGGAGGCGATGCTGTGGATCGAGTCGCCGACCAACCCGATGCTAGAGGTGGCAGATCTGCCCGCGCTGCTGGCCGCAGCGAAGCAGCGGGGGGTGACCACAGCGGTGGACAACACCTTCGCCACTCCCCTGCGGCAGAATCCGCTGGTCCACGGGGCCGACGTGGTGCTGCATTCGGTCACCAAGTTCATCGCCGGACACTCAGACGTGCTGATGGGCGCAGCCATCACATCCGACGCCCAGCTGTATGAGGGCCTGCACAGTCACCGCACCTTTCACGGGACTGTTCCGGGGCCGATGGAGGTATTCTTGGCACTGCGCGGCGTCCGCACCCTTGCTGTGCGGCTGGATGCCGCCGAGCAGAACGCCCAGTACTTGGCGAGGAAGCTTCACACACTCGTTGACGACGACGCCGCGCCGGTGGTCGCGGTCGCCTACCCGGGTCTGCCCAGTCACCCTCAGCACGAGCGGGCGAAGTCTCTGCTCAGCGGGTTCGGGGCGATCATCACCCTCGACACCGGCAGCCAGCAGGCCGCTGACGCGGTGTTGGATCAGCTGCGGATCTGGACCCCTGCCACCAGCCTGGGCGGTGTGGAGTCGCTGGCCGAGCGTCGCCGTCGTCATATCACCGAACCGGCCAGTGTGCCCGACGGGCAGATCCGGCTCTCGGTAGGCATCGAGGACGCCGAGGATCTCTACCAGGACCTTGATCAGGCCCTGCGCTCAGCCGCCCGGCGCACCGGATAGTTCTCCGGTATGGGGTCTGGTCATGGGCCCTCAAGACGTGTCATTGCCCGAAGTCGAACTGGATCTCGATCCCTATTGGGGCTGTGGACCGGTCATCCTGGAATCGGCGTCTGCTGGTAGGACGCCAGGCGCCACCTCCCATCCTGCTTCACGTATACGCTCGACATCCACGCTCGGAAGACGGGTTCGGTGTCACTGCGCCAGGCGGTGCCCCGGTAGGCAAGAACTGCGCACTCACCAGTGAGCTCGCTGAGACGCGGCTCGGTAATCTCATAGTGGCTCCAGGCGGGCGCATCGTTGAGTGAGTCGATGACCTGCGTCCGGTCGAAGACGTAGCCGTGGGCCAGGATCATGACGCCGTCGTCGAGCATCAGCGTGCCGTAGAAGTCTGCACCGCTGCTCTCACACAGCGACTGCCAGCCGCGGTGCTCCAAGTCGAGAAGGTCATCCAGAACCATGCGGCACAGCTGCCTCTCCTACGGTCGGGAACACCACTGCTCAACATCCACGCTAGGTCGGACTCGTTCAGAACTCGAGGACAAGCCGGCCCCGGACGCCTCCGCCCTCGAGCCGGCGGTGAGCCTCGGCTGCCTGATCTTTCGGCAGGGTGTCTGCGACCCGCAGCGTGAGCTTCTGCTCCTGTGCCAGCTGGCTCAGCTCATCGAGCTTCTGCCGGGCACGCGCATAATCACGTACCCAGACCGGTTGAAAGCGGATGCCGCGTTCGCCCGGTTCGTCGTACCCACGGATTGTGATGATCATGCCCTCATCCCGCTGGCGCCCTCCGGTGCCCGGACAACGGATTCAGCCGGCACCACGATCTGCTCCGCGTACGCCCCATGCGCGCCGGAGGGCACAACCACGGCGATCACATGGTCATTCACAGACAGTTCGGTGTCCGTTCCGGGGCCGATTTCCACCAGCACACCGGCTGCGTCCATTCCGGGCACATGAGGTGGGGAGGGGCTTTCGACCCGCTGGTTCCTGTCCCCTGTCGTCTCATCAGGTCGGTGGGGTTGACCGCTGCGGCGTGCACACCGATGCGCAGCTCGCCCGGCCCGGGAGTGGGGTCGGGGAGGTCGAGAATCTCAAGGACTTCCGGTCCGCCTGGTGCGCTAAAACCCATTGCCTTCATACCGGGCACAACTTCAGTGACTGACACCGTATTCCATCGGCGGGGTCCGTTCTAGGCAGGCTCACCGGTGGGATCCTCAGCGATTTCAGACGCCAGCTGCGCCCCACCGATCGGATCTGAGGTCCAGTCCAGCAGCCGCCACCCGGTGGAGGGGTCGCCTTCCATCTCCAGGGCCCCGGTATTGGCGAAGTGGTGCCGGGTCAGGGCGTCGACGTCGACTCCTTCCACCCGTGATCTGCTCCATGTGCGGATGGCGGCCCCGTGTGAGACCACCACGACGCTGCGCCACCCCGATGCCGCAATTTCGGCGATCGCCTGATCGAACCGGCTGAAGAACGCCCGGCCGTCGGATCCGCCGGGCATTCGTCGGCGCAGGTCACCGTCGGACCAGGCGAACGCGGTCTCAATGTAGGCCTGTTGGGACAGTTCGTCCTCGGCCATCTCCAGCTCGCCGGCTCCGATCTCGGCAAGCCCGGAGAGTGCAAGACTCTCCATGCCGCGCTCGCGCAGCAGCGGCGCCGCAGTCAGCGAGGTGCGAACCAGCGAGGAGACGACGACGGCATCCAGCTCACGATCCCGCAGCGCCTGCGGCACTGCCTCAGCCTGCCGCTGCCCCAGCGGCGTGAGGCCCGGGCCGGGTGCCCCGGTGTCCAACAGCCCACGCACATTCGACGGCGTTTGGCCGTGCCGAAGCATCAGAACTCGCATCTCTTCAGCCTCTCACAGCACAGCGGAGCCGACGTCGACCTGTTCGATGCTTGGCCAGGTCGGCACTTGCGCTGGACGGCGTGGTCCGCGGCGGTCGGTCACCGCAGGAAGCCCGGGAACAGCAAGAGCCCCAGGCCGATTCGACCTGGGGCTCTGTGCCGTATGCAGTTTTCGTGACCCCAGCGGGATTCGAACCCGCGTTACCGCCGTGAGAGGGCGGCGTACTAGGCCTCTATACGATGGGGCCATATGCTGTTTTCATAAGTAATGCTCCCGCACTGCGAGAGCTGTGGAAGCTTATCAAGCCACCAGTCTGAGCTGCAAATCAGACCGCTGGGCTACTAGGACTCGAACCTAGAATAACGGTACCAGAAACCGACGTGTTGCCAATTACACCATAGCCCAATGCTTTGCTGCCCAACCGGGCAACGCCACACAACTTTACACGAGGACGACCAGCGCCAGCAAACCGGAGACCACCTCAGCCTCGGGCTTCAGCCAGCCCACGGAACCGGGCGATGCGCTTCAGCGACGATTCCCTGCCCAACAGCTCCATAGATTCGAACAGCGGTGGGGAGACCTTCCTTCCGGAGACTGCCGAGCGCACCGCACCGAAGGCCTTGCGCGGCTTCAGGCCCAGCCCATCGATCAGCGCCTCACGCAGCGCAGATTCAACGGCCTCGGTGCCCCAGGCGTCGTCGTCGAGCTTCTCCAGGGCCGCTGCGGATGCGTCCAGCACCTGCAGGACCTCCTCGCTCGGGCCGATGCCGCTGAAGGCCTTGTCCTCGATCGGCAGATCCTGATCGGCCACAAAGAGGAACGCCATCATGTCTGCACCCTCGGCCAGCAGTGCGATGCGCTCCTGCACCAGCGGCGCCGCACCGTCGAGCACCTGGGCCTCACCCTCGGAGAGCTCCTCACCGATGAGCTCCTGCGTCCGCAGGTAGGGCGCCAACCGGTCGCGGAAGTCCTTGGCCGGAAGCCGGCGGATGTGGGTGCCGTTGATAGCCTCGGCCTTCTTCACATCGAAGCGGGCCGGGTTGCTGAGCACATCGGCGACGTCGAAGTTCTCCACCAGCTCCTCGACGGTGAAGATGTCCTCGTCGGCGGCCAGCGACCAGCCCAGCAGCGCCAAGTAGTTCAGCAGGCCCTCGCGGATGAAGCCGCGGTCACGGTGGTGGAAGAGGTTCGCCTGAGGGTCACGCTTGGAGAGCTTCTTGCTGCCCTCCCCCAGCACGTAGGGCAGATGCCCGAACGCCGGCAGGTGCTCAGCGACCCCGACGGCGTACAGCGCCCGGTACAGCGCAATCTGACGCGGGGTCGAACTCAGCAGATCCTCCCCGCGCAGCACGTGGGTGATGCCCATCAGCGCATCGTCGACCGGGTTGACGAACGGGTAGAGCGGCTCACCGTTGGCCCGGGCCACTACGAAGTCCGGCGTCGAACCGGCGGCGAAGGTGATCTCACCGCGCACCAGGTCGGTGAAGGTCATGTCCTCATCCGGGACCCGAAGCCGCAGCACCGGCTGACGGCCCTCGGCCTCGAAGGCGGCCACCTGCTCATCGGTGAGGTCGCGGTCGAAGTTGTCGTAGCCGAGTTTGGGATCCCGGCCGGCAGCCCGGTGACGCTCCTCGACCTCCTCGGCCGTGGAGTAGGCCCTGTAGATGTAGCCTGCCTCCAGCAGCTTGGTGAGCACCTCCTGGTAGAGCTCACCGCGCTGGGACTGCCGGTAGGGCTCGTGCGGGCCGCCGGTCTCAACGCCCTCGTCCCAGTCCAGGCCCAACCAGCGCAGCGCCTCCAGCAGCTGCAGGTAGGACTCCTCCGTGTCACGCTTGGCGTCGGTGTCCTCGATGCGGAACACGAGTCTCCCGCCGGTGTGCCGGGCGTAGGCCCAGTTGAACAGGGCGGTACGGATCAGGCCCACGTGCGGGGTGCCGGTGGGCGAGGGGCAGAACCGCACCCGCACCGGCGTGGCGGCGTCGACTGTGGGGATCGAGGCGTCAGCAGCAGCGCTCATAGCGGGGTGTTTTCGTCCTTTCAGGAGCGGAAGAAGCTGGTCAGAGTGCCGATGCCTTCAACCTCGGCTTCGAAGCGGTCGCCCTCGGTGACCTGTCCGACGCCGGCCGGGGTGCCGGTGAGGATCACGTCGCCGGGCAGCAGCGTCATCGCCTGCGAGATGTAGTTGACCAGCTCGGCGACGCCGAAGATCATATCGGCGGTGCTGCCGTCCTGGACCGTGTCACCGTTGAGCCGGCCGGTGACCCGCAGGTCCTCGGTGTCCAGCTCGGTCTCGATCCAGGGTCCCAGCGGCACCGAGGTGTCGAAGCCCTTGGCCCGGGCCCACTGGCCGTCGGTGCGCTGGGCGTCGCGGGCGGTGACGTCGTTGGCCACCGTGTAGCCGTAGATGACCTCTGCAACCCGGTCCAGCGGCACATCCTTGCAGATGCGTCCGATGACCACAGCAAGCTCGGCCTCGTAGCTGACCTCCTCGGAGAAGGCGGGCATGTTCACCGGTTCGTTGGGCCCGACCACCGCAGTGTTGGGCATCAGGAACAGCAGCGGCGACGCCGGCACGTCGTTGCCCATCTCCTTGGCGTGGTCGAGGTAGTTGCGGCCGACACCGATGAGTTTGGAGCGCGGAATGATGGGGGCGACCAGCCGGACGTCGTCGAGCCTATGGGTCTGTCCGGACTCCTTGATGCCCTGATAGAAGGGGTCTCCCACCAGTTGCAGGATCGACTCCTGTCCCTCAGCGCCGGTGAGGATTCCGTAGGCGGGCTCAGCGTCGGTGACGAATCGGCAGATCTTCATGGCTTCACCCTATCGCCCTCAGTGCGGTCGCGCCGAGCCGCTCGGCGGTGGCGACCCGCGGTGATCCCCGCGGATGTTGCGCGGGGGCTCCACAGACGGCGCCGACTGCAACAGGAACAGGGAGAACCGCATACCCCAGCCGCATCGGCCTCGGCGCATCACCCTCTGGCAGGATGGTTCGGATGAGCAGCTTCTCTGATGCACGCACCCCGCGCCAGCTGGCAGACGCCTACGTACACCGGTTGGCTGAGCTGGAGCCGCAGGTGGCCACTGCCCTGGGTCTGCGCCCCGGCGACGACCGGATGCCCGACTACTCGCCGGCCAGGCACCGCGCCCGCACCCAGCTTGGCCACCAGGTGCTGGCCCGGCTGGATGAGCTGCAGGCCCAGGACGACGACGGGTTCGACGCGATCGAGGCCCGCTGTGCCGCCCTGCTGCGGGACCGGATCGGAGTGGAGCTGGAAGTCACCGAGACCGGGGAACAGCTGCTGGTGCTGCGCAACATCGCCTCCCCCATCCACGCCGCGCGCTCGCTGTTTCTGATGATGCCCATCGCCGCTGACAGCGACTGGGAGGTGATTGCGGCGCGGATGGCAAAGTTCGGCGACTGCTACGCCTCGCTGACAGAGACCCTGGAGGAAGGACGACGCCGGACGATTCTCTCGGCGCCGCGGCAGGTGGAGACCATCATTGATCAGCTGGGCGAGTGGATCAGCGGCGAGTCGAGCAGCGGTGGCACCAGCTGGTTCCACGACTTCGTCGGTCAGGGGCCCGCCTCCCTCAAGCAGCGCCTGGGCCGGGCCGCAGACGTTGCGGTGTCCGCCGTCGTCGATATGCGCCGCTATCTGCATGAGACCTATCTGCCGGCCGCCCAGGGGGTGCCCGACGCGGTGGGCCGGGATCGCTACCTGCTCAACACTCGCCGCTGGACGGGTGCTTCGATCGACCCGGAGGAGGTCTACGCCTGGGGCTGGGCGGAGTATCAGCGGATCGATGCGCAGATGCGTGAGCTGGCCGAGCAGCTGCGGCCCGGTGCCACCCCTGTGGAGGCCATGGCCTGGCTCGATGAGCACGGCAGGCGTGTGGAGGGCGTCGATGAGGTCCGTGACTGGCTGCAGCAGATGATGGACTCAGCGATCAGTGATTTGGACGGCGAGCAGTTCGACATCGCCGAGCCGATCAGAACGGTTCAGGCGAGGATCGCACCGGCCGGCAGTGCGGCCGCTCCCTACTACACCCGGCCCTCAGTGGACTTCGCCCGGCCCGGCCGCACCTGGCTTCCGACCCAGGGCCGGACCGTGTTCCCGGTCTATGACCTGGTTTCCACCTGGTACCACGAGGGGGTGCCGGGTCACCATCTGCAGCTGGCTCAGTGGGCCCACGTCTCCGGTGAGCTCTCCCTGTTCCAGACCACCATCGGCTCCTCCTCCGGCACCACTGAGGGGTGGGCGCTCTACGCGGAGCGGCTGATGGACGAGCTGGGCCGTCTCGACGCCGAAGAGCGCATGGGCTACCTGGATGCGCAGATGATGCGCGCCGTGCGGGTGGTGATCGACATTGGGATGCACCTTCAGCTCACCATCCCCGCCGACTCCCCCGTCGCACCCGGTCAGAGGTGGACCCCGGCGCTGGCTGAAGAGTTCTTCCGGATGCACTCCGGCCGGTCCGGGGAGTTCATCGCCTCAGAGATCGTGCGGTATCTGGGCTGGCCGGGTCAGGCGATCAGCTACAAACTGGGCGAACGTGCCTGGCTGAACGGACGCGAGGCCGCCCGCACCGCACACGCGGCACGCGGTGAGGAGTTCGACCTGAAGACGTGGCACATGCAGGCGCTCTCGCTGGGCGCCCTCGGGCTGGACGACCTGCAGGCCGCTCTGGCTGAGCTGTAGGCCGACCCGGCTCTAGGCCAGCCGGTGCATCCAGCCGTGGCGGTCTTCGACCGTGCCGGTCTGGATGCCCAGCAGCTCATCACGGATCGCCTGGGTGACCTCGCCGGTGCCGGTGGAGGCGATGGTCTTCTCCCCGTCGACCAGCTCGCCGATCGGAGTGATGACAGCGGCGGTGCCGCAGGCGAAGACTTCGGTGATC
The DNA here is from genome assembly GCA_052089225.1 of Nesterenkonia sp. GTDB lineage: Bacteria > Actinomycetota > Actinomycetes > Actinomycetales > Micrococcaceae > Nesterenkonia. Next base: position 42,886 of record JBQCZP010000005.1, read on the forward strand.
GTGCCGTCGACGACGCCGCGCTCCCACTCATCCAGGGTGATGCGCCGCTCCTCGACGGTGAGGCCGCGGTCCTGGGCCAGCTGGATGACTGAAGAGCGTGTGATGCCCTCCAGGATGGTGCCGGTCAGCGCGGGGGTGAGCAGCCGGCCGTCGCGGGTGACCAGGAAGACGTTCATCCCGCCGAGCTCTTCAATGGCATTGTCGTGGATCGGATCCAGGAACAGCACCTGGTCGCAGCCCTTCTCCGCGGCCTGCTGCTGGGGCAGCAGCGATCCGGCGTAGTTGCCGCCGGTCTTCGCGGAACCCATACCGCCCGGGGCAGAGCGGTTGTAGTCCCGAGAGACCCAGATGCGCACCGGTTTGAGCTCGCCGCCGAAGTAGTTGCCGGCCGGTGAGGCGATGACCCGGTAGCTGATCTCCTTTGCCGGCCGCACGCCCAGGAATGCCTCCGTGGCGAACATGAAGGGCCGCAGATACAGTGCCTCGCCGTCCCCGCCGGGGACCCACTGCTTGTCTGCGGTCACCAGCTGCTCCAGAGACTGGATGAACGCCTGCTCATCCAGCTGCGGCAGCGCCATACGCTGGGCTGACCTGTTCATCCGCGCCGCGTTGGCGTACGGGCGGAAGGTGTAGACGCCGTCGTCGTGCCGGTAGGCCTTCATGCCCTCGAAGATCTCCTGGGCGTAGTGCAGCACAGCGGCGGCCGGGTCCAGGCTGATCGGCCCGTAGGCCTCTACCCGGTGGTTGTGCCAGCCGGCTTCAGCGCTCCAGTCAATCACTGCGGTGTGGTCGGTGAAATTGGTCCCGAAACCGGGGTCCTGAAGAACCTGAGCGATCCGCTCAGCCGAAGTGGGGCTGGGGTGCGCGGCAACAGTGAAGTCGGTCATGGCGGTGCGAACCTTTCGTTGCGGTATCAGCAGTGCTGGTGCACACTCTAGCGCTGCTCAGCTCGCAGCGGCAGGGGTGATCCGAGCGACGTAGGCATCGCCGCGCTGAGCGGTGCTCAGTCCGCGGCCGGTGTCGTTCTCTGCCCATTCGCTCAGCTGAGCGTGCACAGCCTCTTCGACCCGCTCAGCCGCGGCGCTCAGACCCAGGTGATCAAGCATCAGTGCGGCCGAGAGCACTGCGGCGCTGGGATCAGCGATCTGCTGTCCGGCGATGTCCGGGGCGGAGCCGTGGACCGGTTCGAACATCGAGGGTGCGGTGGACTCGCGGTTGATGGAGGCTGAGGGGGCCAGGCCGATTCCCCCGGAGACCGCACCGGCCAGATCGGTGAGGATGTCGCCGAAGAGGTTGTCGGTGACGATCACATCAAAGCGCTGCGGGTTGGCCACCATGTGGATGGTCGCGGCGTCCACATGCATGTAGTCCCAGCTGACGTCCGGGTGCTCGGCGGCTTCAGCCTCGACCGTGCGGCGCCACAGGTCGCCGGCGTGGGTGAGCACATTGTGCTTATGCACCAGGGTGAGGTGCCGGCGGCGAGCCTCGGCCCGGGCGAACGCGTCGGCGACCACCCGGGCCACCCCGTGGGCAGTGTTGACCGAGACCTCAGTGGCGATCTCCTGCTCCGTGGCGCGGCGCAGCGTACCACCGTTGCCCACATAGGGGCCCTCAGTGCCCTCACGCACCACCACGAAGTCGAAGCCCTCCTCCGAGGCCAGCGGCGTGGCCACCCCGGGGTAGGTGCGCACCGGGCGCAGGTTGATGCTGTGGTCCAGTTCGAAGCGCAGCTTCAGCAGCAGGTCACGCTCGATGACGCCGGAGGGGATCCGCGCATCCTGCGGGTCCGCGCCGACGGCACCGAAGAGGATCGCGTCGTGGCCGCGCAGCCTCTGCAGGGTCTCCTCGCTGAGCGTCTCACCGGTGGCCAGCCAGTGTTCGGTGCCCAGGGAATACTCGGTGAAGGTCAGCTCGGCGTCCTGGTCGGTCAGGGCGGCGTCGAGCACTCTGCGGGCTTCGGCGACGACCTCGGGGCCGATGCCGTCGCCGCCGATGACTGCGATGTCGAATGTGGCGGTCATGAGGATCTCCTTGTGTGCGATCTTCACAGCGCTGTTCAGATATCACCGCCTGAGGAGAGGCAGTTCCTTCACACGGCTGTGAGGAGTGGGAATGGGGGCTTGTGCCGAGCTCAGTCTTCGTGGCGCGGGAAGATGGGCTTGGGCTTCTGGATCGGGGTTCCGGGCACCAGCTGCTCATCGAAGGCGGCCAGGGACCGCGGCCCGGTGTTGGACGCGTTGGTGGCTCCGGCGTCGCCGGAGGCCGGCACACTGAGTGCGTCCAACAGCTTAGTGGCCGATTCGGGCATCACTGCCTGAGCCAGCAGCGCCACTCTGCGGATCACCTCGGCGGTCACATACAGCACTGTGGCCATGCGTGCCTCGTCGGTCTTCTTCAGCTGCCAGGGCGCCTGCTCTGCGAAGTAGGCGTTGGTCTCCCCCAGCACGAACCAGGTGCGCTCCAGCGCCCGGTGAAAGTCCTGCACCTGGTAGGCGGCACGGTTGGTCTCAAGCAGCTCCTGGGCCTGGGCCAGTATCGCTCGGTCCGCCTCGAGCACCTCTCCGGGCTGCGGGATCGCACCCTCGCAGTTCTTCACGATCATGGAGAGGCTGCGCTGGGCGAGGTTGCCCAGGTTGTTTGCCAGATCCGCGTTCTTGCGCCCGACGACGGCGTCGTGGGTGTAGGAGCCGTCCTGACCGTAGGGGAACTCACGCAGCAGGAAGAAGCGCACCGCGTCCAGTCCGTAGGCGTTCACCCAATCCTCGGGGGCGACGACGTTGCCCACCGACTTGGACATCTTCTCCCCCGCGTTGTGCAGAAAGCCGTGGATCATCACCCGTTTGGGCAGCTGAAGCCCTGCGCTCATGAGGAAGGCGGGCCAGAAGATGCAGTGGAACCGGGAGATGTCCTTGCCGATGATGTGCAGGTCGGCGGGCCAGAACGCCTTGAAGTCCTCAGATTCGGTGTCGGGGAATCCGGCGCCGGTGAGGTAGTTGGTCAGCGCATCGACCCACACGTACATCACGTGGCCTTCGGCATCAGGGACCGGTATGCCCCATTCCACCGACGAGCGGGAGATGGACAGGTCCTCCAGCCCACCCTCCACGAAGCGGATGACCTCGTTGAAGCGGCTGCGCGGACCGCCGAAGTCGGGGTTGTCGCGGTAGAAGTCCAGCAGCGGCTGCTGGTAGTTCGACAGCTTAAAGAAGTAGGACTCCTCCTCGGTCCAGCTCACCTCGGTTCCCGTCTCGGTGGCGATGCGCTCACCGGAGGCGTCCACCTCGGTCTCCTCCTGGGTGAAGAACCGCTCATCGCGCACCGAGTACCACCCGGCGTAGGTGTCCAAGTAGATGTCGCCGGCCTCGCGCATCCGCTTCCAGATGGCGGCGGAGGATTCGTAGTGGTCGGCGTCGGTGGTGCGGATGAACCGGTCGTAGCTGACGCTGAGGACCTCGTCGTCGACGTGCTTGAAGGCCGCGGCGTTGCGGTCGGCCAGCTGCTGGGGGCTGATCCCCAGCTGCTGGGCGGTCTGCTCCATCTTCGAGCCGTGCTCGTCGGTCCCGGTGAGGAAGCGCACCTGGTAGCCGTCGAGCCGCTTGAAGCGTGCCATGACATCGGCGGAGATGTACTCGTAGGCGTGGCCGATGTGCGGCTCACCGTTGGGGTAGGTGATCGCCGTGGTGATGTAGTACGTGGGTCGGGCTGCCATGACGCTGCTGGCTCCTACTTCTCTTCCAAGTCCACTTCGGCCGCCACGGCCGCCTCAACTTCGGTGCTGATGGCGCCCAGCACCCCGGCCGGCAGTGCGGAGTCGACGGCCAGCACCGCCAGGGCTCGGCCTTCCTTGGTGTTCTGGCTGATCTGCATGCCGGCGATGTTGATGGTGTGCTCGCCGAGGATCTTGCCCAGGGTGGCGACGACGCCGGGTCGGTCGGAGTATTCGAAGATCACCAGGTGCTCGCTGAGTGGGATCTCCAGGTCGTAGCCGTTGATCCCGATGATCTTCTCGATCTGCTTCGGTCCGGTGAGCGTGCCGCGGACCTCCAGGTTGGTGCCGGAGGAGGTGGCGGCCCGAATGGTCAGCGCGTTGCGGTAGTCCTCCAGGTCAGTGGCTGTGCTCAGCCGGGTGGAGATGCCGCGCTGTTCGGCCAGCATGGGGGCGTTGACGTAGCTGACCGGGTCCTCGACCACATCGGTGAAGATGCCCTTCAGAGCGGCCAGCTGCAGGGCGGAGACGTTGTGCTCGGCGATCTCGCCGGCGGCCTCGGTCTCCACATCGGTCAGCGCCTCCGAGGTCATCGCGGTGACCACCCGGCCCAGCTTCTCGATCAGCGGGATGCCGGGACGGACCAGCTCATCGATGGCCCCGCCGGCGACGTTGACCGCATCGGGAACCAGTTCCCCGTCCAGTGCCAGGCGCACCGAGCGGGCCACCGCGACCCCGGCCTTCTCCTGGGCCTCGCGTGTGGAGGCGCCCAGGTGTGGGGTGACCACCACGTTCTCCTCGGCGAAGAAGTCAAGATCGGTGGAGGGTTCGGTGGCGAAGACGTCGATGGCGGCACCGCCGATGGTGCCGGCCTGCAGGGCGGCCGCCAGATCGTCCTCGTCGATCAGTCCCCCGCGGGCGACGTTGACCAGGTGCACCGAGTCCTTCATCTTCCCGAAGGCCTCAGCGTTGAGCATGCCCAGGGTCTCCTGGGTCTTGGGCATGTGGATGGTGATGACGTCGGCCTTCGCGTAGAGCTCGTCGAGGCTGACCAGCTGGACGCCGAGCTGGTGGGCCCGGGCTGCGGTCACATACGGGTCGTAGGCGAGGATCTCCATGTCGAAGGACGCCATGCGTTCGGCCACCAGCCCGCCGATGCGGCCCAGGCCGATCACCCCCAGGGTCTTGTCCTGCAGCTCCACCCCGGTGTACTTGGAGCGCTTCCACTCCCCGGACTTCAGCGCCTCGTGCGCCGGGGAGATGTTGCGGGCCAGGCCCAGGATGTGGGCACAGGTCAGCTCTGCGGCGGAGACGATGTTCGACGTCGGGGCGTTGACCACCATGACCCCGGCCTCGGTGGCGGCGGGCACATCCACGTTGTCCAGGCCCACACCGGCGCGGGCGATGACGCTGAGGTTCTTGCCGTGGGAGAGCAGCTCGGCGTCCACCTGGGTGGCGGAGCGGACCATGAGCGCCTCGGCGTCGGCGATGTCTGCAAAGAGCCGGGGCCTGTCGGTGCCGTCGGACTGGCGGACCTCAAAGTCCGGGCCCAGCGCCTCAACGGTCGCAGGTGAGAGTTCCTCGGCTAGGACGACGACGGGACGAGTGCTCACAGAGTTCCTTACTTGTTGACGACGGCAGCTTCACAGGGCTGGGGCTTCAAAGGGCCGACCGTGCGCATCGGGGGGATGCGGCCGGCCGGCAACGGCTGAGTGGGCGAAGAGCGGCGGACTGCTCGGCTGTCCAGCCGTGCTCCGCCACGAATCGCCCACTCAATCCTATTACGTGTGCGGACCTGCGGCGCACCACGCCTCTCACGTGAGCGCCGCGGCCGCTGGGGCATCACCGTGCGGCGGTGCCCTCGGTGTAGTCGTCGTCGGTGGGGATCCAGGAGAACAGCTTGCGCAGCTCGCGTCCGGTCGACTCGATCGGGTGGGACTGGTTCTCCTCGCGCAGCTGCTGGAACTCCTTGGCCCCGCTGCGCTGATCATCCATGAAGCGCTTGGCGAAGGCCCCGGACTGGACGTCGGCGAGCACCGACTTCATGTTCTCCTTCACATCCGGGGTGATCACCTGCGGGCCGCCGACGTAGTCGCCGAACTCTGCGGTGTCGGAGATGGACCAGCGCTGCTTGGTCAGACCGCCTTCGACCATGAGGTCGACGATCAGCTTCAGCTCGTGCAGCACCTCGAAGTAGGCGATCTCCGGCTTGTAGCCGGCCTCGGTGAGGACCTCGAAGCCGTACTGGACCAGATGGCTGGCACCGCCGCAGAGCACCGCCTGCTCACCGAAGAGGTCGGTCTCGGCCTCTTCGGTGAAGGTGGTCTCGATGACTCCGGCGCGGGTGGCGCCGATCCCCTTGGCGTATGCCATGGCGAGCTCCTTGGCGCTGCCGGAGGGATTCTGCTCCACTGCCACCAGGGCAGGGACGCCGCGGCCGGCCTCGAACTCGCGGCGCACCACGTGGCCGGGGCCCTTCGGGGCGACCATGGCGACGTCGATGTCCGCTGCCGGCTGGATGTAGTCGAAGCGGATGTTGAAGCCGTGGGAGAAGAACACCGCGTTGCCGGGCTGCAGGTTCGGGGCCACATCAGTGGTGTACACATCGGCCTGGTGCTGGTCGGGCACCAGCATCATCACGATGTCGGCGGAGGCTGCGGCCTCGGCGACGGTGGCGACCTTCAGGCCCTGCTCCTGGGCTTTGGCCCGGGAGCTGGAGCTCTCTTTGAGTCCGACGACGACGTCGACGCCGGAGTCGCGCAGGCTCAGCGCATGGGCGTGGCCCTGGGATCCGTAGCCGATGATGGCCACAGTCTTATCGGACAGTACGGCCAGGTCTGCGTCGTCGTCGTAATAGAGGTCAGTCACAGTGGTTCTCCTCAGTTGTTGCGGTGGTTGAACTTATTTGAAGGCTTTGTCGGCCTGAACTTTTTCAGTCATCGACTTGGAGCCGCGGGAAATGGCCAGGGTGCCGGAACGGACGATCTCGCGCACCCCGAAGGGCTCCAGGACGCTGAGCAGCGCCTCGAGCTTATCGGTGGCGCCGGTGGCTTCGACAGTCAGCGACTCGGTGGAGACGTCGACGATCTTGGCGCGGAAGAGCTCCACGGCCTGGGTGACCTGCAGCCGGGTGGCGGCATCGGCCCTGACCTTGATGAGCAGGTGTTCGCGCTGCACGGAGTTGCCGGTCTCCAGCTCAACGATCTTGATGACGTTGATCAGCTTGTTGAGCTGCTTGGTGATCTGCTCCAGCAGGTGGGAGTCGGCGCTGACGGCCACGGTGATCCTGGAGAGTCCCTCGATCTCGCTGGGTCCCACGGCCAGCGAGTCGATGTTGAACGCGCGGCGGGCGAAGAGTCCGGAGACCTTGGAGAGCACGCCCGGGACGTCTTCGACCAGCACCGACAGGGTGCGGCGGGTGGTGGAGTCGGCTTCAGCTGCCATGGTCAGTCCTCCTCGTCGTCGAAGTCCGGGGTCATGTTCCGTGCGACCTGAATGGCGCTGTTGGAGACTCCGGCCGGCACCATGGGCCAGACCATGGAGTCCCGGGAGACCACGAAGTCGATGACGACCGGGCGGTCGTTGATCGCAAGGGCCTCGGCGATGACCGAGTCGATGTCCTCCTCGCGTTCGCAGCGCAGCCCCGCGCAGCCGTAGGCCTCGGCGAGCGTGACGAAGTCCGGCACGCGCACCACATCCTCGCCGTTGGCGCTGACTGCGGTGTTCAGGTGCGTGTTGGAGTAGCGCGACTCGTAGAACAGGGTCTGCCACTGCCGGACCATGCCCAGTGAGGAGTTGTTGATGACGGCGACCTTGATGGGGATTTTGTTGATCGCGCAGGTGGCCAGCTCCTGGTTGGTCATCTGGAAGCAGCCGTCGCCGTCGATGGCCCAGACGGTGCGGTCGGGATTGCCGACGGCGGCGCCCATGGCGGCGGGCACCGCGTAGCCCATAGTTCCCAGTCCCCCGGAGTTCAGCCATTGGCGCGGGCGCTCGTAGCCGACGAACTGGGCGGCCCACATCTGGTGCTGGCCCACGCCTGCGGCGTAGACGGCCTCGGGGCCGGAGGCTTCGCCGATCTTTTGGATGACCTGCTGGGGTGCGATCTGCCCGTCCTCCGGCGCGGTCCAGCCCAGCGGGTAGGTCTCGATCAGCCGCTGCAGCCGTGCCCACCAGGAGTCGAGGTCCGGCTGACCCTCGGCTGCGAAGGCCTCGCGCACGGCGGCGGTGAGGTCAGGGATGATCGACTCCAGCGAGCCGACGATCGGCACATCGGCGAAGCGGTTCTTGGAGATCTCAGCCGGGTCGACGTCGGCGTGGATGACTTTGGCCTCCGGCGCGAAGGACTCCAGTTGGCCGGTGACCCGGTCGTCGAATCGCGCGCCGAGGGTGATCAGCAGGTCAGCCTGCTGCAGCGCCGCCACGGCGGAGACCGAGCCGTGCATGCCGGGCATTCCCACGTTCAGCGGGTGCGAGTCGGGGAAGGCCCCGCGGGCCATGAGCGTGTTGACCACCGGCGCGCCCACCGTCTCGGCAAGTTCACGGAACTGAGGGTGCGCCTCAGACTTGATCAGTCCTCCGCCGACGTAGAAGACCGGGCGCTGAGCCTTGGCCATGAGTTTGGCCGCTTCCCGAATCTGTTTGGAGTGCCCACGGGTGACCGGCTTGTATCCGGCCAGTCCGATCTGCGGCGGCCAGGAGAAGGTGGTCGCCGCCGCCTGGGCGCTCTTGGTGACATCCACCAGCACCGGGCCGGGTCGGCCCGAGGATGCGATGTGGAAGGCCTCGGCCATCACCTGCGGGATGTCATCGGCGTCGGTGACCAAGTAGGCGTGTTTGGTGATCGGGTTGGAGATGCCGACGATGTCGGCTTCCTGGAAGGCGTCGGTGCCGATGACGCTGGCGTTGACCTGACCGGTGACGGCAACCATGGGCACCGAGTCCATATCCGCATCGGCGAGGGCTGTCACCAGGTTGGTCGCCCCGGGCCCGGAGGTGGCGAAGCAGACTCCGACCTTGCCGGTGGCCATCGCGTACCCCTGGGCGGCGTGGCCGGCACCCTGTTCGTGCCGGACCAGGATGTGGTTGATCTGCTCGGAGTCCATCAGCGGATCGTAGGTCGGCAGGATCGTGCCGCCGGGGATTCCGAACACATCGGTGACACCGAGCTCCTCAAGGCTGCGGATGATGGCCTGGCTGCCGGTCACCGACTCGGACGCCACGCTGCGCCCGGGGCCGTAGAGTCGCGCTTCGGCGCTGGTGATGCGTCCGCTGCGCGGCGGATGCGCGGCGGACGAAGTGGGGCTTTCCTGTGTGGGAGTGCTCATGTGTTCTTCCCTGCCTTGCTCGGTTTCAATCCCGCCCGATGCCCCTGCACAGACGAAACCCCGGCTGCCGGAGTCCCTGTCGGGGCCCTCGTGCCGGGGTGAACGATTGGTGTGCGTCAGTGCATGCCAAGCAGTCCGCTCATGCCCCGGCGGGGGTAATGACGGGTACTACTGCGGCTAGCAATGTGCGCATGACCCCAATCGTTGTCGCAGGCGCCGGGGAAGTCAATCCCCGGCTGAAGCCGTCTCAATATCCGGACACCCGCTGGGCAGCGGTCACCGCGTCGCTGAGCGACGCTGTGCGAGCCCGCCCAGTGCGCTCATCAGGGACCGCGCCCCCGCTTCGCCCTGCGGGGGGTCGATTTCGCTGACCCGATCGGCGATCAGCTGTCCCAGCTCCTCGGTGCTGCGCCCCATGCCTGGGCCGGCGAAGCTCGGCAGCTCGGCCAGCACGGAGGCCACTGCCGCTTCGAGGATCAGTGCGGCTTCGCGCTCGCCCAGGCCGGCCAGGCACATAGCGGCCGACAGGGCCGCGGCGGCCGGGTTGGCCCACCCCCTGCCGGCGATATCGGGCGCCGAGCCGTGCACCGGTTCATACATGCTCGGCGCCGAACCGGCAGGGTTGTAGTTGGCGCTGGCCGCAAGCCCCAGTCCACCCTGCACAGTGGCCCCCAGGTCACTGATGATGTCGCCGAACAGGTTGTCGGTGACGACGACGTCGAACCGGCCCGGGTCCAGCGGCAGGTGCTGGCACATGGCGTCCGCGTGGACGTAGTCGTGCTCGACCTGCGGATACCGTTCTGCAACCTCATCGACGATGTCCTGCCACAGCCCTCCGGCGTGGAGCAGAATGTTGGTCTTGTGGCACAGGGTCAGTCGTCCGCGGCGCGCCTGCGCCAGCTGGAAGGCGAATTCGACCGTCTCAGCGGTGGCGGCAGCCGTGGTGATCGAGTTCTGGAGTGCTACTGCGTGCTCAGAGCCTGCGTGCGAGAGCGAGCCGCCGCCGGTGTACAGTCCCTCGGTGTTCTCTCGAATCACCACCAGGTCGCAGTTCTGCGGGGTCACCCCCCGGACGGGGCTCTGGACCCCCGGGTAGAGGCGCACCGGGCGGATATTGACCGATTGGGCGAACGCGACCCGCAGCGCGACGATCAGACCGCGCTCCAAGATGCCTGGGGCGACTCGGGGGTCTCCCACCGCCCCGAGCAGAATCGCATCATGCTCACGCAGGGCCGAGACGGTCTCCTCGTCCAGCACCACCTCGGTGCGCAGATAGCGTTCGGCGCCCAGATCGAAGTCCATGGTGTCGATGCTGAAGCCGCAGCGGGCGGCCGCTGCGTGCACGCCGGCCAAGGCGGCCTGCGTCACATCAGGACCGATTCCGTCGCCGCCCACAACGGCCAGCTTGTATGCGTTCATCCCGCTGAGTCCTCCACATTCTGACCTGCCGGCAGCATGCGGCAGGACCCTTCGCTCCGATTGACTTGACCGTTCAGTGAGACGTGGCACACACTATAACTGCCGCGTCACTGGTCTGACCAGCAGACGGGGCCCGCTACCACATCGCCGGCGAAGGGGGACCAGAACAGATGAGCGACCACCGCGAGTTCGCACTGCCGAGCATCCCGCAGGGGCTGCCGGTGGGACCGGACTGGGTGACGGATATGCCCACCGCCGCCGTGACCTTTCCCTACGACGAATCTGTCATCGCCCACGCGCCGGTGGGTCAGCCCGAGCACGCCGAGCAGGCTCTGGCCAGCGGTGCTGCTGCGGTGAAGCCGGTGGGTCGGCTCACCTCCGAGGCCCGGCGGGCTATACTGCTTGAGGTGCATGCGCAGCTGCACCGTCACCGGGCGGAGTTCACCGACCTGCTCATCGCAGAGTCCGGCAAAACCCGGCGGGACTGTGAGGTGGAGGTCTCCCGCACCCTGTTCACCTGGTCGGCAGCCGCCGAGGAGGTCGGACACATTCACGGTGAGACAGTCCCACTGGACATGCAGGCATCAGGGGCAGGAATGGTCGGATTCTGGAGCCGCCGTCCGATCGGCCTGGTCGTGGGCATTGCGGGGTTCAACGCTCCCCTGCTGCTGGCAAGCCATAAGATCGCACCCTCCATCGCCGCCGGCTGCCCGGTGATCTGCAAACCGGCTCCCGCGACTCCCCTGGCGACGCTGTGGCTGGCCGCACTGGTCCGTGAGGCCGCCCGCGCGCATGGGGCGCCGCCGGAGATCATCCAGGTGATCACCGGAGACGCCGAAGTGGGCAGCCTGCTGGTCAGAGACTCCCGGGCTGCCGCCGTCTCATTCACCGGATCCGACGCAGTGGGCCATCAGATTGCCCGCGACGCCGCCCCGCGCAAGACCCTGCTTGAGCTGGGGTCCAGCACCGCACTGATCGTTGATTCCGATGCAGACCTGGCCAAAGCAGCCGACGCCGTGGTGCGCGGCGGCTACTACTTCAACGGCCAGGCGTGCATCGCCGTGCAGCGGGTCATCGTCTGCGATGCCGTGCGCGATGAGTTCCTGGCTGAACTCACACCCCGCGTCGCAGCTCTGCAGCTCGGCGATCCGCGCGAACCTGAGACTCAGGTGGCGCCGCTGATCAATGATGCAGCCACTGAGCGCACTCTGGCCTGGATCCAGGACGCCCAGCGGGCAGGCGCCCAGCTGCTTCACGGAGGAACCGTCCGCGGGCGCATCGTGGAGCCGACCGTGCTGCTTGATGTGCCGGATGCGGCGCAGGCGTGGTGCGAGGAGATCTTTGCCCCGGTGGTCGCCGTCCGGTCGGTCCCCGACCTGGATGCTGCGCTTGAGACCGCCGACCGATCACGCTACGGGCTGCAGGCCAGCATCTTCACCCGCTCGCTGGCCAACGCCTTCAGAGCGATTGAGGAGCTCGAGGTGGGAGGAGTCGTGGTCAACGAGGTGCCGGGGTTCCGCTCCGACATCATGCCCTACGGCGGGGTGAAGGACTCCGGCATCGGCCGCGAGGGCCCCCGGTTCGCCGTTGAGGAACTGACCGTCACCCGGATGGCCATCATCCGGCCGGAATGAAGTGAGGCACCAGCAGCATGGATCAGAGGAACCAGAAGGGCACCTACAGCGACCTGTTTCGGTTGGACGGGCGACGCGCGCTGATCATCGGCGCCGGCGGAATCGGCGCAGAGGCCGCCCGAGCACTGTCCGACCACGGCGCACTGATCACCTGCGCTGACCGCGAGCCCGGCGCGGCCGAGGCTGTCGCGGCGACGGTCGGAGGCGACTCAGCAGAGCTGGACATCACCGATGCGGACGCCGTTCGCCGAGCGGCCGAGACCCTGGACGAGGTCGACGTCGTCGTCCTCACTGCGGCGATGAACGTGCGCAAGCGCATTCTGGACTATTCGCCCGAGGAGTTTGATCGTGTCGTCGATCTTAATCTGCGCGGCACCTTCTCGGTGATCAAGTACTTCGGCGAGAAGATGGTGGAGCGAGGACGCGGCAGCATCATCATCTTCTCCTCCATCCGCGACCAGGTCGTCGAGCCCGGCCAGTCGGTCTACGCGGCGACGAAGGCGGGAGCAGTTCAGCTGGTGAAGACTGCGGCCGCGGAGTTCGGAGAGCTGGGGGTCCGAGTCAACGCGGTCTCACCGGGCATCGTGGAGACACCGCTGACCAGCCAGATCAAGTCCGACCCGCAGTGGCACCAGGCCTATGCGGCCAAGAGCGCACTGGGACGCTGGTCGCTGCCCTCTGAGTTGGCCGGTGCAGTGGTCTACCTCGCCTCCGATGCCGCCAGCTACGTCACCGGCACCACACTGCGGGTGGACGGCGGGTGGACATCGGTGGACGGTCGCTTCACCCCGCCGGCCTAGCCGCAGCCGGCCTAGTCTCAGCGGCGAATCCTCAACACCACAACTAACGAATCAGCAGGGTGAGTATATGCAGTCCCAGTCAGCAGCCGACCTTCCGGATCTGGACGCAGGCCAGCTCAGCGCGGCCTACGCCGCCGGTGAGCTGAGCCCGGTGGAGGTGGTCACCGCGTGCCTGCGCCGGATGGATGAGCGTGAGCCGGCGCTGCGGGCCATGTACGACAGGTACGACGACGACGCCCTTGCTGCGGCCGAGGCCTCCCGCCGCCGCTGGGAGCAGGGAGCCCAGCGGGGGCCCCTGGACGGCGTGCCCATCACCCTGAAGGAGAACCAGGCGGTGGCCGGCCGGCCCACCATTCTGGGCTCAGCCTCCACAGTGCCCACACCGGCGCCGCAGAACTCCCCGGTCGTAGACACTGCCCTGGACGCTGGCGCGTGCATTCTGGGGCGCACCACCATGTCTGAGCTGGGGATGCTCTCCTCCGGCATCGCCTCGGCCCATCCGATCACCCGCAATCCGTGGAACCTCAACTGGGCCCCCGGCGGATCCTCGGGCGGCGCGGGCGCCGCATCGGCCGCCGGCTACGCCCCGATCAATCTCGGATCTGACATCGGCGGCTCCATCCGACTGCCCGCCTCCTGGTGCGGGATCGCCGGCTTCAAACCCAGCTACGGCAGGATCGCTGTGGATCCGCCCTACCCAGGACGGACCATCGGTCCGATGGGACGCACTGTCGCCGACTTGGCTCGGTCCATGAGCGCACTCACCGGCCCGCATCCGGCCGATCCGTGGTCATTGGCCGCCGACGACACGGATTGGGGCGACCTCAGTCTCAGCGCCGCCGACCTCAGGGTCGGTATAGTCCTCGACGTGGGGGACGGCACAGCAGCAGATCCAGAAGTCACCTCCGTGGTCCGACGCGCTGCGGAGACTTTTGCCGCCGCCGGCGCACAGGTCACCGAGATTCCTCCGTATCTGGCACCGGGCACCGTCAGCCTGGTGGATAAGTTCTGGCGAGCCAGCCACTGGCGGAACTACCAGGCCAAGTCCCCCGAGCAGCAGGCCAAGATGCTGCCCTTCATCGCGCAGTGGTGCTGGGCGGCATCGACGATCACTGCCGAGGAGGCCCTGGAGGCCCACGACGCCCAGATCACGCTGGGCCGCAGCGTGCTCAGCGCCACTGAAGGCTACGACGTCGTGCTCTCCCCCGTCTCCCCGGAACCGGCCTTCCCCGCGGAATGGCCCATGCCCTCCAACGACGTGGACACCGCCATGTCGCATATCCACTTCTGCGTGGGGTACAACTTCGCCGGCATGCCCGCAGCCAGTGTCAACGGCGGGTTCACCGAGGCAGGCAGCCCGGTCGGCGTGCAGATCGCCGCCCAGCGGCACCAGGATCGCACCGCGCTGGCCGCAGCGGCCTTCTTCGAGGCCCAGCGCCCCCAGGACGCGGTACGACCATGGCCACAGGTCAGCGACTCGCATCAGCACACACCCGCACCATGAGAGAAAAGGACACCCTGATGAGACCAGCTCGAATCAGCAAGGCACTCACCGCCGGCTTGGCCGTCGGCGCACTCACCCTCACCGCATGCGGGGCCGGCGGCGACGATGCCACCAACGGCGGCGACAGCGGCACTGAGGCAGGCACCGGGGCGGCCTCCGACGCCAATGTCAGCATCGGCATGTTCGCCGTCCCGGCCAACCTGGACTTCACCACCACCGGTGGCGCGGCAGTCTTCGAGGCCCTGCTCTACAACGTCTACGAGGGGCTGGTGCGCTTAGACGCTGACGGAGAGGTCCAGCCGCTGCTGGCCGAGTCCTGGGAGATCAGCGACGACGGCACCGAGTACACCTTCCAGCTGCAGGAAGGCGTGACCTTCCACGACGGCACCGAATTCAACGCCGACATCGTGAAGTTCTCCTTGGAGCGTCTCGACGAATGGTCCGCCAACACCCCAGAGATGCTCTCGGCGGTGGACTCGGTGGAGGTCATCGACGACCACGAGGTCACAGTCCACCTCTCCGAGCCCGACTATGATGCGCTCTTCTGGCTCGCCGGACCGCTGGGCACCATGTTCGCCCCGGACAGCGTGGACAGCCTGGCAACTGACGCCAACGGGACGGGTCCCTTCGAATTCGTCAACTACGAGAACGCCGTGCGGATGGAGCTCGCCCGCAATGACGACTACTGGGGGGAGGCTGCCGGGGTGGCAGGTGTGGAGCTGTCCTACTTTGAGGACGCCTCAGCAGCTGCCAACGCGATCCGCACTGGCGGCGTAGATGCGATCCTGCGCTCCGAGGCCTTCGACCAGTTCGAGAGCTTCGAGGCTAATGAGGACATCGAAGTCCACGTGGGCTCCAGCCAGGGTGTGGTGGTGATGTCGATGAACCAGGAACATGAGGCGCTCGCCCAGCCTGAGGTGCGCCGGGCCATCCACACCGCCATCGACAAGGAGGCTGTTCTGGCTGCCGCCGCAGCAGGCTACGGGGAGGTTCTGGGCGGGCCCAGTGTGCCGACCGACCCCTACTTCACCGATTTCTCCGGCACCTACGAGTACGACCCCGCCGCCGCCGAAGAGATGCTGGCCTCAGCCGGCGCCGAGGACGTGTCGCTGACCTTCAACGTGCCCAACCGCTCCTACGCCGAAGCCTCTGCTCAGGTGATCCAGGACAACCTGGAGGACGTCGGCATCGAGGTAGACCTGCAGACCCAGGAGTTTCCGGCCGTCTGGGTGGAGGAGAACATGGTCAACCAGGACTTCGACCTAGCCATCATCAACCACGTCGAACCCCGCAATATGGCCAACTACGCCAACCCTGACTACTACTGGGGATACGACTCGGCGGAAGCCCAGGACCTGTTCGACCAGGCTGCGGCGGCCACCGATGATGACGAGTATGTGGCCACTATGGAGGAACTGACCGAGGTCATCGTCGACGATTCCCCGGGGGTGTGGCTCTACAACCCGCCCAACGTCGGACTGGCCACCGAGGGCATATCAGGGCTGCCGCTGAACGACCTGGGTGTGGGCATCGACCTCTCTGACGTCACCGTCTCCGAGTAACCAAGGGCCCAAGGAGAACTGTGCTGCTGAACGCGCTTCGCAGACTGGGCATCTTTGCCCTGACAGTCGTGGTCGCCTCCGTCGTGGTCTTCTTCCTGCTGGGCATCCTGCCCGGCGACCCGGCACGGGCACAGCTGGGGCTGCAGGCCAGTGAGGAGGACGTCCAGGCGCTGCGTGAGCAGCTCGGCGTCGACCGGTCCCTGCCGGTGCGGTACGTGGAGTGGATCACCGGGTTCTTCACCGGGGACATGGGGATCTCCTATGCGTCCCGGTCCCCGGTGGCGCCTCAGGTGCTCGACGCTCTGCAGGTCACCCTGCTGCTGGTGCTCGGCGGCATCGGCGTCGCCATCCTCATCGCCCTGCCGCTGGGCATCCTCGCCGCTGTGCGCCACCACCGCCCCGACGGCACACTGTTCTCCACCATCAGCCAACTGGGGATCTCGATCCCCAACTTCCTCGCCGGCCTGCTCCTCATCGCAGTCTTCGCCGTGACCCTGGGCTGGCTGCCCTCCGGAGGCTGGGAGCCCCCGGAGGCCGGTGTGGACTTCCTGCGGCACATCGCGCTGCCCGCACTGGCGCTTGGCCTGGTCAACGGGGCCATTCTCGCCAGATACACCCGCGCGGCAGTCCTTGAGGTGATGCGTGAGGACTTCATGCGCACCGCTCGGGCCAAGGGGCTGAAGCCCGGTGCGGCGCTGATGCGTCACGGCCTGCGCAACGCCCTGGTGCCGGTGGTCACGGTGACCAGCATCGAGTTCGCCAACCTGATCATCGGCGCCGTCGTCATCGAAACGGTGTTTGTGATCCCGGGCCTGGGGTCCACGCTGATCCGGGCGGTCGCCAACCGCGACCTGGTCATGATTCAGTCCATCGTGATGTGTGTGGTGATCCTGGTGTTGCTGGCCAATCTCCTCGTTGACCTGGTGCGACCGCTCATCGACCCCCGACTCAGGAACGCGTCATGACCACCGACCGCGCACAGAACACCGCAGCCCAATCCGAACCACCGGCGGCCCGAAGCTCACGGCGTCGGGGCGGGACCCCGCTGATCATCACCGGCAGCGCCCTGGTGGCGGTGGTGCTGCTCATGGCCGCGGTGTCCCTGGTGTGGACCCCCCAGGATCCCACCGCCACTGATGCGGTCAACCGACTCGCATCCCCCAGCGCTGAGCATTGGCTGGGCACTGACGGGCTGGGCCGCGATATCGCCTCCATGCTGCTGGCCGGGTCGCGGGTGCCCCTGATGGTGGGGCTGGGAACGGTCACCGTCGGCTTCCTGATCGGTGTGCCCATCGGGATCACCGCCGCCATGACCGACCGCGGGGCCGGCATGTGGATCATGCGCGGAAACGACATCCTGCAGGCATTTCCGGCCTTGCTGCTGGCCATCGTCCTGGCGGCCGTATTCTCCCCCAGCACGCTGACCGCCATCATCGCCCTCGGCCTGGGGCTCGCCCCCGGGGTGGCGCGGGTGGCCCGCTCCGGGACCCTGCAGGTCCTCAGCCGCGAGTACTCCCTGGCCGCCCGTGCCGCAGGCCGCGGCCCCCTGTACCTGGCGGTGCGGCATGTGCTGCCCAATATTCGCGGGATCCTCATCGTCCAAGCCAGTGTCGGCTTCGCCATCGCGATCCTGGCTGAGGCGGCGCTGAGCTACCTGGGGCTGGGCACTCCCCCACCCGCTGCCTCCTGGGGCCGCATGCTGCAGGACGGACAGTCTGTGCTGCAGATCGCCCCGCTGACCGTGCTCTGGCCCGGGGCGGCAGTCGCCACCGCAGTATTGGGCTTCAACCTGCTCGGCGACGGCCTGCGGGACCGGTTCGACCCCCGAATGGAGGTGTCACGTTGAGCACCGACCCCGCAGAGCGCCTCCTCAGCGTGGAGAATCTCACCGTGAGCGCCGGCAGCGACCAGTTGGTCCAAGGCATCAGCTTTGACCTCTTCCGCGGCGAACGGGTGGGCCTGATCGGCGAATCCGGCTCCGGAAAGTCGCTGACCTGCCTCTCGGTCATCGGACTGCTGGACGAGGGTCTGGACGCCGAAGGGACCATCACGTTCCACACCAGCGGTGCGGCCGCGCCGGGGCCTGAGGGCGAGCCGCAGCACGTTGACCTGCTCAATGCCGATGAGAACCAGCTCTCAGCGATCCGCGGCAATCGTCTCTCCATGGTCTTCCAGGAGCCGATGACTGCGCTGAATCCGCTGATGAAGGTCGGAGACCAGCTCGCCGAGGTGATCAGGCTCCACCACCCCAAGACCAAAGACCTCAGACCACGGGTTGTGGAGCTGCTCTCCTCGGTGCAGATCCCCGATCCGCAGCGCACAGCCACGGTCTACCCCCACCAGATGTCCGGCGGGCAGCGCCAACGTGTCATGCTCGCGATGGCCATGGCGAACGGACCGGACCTGCTGCTGGCGGACGAGCCCACCACGGCACTCGATGTCACTGTGCAGAAGCGGGTGCTGAACCTCATGGCCCAGCAGGTCGAAAGTGCCGGCTCATCGCTGCTGTTCATCACTCACGATCTGGGTGTGGTGTCTGAAGTGTGCGACCGAGTGATCATCATGCGCCACGGCAGAATAGTGGAGAGCGGACCCATCGACCGGGTGTTCACCGCACCTGAGCACCCCTACACCCGGTCGCTGCTTGCCGCCTCGGACATGGAGACCCACCCTGCCACCGGGCGCCTGCTCACTCTGGAGACCGCCGACGACGCCCACGCAGACTCAGACACACCCCCAGACACCCTGGAGGGCCGCCCGGAGTCAGTGTCACTGGCGCCGGTGTCCCCAGCCCCTGAGCCTCCGCAGGCTGCGGCTGAGCATCTCACTCTCCCTGCCGAGGGCGGCGCACCGGTGTTCAACGCTGTGCAGAGCCCGGCGCTGCGAGTCCGTGACCTCACCCGCACCTACGGCAAGCCCGGGCTCTTCGGCCGCGGCATGGTGGTCCCGGCCCTGCGTGGAATCTCCTTCGACGTCGCCGTCGGCCAGCGGTTCGGCATCGTCGGGGAATCCGGCTGCGGAAAATCCACACTTCTGCGCCTGCTCACCAAGCTCGACGAACCCACCTCGGGTCAGGTGGAGGTGAACGGCGAACCGATCCCGGGGCGGCCGGAGCGGCAGCTGCGCTGGCTGCGCGAAGCCATGCAGATCGTCTTCCAGGACCCGATGGGATCACTGGACCCCCGGATGAGTGTCACCGACATCATCGCCGAGCCGCTGCACGGAGCCGGCCGCAGTGAGCGGGGTGCCCGGGTCAATGAGCTGCTGGATCAGGTGGGGCTGCCGCGCAGCTCCGCTGAGAAGTATCCCCACGAGTTCTCCGGAGGACAGCGGCAACGCATTGCGATCGCCCGCGCCCTGGTGACCAGACCCAAGATCCTCGTCGCTGATGAGGCGGTCTCGGCACTGGACGTCTCCGTGCGGGCCCAGGTGCTCAACCTCCTGGACGACCTGGTCGAGGAGTACAACCTGACCCTGGTCTTCGTCTCCCATGATCTGAACGTGGTGCATCACAGCTGCGATGTGGTGGCTGTGATGAGCGCCGGACGCATCGTGGAGTGCGGCCCGGCTGAGACCGTGATGCGGACGCCGGCGCACCCCTACACCGCCGAACTTGTCGCCGCGATCCCCCGCGTCAGAGAAGGTGCGCCCTAGATGCAGTTCGAACCTGTGAAGAAGCAGAACTCATACGAGATGATCGTGGACCAGATCGAGTCCGGAATTCGTGAGGGACGGCTGCATCCCGGTGATCGGCTGCCGGGTGAGCGAAAGCTGATGGAGACCTTCTCCGTGTCACGACCCACTGTCCGTGAGGCGATGCGCGTGCTGCACGCCACCGGCGTCGTCAACACCCGTGCCGGCGACCCCCGAGGGCCCGAGGTGCTGGCCTTCACCCCAGAGTCCCTGGAGCGCCCGCTGATGCGTATGACCCATCAGCAGGGAACCACACGGGCCGAGCTGATCCAGTTTCGACTGCTGCTGGAGGGCCAGGCGTCCCTGTTGGCCGCCGTGACCCACGACGCCGGAGCGAAGCAGACGGTGTCTTCCCGGGCGGCGGATCTCACCCGGCTGGCCGACAGGTGCGTCGGCAATGAGGCATACGCGGAGATCGCCGAGGAGTTCGGCCGTCTGCTCTCACGCTTCCACTGGTCCATCCGTGCCGCGTCGGGCAACCAGCTGCTGCAGGCCACCGGTCAGGCCGTCGACGACGCGCTGACCACCATCGCGCGGCAGCGGCTGAGCCAAGAGACCGACGGTGCGGCACTGGCGGCGCGGCTGCGCCGATCCGCCCACGATGCCACAGCACTGGCTGAGCACATTGCGGCCGGCGACGCTGCCGGGGCGCGCAAGACCGCCACCGGCAACATCTACCGGTTCTACAAGGACCGACTCACCGATGAGGAGGTGGAGGCGCTCACCCCGCTGGTGGGTTAGCACCCCGGGCGCTCCGGACTACCCGCAGTAGGCGCCTTCGGCCGCCGATCCCACCAGTTTGGCGTACTTGCCCAGCACACCGGTGGTCACATACGGCGGCAGCGGCTCCCAGTTGGGATCGGACTGCCGTTGGCCGAGCTGGGACTCCTCAACCAGCAGATCCATGGTCCGGGCCGCAATGTCGACCCGAATGCGGTCACCGTCGGCCACATAGGCGATGGGGCCGCCGTCCACGGCTTCGGGTGCGATGTGGCCGATGCACAGCCCAGTGGTTCCTCCGGAGAAGCGGCCGTCGGTGATCAGCAGCACGTCCTTGCCCAGCCCGGCGCCCTTGATGGCTCCGGTGATGGCCAGCATCTCGCGCATACCGGGGCCGCCCTTGGGGCCCTCATAACGGATGACGACGACGTCGCCGGCTTGGATGGCGCCTTCCTCCAGGGCTTTCAGCGCGGCCTGCTCGCGTTCGAAGACCCGTGCTGTTCCCTCGAAGATCTCGGCGTCGAAGCCGGCCGACTTCACCACCGCACCCTCCGGTGCCAGGCTGCCGCGCAGCACGGCGATGCCGCCGTTGGGGTGCATCGGGTTGTCCAAGGTGCGGATGATGCTGCCGTCGATGTCCGGCGGGCTGATGTCTGCCAGGTTCTCCGCCACGGTCTTTCCGGTGACGGTGAGCGCATCGCCGTGCAGCAGCCCGGCGTCCAGCAGAGCACGCATAACCACCGGCACTCCCCCGACCCGGTCGACGTCGACCATCACGTGCTGGCCGAAGGGCTTGAGGTCGCCTAAGTGGGGCACCTGATCACCGATGCGGTTGAAGTCTTCCAGGCTTAAGTCCACTCCGGCTTCACGCGCGATGGCCAGCAGGTGCAGCACGGCGTTGGTGGAGCCGCCGAAGGCCATGGTCACTGCGATGGCGTTCTCGAAGGCCTCTTTGGTGAGGATGTCGCGGGTGGTGATCCCTCTGCGCAGCAGTTCGATCACGGCCTCGCCGGATTTGTGGGCGTAGTAGTCGCGGCGCCGGTCGGCTGAGGGCGGGGCGGCCGAGCCGGGCAGCGAGAGGCCCAGTGCCTCACCGATGCAGGCCATCGTGTTGGCGGTGTACATCCCGCCGCAGGCGCCTTCGCCGGGGCAGATGGCGCGTTCGATGACGTCGAGGTCCTTTTCGCTCATGGTGCCGCGGCCGCAGGCTCCGACGCCTTCGAAGGCGTCGATAAGGGTGACCTCCTTCTCGCTTCCGTCGTCGAAGCGTGCGGTGCCGGGCATGATGGTGCCGGCGTAGAGGAAGACGCTGGCCAGATCCAGCCGGGCGGCGGCCATGAGCATACCGGGCAGGGACTTGTCGCAGCCGGCCAGCAGCACCGAGCCGTCGAGGCGTTCGGCCTGCATCACGGTCTCCACGGAGTCGGCGATGACTTCGCGGGAGACTAGGGAGTAGTGCATGCCCTCATGTCCCATGGAGATGCCGTCGGAGACGCTGATGGTGCCGAACTCCATCGGGAAGCCGCCTCCGGCGTGCACCCCGTGCTTGGAGGACTGGGCCAGCCGGTCCAGGGAGAGGTTGCAGGGGGTGATCTCGTTCCAGGAGCTGGCGATGCCGATCTGGGCCTTGGACCAGTCGTCGTCGCCCATGCCGACCGCGCGCAGCATGCCGCGGGCCGGAGCGGCGGTGTAGCCGTCGGTGACCTTCCAGGAGCGCGGCTTCTCCGGGTTGGAGGGCCCGGTGGCGGCTTTGGGGACGGCGGGGGTGTTTTCCTCAGTGGGTGCGGACATACCTCTGATTCTATGCCCACCCGGAAGGGACGCGCGGCAGTCCTTGGGTCATTTCACCTTGTGAGACGAATGTCCCTGATGGGCTCACGCCGCCGCCCGGTGCGATACTGCACAGATGGAATGGGACGCATACCTCACCTTTGCGATGATTGCCCTGGTGATCGCCCTGACGCCGGGCTCGGACACGGCAGTGGCGCTGAAGAACTCGCTGCAGAGCGGGCGGCGGGGCGGCATGGCCACCTCCTTCGGCGTGACCGCTGCGGCCGCGGTGCAGGCCGCGCTGGCCGCGGCAGGGCTGGGCATTCTCATCGCGCAGTCCCAGCTGGTGCTGCAGGCTGTGCGTTGGATAGGTGTGGCCTACCTGGCGTGGATGGCTTTCCAGGCGCTGCGCTCGGCGTGGAAGGGGCACTACCCGGAAGCATCGGCCGACGGTGCCGCGGCCCGTCGCGGGTTTCGCCAAGGTTTCCTGGTCAACCTCACCAACCCGCAGGTCCTGCTGTTCTACTTGGCGATCCTGCCGCAGTTCATGACCCCGGGCATGGAGCTGTGGGCTCTGAGCCTGCTGGCGATCACCCACCCCGTCCTGGGCTTCCTGCAGCTGTTCGGCGTCGTCATGCTGGTCCATGCGGCAGCCCGCTGGGTCCAGCGCCGCTCGGTCCGGCGCACACTGGACGCGGCCACCGGTGCTGCCCTGGGCCTGCTCAGTGCCCGAGTGGCATTGGACGCCGCCTGAGGCCGGCCTGCTCAGCGGTTGGTGAACCGGTGCCCAGCAGTCTTGACCCGGTGGTGGCGTCGGCACACCACTTGGAGATTCGCTGCCTGGGTCGAACCGTCCGGCCACGGGGTGATGTGGTCGATATCGCCGCGTTCAGCTGGCACAGTGCACCCGGGTGTTTGGCACACGCCATCGCGGAACCAGAGCGCTTCGCGCAGGATCTGTGGCACCTGGTAGCCGCTGTAGGTGTGGGAGAGCACGTCGAAGTCCTCGAGATTCCCTCGGGGAGGTCCGGTGGTGAGCTGATGCCATCGGATCCGGTTCCCCGGGTCGCCGATCAGCTGCCTGACCACCGGTGCCGGCACTGCGTCTGAGCGATCCCGGGTGATGCCGGGGGCATCAGAGCCTTCAGTCAGCGTCTGAAAAGGAACCAGCAGTCCCACCTGGGCGTCGACGGGCAGCGCATCCGTATGCTCTGCGCTGAGCATCCAGGCGCAGAGCAGATCGGCTTCGCGTTGGGCCAGAGTCCGTTCGTCACCGTCTACGTAGGCCTGCGGCCGCCTCATCTCCGCGGGAGGGGACACGAATTCCTCGTCGACGTCGGCGAAGGCTTCCTCAACCTGCTCACGAAGCCAGTCCTCTTCACTGATGGTATAGCCTGCCGCGACGATATCCGCAGGAACATCGTCGCCGGAACCGCCTGCTACGGCTGAACGGGTGTCGGTGGGCTCCACGATCACCGGATTGTGCGCGACCGGCTGCACATGGGATCGGGCCATGGCGCCAAGTTTTCCGCGGATGGCCTGGGCCGTCACCGTCGGAAGCAGGGCGGTAAGTATGCTCATGCCGTCGTGCTCCTCAGCCGGCCGCACAGAGACATATCGTTGGCGGACTGCTTCAGCAAACCGATCGGCGTGCCGCTGCGGTTCAGCATTGGCGACAAAACGCTTCAGCCATCGGTCCAGTTCGCCGGGCCTCAGGCGCGCGGCGGCGCCCGGCGCCCGCTTGTCCAATCGATCGATCGCCTTCTGGGTCGTCAGCTTATTGGCCGCCTGAGCCACTTTTCCCAGCGCCACCGGCGATACCCGGGCATCTTTGAACCACTCCCAGACCGTAGGCAGCCGATGGCGCGCGGTGACCGCACTGTCGAACAGCCGTGCGGTCCGGTACTCCGACCAGCCCAACGCCTGGGCGGCGTACATGATCGCGGCGTTCTCATCGGTGCGGGCCAGCTGGTCTTCGGTCCAGTACCGCCGGATCTCCCCCTGGTCGTCAGCCACGGTGACCACGTCGCGACCATCGACGCCGTCAGCGCGGCGCTGCCGCTGAGCTTCGGCCGTGAAGCTCTCCACGTAGTGGGCCAGCGCCAGGATCTTGCGCACCTCCAGCTGTCGAGACTGGATTTCCAGGTCACGCACCACCTGTGCGGCTGAATCATCCATGGCGGGCAAACAGTCATCCAGAGTGGACGGTTCAGCGGAACCCACCGGTGCAAACCGGTTGGGGTCCTGGAAATCGTCGACGTCCCGGGCAACACCGGGAAGGACAGAAGCGCGAGCGCGCTCGGCGGGATAGGTGCGCCCGACCGGCCGCACCTCCACCACCCTTGTGCCCACAGCTTCGTTGCCCATACTCGATTATATCTTCGAGCAGTGTGACATTCAACACTTCAATCGAACATACTTTCGGCAATCCGGGGTGATGGGTGAGCGCGCTCAGCCCATCTGATCGACGACGGTCTCGGCCACCTCGCGCATCGTCAGCCGCCGGTCCATCGAGGTCTTCTGTATCCAGCGGAAAGCCTCCGGCTCGCTGAGCCCCATCTTGGAGGTCAGGACAGACTTGGCACGCTCGACCAGCTTGCGGGCCTCGAACTTATCGGCCATGGAGGTGACTTCAGCCTCCAGAGCACGGATCTCATCGAACCGTGCGGCAGCAACTTCGATGGCCGGCACCAGGTCGTTCTGACCGAACGGCTTGACCACATAGGCCATAGCGCCGGCCTCCTGGGCGGACTCCACCAGGTCACGCTGGGAGAACGCGGTGAGCATCACCACCGGGGCGATCCGTTCCTCGGCGATGGCCTTGGCGGCTGTGATGCCGTCCATCACGGGCATCTTCACGTCCATGACCACCAGGTCCGGACGGTGCTCACGGGCCAGCTCCACAGCCTTCTCCCCGTTCTCGGCCTCGCCGACCACCGCATAGCCTGCGTCGGTGAGGATCTCCACAATGTCCAGGCGAATCAGCGTCTCATCCTCAGCCACCAGGACCCGGCGCTGGGGCGCCTCGTCTGAGGTGGGCACCACTGATTCATCCGGTGAGGTCTCGGGCTGCTCAGTCACTGATCTCCTTGCGAAAAACTGTTGATCGACGGCCTCATCCCAGGCGGCGCCGCGGTCACTGCGTCTCTGATCCTACCGTCAGCACCCAGCGGCGCGCACGGGTATCACTGCAGCAGCTCACGAATCTGCTCGGCGCTGAGCACCGGCTCCTCGGCGGCCTCAGCTGCTCCCAGCACCGTGTTGAACAGAGCTCGTTTGGACTCCTGCAGCCCCAGCACCTTGGACTCGATGGTCTCCTCGGCGATGAGTCGGTAGACCATGACGCTGCGGGTCTGTCCGATGCGGTGCGTGCGGTCGATGGCCTGCTCCTCCGCCGCGGGGTTCCACCATGGGTCCAGCAGCATCACATAGTCTGCCTCGGCCAGGTTCAGCCCGAAGCCCCCTGCTTTCAGCGAGATGAAGAAGGCATCGGTCTGCCCGGAGCGGAACTCCTCGATCACCCGCTGCCGCTCACGGGTAGCACCGTCGAGGTACGACGACGCCACCCCGGCCTCCTCCACCGTGCGGTGGGCCTTGGAGAGGAACCGGGTGAACTGACTGAGCACCAGGACCTTGTGCCCCTCACCGGTGATCTCCGGCAGCATCTGCGCCAGCGTCTCCAGTTTGGCCGAGGGCACCGGGGCCTCCCCCACCAGCTCGGCGTCCAGTGCCAGTTGCCGCAGGTGGTTCAGGGCGGCCAGAACCTGGAACCGGTTGGCCCCCATGTCCTCCACCAGGCCCAGCACCTTCTGACGCTCTCGCTGCAGTCTGCGGTCGTAGATCAGCCGGTGCTCCGGGTGCAGGCTCAGCGTGAGCACCTGCTCCTGCTTCGGCGGCAGCTCAGCGGCTACGGTCTCCTTGGTGCGGCGCAGCATGAAGGGCCGCAGCCGCCGCTGCAGACGCCCCAGCGCCTCGGCGTCGCGCTCCTTCTCGATGGGCACCCGGTAGATCCTGCCGAACTGTTCGCGGCGGCCCAGCAGCCCGGGGCAGCACAGCGAGACCAGCGCCCACAGCTCCAGCAGGTTGTTCTCCAGCGGCGTACCGGTGATCGCCACGGTGAAGCCGGTGGGCAGGTCCCGGGCTGCTCGGTACCCCTGCGAGGACGGATTCTTGATCATCTGCGCCTCGTCCAGGACCAGCCCGCTCCAACTGGTCGAATGGTACTGCTCGGCCTCGATCCGGAACAGGGCGTAGCTGGTGATCACCACATCAGCGGCGGCGATGCGCTCGCTCAGCGCGGCGCCGGAGCGGCGCAGGGTCTCAGAGATGACGACGACGTCCAGCTCCGGTGCGAAGCGCTGCGCCTCAGCGCGCCAGTTGCCGACCACTGAGGTGGGCGCGACGATCAGGAAGGGCGGGTCCTCGGGGTCGCGGTCCCTGGCCCGCTGGATCATAGTCAGCGCCTGCAGGGTCTTGCCCAGACCCATATCGTCGGCCAGGACACCGCCGAGCCGGTGCTCGTGCAGGAAGCTCAGCCATTGGTAGCCGCGCCGCTGGTAGTCGCGCAGATCGGCGGTGATGCTCTCCGGCACCGCCAGCCGTTCGGGCTCACCGGTGAGCGCCGCGACCTGCTGCCACCACTGATGCTCGTCGGCGGCCACCAGATCCAATCCGGCCAGCTCTTCCCACAGGTCGACCTGGTAGCGGCTGAGCCGAAGTCCGGAGCTCGGCGCATCGTTGAGGGTGCGGGCCTCCTCGATCACGCGGCGCAGCGTCTCCAGCTCCGGGGTGTTCAGCGGAAAGTACCAGCCGTCGGGAAGCAGGTAGACGCTCTCGCCGCGCACCAGGGCCGCGAAGAGCTCGCGGAAGTCCACCTGTTCGCCGGCCACCGTGACGCTGACGTTGAGATCGAACCAGTCGCCGTCGTCGGTGGAGGTCCCGATCTGCAGCTGCGGACCCTCACTGGTACGACGCCGCCCGGGCACGATGCCCGGCAGGTGCTTCTCAGAGACCCCAAGGGCTGCGCGGATGTGGACGCATTCCTCAACCCCGCAGGTGCAGGCGGCGGTGTAGTCGTGGGTGACCTCATCGGCCTCCAGGTGAACCCGGTGGTACCACCTGCCGGCCTCACCGGAGGCGACCACGGCCTCCAGCCGGTGCCGCGTTCCGCGCTGCTCCGCGCTGACGACGAAGGCCGCGTCGGACTCCACAGCCTCCGGCACACTCACCGCCCTTGCACTGACACCTGGTTCATTGGTCCTATGTGCCCGAAGTGGGACTCGAACCCACACACCGTCAGGTACCCGATTTTGAGTCGAGCGCGTCTACCGATTCCGCCATTCGGGCCAGGAGGCACCGGATTATTGTACCCGGTGTCTGCCCGTCTCTCAGAACGCGCTGTGCGCGCTCGGTGCGCTGCTCGAGGGCCAGGGTCCCACCGGCTCCTTGATCGGCAGCACACCGGTGTCGCCGCGGCGCAGCGCTTCGGCGTCGACTCCGCCGGCAGGCAGGTCTCCGATCCGGTGGACCTTGACCATGTTGGTCGTGCCGGCCTGGCCTGGGGGCGAGCCGGCTGCGATGACCACCAGGTCGCCGGTTTCGGCCACCTGCTCCTCCAGCAGCAGCTTATCGACCTGTTCGGTCATCGTATCGGTGTGGGAGGCGAACTCCACCCAGCGCGAGTGCACTCCCCAGGAGAGGCAGAGAATGTTGCGGGTGTGCTCCACGTGGGTGAAGGCAAAGATCGGCTGGCGCGGCCGCAGCCTCGAAAGCCGCCGGGCCGAGTCGCCGGAGCGGGTGAAGGTGGCCAGGTAGGACACGTTCAGCTGCTCGGCGATCTCGTTGGCCGCCCGGGTGATGGCCCCACCACGGGTGCGCGGCTTGGTCCCCAGCTGCGGGATGCGCTCGAGTCCCTTGACCTCGGTGGAGCGGATGATGGAGTTCATCGTCTCCACTGTCGCCACCGGGTACTTGCCCACAGAGGTCTCGCCGGAGAGCATCACTGCATCGGCGCCGTCCAGCACCGCATTGGCGCAGTCGGAGGCCTCCGCCCGGGTGGGCCGCGGATTGTCGATCATCGATTCCAGCACCTGGGTGGCCACGATGACCGGCTTGGCCCACCGACGGGCCATCTCCACTGCCCGCTTCTGCAGCAGCGGCACCTCCTCCAGCGGCAGCTCCACGCCCAGGTCACCACGGGCGACCATGACGGCGTCGAATGCGTCGATGACGTCCTGCAGGGCATCAACGGCCTGGGGCTTCTCCAATTTGGCGATGACCGGCACGCGCCGTCCCTCTTCGTCCATGATCCGGTGGACGGCCTCAATATCTGCTGCGTCACGCACAAAGCTCAGCGCGACCATATCGAATCCGGTGCGCAGCGCCCAGCGCAGATCCTTCTCGTCCTTCTCGCTCAGCGCGGGAACCGAGACGGCCACACCGGGTAAGTTGATGCCCTTGTTGTTGGAGACCGGGCCGGGCACCTCCACTTCGGTGACCACCTCGGTCTCGGTGACTTCCACGGCCCGCAGCCCGACCTTGCCGTCGTCGATCAGCAGCGTGTCGCCGGGCTCGACATCACCCGGGAGCCCTTTGAACGTAGTGGAGCAGCGTTCCTTGGTGCCCTCGACCTCTTCAGTGGTGATGGTGAAGCGATCACCGACGGCCAGCTCGTGCGGGCCGTCTGCGAAGCGGCCGAGCCGGATCTTGGGTCCCTGCAGGTCGGCGAAGACCGCGACGGCGCGCCGCAGGTCCTTCGCCACTTCGCGAACAGTGCTGTAGGTCTCCTCATGAACGGCGTACTCGCCGTGGCTCATGTTGACGCGGACGACGTCGACGCCGGCCTCAATCAGTTCGCGGGTTCTTTCGTAACCGGTGGTCGATGGGCCGAATGTGGCGACGATCTTGGCGTGTTTCATGCCTCTACCTTCAGATGTTGATCTAGCGTTCGATGCTGCTGGCACGGCGCTGGACCAGTCACCCACTGAGCCTATCCCAGATGTGAGGCGCACGTCACTGAATCACCAGATCATTGCTGAGGAGAGTTCACCGATCCCGATTCCGGCTGTGACCCTTCGGACTCGGTATCGTCGGGCCCGGGGTCGGCGGATTCTGTGTCGTCGGACTCCGTGTCGTCAGCTGCAGCATCGCCCTCAGGCAGCGCATCCGGGCTGCGCTGCTGGGAGTCGGCGGTGTAGATGTGCAGCTCCTCGGCCAGCGCCGCCTCGGTCCGTGGGCGGCGGCTGAAGAGCCAGATCAGTGCGATGACCGCAACGAGGAAGATCAGCAGCGCGACCCACTGATTCAATCGCCAACTCATCCCTGTGAGGTCTTCGATGAAGAGCTGCGTGCTCTTGGCGGCCTCGTCCACGCGCAGCGACTCGACCCAGAACCGGCCCAGCCCGTAGTAGGCCACATAGGTCCAGGCAAGCAGGCCCTGCTTGAATTGGAACCGCCGGTAGAGCAGGATCAGCGCCACGAAGCCCAGCAGGTTCCACACCGATTCGTAGAGGAACGTTGGGTGGAAGGTGGTCATGTCGCTGGCACCGGCCGGCAACGCCTGATGCTGCTGGTCAGTGTCGATCTGCAGGCCCCAGGCCAAGTTGGTGGCGCCTCCGTAGAGCTCCTGGTTGAACCAGTTTCCCCAGCGGCCCACGGCCTGGGCGAGGATCACACCGGGGACGATCGCGTCGGCGAAGGCGCCGAACTTGATGCCGCTGCGGCGGCAGAAGATCCACACTGCCGCTGAGCCGGCCGCCACAGCCCCGATGATGCCCAGGCCGCCCTCCCAGATCTGGAAGATGCCCAGGACGTCGCCGCCTTCACCGAAGTAGGCGTCGGGGGAGCTCAGCACGTGGTAAATGCGGGCGCCGACGATGCCGATCAGCACCGCCCACATCGTGGCGGAGAACACGTCGTCGCTGCTGCCTCCCCGGGACTTCCACAGCCGGGTGGCGACCACCACGGCAAGGACGATGCCCAGCATGATCGCCAGCGAGTAGAAGGCGATGAAGAAGGGCCCAGGAAGGTCGATGCCGCGCAGGGGCGGGGCGGGGAAACCGGCGGAAATCATGCCGGCAAACCTATCAGATCTGACTGCGCCAAGGATCTAGGGTTCGTCAGGATGTCGGAGCAGGTGCGTGATCGCGGCCCCCATCCCTCCCCACACTGTCAGCAGGGCCACAATCATCATCACAATTGCTGCGGTGTCCATTCAGACCGTCTCCTTTCCAGCTTCATCCTGGTCCGGGTCCTCCTGGTGCAGGGCAGAGGCGCCGCGCCAGGGAATGAAGCTCAGTGCGATGGAGGCCACGATCACCACTGCCAGCGACCCCCAGCCGAAGGTCACCAGGACCCAGGTGTCGAAGCCTCCGTAGCCTTCGGTGATCTTATCGGTGATGTCCATCACCAGCAGCACGGTGAGCACCACCGGCAGCACGATGCCCAGCAGAGTCTTCCAGATGCGGCCGACCTTGAAGGAGCCGAAGCGGTTCAGCGCTGCCGCCAGGGAGTCCAGGCGCCGGTAGACCCAGGTCACCATGACCACCGCGATCAGTGCGCCGCCGACGATTCCGATGTTGTTGGAGAAGGCGTCGACCACATCCAGGATCGTGACCCCGGAGACCCCGCCGATCAGCACGATTGAGATGATGGCGATGAGGCCGCCCACCAGCGAGACGGTCTTGACCCGGGACCAGCCGGTCTTGTCCTTCACCGCAGAGATGACGACCTCCATGATGGAGATCTGTGAGGTCAGACCGGCCAGGGTGAGCCCGCCGAAGAACAGCACGCCGACCAGGGCCGAGGCCGGAGCCTCGGAGACGATGGTCGGGAAGCCCACGAAGGCCAGGCCGAGCCCGGAGGAGGCGACCTCGTTGACGGCTGTGCCGCCGGCGACGGCCAGGAAGCCCAGGGCGGCAAAGACGCCGATGGCTGAGAGCAGCTCGAAGGAGGAGTTGGTGAAGCCGACCACCAGGCCCGAGCCGGTGGTGTTGGTCCTGCGCTTCAGGTAGGAGGCGTAGGTGATCATGATGCCGAAGCCGACGGAGAGCGTGAAGAATATCTGCCCGTAGGCCTGGATCCACACCGTGCCGTTGAACAGTGCGCCCCAGTCCGGGGTGAACAGGGCGTTGAGCCCTTCGGCTGCGCCGTCGAGGGTCAGCGAGTAGCCGACCAGCACGATGAACATGAGGAACAGCAGCGGGATGCCGACCATCGAAACCATGGTGATGCCCTTGCGGACGCCTGTGGCCAGGGCGAGAAGCAGCACGACCCAGACCGCAATGAGCGGCCAGCCCACCTGCGCGACGAAGTCCACTGAGATGCCGGTGCCCTCGGTGCCGCCGCCGTCGTATTGGAGGAACTCGTCGAAGAAGAACGTTTCGGCGTCGTCGCCCCAGGCCTGGGTCAGGGAGAACCAGGTGTACATGGCGGCCCAGGCGATGATGGCCGAGTAGTAGATGGCGATCAGGAAGCAGATGCCTACTTGGAACCACCCGATGGTCTCCGCCTTCGGGTGCAGGCGCTTGAATGCCAGCGGCGGGGATCCGCGGAACTTATAGCCGATGGCGTAGTCGAACAGCAGGATGGGAATGCCTGCGGTCAGCAGCGCGATCAGGTATGGGATGAGGAAGGCGCCGCCGCCGTTCTCGTACGTGATGTAGGGGAAGCGCCAGATGTTTCCCAGGCCGACGGCGGACCCGACGGCCACCAGGATGAAGGCGTTCCTTCCGGTGAAGCTCTCACGCAGGCGAGGTCTGCGCGGCGAGCCGACTGATTCACTCACTTCTATTGCCCCCTCGGGTCATCTCCCAGTAAGTAGCGCGGCCTTGGCTCCCACCGCCTGAGGACCTCCGTCCCGCAGTGCGGCGACCAAAGCTGTGCCGACGATCACACCATCAGCATACCTGCTGATCTCCTTCACGTGTGAGCGGGTCGACACGCCCAGGCCCACACAGACCCGCGGCGCTCCGGCAGCCTTGGACGCCTCAACCACCTGAACGGCGGCATCGGATACGGCGTCGCGGGTGCCGGTGACGCCCATCAGGGAGACGCCGTAGACGAACCCGCGGGAGGCTTGAGCGATCATCGCCACCCGTTCGGGGTTCGAGGTGGGCGCGGAGAGAAAGACCCGGTCCAGATCGTGGGCGTCGGCGGCGGCGATCCATTCAGCGGCCTCATCCGGGATCAGATCCGGGGTGATGGCTCCGGCTCCCCCGGCCGCCGCCAGTCGGCGGGCGAACTCCTCGGTCCCCATGCGGTCGATAATGTTGTAGTAGGTCATCACCAGCACTGCCGCATCCGTGGCCTCGACAACGGCTTGGACAATCTCGAAGACCTCCGAGATGCGGAAGCCGCGGGCCAGCACTTCCGTAGTGGCCTGCTGGATGACGGGGCCGTCCATGACCGGATCTGAGTACGGGATGCCGATCTCGATGACGTCGGCGCCGTTCTCCGCCAGCGCGATCGCGGCGGCGATGGACTGTTCCTTGTCCGGGTAGCCGGCCGGCAGGTAGCCGATGAAGGCCGACCTGCCGGCGGCTGCGGCCCGGTCGATGGCTGCGGCGGTTCTGCTCATGCCTGCACTCCTGTCGACGGTGCTTGGGAGTCCTCGGCCGGCGGCAGCAGATCGAACCACTTCGCCGCAGTGGCCACGTCCTTGTCCCCGCGGCCAGAGAGGCTGACCACGATGACCTCTTCAGCTCCGGCCTCGCCCCAGCTGGCCGCCAGCCGCATCGCTCCGGCCAGTGCGTGGGCGGATTCGATGGCGGGGATGATCCCTTCGGTGCGGCACAGGGTCTCGAATGCGCGCATCGCCTCCGCGTCGGTGACCGGCTCGTAGGTCACCCGCCCGGCCTCGGCCAGGTGCGCATGCTCCGGACCGACTGATGGGTAGTCCAGTCCGGCGGAGATGGAGTGGGACTCGATGGTCTGGCCGTCGTCATCCTGCATCAGGAAGCTGCGGGCACCGTGGAGCATGCCGGAGCGGCGCAGGGTGATGGCAGCGGCGTGCCGGCCGGTCTCCAGGCCTTCGCCGCCGGCCTCGTAGCCGTAGAGCTCCACGCCCGGGTCGTCGAGGAATCCGTGGAAGAGACCCATGGCGTTGGATCCTCCTCCCACGCAGGCCACCACAGCCGCAGGCAGCGCGCCGGTGGCCTGAAGAATCTGTTCACGCGCCTCATCGCCGATGACCTGGTGGAACCAGCGGACCATCTCAGGGAAGGGGTGGGGCCCGGCGACGGTGCCCAGCACGTAGTGGGTGGTGTCCACACTGGCGACCCAGTCGCGCAGGGCCTCGTTGATGGCGTCGGAGAGTGTCTGTGATCCGTGCTCCACCGGTACCACCTCGGCTCCCAGCAGGTTCATCCGAGCTACGTTGAGTGCCTGTCGCCGGGTGTCCTCGGCCCCCATGTAGACCACACACTCCATGCCCAGCAGCGCTGCGGCCGTGGCGGTGGCCACCCCGTGCTGGCCCGCTCCGGTCTCGGCGATGAGCCGGGTCTTGCCGAGTCGTTGGGCGATGAGCGCCTGGCCCAGCGCGTTGTTGATCTTGTGGCTGCCGGTGTGGTTGAGGTCCT